>JAABST010000071.1 GCA_011390275.1 Geitlerinema sp. S16
CCGATCTGGACTGGGTCGGTGGCCGCACCTCGGAACTCTCCGCCGTTGGTCTGCCCGCCGCCGCCTTCCAGGGCATCGACATCCGCGCCATGCTCGACGGCGCGAAAGCGATGGACATTGCCACCCGCGTCACCGAACTGGAAAAGAATCCCGCCGCACTGTTAGCGCTCGCCTGGTATCACGGCTGCAACGGCAAGGGCGAAAAAGATATGGTGATTTTGCCCTACAAAGACTCGTTGCTGCTATTTAGCCGTTACCTACAGCAGCTTGTGATGGAGTCGATCGGTAAGGAAAAAGATCTCGATGGCAATACGGTCTATCAAGGTCTCGCCGTCTACGGGAATAAAGGATCGACCGACCAACACGCCTACGTTCAACAACTGCGGGAAGGTGTCCCGAATTTCTTCGCGACGTTTATTGAGGTGTTGAGCGATCGTGACGGCACATCGCCAGAGGTCGAACCCGGTGTTACGGCGGGTGATTATCTTTCGGGTTTGCTGCAAGGAACTCGCAGCGCCCTGTTTGAGAACAAGCGGGATTCGATTACGCTCACGGTTGAGCAAGTCGATGCCTTTACCGTTGGCTCGCTGATTGCCCTGTACGAGCGAGCGGTGGGTCTCTACGCCTCGCTGGTCAATATCAACGCCTACCACCAACCGGGCGTCGAAGCGGGTAAAAAAGCGGCGGCGGCGGTGTTGGAGCTGCAAACCCAGATCACAACTGCGCTCAAGGCGGCGACGAAGCCGTTGACGTTGGAGGAGGTAGCGATCGCGATCGAACAACCGGACGAAATCGAGGCGATTTATAAAATCCTGCGTCACCTCCACGCGAACGATCGCGGCGTGACGATCGTCGGCAACCTGGGCAAACCGAATACGCTCCAGGTGTCGTTCGCCGGTTAGGTTCTGTGAGAAGTCGGAGTTTTTTGAAAACTCCGACTTCTGGGATAACTTCTGGGATAAAACAGTTCCGCTCGGAATTTGCCAAGATGATGAGGAACGGCGATCGAGACTGATCGAGCAGCGCCTAACGGAGAATGTCATGACGATAGCGGCCACCCAACCCAAGCAATGCACAGCGGAGGATTATCTCGCCGCTGAGGTTCAGTCCGACACGCGCAACGAGTATCGCAATGGAGAAATTATTCCGATGACCGGTGGGACTCCAGCTCACGATCATGGGACTTTGGCTCATAATCAACTAATCAGCGCACTCAATGCTCTGCTGTGGTTTGCACTGCGAGGCAAGCCTTACAGCGTTTTTGTGACCGATCAGCGGCTTTGGATTCCCGATCGCAACATCTACACCTATCCAGACGTAATGGTGACGCCGCGCCCTGCGGAACTCATGCCGAATCGTAAGGATACGGTGATGAATCCGATCGTGCTGGTGGAGGTGTTGTCGGCTTCGACGGAGGGTTACGATCGCGGCGAAAAGTTCGCGGCCTATCGGACGATACCGACGGTGCAGGAATATGTCTTGATTGCGCAGGATCAGCCGTTGGTGGAGCAGTACGTGAAGCAGTCGGAATCGGAGTGGTTGTTTGCGGAGTCTCGGGGTTTGGAGCAGGGGGTAACGTTGCAATCGGTGGAGGTGGAGATTGCGCTAGCGGATTTGTATGAGGCGATCGAGTTTGGATGAGAAACCGGATTTTTGGCGCAACTTTGGTTAAGCTCGCTTTACGGTGAGAAGTCGAATTTTTTGAAAACTCCGACTTCTGAGATAATGGGCTGGCTGATTGACCTCGATGAATTTTCTTGCCTCCCCCCTCGCTATGGCTATCGTCTCGTCAAAACCCAGCAATCCTTCCGACGATCGTAATGATCGCCCCGCCACCGCCGCTGCCACCACCACCACCGATCCACAGGCCGACCCCACCCTCCTCACCGCCAGCGAAACCGACGCCGATCGCGACCCCGCCCAGCCCGACGAAACCCTCCGCCCCCAATCCCTCGCCGACTACACCGGCCAAAAAGACCTCAAAGCCGTCCTCGAAATCGCGATCGGCGCCGCCAAAGCACGCAGCGAATCCCTCGATCACATCCTGCTCTACGGCCCCCCCGGACTCGGTAAAACCACCATGGCGCTGATCCTCGCCACCGAAATGAACGTCGGCTGCAAAATCACCACCGCCCCCGCCCTGGAACGCCCACGCGATATCGTCGGCCTGCTCGTCAATCTGCAACCGGGCGACATTCTCTTCATCGACGAAATTCACCGCCTCAACCGCGTCGCCGAAGAAATCCTCTACCCCGCCATGGAAGACCGCCGTATCGACGTGACGATCGGCAAAGGTTCCAGCGCCCGCACCCGTAGCATTGCCCTCGAACCGTTTACCCTCGTCGGCGCGACCACCAAGGCCGGATCGCTGACGGCTCCGCTTCGCGCCCGGTTTGGGCTGGTGCAGCGCTTGCGGTTTTATGAAGTCGATGAACTGACGGCGATCGTTACACGCACGGCGGCCTTACTCGAAACGCCGATCGATGCTGACGGTTCCGCCGAAATCGCCCGCCGATCGCGCGGCACACCCCGCATCGCCAACCGCCTACTCAAGCGCGTCCGCGATTACAGCCAAGTTAAGGTGGACGGCACGATTACGCTAGAGATTGCGCGAACGGCCTTGGAGCTGTTCGAGGTTGATCCGATGGGGCTGGACTGGACTGATCGCCGCCTGCTCTCGATGGCGATCGAACAGTTCAACGGTGGCCCCGTCGGTCTCGAAACCCTCGCCGCTGCGACGGGTGAAGATGCCCAGACGATCGAGGAGGTCTACGAACCCTATTTACTCCAAATCGGCTATCTAGCTCGCACCCATCGCGGGCGAGTTGCGACCCCGTCCGCATGGCGACATCTCGGCTACACGCCACCGATCGCCCCCGCCCAAAAATCTCAGCTATCCCTAACGCTTGACCCAGACTCCTCCACTTCAAACCCAATAGATGAGGTCAATTAGGGGCTGTCATCCATTAAATTTCTAGCGCTTACCCAATAAGTGTTATAAGGGTTACAGCCCCTAACTTTTTTGTTGAGTCGGGCGTTTAAACGCTTACCCGATAAGGGTTTTGTGATTAATTGATGACACGCTCTAAGCCACCTGTGATGAGTGCAAAAAATGGCGAATCACATCCTCCGGTGGCTCCGGTTTGCCATACAAAAAACCCTGCGCTACATCACAATTGCATTGCATTAAAAAGTCTCGTTCGGCCTCGGTTTCGACACCTTCAGCAATCACACACAGCTCTAGGCGATGCGCCATTTGAATAATTGAACTGGCGATCGTGGCTGTTTTCGTGTGGAGATCAATGCCTTGGATAAAATCGCGATCAATCTTCAAAATATCAAAGGGAAAATGCTGCACATAGCCCAAAGAGGCATAACCCGAACCAAAATCATCGATCGCAACTCGTGTACCAAGCTGACGCAAACGCTGAAAAATCGAAACCGTTGCCCCCACATCGCTCACCAGCGTGCTTTCTGTTAGCTCGATCGCGATCCACTCCGCCCGACAGCCCGTTTCGGCCAGCACTTTCTCAAAGGTATTGACAAAATCATCAACATCAAGCTGACTGCTCGAAACATTAATAGAAAGATAATTCGGCGGCACAAATGTAGCACTTTCTTGCTGTTTCCAACTCACCATTTGTAGACAGGCTTGTCGTATAATCCACTCACCCAGTTTAATAATAAATCCGGTCGATTCAGCTAAGGGTAAAAACTCATTGGGTAAAATGTAGCCACGATGTGGATGTTTCCAGCGAATCAGCGCTTCTAAACCATGTAAATCTCCAGCTTTATTAAGATTATATTGTGGCTGATAATACAGTTCAAATTCATTAAAGCGAAGACCTTTTGCAAGATTATTTTCTTGATTTTGAAGTAACTGTAAACGAGCAAGCTCTAACTGACTGACTCGATGATGTAAAATTTCGACGATACCGTACACTTCCATCGGATCAAGAATTTGAGCCAAGTTACTCTGACTCAGAATCCCGACCAGTTCTCCTTCCTGATCAATAATCGGAATACGACGTATGCGGCGAGCCTCCATTTGTAGCTGCGCTTCGGCAAGAGACGTTTCAGGAGACAAGCAAAATAGCGGAGTACTCATAACATCTACAACCGTTAGGGTTTGCAGATCGAGACCTAATGATTGCAATTGTACAATGTCACGCTCTGTCACGAGCCCGATCGGATAAAGCCCCACAGATTGATCGTCGATCACAATAACAGAACTAACCTGATGGCGCTCCATCATCTGTGCAGCATTGATAATTTTGATATCTGGCGTGACCACGATCGGCGTATAGTTCATCACCTCCGAAATACGGCGAAATCTGAGAAAATACGTCAGATTTAGGGTTTGCCGCAAACTTGACATTGACACCACACCGACCGGACGATTCAGATCATCAATAACGGGTAAATGCCTGATATTATGCCGACGCATTAAGTTGTAAGCAAAAAAGAGATCCGTTAACTCTTCATGCTTCAAGACGATCGGATTTGAGGTCATCACATCACCGACGGTCGCCTCTGTTAAATCCAACTGTTGAGCCGCAAACCTGACAAAATCATGCTCGGTTAAAATCCCGACAAGATAGCCCTTTTCTTCCACAATCAAGACGCAGCTTGATGGCTCATCTTGCAGGGTTATTATCTTAGATATATTTTCGGCTTGAATCCGAGTACACGATTGGCCACGTGCTCGACTCATAATGAGGGTGGCTTCGGCTAATAATAAGTCTGGTGTGACTGAGATATGGGGAATTAGGGCTTGGTGAATATCGATTTCGATCGGCTGGTAGTTATGCGGAGACATGATGGCTGCAAGCTAGCTAAAATAATGGGATCGGAATGGCTATCTAAAGTAACGATCGGCGCTCAAATTCACAAACACATTGAACCGTGATGGATATTGCAACTGCTCACTCTTGAGAGTGCATAGATATAGCTAAAAAGGTCGTCAAGTAAGATCTGAGAAAGCATTGCTATTTCCTATGATAGCTAGACTGCGATTAAGTAGCCTCAGTAAATTAATGGATGCTATACGTTGCAAAAGATTCTAAGTCGGTTAAGGCAGTTAATGGACACTATGCGTAATACAAGCTTCTAGCTTGTTTACAACTAGGATGCTTGAGTTACGCGGTTTAAGTCACTTTTATTCTATTGTCCTACTTAAGTCATGTTTTTGCGATGGGAATTCATTCATTATTTAAGCAAAGAAATATAATCAAAGTCATAATATTAGCTAAACACAGCTAAATATTGATCAAATTTGAAATGGAGCGTTGCGGGTTTGAGGGAAGATGAATCTGTGCCCGGAAGCCTTGTCTATCAAAGCTGATAGGCTTACGAGCATCTTATTCATCAGCAATGCCTGAAATGGTAGTGATCCCTCCAAAAGAGAGATTAAAAAGCTTAAAGATTAATCGTCCAGCAAGACCTGCGACCAGTTCCAAGCTATTTCGTATGGATTTGCGCTGAGTATTTTAACGAAAATATTTTTCTTTATGCTTGAATCCACTCAGGATGAAATCGCTTTCCTTTGTCTGAACAGACTTCCTTCGGTAATGACAATACGTTGAAATGCCCAAAATGGGCATAGTCAAAACCATCGTTTCATACAAACTTCATAAAAGTGAGTCAGACTCGTGAAAATACGGTCAATCCTGGCTGTGTTTTTATATGATCTAGTCTGAGGTGTATCTCTTTTGTACATACGTAAGTATTCACTCTCGGACTGTATACCGAGGCGCGGGGTCTCTTAAGCACAAGATTCTGTGGAGTTAGGCTCGGCGCGTTTTTTATGGCCGATCTAGACGCATCGGAAGTTGCGATGTCAGTATGGCTCTTACCTCCGTTCCGTCCGCGCTACGAGCGCCTATCGATCGTGTCAGAACATTTATCTGTAACCCAAGCCAATTTTTTGCCCGATCCTTTACCGGAAAAGCTCTACGAGGGTAAAGCCAAAGTGCTTTACCCAACGGGCGATCCGGACGTGTTGCTCTCTTTTTTTAAGGATGACGCCACGGCTTTTAACGCGCTCAAGCGTGGATCGATCGCTCGCAAGGGCGAGATTAACTGCACTCTCTCGACGCATTTGTTTCAACTGCTGGAAAGCCGAGGGGTTGCGACCCACTGGATTGATAGTCCTGCCGCTGACTGGATGCGTGTGAAGACGGTCGAGATTATTCCGCTAGAGGTGGTTGTACGCAATATTGCTGCGGGCAGTTTGTGTAAGCAAACTGGCGTTGCGTTGGGGACGGTGATTGATCCGCCGTTGGTGGAGTTTTTCTATAAGGATGATGATCTCGGTGATCCGTTATTGACGCCCGATCGCCTGCGTTTACTGAAGGTTGCGAGTGACGAGGACGTCGAGATTTTGCGATCGATGGCGTTGACGATCAACGGCATTTTGCGTGAGTTTTTTGCGAGCTGCGATCTCACGTTGGTGGATTTTAAGCTTGAGTTTGGACGAGAGCGATCGGGGTCGATTGTTCTCGCTGATGAAATTAGCCCCGATACCTGTCGCCTGTGGGATAGCCGGGAGACAGATCCAGAGCGTCGCGTGATGGACAAAGATCGTTTTCGGCAAGATCTCGGTAATGTTGCGGATGCCTATGAAGGAGTGTTGCAGCGTGTTTTGGCGGTTCTCGAAGGTTAGGGCTGTTCTCACAGGTTGGAGCCAGAGATAACAACTGAGTAGGACTTACGCAAAGTAGGTTAGAAAGTCCTGCTTAGGCGAACGCAGTAATGTGACAAGAGCTTAACGCGCCAAAACAGGGGATGCCATCTCGTAGATCTCCTTTTTTGAGGCTTGAGGTCTGTTTGCTTGGCGATCGCTCTCGTTTTTCTGTGTTATCTTACGGGCAGCTAAGCCGCCGTTCCCTTTGTGGAACACAAACCGCGCTTAGATGTTGTTTCACGAATTGGAGGTGGTGCTCATGCAAGACAGTAGTAACATTATGGGTTTCGATTTTGGAGCATACCGGCTGTGCGCCGGAGCCGTTCTCTAGGAATTGCCTAGAGTCGCATGACTCATTCCATCTCTAAGATGAAATCTCTGCGAACCTAGACTCCTGTGAGTTCCTTCCGGCAGTCAGGTTCCAATTGAGAAATCCGCTAGACCGCCCCTGCAAGCCAACGTTTTCTAACGTTGTTTGTGGGGGCGGATAGTTTGTAGGAAAATACAGCTTATTGAAACGACTCGTCAGCGATCGCCGTAGGATAATGATTGCTTTTATAACGTTTCTTTGGCTAGTCCCGGCGAACAACCACAGACGATCGACGAAATGAACGGCGGTAACAGCCATTCGTGTCAAAACGAAGTACACGCTTAAAATAGCTCCGTTTCAAAACATTACATTTTGTATTGCGTGATTATGCTGATAGGCGATTCATTATGGTTTAGCCTAGAGCCACAGTGTCCACCTGCCTCCTCCTATTTTTTAACTCCCTATGGCAATTCTCAGTCTCGCTGAAATTCAGAAGCAGCTTTCCGTTATGCCGGAATGGGTTGTGGTTGACAATCTCCTTGAGCGTCAGTTTGTTTTCAACGATTTTGTCGCTGCGATCGATTTTGTTAACCGCCTCGTAGAACCTGCTGAGCGGGCAGCACATCACCCCGACATCAGTATTTCCTACAATAAGGTCACCGTTCAGCTAACGAGCCATGATGCAGGTGGTCTAACGGCCAAAGATGTTTCGCTTGCCAAGGTGATCTCCGAGATTAAACTGCCCGGTTAGTCGGGTTAACTGGGTTAACTTTCTTTATCAGGTTTAGTTTTGATCTTATGGTTGATCGATTAGAGATACCCACCGAGCCTTCGATCGAGCCGCTCGAACAATTCCTTGAGGTTGCGGCTGCACTATCTGGCAGCTTTGATCTCGAAGAGTTGCTAGATCTGATTTTGACGAAAAGTCGCGCTATTACCAAGAGCGATGCAGGCAGTATTTATCTGGTCGATCGCAGTGATGGCTTTGATAAGCTGCTGTTCAAAACCGCTCAAAATGCCTCGCGTCCGGATATTTCCTTTGAAGAGTTCGCTATTCCGCTAACGCGCGATAGCCTAGCGGGGTATGTGGCGATTACCGGTGAAACGCTCAATCTCACCGACGCCTATGAGTCACCGCCGGACGTTCCCTATCGCCTGAATCGTAATTTTGATCTCGATATTGGCTACTACACAAAATCCGTTTTGGTCTTGCCAATGCAAGATCGAAAAGGTGGAACTCTGGGTGTGTTGCAGTTAATCAACCGCAAGAAAAATGCCGAGACCATTTTAACGCCGGAGAATCTCCTAGATGAGACTCTGTCGTATTCACAGCAAGAAGAGCGAATTTCGTTGTTGCTGGCCAGTCAAGCGGGGTTATCGATCGAGCGGCAAAACCTGCTGGAAGATATTGAAAATCTATTTGAAGGTTTCGTCACCTCGTCGATCAGCGTCATTGAAGCACGAGACCCCAGCACATCGGGTCACTCTGAACGGGTTTCCACGCTCACAGTTCGCTTGGCGGAGGAGGTCTCAAGCGTTAAGCGCGGTATCCTGCGCGATACCCATTTCAGTCGTCAACAGCTCAAGGAAATTCGCTACGCCTCCTTGCTGCATGACTTCGGGAAAATCGGTGTCCCCGAGGCCATTCTCGTGAAGCGCCAGAAGCTGCACCCCGATCGCCTAGAAGTCCTGCGCCAACGTTTTGGCGTGGCTCGGCGTACCCTTGAGCTGGAATGCGCTCAGAAAAAATACCGTCACCTGGTCGAGCATCCCCACCACATTGCCGATCATCCCGCAGGAGAGGAATGCCCCCACTGTGCCAACCTCAAGACGATCGATCAGCAGCTCAGCCATGACCTAGCGATGCTTGAAACCTATTGGGAAACCGTCACGGACGCCAATCGGCCACAACTTTTGGGAGAGGACGCGATCGCCCAACTCAAAGCCATGAGCGTCTATTGCTATCGCGATCTCGACGGCACGGAAACTCCCTTGTTGAGCGAGGATGACTTAGAGAATTTACTGATTACTCGGGGCAACCTGACCGAAGCCGAGCGACGCGCGATCGAGTCCCACGTGACCCACTCCTTCCAGTTTTTACAGCGAATTCCTTGGACGCCGGATCTCGCGGCAATCCCCGAAATTGCCTACGCCCATCACGAAAAGCTGGACGGCACGGGCTATCCGCGCGGTCTCAAACAGGAGCAAATCCCCCTCCAAACCCAAATGATGTCGATTTGCGATGTTTTTGATGCGTTAACGGCAGGCGATCGGCCTTATAAAAAAAGCATGTCCCTTGCAAAATCGTTTGAAATTCTACGCCAGGAAGCGGATCACTTCAAACTTCGGGGAGATCTGCTAGATGTCTTTGAGCAGCGACAGGTGTTTAAGGTTCTCGGAATCTGTGAGGACGACACTGATGCATAAACTTGAGACGTCTATTGTCAGATTTGAATTTCTAGAGAATATCAGCGTATTGGCTTTTCTAGGCCAGTCAACGTGAATTTTGGGTTATTTAAAGGTCTTTTAATCTAAGGCTTACGTTTGTTCTGGCCAAGTTCCAGTTCAATCTTAGCGCTACGTCTTGGCGAATTAAATCGCCGTATTGATCCAGAGCCTCAGACGTCGGCATTACATGCCGAGCTTCCTCTTGTCGAGCTACTCGCCCAGCTACTCGCCCAGCTACTCGGATCAATTCTTGCGGCGGACTTAGCCGCCCTGGAGCAGTCGCGCTTGATCGAACTGATGCGCACGGACTGCATGACGGATCAACTCACGGGTTTATGTAACCGGCGGGCGTGGGAGAAGGCGATCGAACTCGAAGAGGCTCGCGCTCGCCGTTATGGCACGCCCTACTGTGTTTTCATTGCTGATCTCGACGGTCTCAAACATATTAACGACACGCAAGGTCATGCACAGGGAGATCTCTTGATTAAACAGGCAGCGCAATGTTTTGAAACAGCAGTCCGAAAATGTGACTTAATCGCCCGTCTTGGAGGCGATGAGTTTGGAGTGTTGGCGATCGACTGTGCCCGTGAAAGTTCGATCGATTTGCTCGATCGTCTCCGTGAAACGTTTGCTAGCGCGAAGATTGATGTGTCGATCGGCATGGCGATGCGCGATCCGATCGGCGGCATTTTGGAAGCACTGCGGATCGCAGATCTCAACATGTATATGAATAAATGGTATCGAAAAAACAGCCTATAGGACGAAAAAGCGATCGTGATTTCATCAAAAAAAGCACCGAATTAAATCCGGTGCTTTTTTTGATCACGCTTTCATTTGAGGTCTGAGGAGCTAAGTAATTTTAATTATAACGCTCAGTTTATCGAACTAAAAAATCGAAGCTCATTTTCAACCTCAAGGGATGATCAAAATTATTGTTATAGCTGCCCCGTCAAGGATGGATAGATGCGACTGATATCGTTAGATACCAAAGCGTGGAAGCATCACAGCCTCATGAAAGCAGCTATGTCTTGAGGTTGAGCGCACGTGATGGATAGCGTGCGCTAATCCCTGCGGCTGCCCCGTTCTATTTTTTACCCGTGACTTTGTCGGTGAAGCTACCGACCATTTTTGAGAATTCCAAACGGTTTTCTGCCGTTAGCAAATAGCGGAAGATAAACCAGCCGGTGTAACCAATACCGACCAGCTCAAAGAGGGGCGACAATAGGGGAATATCGTTGATGGCATCAACGATCGCCGCCACGAGATAGATGGCAATCAGGGCACTAACTACGAGACCTACGTTGATTAGAGGCTTTTTGTACTCAGCAAAAAAGTCGCCGACGTAGGTGAACAAATCCGACAGAACCGACAAAATTTGAGCTTTCACTTCTTTAAGCTGATCGTCGGAACTCATTTGGGAGATTGCGCTGTCGCCTTCAGTGCTCGAAAGCATTTCGGGGGGTGTATCCGTCGGTGTGGCCTGGATTTCTTGAGTGGGGTTCATCTCAGAACTCATATCGATACCTTAGCTAAATGAGGGCATGTAGAGGGGCGAAGCGCTCCGCTAAGGTGCGGAAAGGCTTTACCAATACAGTCAAAATGGATGTTTGTACGGGAATGCCGAACTTACATGAGACTAAAGCAGAGGTTTCTAAATTGCAAGATGTATAGGAATTTACGATAGCTCAGGCGCGATCGCTAATCATTAAAGTCGGTCGTTAGAGAGGAATTCCAGGCCGACAGTATCGATCAGAAGAGGCTCTGAAATACGCGGTCTAGAACTATTCTCAAATAACCAGGGACTCCAATTGTGACTGGTTTACGCTGATTTAAAGCCACGACAGGCCGTGATCATCCCAAATAGACAGTTTCAATATTCATCTTGCACCGGCACTGAGCCGACTCAATCGTCCTAATCTATGCCACTGTTTTCCTCGCCAATGACCGATCCTGAACCGGAAAATCGAGCAATCCGCGCGTTGCCGATCGAGGTGGTGCGGGCGATCGCGGCGGGGGAGACGATCGATTCGCTGGCGGCGGCGGTTCGGGAGCTGGCGGAAAATGCGATCGATGCGGGAGCAACGCGGATCACGGTGGCGCTGTGGGCGGATCGCTGGGATGTGTGCGTGACGGACAATGGCGCGGGGATGACGCCGATCGAGCTGGCGCAGGCGGCACGTCCCCACACGACGAGCAAAATTCGCGATCGCGAGGATCTCCGACAGATCGCGACGCTCGGATTCCGGGGAGAGGCGCTCTATAGTTTGGCCTGTTTGGGATGTCTCGATATTTGTTCGCAGTCTGCCAGTATGGACGGCTTGCACATTTATTTTGATCAGGATGGACAGCCCGCTCGTCAACAGACGATCGCAATTGCGCCCGGTACGATCGTTTCGGTACAAAATTTATTTGCGGATCTGCCGGGGCGGCGTGATGCTTTGCCCAGCTTGATACAGCAGCGCACTTGGGTGCGTCATACGATCGAAAAAATTGCGCTGTGTCATCCATCGGTGACCTGGCAAGTGTTATGGAACGATCGCCCGTGGTTGGCGATCGCGGCGGGCGATACAGCGGCGGCGATTTTGGCGCAGTTTAGCCCAACCGTGCGCCGTGATGATCTGACGGAGTATGCCGAAATGATCCCAGCGATCGCGCCCGATTCTGATCCCCAGATCGCGATCAAGCTTGTCCTCGGCTTGCCCGATCGCTGCCATCGTCGCCGCCCCGACTGGATTTATCTAGGGGTGAATGGCCGGATCATTCATCAGCCCGATCTCGAACAAAGCATCCTTCGCGCCACGGCTCGCACTTTGCCGCGTCGTCGTTACCCAGTGTGTTTTGTTCATTTACAGTTACCGCCCGATCGGCTGGATTGGAATCGCAATCCGGCCAAAACGGAGATTTATCTCCGCGATCTGGATCGCCTACAGCTTCAGCTTGAAACGGCGATCGCGAACGCTTATCAGTTCAATGACCGGCTGGAGTCGATCGCGCCCGATCGTGTCAAAACCTTACTCTCGGTCGCTGAAGCCGCGCAGCCCTATACCGCGCAGCCTTACCCGATTGATGCTGCAACATCTCCAGCCTCCTCAAACTCTCCCAACTCTCCAGCCAATACGCCAGAACGATCCATATCCCCGCTCCCCAACGCACTCCGCGCCACGAGCCAAGTCAACAACACCTACATCGTCGCGGAGCATGACAGCGGCCTCTGGCTAATCGAGCAGCACATCGCCCATGAGCGCGTCCTCTACGAGCAGTTACGCAATCGCTGGCGGCTGGTGGATCTGGAGCCACCGGCGATCGTGGAAGGTCTGCGCCCGCATCAGGTGGAAAATTTACGCGCGATCGGGATTGAAACGGAAGCCTTTGGCGATACATCGTGGGCGGTGCGGCAGATTCCCGCGCTGTTGCAGGATTGGTATCGCGCCGATCGATCAGATTGCGCCGATCGCGCCGATCGCAAGGAATCGCCCGCAGCTTCGGATCAGACATTACCCGATCGCGGTGTGCTTGACCTGCCGGGTGCGATTATCGAACTGAGTCAGGGCGATCTGGAAGCGGCGATCGTGTCCACAGCTTGCCGCAGCGCAATTCGGAACGGCACACCGCTGACCCTGCCACAGATGCAAACCCTGCTCAATGACTGGCAGCGTACCCGCAATCCGCACACCTGCCCCCACGGTCGCCCAATTTATCTCTCGCTGTCAGAGTCGTCCCTGGCGCGGTTCTTTCGTCGCCATTGGGTCATCGGCAAAAGCCACGGGATTTAGGCGATCGCGCGATTTCTCAAACCAAATTTGGTCTACAAAGTAGCGGTTTTCGACGAGCACTGAGCGGAGTCGTTGGCATAGCCTTCGCGAAGCGAATAGTGCGGTTTGGCACTAAAAACGATCAACGTAATTGTGCTACTCACTCAACCGGATTTGGTATCAAACCCGTTTTTTCAGTTATTCCACCATCACCCCGTCATTACCCTCCATGCTCACCAGCCTGCAAAACCCGCTGATCAAAGACCTGCGCAAACTCCAAAAAGCCAAGTATCGCCACCAAACCGATCGCCTGTTGCTGGAAGGAACCCACACGATCGAAGAAGCCCATCGCGCCAATTATCCGCTCGATACCGTTTGTGTGACGGAAGCCTGGGGCGATCGCTATCCAGAATTGGCCGATCGCCTCAGTCAATACGCCGATCGCTTCGAGTGGGTTAACGATGTCGCCCTTGCCTCGATCGCAACGACGAACAACCCCGACGGCATCATCGCCACCGCACCGCGATCGGGCAATCTTCCCCCTGCCTTGCCCTTCGACGGCATCGGCCTCGCCCTCGATACCCTCCAAGATCCCGGCAACCTGGGGACGATTTTGCGATCGGCGGTGGGCGCGGGCGCTGCGGGTCTGTGGCTGAGTCAAAATTGCGTCGATCTCGATAATCCGAAAGTGCTTCGCGCTTCGGCGGGCGCGTGGTTTCGCTTGCCGATGGCGACGGGGCAGGATTTGAGCGAGACGATCGCGACGGCGAAAGCGACGGGAATTCGGGTGGTGGCGACGCAGATGCAGGCCGAGCAAACCTACTGGGATTACGATTGGCGGCAACCGTCGTTGATTTTGTTGGGCAGTGAAGGGGCGGGGCTTGATCCGGCGTTGGCGGCGGCGGCGGATACGAGCGTGAGTATTCCGATCGAGGCGGGGGTTGAGTCGCTGAATGCTGCGATCGCGGCGTCGCTGTTGCTATTTGAAGCGCGTCGTCAGCGATGTTAACCCCGACTCACGTGAATTGGTTAACCGGCTAATTGGCCGATCGCACGTTGATTTCCGTCTGCTCACTGGCGATCGTTTGACCATCACGCACCAGGCTATATTCACCGCGCCAAATCCCCGGCACGATCGGATTTTGCGGTGTGTTGCGCTTCCCGACGTAGCTCATGCCGTTGACCTGACCCGACTTAATCTCCTGCTCATATTCCGTCACCACCCGACCCGCCGCGTCCACCAAGCGATAGCGCTCAACATCGCCCGCTTGAGCGCCGTAGTAGTGCGCCCAAAACAGCACCACTTCGGCATTGGTATCGATCTGTGGCGCGGTGAATTCGCCGTCCCAAAGCCCATCGATCGTCGGTGGCTGATCGGAAAAGCCGATTCGCACAATCCCCGACGGTGTATAGTCTTGCGCCTCGCTCCAGAGTGGCTGACGATCGACATTGCAGCCCGCCGCCGCCGGTTGCCCGGAATAGGGATCAATCACTTCATCGTTGTAGCGCAACGTTAAATGCACGTGGGGAAAGGTGGTTTTTCCCGAGACGCCAACCCGTCCGATGACATCACCACGCTGGACGCGATCGCCCTGGCGCACGGCAACGCTGCCCTGTTCCAGGTGGCAATATTGCCCCGTCCAGCCGTCACCATGATCAATCACGATGCCATTGCCGCACTCGATGCCCTGTTCGGCGATCGCGTCGATCTCTGCGGTCGTGCGTAACCGGCGATCGGGAACGCCATCGCGTAGGCGCAAAACCGTACCGTCGGCGGAGGCGAGAACGTTAACGCCGGGATCGAGATCGGCGAGACTCGGAACGGCGAAATCGGTTCCTTTGTGGGTGTCGTAGGTTTGTTGGCCGCAGCCGTAGTCGCGAATGCCGCTACCGGGATCGGTATCGGGGTAGAGCAGGACAAAGCAGTCATCCCCGAGCTGACAGTCGATCGGGATGGCCAGCGAAATCGGACGATCGGGTACGAAATCCGAGGCGGAGGCGATCGAACCATTGGCGCGATCGCTGGCGGAGGATGTTTCCGTTTCCTCGCTGGAAACACTCGAAACCTCAGTGTCTGCCGCTTGGGAGCCGGTTTTAGAGGAAGAGGATGGCTCAACTCCATTACAAGCGGTCAGCGTTAGTAAGAGGCTCAGTAGGCTGAATTGAGCGGCGAATCGGGCGAGTAATGCCTTTATCTGGCGAGTTTCGGGTCGAGCGGGGAGTCGGTCTTGAGCGTCAAAAAAGCGTCGCATGATGGGTAAATCCTAGTGATCGAGATGACGGTAATCGACAAAATAACGGGGATATCCTCCAGTGGCGCGACGGGATACCCATGCTGAAGCAAATTAAAGCTAGAAGCCGTCACGATGGGGCAGAGGTTGAGGGTTACGCATCATGGTAGAGCGAGGATCGACTCGCCGGAAAGCCGGTGATGATCGTTTCGGCGGGTCAATCGGGGTGGATTACGCGCGATCGCGTCAACCCCGAACACCGTCCCCCCACCCGTCCTCGCCCGCCCCAACACATCGATCCCAAGCACGTTAAGATATCTTGAGGCAGACAGCGGTGTCTGTCGCATCCGATCGCCTGTGTCTCGCTGTCACAGCACCTCAACCCTCTGGTTAAACCCCTTTGGAGGTGGGGCGAAATTGTCATACGAAGGCGACGCTGTCCATTGCGATTTCTCAGAAGCGAAGCGAAATGAAGCTACCGATTCAAGCTGTTCAGTCTCCCTACTACGGTGCGCCCCAAAACCGGACGCCGCCGCCGGATCTCCCCTCGATGCTGCTCAAAGAGCGCATTGTCTATCTCGGTTTGCCGCTCGTCCCCCAGGTGACCGAGCTAATCATCGCGCAACTGCTGTTCTTGCAGTACGACGATCCCGATAAACCGATCAAGATTTACATCAATTCCACCGGTACGTCCGACTATGGCGGTAACCCGATCGGCTTTGAAACCGAAGCTTTCGCCATCTGCGATACGCTGCGCTACATCAAGCCGCCCGTGCATACGATTTGCCTCGGAACCGCGATGGGAACTGCGGCCATGCTGCTCGCGTCCGGCACGAAAGGCTGTCGCGCCAGCTTGCCCCACGCCAGTATCGTGCTGCAACAGCCGAAGAGCTTCGCCCAGGGTCAGGCGACGGACATCCAGATTCGCGCCAAGGAAGTGATCGCCAATAAGACATCGATGCTGGAAATCCTCTCCCGCTGCTCCGGGCAAACCCCCGAAAAGCTTGCCAAGGATATGGATCGCCTGCTGTATATGACGCCCGATCAAGCGGTGGAATACGGCCTGATCGATAAAATTCTGACCAGCAGCCGCGAAGAAAAACCTCTGGCGAGTGTCTAGCTTTGCCGAACTCGGTTGATCTTTCTCGAATGCTCGATCGTCTTAGGGCGTGTCATCAATTAATCGTATAACCCTTATCGGGTAAGCTGTTGAACGCCCAACCCAGTAAAAACTAGGGGCTGTAACCCTGACTGGGCAAGCGCTAGAAATCTAATTGATGACAGTCCCTAGATCTCGTCGCCAACCCGTCGCTCAATTATTAGCTATCACAGGAAGCCAAAACCATGCCGATTGGAGTACCAAAAGTCCCCTACCAGATGCCTGGGGATACCTACACGCAGTGGATTAACATTTACGATCGTCTCTACCGCGAGCGCATCATTTTCATCGGTCGCGAAATCGATGACGAACTGGCGAACGAAGTGATCGCGATCATGCTGTATCTGGCTTCGGAAGATGCCGACAAAGACATCATGATCTACATCAACTCTCCCGGCGGTATGGTCACGGCGGGGATGGCGATCTATGACACGATGCAGCATATCAAGGCTGATGTGGTGACGATTTGCGTCGGTCTCGCCGCGTCGATGGGATCGTTCCTGCTCGCGGCGGGAACTCCCGGCAAGCGGCTAGCGCTGCCCCACTCGCGGATCATGATTCACCAGCCATCCGGCGGCGCACGCGGTCAGGCCAGCGATATTCAAATCGAAGCGACGGAAATTCTGCGGGTTCGTCGCCAGCTTAATCAAATCTATGCGGATAACACCGGTAAGCCGTTGGAAAAGATTGAGAAGGATATGGATCGCGATTACTTCATGTCGCCCCAGGAAGCACTGGAATACGGTTTGATCGATAAAGTCCTCGAAGATCGCGAACTCGAAGCGTAGGGATTTAGATCGAGTCTCGATCGCTTCAATCCGTGACCTAAATCCTTTAGAGGCGTTGTCAATAGCGCCTCTATTGTTTTATCTGTTATTCATCAGTGTTTGTAGAAACCTGAGTTGCCATCCACTGAATACCGTTGAACGCCGTTTATGAACGTCGGAGATTGCTACCGACTGCTCGAACTCGATCGAGGAGCCACCCTAACAGACGTCAAAGCTGCCTATCGACGCCTCGCCCGCTGCTGGCATCCCGACCTGAACGACCATGCCAGCGCTCACGATCGCTTCATCGAACTTCAGACGGCTTACGATATGCTGTGCGCGATCGTTCCGGCAGTCTCGACGCCTCCCGTTGCTGCGTCATCTACCATTCCATACGCCTCGCCGCCTGCCGCACCTTTTTCCTCCCCACCGCGCCCCGCCGATCCGCCCGCCGATCCGCCTTTAGAGACCCATCCCGCCACAGCCGCCGCGTCACCGCCCAACGCCGATCCGTCCCTCTCTGATCTCGATCGCCAGCTCAAACACAACGTCTACGCCTCGCTTCAGCAATTGCTGGCCAGTGAGCGCTTTCCCCGCGCGATCGCCCTGGTCGAAGGTTTGGCGGAACGGCTGCAAAATGACCCGGAAGTGCGCCAATGGAAGGCCGTGACGTATCAATGTTTTGGGCGATATTATCTGGAGCGATCGCAGCTCACGAAGGCGCGAACCTATCTCACCAAAGCCTATCGCGCCGATCCGCATAATCGCGAGCTGCTGCGCGTTGTCGCCCAAGATCTACGCCGTCTCGATGCACTCTACAAACAAAAACGCCAGCAAGCGACCGGGGTACGATCGATCGCGATTCCCGACTTTTTCAAAACAAAGCATGATCCCGAACATCCCACCGTCCGACCCACGCCCGCCAAGAAAAAACGCACGGGGATTGGTGGCGAAACAAAATCCGCATCAAAATCGAAAGCTATGAAGCGAACAGGCAGGACGAAATCGAAGCGTAAAACCTCGTAGTATTCGGTTGTTTCATCTTGCAGGAACGCCGATCGTCGTTGCACGATGAACACGCCGGGGCGATCGCCTGTTCGGCCTTATTGACCCACACTACTTAGCACTTTCAGCTTTAACCATGCTCGACCTCGACGCCAAGAAAACACTGTTACGTAAGATTCCCCACGCCCTTTACGTTTGCGGCGTACGCAATACCTCCGGGACTGACCTCAACGGCTTTACAGCCAGTTGGGTGATGCAGGCGTCTTTCGAGCCGCCCCTCGTGGTCAACTGCGTTCGCAGCGACAGCGGTTCCCATACGCTCATCCAGGAAAGCGGTGTCTTTACCCTCAGTTTTCTAGAGGCGGGACAAAAAGAGATTGCCGCTCAGTTTTTCAAGCCACAGCGTTTAGTGGCTGACAAGTTTGAGAATGTCGAGTCGTATTTGGGCGAAGAAACGGGTTGCCCGATCGTCAAGGATTCACTCGGCTACGTGGAATGCAAGGTGGTTGGCACGGTGGCGCACGGTGATCACACGGTGTTTGTCGGTGAGGTGATCGGCGCGGGTTTACACCGGGAGGGCGAGATTCTCGATCTGGCTAGCACGGGCTGGAATTACGGCGGCTAATTGCTGAAGTAGGGTGGGCATTGCCCACCATGACCGATCCGGATTCGCCGGTATGAATCGTGTGTTTCGCGGGCATTGATCGTGGTGGGCAATGCCCTACGACTAAGGACTCAGGATGCAGGGTTATTTCATTCTTGACTCGGATAACGTATTTTCGAGCTTTCAGAGCCTACGCGCTCAACACTCGGCAGGCTGAAATCACGTAAATTCGTTAATACACAAAAATCGCTAATCGAGAATGAAACAGCCCTGACTCAGGATGTCCCCTTTTTTATTTTTGATGTTCAATAGAATAACGTTCGCTATTGTCTTGGATGTACCGATATGCTGAGTGCTGATGCTCTTAGTTTTCAAGAATTTATGAATCGCGAAGTTTTGCCGCTAGCGACGCTGCACGGTGCGCTGTTGGAGATGCTGCAAGGACGCGATGATGTGGTGCTTTTCGGGGCGCAGGCGGTGAATGCCTATGTGGGTGAGCCGCGCATGACGCAGGATATTGATGTGATTGCGATCGATGCGGCGGGGTTGGCGGAGGAGCTGAAAGCGTTTTTGAGCGATCGCTTCTTCATTGCGGTGCGGGTGCGTGTGGTGAAGGAGGGGCTTGGATATCGGTTATATCAGGCGCAGAAGGGTGGAAATCGTCATTTAATGGATATTCGTCAGGCGGATGTGTTGCCGGAGAGCCGGGAGATTGAGGGGATTCGGGTGATGGCTCCGATCGATTTGGTGGCGAGTAAGGTGGTGGCGTTTTATCGGCGGCGGGGGAAACCGAAGGCGGGGACGGATTGGCGGGATTTGGCGATGTTGTTGTTGCGGTTTCCGGAGTTGAAGGTGGAGTCTGGGGCGGTTTGGGGGCGGTTGGTTGCGATGGGGGTGGATGAGGGGGTGTTTGGGTTGTGGCGGGAGGTTGTGGGGACGGCGATCGAGGGTGAGGAGGAGGATGAGGATTTTTAGGTATGGTCGTGGTTACTGGGAGATGAGCAATGAGAATCTTGATCGTTTGCAGGAGCTGTGTGAGGAGGTTGAGAATCGGATTGAAGGGGTTGAGTAAGTCAGCTCACTAAGCTTAACCCTCTCAATTCTTTAAACTAACGGAAGCCCTCTCCACTGTGAGCGGGCTTTTTTATTGGTTTACCGTTAGAGGCACAGTCCAAGATGCGTGACTAGTACAAAGATTTGAACGCAACTTGGCTATCGTTACTTTTTCTACGCTTCCATCAAATCTTAAAGTGAAAGCATCTTGATCTTGACTCTGGATAAGGGCCCGACCACCTCCACTTTTGCCAGAACTAAGATTTATCTCACTAGCTTGTAGAGATGATGCCAGCATAAGTAGACTATGAGG
>JAABST010000008.1 GCA_011390275.1 Geitlerinema sp. S16
AAGTTATACGAACAGTTACGCGACATCGAGACGTTTCAGCCACGCCGGGATCTGCCGCTCTGATCTAGCCTGATTTTTCTGCGGTTGAGGGTTAACCTAAGAGCCAGTAGGGTGGGCATTGCCCACCATCACGGATATTGATGCGCGGGCTGATCGTGGTGGGCATTGCCCACCCTACAAAACTCTTGTTCGCTCTTATTCACTCAAATCAAAGGAAATCGCCGACGGGGTTTCAACCTGCTGCGTTTGATAGAGGCGCTGAAGTTGCAGAGCGCGGAAATCCGAGGCTGCGCTTTGGATTTGAGCCGATTGACTACCAATAAACTCAGACAGGCTACGACCGCCACTAAGATTGGCGCGATGAATTAGCTCCATCATGTCGATATCCGAACCACCCAGGAGGGGATCGCGCTCGTTCCCTTGACGCGCATCATCGAACACATTGGGATTTTGAAAGGTGGTTTGAGCTGAGGCGATCGCGCTGCCTCCCAGCCAAAGGGCGATCGTGCCAGCAATGAGAGCAAGGGAAGCACGGATTTTCGGGGAGCGTGGGCAATGAGTAGAAGTCATGAGTTGGCGGATGATTTGGGTTAGGATTCGGCTGATAATTCGAGCAAACGGGCGTTAGCGTGTAACGGCTTGATGAGCATGATCGCCACAGGAGAGCCGAAAAGGAGTCGCAATCACGCTCAAAAATAAGGACAGAGTCTAGACGAGACTAGGCAAAGCGACGGCGTAAGAGCGGCTGCACGATCGCCAAAGATACCGCAGCGAAACCGGCGAGTATCAACAGCGCACCACCAAAACTGATGTCACCGAAGGGACTAGCCATGACGATCGCCCCAAGCGACCAACTGTCATGGAGATAGAGATAGCGAATCGGCTCGATCGCGTAGCTCAGAGGGTTGAGGCTGGCGACCACTTGCATCCAACTGGGCATAAATGCCAGAGGGGCTAGAGCCGTGCTGGCAAACAGCAGCGGTAAATTCGTGACGAAGATGGCGGCGATCAGTTCCACGTGACCGGGCAGCGCAAAGGTCAGCCCGAGGCTCAGACCGGTGACACCCAGCACCAGCAACAGCAAGATCGCCGCGATCATTAGGAGACCGCCAACGCCGGGTAAACCTGCACCCCAAAAGGCTCCAGCAATCACGATCGTCGCTGCCTGAATCAAACTCAGCGTCACGATAAACAACGCGGAGGCGGCCACGATCGAATAGCGCGACACCAGCGGCGCTACCAGAAGCCGATTGAGGAAACCAAATTCACGATCAAACATGACCGGCAAACCGGCATTCAGCGCTCCACCAAAGGCCGTGAACACAATCACACCCGCACCCAAAAATTGTGCGTAGTTTTGACTTTCGCCAAACAAGCCCTGGGGTACATTTTGGAACAGCGCCCCGAATAGAAACAGCCACATCAACGGCTGAATGATGCCCGCTGCCAGAGTTGATGGACGGCGCTGGAGTTGAATGAACAGGCGTTTTGCCAGCGCAGTCGTTTCCTGCACAAAGTCTGCAAAATCGCTCGTGTTATGTTGCAGATCTGCCGCAATGGGACGGGACGTAACAGCGCTACTCATCGAACTAAAACCTCTACAAAACCGTAGAAACTGATCCTACCCGCATTGTAACGGTCTCTTTCGCAGGACGATCAATTTGGCGAAATTGTGCTGCACTATTCCGTTGGTTCAGCGGCGGGGGCAATGTCGGCGGTGGGCGCTGCGGGCGGCATCATGGGCGGCGGCGCGGGCGGATCAACCGGGTCGGGTGCGATCGGCTCTTTCGTCGGTTCTGCGGGGGCGATCGGCTCCGGGGTGATCGGTTCTAGATTGGTTGAAGGGGAAGTATTCGGCGTGGGTGTGGTGCTGGGCGCTGTCGCGGGTGCGCCTTGGGAAGCGTTGGGCTTGGGAGGTGCTTGTCCGCCGGGAGTCTCGGGTGTAGCAGGGTTGCGATCGCGCTGCGGATCGCTGATTGGGCGATTAGATTCTGTACCGTCCTCGCCTGTTGTCCCTGGATTCGTCCGGCCACCACGTTCACGCACCCAGCGCGTAATCTTATCCTGAGCTTCGCGGTAAAGCGGGCTGTCTTTAGGGATATCGTCGGCGACGTTGATCGCCTCGGTCAGCTTGCCTTCTTTCGCGAGTTTGATTGCCCGTTCGAGAATGGGGCGATCGCGCTCAATGAGTTCGCGCTGGCCGAGTTCGCGGATGAGCTGACGGGCATCGTCATAGAGGGCGCGTCCTGAGGGGATTTGCTTCAGGAGCGCGATCGCATCGTCGATCTTGCCGTCCACGATGAGCTGACGCGCCCGATCGATAATGGGCTGATCTTCGACGGCCTCGATCTGGCTCTGACACCAGGCGATCAGGGCTTCTGCATCCACCCACGATCCCCGATCTCGCGATAATTTTTCGGCTTGGGCGATCGCCGCTTTGTAGCCGTCGATCGTATTCAAACGCGCCAGAGCGCGGGCGCGTTCAATCAGCGGCTTATCTTCAATCCGTTCCAGTTCTCGCTTCCAGCCCGAAACAAGGGTTTGGGCGTAGATCCGACCGGGGCGATCGCGTTCAATTTCCTCAGCTTGGGCGATCGCCAGCTTAAACGAAACCGGCTGACCGAGACTGGCGACCCCGGTGGCGATTTGAAGTTGCAGTAAATCTTCGAGATAGAGTTTCCAGGGTGATAAGAGCGCCTGAGAAGATCGGTACAGCGGATGTTTGGGGGACATCTCTGCCGTCACGGATTGGGCATCCATGATGAGCAATATTTGCTCATTGAGAGGAATCGAGAGGGGCGAGAAATCGCGTCCGATCATCAATTCCGCCTGGGAGAGCGCCACGAGATCGCGGGCTCGTGGGTATAACTCCGCTTCCTGGGGGATGATTTTGGCCGCTGCGAGGGCTTCTTCGATTCGATCTTCGCGTTTCCGCCCGATCGCCCACGCCAGCAATTTCTTGCTCCATTCGTTGATCTCCGGCGTGCTGGCAGCACGGGCATAGGTATCGCGATCCACCTGGCCGATCGACTCTAAAGCGCTGTAGACCGCTTGGGGATCGTCATTGGCCTCCTTGACGAGTTGCTTCGCTTGCTTCAGCTTGCGGCGTCCCTCTTTCTCAGCGGCAATGCGGGTGGTTGCATCTTTGTAGCGCACCTCAGACCAGTAGTAATCGGTCATAAAAGCGAGCTGGTCAGCTTGGTACTCCGCTTCACCCCAGTTCTGACTTTTGAGCGCCGCTAACACACGGTCAAAAATCGCCGATCCCTCGCGCCAGCTTTGCTCCCACTGCAACCGTAAATCCTGAGCGATCGCGTAGCTTGGACTATCATTCGGAATCCGATCGAGCAGATCGATCGCCCGGTCAAGCTGACCCGAATCAGCGGCTTGGTTGGCAATATCCACAATTTCGGCTGACCAACGCTCAATCAAGTGTTCGCCCTCGCGCTGGAGCGGGTGATCCTCTGGCCAACTGGTCACGAGGTTGATCGCCCGTTCGATGTCGCGCAGCTCGCCCGACTCCGCCTGCACTTGGGCGCATTGCAGCCGCTCGCGATCGGACACCAGCATTTCCGGGCGATCGCATTCCGGCACGGGCGGCATCGAGAAGAGCCACGCCAACGCACCCACCGCCGTAAAGCCAACCCCCAGCAGCATCGCCAGCCAAAACAGCGGCCAGCCCCACATTGCGTTCATCGCCCGCTTGGAGCTGTCGAGTACGGAGTTAATCTGGCTGTGCGTCCGTGTCGATCGAGTATTGCGGGTCGGCGCTGCGGGACGAGCGACCAGGTGGTCTGAATCGACACGGGAAATTTTCGCGACGGGTGAGTCGGCGATCGGTGCGATCGGTTTCACGGCTTGAGGTTTCACGGCCTGAGGTTTCACGGCCTGAGGTTTCACGGCCTTAAGCTTCGCGGCCTGAGATTTCGCCGCATCCGATTTCTTTGGCGGCGGTATCTGGCGCTTAGGATCGGGGGATTTTGGCGTATCGATCGATTTCGTCATGGCAAAGCGCTGGGTCGGAAGAGCAAAAGACGAACGCTAAACGGTGTAGATTGCAGACCGAGGACTCATCACCCGCAGATAAAGCAGAAGAGAGTATCGTTGCGTGCGAATGTCATGGCGGAGAATTGGGCGAGAACGATCGCTATTAACCCCTAAATTACACGAATAGCAGAGTTGACAGCGTAGCAAGTCGAATCATCTTACGTCATGATTCTGGCAGATTCCAGCCATTTCCGAAGTCAGAAATGTAACAGGTGCGAGGCTTTATTTCGGTTCTGACACCACAATTCGACCCGTTTTTGTACGGAGTTGATCCTAACGTTCAACCTCGGATGACCCTCATGAATTCTACCGATCGCACGATCATCTTTACCCGCTATCCCCAACCCGGACACACGAAAACGCGCCTAATCCCTGGAGTGGGATCGCGGGGGGCAGCTCTGTTGCAGCGTTGGATGACGGAACTGATGATCGATCGGGCGATCGAGTGGCAGCGTCGCGCAAATCCTGCGGGTCTTGATGGTCTTCTGGATGACGATCGCGATCCAGATCAAACCTGTTCATCAACCATTCAAACAACCCAATCGACGCTTAAATCAACGGCAACATCGGCGGCAACATCAACTAAGACAGCGACAATCAACCGACAAATCGAGGTCTGTTTTAGTGGCGGAACAGAGCGCACGATGCGCCACTGGCTCGGGAATGTTCAGGGCGATCGCCAATCGGATCATCAATATCGCTATCACCCACAGGCCAGCGGCGATTTAGGCGATCGCATGGCGCAGGCATTGGCGAGGGCTTGGACGGACGGGGTCGATCGCGCCGTGATTGTGGGGATCGATTGCCCATGTGTGACGGTGCAGGATTTCGATCGCGCCTTTGCCGCACTCGATCGCGCCGATCTCGTCCTCGGTGCAGCGCGAGACGGTGGCTATTACCTCATCGGCGCAACCCGTCCGCACGAGCCGCAAACCGCCGAAACCCTGGCTCAGATTTTATTTGGCGATATTCCCTGGAGTACCGATCGCGTTTTCGCTCTCACCGTCGCCGCTGCCCAGCGTCACGATTTGCGCATGGCAACTCTGACCACCTACGACGATATTGATCATCCCGAAGATGTGCCGCTGCTCCAACGCGCGACCACCTGGGAACAGCAGCGCATCAGCGCGATCGTCCCCACCTATAACGAAGCGGAACAGATCGCCGCGACCCTGCACCGTCTCGCCACCGCTCGCAACCTCGAAATCATCTTAACCGACGGGGGCAGCACCGACGAGACGATCGCGATCGCCCGATCGCTCTCGCTCCCCTGCCCGCTGCACATCAACGTGACCCCAGGGGGCGGACGCGCCCGCCAGTGTAACGCTGCGGCTCAACAGGCGACCGGCGACATTTTGCTCTTTGTTCATGCCGACACGCGGCTTCCGCCCCACTTTGATGTGTTTTTGCGGGGGGCGCTGCACGGTTCGAGTCGGCGATCGGCGGCGATCGCAGGAGCGTTCGAGCTGCGCACGGATAGCGATCAGCCGGGGATGCGCCTGATTGAGCGGTGGGCGAATTGGCGATCGCGTCGGCTGTCGTTGCCCTACGGCGATCAGGCAATCTTTCTCGCGGCGTCTACGTTTCGTGACGGTGGCGGTTTTCCTGAGCTGCCGATTATGGATGACTACGCGCTGGTGCGACAGTTGGCCAAACACGGCACGATCGCGACCCTGCCGCTGGCGGTGACCACCTCGGCGCGACGCTGGGAACGGCTCGGCCTTTGGAAAACCACAGCGATCAATCAGGCGATCGTCATCGCCTATGAGTTGGGCATCTCGCCCGATCGTCTCGTCCGTTGGTATCGCCGCCAAACCTAAGGAGCGGCCAACGCTTGACGTTACCGCGATCGCAAATCCAGATCGAAATCGTCACCCATCGCCGTCGATCGCGATCGTTGCGAATTCGCATCACCCTGACTCTCATTCAACGCAAAACTCGGCAAGCTAGGCAGTGCAGCTTGGCCGTCTTCAGCGGCAGAAAATGCGGGAAGGTCAACGCCTTCGGGTGTACCCGCTTTTATGCGTTGCGCGAGACGGTAGTTCACGCTCTGGAGTTCGGCATGGAGCTGGCGGTTTTCGCGCTGAAGCTGGGCGACGCGCTCCTCGACGGGCTGGAGACGCTCGGAAAATTTTTCCTTATAAATTTCGGGCAGTTCTTGCACCACGCGCTCCAGGGTTGAGGCGCGATCGGTGAGTTCCTGCACCGCCTGACGCTGGGCGTATAGTTCGGTATCGCGCTGGTCGATTTGCGCTTGGTAAAACTCGACTTGCTTTTCGACTTCTTCGAGCTGTGTCCGCAACATTTGCACGTGCTTTTGCTGACCGCTGGATAAATCCGCCGACGGTGCAATTTTCGCGTTGCCTTCCACGAGACGAAACAGCTCTTGCGAGAGCTGCTCGACCAGGCGATCGCGCATATCGATTTCTTCTTTGAGCCGACCGATTTCGGCCTGAAACTGTTGTGGAGAGAGTGAGTCGGGCGTATTCACAGAACAGACCTCCGAGGCGCAGACGGCAGACGGCTTAGCAGCGATCGTGACGGGATGGGTCACACGTTAGCAGGTATTGTTACCGATGGTCAGTCCGACTACCGAGTTAGACAATAGTTTATAGGGACATTGCACTGCTAATTACAGAATCATAATGTAGCATCTGGCCATTCTGGCATTGTGTCGGTGGTGCTACGTCGCTATGGACGAGTCCGATCCATCCAATTCTTCCGTCAATTTTTAGCACTCATTTTGTTAACGTCTTCTAATAATTCTCACTATCCCGGACTATTCATCGTCTTCGAGGGCGTTGAAGGGAGCGGCAAAACGACCCAAATTGATCGGCTGGAGGACTGGCTACCGACGGTGCAGCCTGCGCCCGTCGTCCGCACGCGCGAACCGGGCGGGACGGAGCTAGGAACCCAGGTTCGATCGCTCTTGCTCGATGCCGAAAGCCGCGACCCGATCGTCGATCGCGCCGAGTTGCTCCTATTTGCAGCCGATCGCGCCCAGCATGTGGAACAGTTAATCCGCCCAAAGCTGGACACCGGATCGATCGTGCTGTGCGATCGATTCACAACGTCAACGATTGCCTATCAAGGATACGGGCGTGGACTCGATGTGGGCATGATTCAAAATTTGAACGCGATCGCGACGGCGGGCATTACGCCGGATCTGACGATTTGGCTGGATCTTGATCCGGCGGTGGGGTTACGGCGAGCGCACGATCGCGGCGTGATCAATCGGATGGATGGCGAAAGTTTGGAGTTTCATCGGCGGGTGCGCCAGGGATATTGTGCGGTGGCGGCAGAGTTGGCGCAGCGGGGCGATCGGCTGTGGCGGATTGATGCGAGCGCAACGGTGGATGCGATTACGCGCGATCTTCAGGCGGTGATTCTGCGGCTGGTCAATCAAAAGCAGAATCTCTAATACCAGTAGGGTAGGCACTGCCCACCACAATCAACCTGCCCACCACAATCAACCAGCAAGTAAACATCCGTCATGGTGGGCAATGCCCACCCTACCCAACTCATGTTAGTTAAACTCCGCAAAATCATCCATTTTATGCTCATCCGGAATCGGCCAATCGGGATGCTCGCCGCCGATCGTCAAACTGAGGATCGGCACAAAATCCTTGCTGAGTTGACGCATCGCATTGACCAAAATATCGATCGCGATCGCGTCACTCGTCCCCAGGTCAAGCCAGCAGCGCCCGAGGGTTCCCTCATATTCGATCTCGCCCATATTGTGCATCAACGCCATCAGGCTATCTTCGGCAATATCGGCGTTGTAATCCATATTGCTGATTTCGAGACCCTCATCTTGAACCTGCAAATTCTCAGCATTAAATCCGCCCAGCTTCCCCAGGAAAAACCACGAATCGAACAGCTCCTCGATATACTGCTGCTCCGTCGCCGAAGGAATATTCTCTAGCTCAAACCAAAACCAGACATTAAACGGGTTGAATTCGCGAAACTGAACATCCATAAACTCGATCGGACTCGCTGAGAAAAACTGGACTAAACAAACGGGATGGAAGATATAACTTTTGGATCATCCCCGATCGGTATATTGATTGATTTGTGGATCAAATGACCGAAGATGATTCCGCAAACGTCGAGCTGATCAAACCGGTAACGGCGTATCACACGGTTTACAGACAGGCATCCGGTAAATTGACATCTACCGTAGCACCATCGCGCACCGCCCGTTCTGCCGCCTTGCGTCGCTCACGACAGATTTGAGACACCGTTGTCGGTAGTAGCCGATCGTTCTCTTCCAAAGCCTCATCGAACCACTGCACACTGATGGCGTAGTCGCGCTGCTCCACGAAAATCTGCGCCTTGAGATATTCCAGCTCAGGATTGCCTTGCGCTGCTGCGATCGCCCGATCGATCGCCGCCATCGCATCCTCCGGACGATCCAAATCGCGATACCCCACCGCCACACCCCGCAGCGATACGTAGTCTGGGCCGCCGTACTGTTCCAGCCGCTCCAGCGCCGGGGTCACATTGGCAAACGGCAACGCCACCGCCAGCATCAAATCCATGTAGCCCTTGATCGCGTTCAGCTCCGGATCGGAGGCATCTTTAATACTGGCCAAATCTAGATGATCAAAGGTTTGCTGCAACTTGGACAGAGCCGCAGGCATTCCGCGTAATGCGCCTTCCGCCAGAAAAATATCGGCGGCTTCTAAAAAGTAGCCGACGGCCATGTAGAGATTGCCGCGCAGGGGATCGGTGTCGGTGCTGACGAGGGCGGCTCCGGTTTCGCGGGTGCGGCTGGCATTGGTGCGGAAGCTCGCGGGCAGATCGTCGCCCCCGGCTTCGAGGTAGTCGATCGCGGCCAGCATGGCATAGACCAGCGGCTCGTCCGGCGCTTGGCGGACGGCATTATCCAGGGCATTTTTCGCGGCGGGATAGTCGGCCTCTTTAAACATCGCCTCGAAGGCTTCGACGGTTTTGTCGTCCAGGTCGCGCGGATTGCGATCGCGGAACGGGTCAGCGGCCAGAGCAGGGGCGATCGTGCTGGTTATGGCAAGGCCGAGGGTTGCCAGTGCGGTGATGGCGGATTGAGCTGAACGTTGAGTGATTGATCGAGCAAGATCAGACACCCAGGCGCGAATTGTATCTCTCTGCATGATTGATAAATCTCTTGATTAACCTTGGAATCGGGGACGGATGAGGCACGTCTATGTCAGCCCCTCAAACAGTTCGGGAACACGATCGCGTAGTGCAGCATTCAGCTCCGGCAGGCGATCGCGCATCTCCAGATACCAATCGTAGCGCTCGCGATAATGATGGGAAATCAAGCGGTGGTCGCGCACATGTGCGTAGGCATTCGCCGCGATCTCACGCCGCCAATCATCATTTTCGATCACTTGATGCAATAACACCTCAAACTCCTCCGGGGTCTGAAACATCAGCGCGGTTTTCCCATGCTCCACCGACCCCTTGTACACCGTCGGACTCACCAAAGTCACCACCCCACGTCCCGCACATTCAATAAACTTGAGGTCGGATTTCATGCCGTTAAACTCGGTGGGGTTGAGCGGCAATAAGGCTACGTCGCATTCCCGCAGGATTTCATGGTAGCGATCGTAGGTACAGGTCGCCTCGAAGGACTTATGCGGGGTTTTGATTGCGTTGTAGAAGTGCCGATCGTGAACGACGCGCACATGAATGCGATCACCAAAATCATTCAGCGTGCGATTCAATCCCTCCATCAACGGCTGCCAGTCCGGTTCACGGTTGAGCGCTCCGAAAAAGATCGTCACGGGGGCGCGATCGTCATACACACGCGGCGGCGGTAGCTCGGGCAACTGGTTGGGAATAACCTTGACGTAGGGGTTGAACTGGCGGAGAAATTCGGCTAGGGGTTCGGTCGAGGTTTGGATACAGTGACAGGATCGGAATGTGAAGAAATCGGATTCGATGTGACTCGCCCAAAAGCGCGGATCGTCATCGATTTCCGTCACGATCAGATAGTTGTCCCGCAAAATGCGCTGCTGTCGAGCGATACCCGTCTCTAGATCGAGCTGTGCGCGTTGCCAAATAAAGACTTTTTCCTCGTTCGGACGTTCTGGCAGCAAGGTCAAGGCACGGACGCTGGAATTGGTTCGCACGCCCGGTATGGCCTGCAAGAGTCGATCGGGCTGATAGACCCGCACGCGATCGGAGGCCATCGTCGAGATCAGTAGCGTCTGAACCAGCAGCAGGCGCGGTTTCGCGGGCGCTTTCCAGACTCGGAAAATATGGTGCGAGGTGCGAGCGGTGAGCTTGAACATCGCGGGATCGAATTGAAACGCTTGGGCGGCGTCATCGAGACGATCGTAAAGCCAGGTCGCAAGCGCTTCTGGCGGTTCATCGCCTGTTTCATCCAGCACGCGCACGTCCAGAGCCGTTAAGCCCGATCGTGCACAAATCTGCTGGGCTTCATCGATTGTGTAGCCGCGCGGTCGCCGCTGACCGGAGAGGAAGGCGACAATTTCACCCCAGTAGTTTGGATTGGGCAAGGCGAACAGGACAATACCTTCGGGGCGTAGCCAGGTTTGTTGCTGGGCGACGATCGCCTCGAAGTGGGGCGATTCTGCCACCTCTGGGCGATAGACAATGCAGTCGAGACTACCGGGCGCAATGTCGCAACTTTCGTGATCGAGTTGGGGCAGGGCTGCGATCGGTTCCGCAATGACGCGATCGATCTTGGTCGCGGCGTGGCGGGCATCTTCGGCGGTGAAGGCAATCCCAGTGTAGTGACAGGCGGGGGCGACGCGCTTAAACTGTTCGCCCATTGTGCCATCTTCGCAGCCGACTTCTAAGACCCGTTTGGCATCACCGGGGATCAGACTCAACAGCATATCGGCGATCGGCTCGACTTCGATCGGTTCTAACGCTTCCACCAATTCGATTTTGTCCGGCGGTTTTGGGGACGGTTCCTCGGTGGCGGCAGGCGTTGCGGTTGAGGCGGGGGGGAGGTGTTTCGACGTGGCCGACGATGACGCTAAGGTCGATTGCGGGGTTCGATCGCGGCCTTCGGCGTTGGCGTCGGGTTGATTCGAGGTGTCCGAGGTGTCCGAGGTGCGGGACAGGTCAAATTCGCCGACATCGCCTTCGCGACCGTTGAGATACGGCCAGACTTTGGGACGATCGCCCAGGCCAAGCCGTTCGATTTCGCGGCGATGCATGTTCAAAATCGTGCTGCGTGTTCGGCGTTTGACCGCGTCGCCACCGCGTTGATTGAAATGGTCGGAATAACTTTCAGGGCGAATATCGCAGTGTAGGCGGATGTCGGGGACAAGCTGGCCGCGATAGCCCGCAAAGGCCAGTTTGAGGAATAGATCGTAGTCTTCCAGCACGCGCAACTGGGGCGTAAAGCCATCCACATGATCGAACGCCTTGCGGGGAACCAGCGAACAGACGCTCATAAATGGACTATCGATCAGCCGCTCGATCGACCATTTTGCACCGCCAATGGGTCGATCCATCGCCCCCTGTAAACGGATCGGCGTATAAAACGGCGCGACTTTCTCGGGTGCGGCCTCGGCAACGCGCACGAGGGTTTCGATGAAGTGAGGCTCGATCGTGTCGTCGCAATCGAGAAAGAGCAGATATTTTCCCTGAGACGACTGCACGCCGCGATTGCGGGCTGGGCCGGGGCCTTGGCGAGACGCTGATTCGATGAACTGAAAGGAGTAATCTTGAGTCAGGGATCGCAGTGTGTTTACACTGTCATCGATCGACGCATCATCAATAATGATGTGCTCGATCGCGGTGTAGGTCGAATTTTTAACGCTATCGAGTACACGCTGAAGAAACGGCTGGCCGTTATAACAGGGCGTAATCACGCTAACGAGAGGCTGGCTCATTGACTTAGGGGGCAACGCGATCGGAACACTTCAGCGCGGACTGTGGCAAGAAACCGCAAGAAACTCAGACAATGCTACAGCCTCAAGGTCGCTCTTGCCGGGTCACTGAATCATCCTCCCGTGGCGCAGAGCCACAATCAGGAGAGCGATCGCTATGATTTGTGACCCTTTGCGACCCGTCCAGACCCTTAACGGGACGCGATATACTCGAATATCGTTCCAATCGATCGTCCTACAAGCACGCCAAAACACACCATGACGACTCACTTCATCACCGCCGAAATCGATCTCACCGCCTCGCCCCAAGATCTCCCGAAACAAATCGAAGCCGAACTCGAAAAGCGTGGCGAACCCCTGCGCTGGGCGGTAACAGAGGTGGACGAAACCACCGGTAAAGCGAAGGTCGAAGCGGTTGTGACTCAACCGACTCAAGCCTAGATTTTTGGCCTAAATCACTGGCCTCCCTCACCTCTTGAAAATCTTGCCGAATTTACGGCTTGACTCAACCTTTTCGCCTGCCATCCCTAAATCTCTCGCCCATCCCCTGACGTTTGCCACCATGTCCCCAGCGGAATCCTCCACCTCGCCCGATCGCGATGCCAGCCTTGATGCGACCCTCTCGCACCTGTTCGCGACCATCTGCGATCGGCGCGATCGCCCCAACGACAGCTCCTACACCTGCAAACTCTTCGCCGGGGGCGACAACAAAATCCTCAAGAAAATCGGCGAAGAAGCCGCTGAGGTCGTGATGGCCTGCAAGGACGATGCACCGGATGAAATTGCAGGCGAAGTGGCGGATTTGTTCTATCACGCTCTCGTTGCGATCGCCCATCACAACGTCGATCTCGATGATGTCTACCGTAAGCTCGAAGCCCGTCGCCGCTAACGTGCCATAACGGATACTTAATTCGCTGCTCGATCGTGGTGGGCAATGCCCACCCTACGGGTTGAACTATTACTGATTGCGCCAAATCCGCGCAAACTCCGTCACCTGAGCGCCTGACAACTGATTTTGCAGCCACTCAAACGCCTGCTGCTGCTGCGGCATCCCCTGGTAATACTTCGCCGCATCAACCAACTTCAGTGACGGCGTCACCACCGGCGCAATATCGCGCCAGCGCCGCGTAAACTCCGTGAGCGTAGCGCTCGATAACTGCGATTGCAGCCAGACCAACGCCTGATTTTGGCTCGCCAAACCTTGATAGAACCGCGCCACATTCACCAAGCGAATCGGAGCGGTTGTACTCGCGACATTGCGCCAACGGCGGGCAAAATCGAGCATCACGGTTGCCGAGACTTGCTCTTGGAGCCAATCTAGCGCCTGAATTTGATGCGTTAGGTTTTGGTAATACTTCGTGACGTCGATGAGAGAAACGCCGGTCGCGGTTTCGGGAACGCTGACGATCAGCGTTCCTGGTGTTCCCGGCGTTCCCGGATTTCCCGGCGTTGTGGGATCGCTATCCTTCACCGGGTCTGTGACGATCGGCGTAAAAACAGGCGGGCTGACCGGCGGTGGTGTAACAACACCTGTACCGCCCGTGCCGCCCGTACTGCCCATGCCGCCAGGTACTACTCCATTTTGATCCAGCAAATACGCCCAAGTGCGCGGATCAACCTCACCCGTTGATTTCAGTCCCGCCTGTTTCTGAAAGGTCTCGACCGCCGTTTGGGTATTGCGTCCAAACACACCGTCGATAATTCCCGGATCGATGCCGCGATCCTTAAGGCGACGCTGCACAATTTCGATGCTGGAGCCGACTTTTCCCGTCTTGGGCTGGTTGTAGCGGTTGACATCAACACCGCCGACGACGCCGTTAATGCTGCCGCGATCGGTATACTGCCACAGCGTCCAGGTGTCCCAACCGCCCGTCACCCAGGGTTCGGGATCGCTGGTGTAGTGGGCAATCCAGAGGGGATAGTCTGCAAAGCGCGAGAGATTTCCGATGCGCTCCCAAAATCCCGGATAGGTGTAGACGATCGGGCGACGCTTGGTTGCAGCTTCGACGATATCCAGCCAGGTTTGCATCCCCGCCGTTAGGCTATCGGTGCTGACATTATCCGTCGTCTCGATATCCAAGACTGCCGGAAAATCTCCCGGTTCCAGCTTCACCGTGTTCAGAAAATTTTGCGCCTGAGCGACGGCATCGGTGCGCGGTCGAAAGAAGTGATACGCCCCGCGCACGATTCCCGCCGATCGCATCTCGCTCCAGTTGCGACTAAACGTATCCGCGACAAACGTCGCCCCCTCGGTGGCCTTTGTAAAGCCGTACCCAATCCCCGAGCTGGCGACCGCTTTCCAATTCACCTGTCCCTGATAGTCCGAAACGTCGATTCCGCTTACGTCCATAGTCTTTTCGAGTCTTCTCGGCGATTCACGCGATAGCGAAATAAGGCTCTGCTATCGATGGCTCGCATCATGCTAGCATTTCCGACTCTGACGACGATCCGGCTTTTTTGGATTTGCCTCGAAATTTGCTCAACTTATCGCAATGTCAATGATTGTCGGATGATTGCCGCGATTTGCTGCGATTTGCGGCACAAGCGGGCAAGACCTTGAGCCATCCTGTCAGTCGAGGGCAGTTACTGGCGCAATCATGACTAGGTTAATCGGTGACGTTTAATCGGTGGCTCGTCTGTCACTACTCTGCGGCGGCTTGCACTTCTTGCTGCGTGATCAGCATGTCATTATCGATCGCTAAATACTCATCACCCTCTTGAACGGCGTAACGACGATCGCGCGTTTCAAGCACTGGAAAATCAACAAATCCGCTTAGATCTTTAGCTTCTCCCACAAGATATAACACATCATCTTCTTGACAAATTGAAACGTAGAAATCATCCGTTTCAAACATATCAACATCTTCCCAGCCCATTTGTCCGCAGGTGTCCCAATATTGCGCGATCGTCGTTGATGTTGCGGGTTCGATCGTGTCAGCCATGGCGGGACTCATCGCGATGCTGCCAAGGAAAGCAATAAGCGGAGTGAAAACAGTACGTTTCAGCATGGTGGTAGCTCCCGTTTTCTTTTTCTCTGTATATTCATTTTATCGCATCCTTTATCGATCGCAAATTAAGAATCAATACGTTGAAAATGAACGAATCTAAAAAATAAATATTTATATTTATTCCTGTTTTTAATCTGAGCTGTTTGATGTGAGTTGAAGGTTGAAAATACTACATTTTTGGCTCTGGACAGGCGAGCCGTCTCGTTGAAAATGACGATAAATGGATCAGCATCTTCATCAATCTACAATCTGGGGAGGGCGAGAAGTCCGACTTTTCTAGAAAGTCGAACTTCTGGGATGGACGATTATTTTCGGATAATACTCTAACAGCCAAGACTGTCGCGCGTTGCAACGCCGGTGGTGGGGTTCACGCCGTCGGCATACTCACACAGGCGAACTTGCTGCATTCGATCCAAAATCGTGCCGGAAAAATCCGCGCCGTCCACCGTGGCCTGATAAAACGACGAACCCGAGGCGATCGCATCCGTAAACACCGCGTTGGTTAAATCCGCTTGCTCGAAGTGAACGCGATCGGCGAAGGTTTCCGCCAAATTGACATCACGTAAATTCGCGCCAATCAACACCGCCTTCGTTAAAAATCCGCCATAGAGATTCGTGCCGTGTAAGTCGGCCTCTTTCAGGTTGGCAGCGGCCAGCGATGCACCCGTGAGATCTCGACCGGAGAGATCCGCGCCCGGTGTATTGGCGTAGGTGAAATCTTCGGTAGCGATCGCCGGAGCAATGCCACTACCCAAGCTCAAAAAGCTGAGGCAGGCAACCATGACGCTACAGGCGATCGTCAACAGCGCACGAACAAAACGGGAAGGTTTAACGAAGGGCATGAATAGTTTGGATTTTAGAGTTTGGATCTGCTTTTATCGCGACAGGTCAATGTTTTTGCTTATTGATTGACTTGATCGCGACTATGTTGAGCGGTTACAAAACGTTACATCTATTGTGGCATGACACCCCGATTCGCGATGCTTTTCCCGTCTCTCGTCCTACGACAAAGGATCTCGATCGCGTTTGGCGATCGAGATCTTTTGCTGCGTCTGTGTTAATGCAGCTTAGGCTGCAATATCGCCTTCGAGATTGGTTAGATATTGGAAGGCACGCACAAAATAGGTGGCGCAGCGGAACGGCGAGGTTTGATAAAACTGGCTCCAGGCATGGGCTTTGTCTTCGTCGTAACGATCTCGCCGTTCTGGATGAGCGTCAAACCAGGCCAGACGGACGGCGTGACCGATGAGGACATCTAAAACGATGTAGTCGTCTAGCACCAGATACGGGTTGCGCTCAAAAATAGCCATCAGTTCGAGTAGAGCCTCGATCGTGAGCTGGCGATATTGGGGCGCATGGATTTTGTTAAGCAAACGCTCGACTCGTAGCGCAAAATTTTTCTCGCCCGGTGTCATTTCTGAGACGATCGGGTCGCTATCGAGTCGGTTTCGACTTTCGAGCTTGTCACCAATCACCAATCCCTTGCAGTTCTTCAGCAGCTTCCAAACCCCCGGATAGAAATCCGTCGGAACGCGACCTGCCGCGCCGTCGTGCTGACGCTGACGCTGCCAGTCAGCGTCACGGGCATTATCGTCCGACTGCTCGGGAAGGACACGCCAATCAAAGGCGCGATCGGTTTGGCGCGGGTGTAGGGTTTCCTGCTGCTGGAGGGTGCTGCCGAGACCGCCGTAGCCTGCGATCGCGTTCCGCAGACGGGTTTTGATCTCGAATGGCGAGAGGAACATCAGTTGGTTATAGGCTTCGTCTTGGGTGAGTCGCTGTTCGAGAGCCAGTTCGCTGGTCAGGAGCAAGATCAAATAGCCGACACGCAGGGTTAAGAACCCGTCGAACAAGTGGGGTTCAGTTTTGACGATGCTGCTGAGGTAGATCAAAATCTCCTGGGTCAGAACGCGATCGCGGATATCTTCCCGACAAAAATGGGCGATTTTGTCGATGATCTCTTCCAAAGAGAGGGGTTCGGTAATCAGTGAATCATCACTGAAGGCTTTCCCAATCAGGATTTGCTTTTGACGTACTAGAATATCGGTCACCGCATCGGACAGGCCGATGTTGTAGCGATCGAGCAAACCGGACGTGTAGCGAATGATCGACCAGTAGGCTGCATCTTCGCCAGCGGCCTGATCGGAGTGAACAAGGCTCGCTTTCGCGTAGAGTTCTTCAAGCAAGTCTGCCACCGTGACCGAGAGATCAGACCCGAGACCTGTATCACAGTGGAGATTTTCGAGGTTTGTGATCGTGTGCAGAATCTCAGTTTGCTCGTAAATATTGGCGGTATTTTGCAATCGTTGAACGAGCGTCTTGACATCACATTCACATTCGATCTCGAACTCCTGACCCGGCGTTAACGGCTGGCTCTGCTCGGGACTAAATAACAGCCGCATCACTGGAGCCCCGGCTTTGTCGGAGCTGGCAGAGTCAAACACATGCCCGTGAATAAAATCAACCCGTTCCGTTCCCGATGTTTGGACAAACTGTGACAGGGTTCCAAGCTGTACGGGAATGCTGCCGCAACTGCCACTTTCAAGCTGGCGAATTAAGTCAAGAATGGCATCGCGCCCAGTATCGAGCAGTTGCCGCGTCAACATCAGGGTCATGGTCGGATGCCCGAAACCTTGCCATTGGCGGTAGACGTAGGCCAGTTCGCTACGGATTTGTTCAACGAGGAAATGGTAGTCCAGGGTGAGGTAAAACTCGCGCTGGTTGAGGAAGGAGGGCAAAAAGACGATCGTCTCGCCACTCACGTGGAAGATGCGCGAGGTGCTGAGGCTGCGCAGCCGTCGCCCAGGGCGTCCCGAGATGCCGAGTTTATCGTTGCGGCCAATTTGGTTGTAGACCTGGGTGAGGTGATGGGCGGGACGGATTTGGATCGGGGCGATTTGGTCGGGGGTTTGGGTCGTGATGCCGTAGGTGGCGAGGTCAGCCTGAAGTTGGGAGTCTTCGGCGAGGAGGGCGATTTGGACGAGGGGACGGGCGGTGACTTGCGATCGCTGGTGGCGTCCGAGGGGATCGAGATCGTTCAGTTCGATCGCGCCATCGTCGAGCAATTTACCGAGCCAATACAGACTTTGCGCCCACACGAGGGGGAGATTCTCGTTCGGGAGCCGGTCTTGGCTGTGGGGATTTTGACGTTCGGCTTCGATGCGATCGGCGGGAACGTAGTACACCTCGGGCAGGAGATCCCAGCCGTTGCGCTTGACCGTGACCGCATCCAGTTTTTGGCGATATTTACTCGCCAGGTCTTGTTCGCCGCGAAATAGGTGAAATAAATACTGATAGGTAAAGAACAGCGGCCATTCGCATTCGATATCGGCGAAACGCTGAAGTTCTTCGGGATCGTAGTGCAGACGTTCGCTATCTTCGATCGCCGTTTGGTGGCCGTCCCGCAAAAAGCGCTTACAGCCGTAGCGGCCTTCGAGTTTTTCGACGATCGCCTTATAGGTACGATCAATCAAGGCTTGATCTTCGATCGCAAACGCCGGAAAACCGATCGTACTCAGCACCGCTGCATCGACCTCCTTGGAGGCGGATTCACGGGGAAGCAAGGTTTGCAGTGTTACCCGCGCTCGGGCAATCTCATCGGGTAAAACGTGAATCACAGAGGCTTGACCCCCACGCGCTCCGAATAAATTCAGCCCGTCGATCGCGCCAAGCGCCGCTTTGGCCATGCCGATCGAGCTGGCATTCAGCTCCGGCTTGCCGTGGTTAATCTTGTTGCCCCGCTCCCAGATGCCATAATCCGGCGTCCGATAGGCGCGACCGATGTAGTACACCAGGTTTTGGACAAAGTTCACCTCATCGAGACTATGCACGATCGACAAACCCGACGCGGTCATTTGCGCCAACATCAGCACAAACAGCGACGTTGCGTCGATTTGCAGATGTCCCCACTGATCATCCTCAACGATTTTGTGGCCGGTTGAGGTGTCGTACTTGGCGTGCAACGCATCGAGGGGAGCTTGGGTGTACTTGAAACGCTCAACCTTATGCGCTTGCCGCATCATCGCCAAGAGCAAGCCACGCATCAGCTTGATGGTGCTGTGTTCGAGTTCATAGCTGCGCCCTTGATGGTCGTCAGTTTTGCGGTAGGCCAGTCCTAGACCCCAAACCGCAAGAACGCTGTAAACGTTGTCACGCACCCACGCATCGGTATAGTCGCCGTGTTCATTAATGGCGGTACTTGCGGGCAACAGACCGCTAACTGGATGCTGCTTGGAGAGGATTACGCCTTTGATTTTGTCGTAATACGTATCGAGGAGGCGATCGCGGACATCAGACGAGGCATTACCGAAAACGGTGGTCATAAGTTACGGGTCTACAGGATTTTTGTGAATCGGATGCGGTAGCGGTGCAGCGACTCGACGGTTTACCGTGTGTTTTTAGTGCGACAGCGGCAGTCTATCGATCCTAGCTCAATGTTTGACTCGGCTTACGGGTCTCCTCTACATATGTCAGAGAATTTCAACCTGTGGAGAGCGAGACCCCATTGCTACGGTTGGTCGCCACAAAAAAAGGCAAACCATGCACACGCCCAGCCCCCTTCAGACTGACGCACAACCTCCAGAAACCTGGGAATTGGGCGTCAGAACACAGCTCAAGTCCAGGTGAAGCAACCCTCTGAGTTGCAAGCAATGCCCGAGACTGGTCAAAAAAAAACGATATCCGAAACGAACCTACAAATACCGATTTACAAACGAGTTCAACCTGAGTGAATGGAATGAATTAGCTCAATTAAATAGACTGCTTACGGAACTATCTTCGTGGATGCGCCAGATCGTCTCTCCCAGAACGCTGGCCACCGACAGCATGGTTAACTGCTCAAATTGGCGATCGGCCGGAACCGGGATCGTATTCGTCACGATCACTTCCTCAAACACACCGCTCGACAACCGCTCCGTCGCTGGAGGCGAAAACACCGCATGGGTCGCGCAGGCGTAGACTTCTCGCGCTCCTTCACGACGCAAAAGCCGCGCCCCTTCGGAAATCGTGCCGCCGGTATCGATCATGTCATCGACCAAGATCGCGGTTTTTCCCTTCACGTCACCAATGACGTTAAACACCTCGGCGACATTGTGCGCTTGGCGGCGCTTATCGATAATCGCTAGCGGCGCATCATCGAGCTTTTTTGCAAAGGCACGCGCCCGAGCGACACCGCCAACGTCCGGCGAAACCACGACGATATCCGATAATTGCTTGGCGCGGAGATAGTCCAAGATGGCCGGTGTGCCGTAGACATGATCGACGGGAATGTCGAAATAGCCCTGGATTTGCGCGGAGTGGAGATCCATCGCCAGGACGCGATCGGCTCCGGCTTCTGTGATCAGGTTCGCGACGAGCTTGGCGGTGATCGATTCGCGTCCGGCGGTTTTGCGATCGGCGCGGGCGTAGCCGTAATACGGTAGGACTGCCGTGATCTGACGGGCAGACGCACGGCGACAGGCATCCACCAGGATCAATAACTCCATTAAGTTATCGTTCACGGGATGGCAAACGGGCTGCATGAGATAAACATCACAGCCTCGAATCGATTCTTGGATTTGAACATATAGCTCGCCGTCGGCAAAGCGCTTCGAGACCATTGGCCCAAGATCGATCCCGAGATAGCGGGCGACTTCTTTCGCTAGCGGGACGTTAGACGAGCCGGAAAATAGACGTAGCCGGTTATCGTTAACGACCGTAGGGAAAGAAGGTTGGCGAGTCAAGGTTGCTGTGCGGCTCATAGACCCTCGGCGAGCGTTTTGGTTATGGCAATATTATCACCACTTTTCAACACCGTAAGAGAGAAATTTCTCGAACAGAATCGAACGGCTACTTTTTTTAATTAATTTTTTATTAATATTTATCGCCAATAAAATCTCATGGCGTCTTCTGAAGTGATTGATAGTAGCTTTTAGCAGGTACTTCTATTTTGACTGAATTTATGATCTCGCCTGAACTATAAACCCGCCTTATCTTTTATGGGGCAAGCTCTTTAGGTTGATCGGTTTTCCCGGATAGCTTGGCCTGAGATCGCGTTCTTCTCGTTAATAACACTGAAGGTTACGGATTGACCTCTATCATGGAAACATTTCCAAAAGGCTGAATTTCATGAGTTTAAAAGATCGTATCGGTGATGAAATTAAAGCGGCGATGAAAGCCCGCGATAAAGTTCGACTCGAAACCGTCCGGAGTATTAAGAAAGCCATTCTAGAGAAAGAAATTAGCGTCCGACCTCAAGGTCAAGAGGTGCTGAACGAAGCGCAGGAAATCGAGCTGTTGACGCAGTTGGCGAAGCAGCGTCGAGATTCGATCGAGCAGTATACCGAGGCGGGGCGTCAAGATTTGGCCGATCGCGAGGCGCAGGAGTTGGCGATCTTGGAGGAGTATCTTCCGGCGCAGATGAGCGATGCGGAGATTGCGGCGGCGGTTGAAGCGGCGATCGCGAAGGTTGGCGCGACCTCGCCCAAGGATATGGGTAAGGTGATGGGGCCGATCATGCAGGAGCTGAAGGGTCGGGCGGACGGTAAGAAGATCCAGGCGATCGTCAAGGAAAAACTGGCGGGCTAGGCTGGCTGTTCTGACAAGCGTCAATCACGATGATGACCGACGATCGATGATGGCCTCTCCCCGAGTGATCAGATCCTCTAGCTCGAAGTTCCAAAGGCGTACGCTGTGATCCCGGCAGCCGGAGATGATGGCGCGTCGATGGGGAATGAGCTGGAGGTGATCGATCGAGTGGGTGGAATCGGAGACGGTGTGTAGCAGTTCGCCGGTATTGCTATTCCAAAATCGAATCGTGCGATCGTAACTGCCGGAAATGAGCACATGGCCGCTACGCGAAAAGCAAATGCTATTGATGGCGGCGGCGTGACCGATGAGGAGGCAACTTTGGCGTGTGGTGAGATTCCAGATCGAGAGGCCGCGATCGTAGTCGCCGATCGCCAGGAGCTGATTGTCGGGGCTGAAGGCTAGACAGCCGATCGCGCGGGTGTGGGTGACGATTGGATACAAGAAAGCGGCGGTGTTGGAGGCGGGGTCAATCGCCCAAAGCTCGACCGTGCCGCTACGGTGTCCGATCGCCAGTTGACGGCGATCGGGGCTGATGCAAATGTCGCAAATATCGAGAGCGGGTTGATCGGGTTGATCGGTTGGGTTGGGCGCGGCGTCCAGGGTGCGGGCGAAAGTATCCGCAGGAGAAAGGACGAGCTGATCGGGTGGGCTGGATTGACCAGATGGGTCGGGTTCACCAGACTGGCTCGATTGACGAGGCTGACCATGCTGACAATTGAGCGCCAGCCAGATCTGACCGTCACGATCGGTGAGCCAAACCCGACCGTTATAACTGGCATAAATCGCGTCTTGAAGGGTGATGCCCGTCCAGGCAAGCTCAACGTCGATCGGCGGGGGAATGACGGTTTTGAGCTGACCGGCGAGTGTCCAGATGCGAGTAATACCAATGCGATCGATGGCGGCCACTTCCCAGGATTGCTGAGGATTGGGCGCGATCGGCAACGGTCGCAGGATCGCACTGCGAATCGGACGATCGAAGCCCTGCCAGCGGTAGAGGAGAGAATTGCCGGTCTCAGAGTTGGAATCGCTGGAATCGCTGAAATCGACGGAGGCGATCGCGTCCCAGATCGCGATTTCGCCGTTCCCATCCGCTGAGAGGCCATAGCGTCCATCGCCCGAGAGGGCAATGCAGGCAATCCAGCGATCGTGTTGGCAAATCGTCCCCGGTTCACAATCCACAAATTGCCAGAGGGAAATCGTCCGATCGTCACTGCCCGAAATGATCGATCGGCCATCAGGAGACAAACACAGCGCCCGAACTGCACTGCGATGGGCGGTAAAATTTTCGAGTTCGCGTCCCTTGATATCCCAAACGCGGACGGTTCCGCTAGCTTCACCAGCGGCGATGCGCTGCCGGATCGGATCGACGGCAAAACTAGCGATTAATTCGCCCTGACGATATTTCACCCCGTCGGGATCATCGAGTCCCGATCCATCCAACGGCCAGCGGTAAATGCTGCCGTTACGACTGCTCGCCCAAACGCAATCGTGATCGATCGCCAAATCCACAATTTCCGCCTCATGCTCCCCAATCACGCGCCAGCGATCGCGCCCAAACTCCCAGATCAGGACGTTGCCATCGAGGGTTCCAAGTACGAGATGGCGATTGTCGGCGAGAAACGCCAGGGTTTTGATGGCGCTGTCAGGGACGGACGACGAGTAGAGCGTGTCGGGTGTCGATGGTGGGGCTTGGGTTTGGTCTTGGGTTTGGTCTTGGGTTTGGGTTTGGGCTTGATCGCCCAGAGCGGTGGCGGTTAACGAAACAATATCGACCTCCCCGTCATGACAGCCGATCGCCAGTTGACGGTTATCCGTCGAAAAAGCAACTGATCGCACCCAATCTGATCGATCGCCGATCGTCCGACTGGGTTCTTCTGAATTGCGATCCTCAGCAGCCTCGAAGCTCCATTGATCGATCCCTCGTTCAAAGCGCCATAAAAACACCGACCGATCGCCCGCCACCGCCAACCAACAGCCATCCGCACTAAATGCCACCGCCTCCACCCAATCGCAGGGGGGCTTCAGTGTGCGCCACTGCCCGGTGTGCAGCGACCACAGCCGCACCGTGCCGTCGCTGGCTCCCGAGGCAAGAACGTCACCGGCGGGCGATACAGCCAGAGCGTCGATCCAGCCCTCATGACCGCGTAGACGATCGATTTGTTGCGCTCCGTAGACGGCAGAGCGCAGGGCATCGAGGACGGCAAAATTCAGCCCGAGCGAGACTTTCACGTCCCGCAACCGCCGACCGGCGTTGAGAGCTGCGATCAGGGCTTCACGCCGATCGTCAAACAAAAACAGTACCTGGGACGATCGCACAGCGGCATCGATTTGCGCGACTTCCGCCTCGTGACGCGCCTGGGTTTCGCGATCGAGCGCGGCCTGTAGTTGGATCAAGGTGTGGCGTAGCTCGCGCTCGGTCAGGTTGCGTAGGCTTTTTTCGCGTTGAAGTGCCTCGAAGGGTGTGCCAAAGCGGTCAACGTAATAGTGATGAATCACTTCGGCCAGGTAGTCGTGGGCGAGCTGGTAGCGCTGTTCGAGGTCTGCCGGAATCTGAAAGGCGAGTCCAGAACCGACGAAGATACTCAGGATCAGGTCGATGGCTTCGGCGCGACGGTTTTGGGGGGTTGGGTTTAGGCTCGATCGCGAGGTCTGGCGGGGTTCGGATCGGGTTTGATTGGGGAGGTTGAGGGAATTGGGACGGTCGGACGAGTTGGGGAGATTGTAGAGATTGGGCGAATTGGATGAATTGGATGAACTGGGCGAATTGTCGGAAGAACGATCGCGAAGCCTCAGACGAGTCGAGGCCGCTCTGGGGTCATCATCTCGATTGTCCAAGCTGTTGTCTAAGTGATTCAGACTATCTGAGCGATTCAGGCCATCTAAGCTATCTAAATTTGACCAGATGCTTTCAGCTTCGAGATCCTCTTCGAGGTCATTGGTGAGCTGCACTTGGCCGCGCGAGACGAATAGCTCGATCTCTTTTTCGAGATCGGTGCGGGTTTTGATCGGTCGCTTGTTGGACTTGTCGGCCAAAAGATACAGCACCAGCTCGGCCAGGGCGCGATGCTCGGGGCCGCAATCGTCCACGACGCGATCGAGGTAGCGCTGAATCAGTGCCGTTTTGCCGCCAGTGCGCTGGTAGGCCGCAAGGGTAGTCACGCCGTCTTGCTGGAGCTGTGCGCCGACGATTTGCAGCTCGATCGGCCTAATTTTGCCGTAATCCTGTCCCAAGTCCTTGATTAGCACGTCCAAAAGGGCTGGCTCGATCGCGAAATTGGACAGGTTGGCGAGCTGCTGCAAAATCCGGCGGGCGGCTTGGCGGTCAAAATTACCGAGACGGTACAGCACGCGCTTACTGAGCAGGTCGCCATCGATGCACTCAAAGCCGGGACGGTTGAGTAAAAAGTAAAGATAGGTACGACGCAGGGAAAAGATCACCCGCAGCGAGGGGATTTCGAGGCACTGACCGAGGAAAAGAAAGAGGGCGTTGCGATCGCGGTTACGGGCATAGCGAAAGAAAAATTCTTCAAACTGATCGAAGATCAAGACCGATCGCCGATTGTTCATTTCGTTGTGTTGAAGTTGATGCAACAGACAGGCGCAGGCGTGATCGAACGTCAGCTCAAAGCTTGAACCATCAGACGGATGACAGTCGGGTTGCGGCAGGCGATCGCCCGGCGCGATCGCCGCTCGTAATTGGCGTAATAGCTCATTCCACCAGGTGTCGTACAGACGGATCACGACTGGGATGATCGTTTGGGTTTCGATCGTCTGCGATCGCAGCGCCGGGACTAAACCCGCATGAATAAACGAGCTTTTCCCCACGCCCGAAAATCCGTACAGGGTGGTCACCTTTAAATCTTTGCGGGAAATCCGCTCGACCAGGGTGGTCACGTCGCGCTGTCGCCCAGAGGCGATGATCTCGGGGGCGATCTCCATCCGGGCGGTGGCCGATAATCCACCGGATGCATCGCGGGAAGCCGGGGTTAACTTCGGCGATCGCAAGCGTGCAGCTCCGATAAAGGCGCGAAGGCCGTGTTCATGCTCGAAGGCGTGGCGATCGGCGCGTACCGCAAACGCCAGCCGGTATTGCCGACGCCGAAAGTAGAGCGATCGGAGCTGTTCGAGCAGCGTGATGTAAAGGCGGGGATGGTCAGCGCAGGGCTGATGACGTTGCTGTTCGAGCAGAGCGATCGCTTCGTCCTCACGTTTCAACGCCAGTAAAATGCGGGCGCAGGTTAAGGTCAGACGCACTGCGAGCGCATTTTTTTGGGCGAGGTTCGAGTCCTCGACGATCGCCGCCAGGTCTGTTTCGATCCGCTCAACCCACGCTTGCGCTGCGACGGGATCGCCCTCGGCTAAGGCCAGATCCGCCAGCAAACTATAATCGCGGCTCAGTTCCGATCGCGCACCATTGATCTCATGGAGACGCTGTGCGCCCTTGGCCACAATCCGTAGCGTCTCCCAGTCTTCGAGATCGCGTAGCACTTCGCCGCCGATGCCGATAAACCGGGAAACGATCGCCCAAGCGCCAACCCCAGCGCAGTGTTCCAGGATGTCGAGCAGGAGCGATCGCGCGGTTTCGAGATCGGTACTGCTGCGATCGCGCAGCACCGATCGTCGGTAGTAGCACAGGCCAATGTGCAGCGTAACCAAATTGGCCAAGGCGCTGAGATTTGCCGTTAGCGCTGCCGTTCCAATTTCTGGGGTTAGGTCATCGGCTAAAGCTTGCAGTCCTGGATATGTTTTCCGGGTTTGAGTGTTTGTTTGGGTGTTTGTTTGGGTGTTTATTTGGGGTTCGGGTTCGGGTGATGAGGAGGGAGCTGAATCAGATCGACGATCGCGACCTCGCTGATAAAACGCGATCGCCTCGGTCAGCCGATCCTGTTCATAGGCATCACGACCGCACAAAAAATCATAAAAACTCAGAACATCCGGCTCGATATCCCGTGGCGGCTGCACCTGCTGAAGATCGCGTAGGGCTGCCGTGACATCGGATAGCTCGCAGGTGTTGAGGAACGGTTGATCGATCGGCGGTGCCGTGACATCAATCAATCCCATAAAGAGCCGATCGCGCTGCCAAGTTAACCAGGCTTCAATCCGTTCGGGATCGACCTCCAGCACATCGATCGAAGCCCAGGTTTCAAAATCTTTGGCCTGTCGTTGAAACCGGCCAATAAATTCGGCCTCGACCAGCAGGATGAGCGGAAACGGGCAATGCTCCCGAAAGGTTTCGCGCATCTGATTCAGCGTCCCGAGGAAGCCATCGAGATCGGCGATCGCTTCCAACCCCGTCACCAGGACACCGTTGGGTAACGCCGAAGGCTGGCGATCGTCGCTGTCTAGTGCGTCGATCTGTTGCGACAGGGCGGAAAAGAGCTTGGTGGTTTCTGGGGCGAGGGAGAGGGTGAGCAGCGGCTCGACGCAGGCGGTGTGCAGTTGCTCGATCGCAGTGGCTCGCAACGCCGTGTAATCGCAGCGCAACAAAAACAGGCGAAACTCATCGCGTGCGCAATCGATCGCCCAGGCCAAGCTCGCGAGCATCTCAAGGTTGTCAGCCGAGAGTTCAAGTTGTTGTTGCCCGTGGGAAACGGGTTGGGTCTGTTTACCGTCCATGAGCTTGGATCGTGTAAGTGATAACGCGCCCTAGAGAATGCGTCCTTCTGAGTCCTCGATATCCCAGCATCTCGGACGATGGAAGGAGCATCCCGTTTTGGATGGTCTGCGATCGTACTCTAGCGCTCTGGTGATTGAATCGTCCGTATTTTCACGAATTCTATGATTCTAGTCTGCGTCGAAGTTTCGGTCTGAGAGAGTCCACAGCGACGATCAAGCGATCGCCAAGGTTCTCGATATCAATCAATACGTCGATGTACCGATATTTGGTTGCTTGTTCTTCGCTGTTTCTTGATCTTCGCGGGCCTTCGATCTTCAAGTTTCGATCATTAGACCTCTTGCATGAATCGAAAAGGCCAGCATTCGAGCACTGAGCGTAGTCGAAGTGCGATCACTTTTCGCGATCACACCCAGGCTATCGGCAAGCCGACGCTACGCGAACGACTCCGCTCAGCCTTCGAGATTTCGTCTTTTTCAAACCTAAAATCTTCGTGCAAGAGGTCTATTAGATGAGCGATCATTCAATCCACGGTGATTGCATATTGTTATCCCCTCATCACGATCGGCGATCGCCCTAGACCCGATCTCTCCGTTCAAGATCACCAAACCGATACACTAGAGCCATCCAAAAATCGTCCCTACTCTCATCCTGTCAAGCCAGCTCAGACGGAATGGAGGCGTTGTGAGTCCAGTATGATCAACGTTGTGCTCCTGCCGTTTTGGCTGTCTTGGGGTGGTCTTAAACTCGAATGCCCCAGCCCGAACGCCCTTGCCTCAGTCTAGCGATCAAAGCCCTGAACCACTCAGAACCCGGCCATTTTGCAATCTGGGTCGTCCGTGCTCCGGTTTCGAGCGGTTATGTCCATGAAGATACCTGCTGTACACCTGAGATCGCCCAGAGCTGGCAGGATTGGCAGGCTTTTTTTTCGATCGATGCATCGTTGCCCGCCCTGCAATTCGTCAGCGATGGTATCGAGGTCGCCAAGACCCGCCACGATGCGGTGATTCTCGATGCGGAGCTGGCGATCGATGCCACAAGTGCCACCGGATACGGCAGTGTCTTGATGCAGAATTTGGGCTTGCAGCTCTGGCGCTGGTTGTTTTCGGCGAGCTTACAGCGTAGCTTTGCCCTCGGTCAGGGTCTCGCTCTCGGTCAGCGCGAACAGTTGCGAATTTCCCTCGATGTGCGCGATCCGAACGTGATTAACCTTCCCTGGGAAATCGCCACGCCTCAACCGGGTCAGCCAGCGATCGCCCTTGATCCGCACCTGGCCTTTAGTCGTACCTCCAGCGACGTGATGCCCCTAGCGCAACGTAGGGCGAACAAGCAACTGAAATTGGTGATCGTCATTGGTGACGATGCCGCCGGTCGATCGCTGCTCGATTTGCACACCGAGGCGCTGGCACTGGCGCAAGCGTTTAATCCGTCCCGTCCTGATTTTGGCCTGCATGATCCGACGATCGACTATCAGATCGATACCCTGGTTCAGCCCAGCCCCGAAGAGCTAATCGACTGTCTCGATCGCGGTGATTATCATGTTTTTCTCTATCTCGGTCATGGCCTGACGGCTCCCGACGGAGGCGAACTGCAACTGAGTCCCGAATATCGCCTGAGCGGAGCCGAATTAGCGCAGGTTTTGGTGCGATCGTGCGTGTCGCTGGCGCTGATCAATGCCTGCTGGGGAGCGCGGAGTCACTGTCACCGAGGGCGTGCCATGCGTCGCAGTAGCCTTGCCGAGACGTTGATTCATCATGGGGTTCCCGCCGTGATTGCCATGCGCGACGCGATCGCTGATGACGAAGCCCGCAGCTTCACGGCAGCTCTGGCTCAGGCGATCGTTTCCGGTTTGCCGATCGATAGCGCCGTGGCGATCGCCCGTCAGCAGCTCCTGACGCTCTATAAATTCAACCAACCGGCCTGGACGCTGCCGGTGCTGTACATGCATCCGGAGTTTGACGGTCACCTGTTGGAATATCGCCAGCCGATCGTCACGGAGCTACCGGACGAAACCGGCTTTGGGCATGGGGAAACGGAATATGCCTATTTACACGATCGCGAACAGGGTCAGCGGTTGACCATTCGGCGCGGCCTGATGCGGGTCGGGCGTACGGAGGATAACGATATCGTCGTGCCGGAACGCTGGGTGTCATCACAGCACGCGGAAATCTTTTTCCGTCAGCCCCAGGATCGTCTCGGGGAGCATAGCTATGTGCTGCGCGATCGATCGCGTTATGGAACCCTCGTGGCGGTGCGATCCAACTGGCGCAAAATCCACCACCAAGAAATCGTCCTTCAGTCGGGGATGCGGCTCAAGTTTGGCAGTTCTCACGGACGGACGCTGGAGTTTTTGATCGAGATGCGATCGGCGACGGGGTTTTAGGAGTCAGGGCTTATACTAAATCCGCAAAATGGCTTAGAAGTCCGACTTTTTGTAAAAGCCGGACTTCTGAGATGGGCGATTGCTATCCCTCTTTTGTTACTCTTCAAAAAGAACGGCTAAAATCCTTATTCTTTCGTTCTCATTCTCATTTAGAAAATGGCTGAGGTAACGCAAACTCGTTATTAAATGGGAAAGTGACAAAAGAGGGATATACGATCGCCGTCCTAAAAATCCCAGTCTTCTTCGTCCGCCGCTGCACTGCGGGTGGGAGGTGAACCAACCGCTGTTACAACCTCAGCGGATACCGGTGTCGGACTGCTTGAACGGCCTGATTTGGGAATCACGGGTGTCGCTTCAAATTCGGCGAATTCATCGTCGGGATCAAGCTCCGCCCCGAACCCTGGCTCGAACCCTGGCTCGAACCCTGGCTCTAAAGCACGATCGCCGGGATCAATCTCCGAGCCACGATAAGGCGGCTCTTCATCTGCCAGCTCTGTGACGATCGGCTGATCTTCGATCGCGGTCGTGACTTCGCCTAACTCGTGAACCGGCTCGTCATCCGTCTCATAATGGTCTAGATCATCATGATCTGGCTCATCCAGCTCGTGATCGTCCATTTCCAAACCTGCCGCGTCGATCGTCTCGGGCGAAACGTCCGGCTCTGATAATGGTTGAGCCTCCGTGTCAATCGTTTCGAGTTCGTCCGTCGCCGTAATGCTGGGTTCTAAAATTTCCGCGATTTCGGCAATCTCATCCGCCTCGACCGTGACGGCCTCGACGATGATTTCTTCGTTTACCAGCGTGTCTAACGGCACGTCAATCGCGATCGACTCCACTGGTTCAGAGTCGTCAGCATCAGGCGAATCGGCGAGATCGGCCATCGGTGCATTTTCGTCGATCGCGCCCAGATCCTCCTCCTCGATCGAGTCCACCACCGACTCAAATTCGTCGCTGACCTCCGCTTCCTGCTTTTTCTCAAACACCAGGGCGTCATCGCGACAATCCACCAAAATCGTATCGCCCTCAACAAACGCGAGTTCGAGCAGCTTGGTGGCGATCGGGTTTTCCAATTCGCGCTGGATCGCCCGTTTGAGTGGACGTGCGCCGTACACCGGGTCGTAGCCCACGTCGGCGATGTAGGTTTGGGCATCTTCGCTCAGTTCGATCGCGATTTTCTGATCCGCCAACAATCGGATAATCCGCTGGAACTGAATGCCGACGATTTGGCGTAGCTCGTCTTTGCCGAGGGCGTGGAATAGCGTGATTTCATCGACCCGGTTGAGAAATTCCGGGCGGAAGTGCGATCGCAGGGCGTCGAACACCTTGCGCGACATTTCGCCGTACTGGGTGTCATCCCCGGCGACATCCAAAATGTACTGCGAGCCGATATTGCTGGTCATGATAATAACCGTGTTGCAAAAATCGACGGTACGCCCCTGGGAATCGGTGACGCGGCCATCGTCAAGCACTTGCAGCAAGACGTTAAACACGTCCGGGTGGGCTTTCTCGACCTCATCGAATAGCAAAACGCAGTAGGGCGATCGGCGTACGGCCTCGGTGAGCTGACCACCGGAGTCAAACCCCACATAGCCCGGAGGCGCACCGACAAGGCGCGACACCGAATGTTTCTCCATATATTCGGACATATCGATCCGCACCATCGCGTCTTTGTCGTCAAACAGCGACGCCGCCAATGCCTGCGCCAGCTCGGTTTTACCCACACCGGTGGGTCCCATGAACATAAATGAGCCGATCGGTCGTCCGGGATCTTTCATCCCCGCCCGCGCCCGCCGGATCGCCGCCGACACCGCCGTCACCGCTTCGGACTGACCCACCACGCGCTTGTGTAATTCCTGTTCGAGCTTTAGTAATTTTTGACGCTCCGACTCCAGCAAACTATTGACCGGAATCCCCGTCCAGCGGGCGACGATTTCCGCAATATCCGACTCGGTGACCTGTTCCCGCAGTAGTGTCGAACCATCGGCCTGCATTTGCAAAAGCTCCGCCTCTTTTGACTCTAGCTCGATTTGCACCTGCTCCAAACGACCGTATTTCAGCTCGGCGGCGGTGTTGAGGTCGTAGCTACGCTCGGCCTGTTCGATTTTGAGGCGGAGTTGTTCGTCCTCTTCGCGTAGGTGGGTGATGGCGTCGAGTAAGCCTTTTTCCTGTTGCCATTGATCATTGAGGGTCGCGTGGCGTCCCTGGAGGTCGGCCATTTCCTGATCAATTCGCGCCACCCGTTCCAAGGCGGTGGCTGATTCTTCCGATTGCAGCGATAGTTTTTCCATCTCAAGCTGCATCAACCGCCGATCGACGTCTTCGAGTTCCGTCGGTTTGGAGGTTATTTCCATCTTGAGCTTGGCGGCGGCTTCGTCTACCAGGTCGATCGCCTTGTCGGGCAGGCAGCGATCGTTGACGTAGCGATGGGAAAGGGTCGCCGCGCCCACCAGCGCCGAATCGGTAATCGTGACGCCGTGGTGAACTTCGTAGCGTTCCTTGAGACCGCGCAGGATCGAGATCGTCGCTTCCACATCGGGCTGACCGACGAAAACCTGCTGGAAACGGCGTTCCAGTGCCGGATCTTTTTCGATGTGTTTGCGGTATTCGTCGATCGTCGTCGCGCCAATACAGCGCAGCTCGCCGCGTCCGAGCATCGGCTTGAGCAAATTTCCCGCGTCCATCGTGCCTTGGCTACCACCGCCACCGGCTCCGATCACGGTGTGCAGCTCATCGATAAACAGCACGATTTGCCCGTCGGATTGGGTCACCTCGCGCATGACCGATCGCAGCCGTTCTTCAAATTCGCCCCGGAATTTCGCCCCGGCGATCAGGCTGCCCATGTCGAGCGACACGAGCTGACGATCCTTGAGCGATTCGGGTACATCGCCGTTAATGATGCGCTGGGCGAGGGCTTCGGCGATCGCGGTTTTGCCGACGCCCGGTTCACCGATCAACACCGGGTTATTCTTGCGGCGGCGTGATAACACCTGGACGATTTGGCGGATTTCTTCATCGCGACCGATCACCGGGTCGAGCTTGCCCTGGCGAGCCTGTTCCGTCAGATCGCGGCCATAGCGCTCCAGTACACCGAGATTGCTATCGTCTTCTTCGGGTTTACCCGCTTTGCCCGGTTTACCGGCTTTGCCCGACTTCGCAGACGTGGCACTGGCTTCGGCGGCTTCCTTCGCACTGGCTTCGACCGCCTGTTTCGCCTGTTCGCGCAGATCGTCGATCGACTTGGCAATATTGGCCTGACTGCTGCCGAGGTTGGCGATCGTCCGGCTACCGATGCGATCGTCTTCCGCGAAACCTAATAACAGATGCTCAACACCGATCGCCTCGTCGTTAAAATTCTCCCGCGCCCGCTCGGCCTTATCGAGCATCACATCCAGGCTACGTCCGAGATAGAGCTGATCCACCGGCCCCATGCGCGGGTGACGACGGGCGAACAGATCGAGTTTTTTCGCCAGGGCGTCGGGGTCGATCCCGGCGGGACGGAGGATTTCGTGGGACAGATCGACGGTTTCAATCAGCGCGATCGCCAGATGCTCGACCTCTAAATTCGAGTTACGGTAGCGGCGGGCGATCTCTTGGGAGGCGACGATCGTATCCCAGGCTTTATCAGTGAATTTAGACGGGTCGGTCGGTTGCATGGAGGGTGATCGAGTGAGAGATCCAGCGAGAGATTCGGGGACGTGCAAAGGTGAATCCTATCGCCTTTCGATTGTCTCCGATCGCGGGCGTCGCTGCACGGGGGATATTGCGATACGGGCAACTCAGGACAAACGCATCCACCCTGAGGCTGGCGAGATGCCAAGGCTCAGTCATTCCAGATCCTTTGGATGTTCATCTACGATTTGCACGTTGATCGTGTCGCAGTCCTGTTGACTCTGTAGTAGTACCAGTAGGGTGGGCACTGTCTAACACGATTAACCCACGAATACGTATCCGTGATGGTGGGCAATGCCCACCCTACCAAACTAGGAGTTCGAGCAAAAATTGGAGTATGCGTTTGCTCTGATTAACTCACGATCGCACCGCAACCTTATATCTGCATATCTGCAAAAATTAGGCTTCAACCGGCGCGGGATTGGGCTGAAGCAAGCTGACCATGTGACCTTCCGGCGTGTTCATCGCCGCCACCTTGCCAAAACTCGGCTCGCGAATCTCGCCGTTGAGTGTCGCGCCCAGCTCCTCTAGCGCGGCCACCGTCGCCACCACATCCTCAACCACAAAGCTTAAAATGGGCGACTGAGCCACCTCCTGCTGACCCCGTGCGAGGTGGAAGGCGATCGTCGTCCCGTCCGCGTCCAACTCCGCCCAGCCCGGTGAACTCATTTTGACCGCGAGGCCGAGACCTTCGCTAAAAAATTTCACCGATGCCGCCACATCGGGAACCATCAACATTACGTGTTTAAATTGAGCAGGCATACGTAAAAACGGTCGAATTTCGACGCTGAATAAGAAGTTTCACCGTCTTTATTGTGAATAGCGAATCCTGAAACTGCAACGACTTTAGTGACTTTGCTGTCATCATGGCCGCTATTCGTCATCATTAATCGTGATGACTGCGGCGATGTATCTCGATCCGCTTCCCGTCTTGTTCAACGATCGCCCTTGAATTCACTGAATTAACCCCATGCGCCTTCGGCCTCGATCGCTCCGCACGAATCTGATCACCAGCCTTGCGACCCTCGCGATCGGCCTGAGCGCCTGTACTGCTCCCGAAACACCGAGCGATCGCCGCGATCGCATCGAGATCGGCACAACCAGCAGCGTCGTCACCCTCGACCCCGCCGACGCCTACGACCAAGCCTCGAACGTCGCGATCTACAACCTCGGCGATCGGCTCTACCGCTACCAAACCGACAGCACCGCGATCGAGCCCAGCCTCGCGACGGCCTTGCCCCAAATCAGCGACGACGGTTTAACCTACACCATCCCGATTCGCCAGGGCGTCACCTTCCACGATGGGACGGATTTTAACGCTGAGGCGATGGCCTTTTCGCTGCGACGATTTATCGAAAATAAAGGCCGTGCCGCCTTTTTGCTCTCGGATCTGGTGGAGTCGATCGAGGCCACCGGTGAATACGAACTCACGCTCAAACTGGCCTATCCGTTTGCCGCTTTTACTGACCTGCTGACCTATCCCGGCCTCTGCGCGATCTCGCCCGCTGCCTACGAGATTGCCGAGGGCGACTTTGAGCCGAATACCTTTGTGGGGACGGGGCCTTATCGGTTGGCGGACTATGGCAGTGACAATATTAAGCTCGATGCGTTTGAGGATTACTGGGGGACGCCGCCCCAAAATGACGGGATCGTGCTTCAGCGTTTTTCCAGCCCCGCCAACCTCTACAACGCCTTTCGTAGTAACGGTATCGATGTCGCCTATCAAGCCCTCGATCCCGACCAGATTCGCAGCCTGATTGAACTGGCGGATCAGCCTGATGGCGGCTGGCAGGTGATTTCCAGCGATAGCCCGTCGATTTCCTATCTGGTGATCAATGCCCAGCAGCCGCCGTTCGATCGCGTCGAAGTCCGGCAAGCCTTGGCCGCTGCGATCGATCGCGACCTAATTAATGAGCGCGTCTTTTACGGTCAAGCGCAGCCGCTCTATGGCCTGATTCCGCCGTCGTTTCCGGTATCGAAGCCGGTATTTGCCGATCGCTACGGCACAGCGCCCGATCTCGATCGCGCCAAAACGATGCTGACCGCTGCGGGCTTTTCGGCAGAAAATCCCCTGACGCTGGAAATTTGGTACGGCTCGAATTCGCCATCGTCGCGGCTGGCGGCGATCGTCATGCAGGCTCACGCCGATCGCTACCTCGACGGCTTGCTCAAAATCGATCCCCACAGCGTCGAAGCCGCCACCGCCTACGGTTACCTCGATAAGGGCGTCTATCCGTCGTTTGCCCTCTCTTGGTACGCCGACTTTTTCGACCCGGATAACTACCTCAAGCCGTTTTTAGACTGCGCGGAAGGCTCGGTGAAAGAGGGCTGTATTGCTGGGGAAAGTCAGTATCACGGCTCGTTTTTCTTTAGCGATCGGGCCAATGAATTGCTCGCCGCCCAGCGCAGTGAAAGCGACCCCAACAAACGCGCGGCAATGTTGGACGAATTGCAAACGATCGTCGCGGATGAGGTTCCGTATCTACCCCTGTGGCAAAGCAAAGATTACGCCTTCGCCCAGTCGGGTATTGAGGGCGTACAGCTCAACGCGACTCAGCAGATTTTGCCGTTCGCGACGATTCGTCAGGTCGAGATAACGACGCACGGGGGCGATTAGGGATGTCGGTGATGCGTGTGTTTGGGCGGTGGTTGATCGCTATCGTGGGTGTGTGGCTGCTGACGATCGCGCCGGTGCGGGCGGGGAACTTGGACAGTTTGGGCGATCGGGTGGCGATGTTCCCGGACTGGACGAGCCGCCCCAATCTGGATAATACCCGTAACGATCTCGCCTATCCCGACTGGATGGCCGGAACCTGGCACGTCACCAGCACGTTAACCGAGATGCACGCGCCCCTCGCGCCGGACATTATCACGCCGGGATATGAGGGCAATCGCAGCTATCTCGATCGCCCGCTGGAATTTGACGTGCGCTTTGTTCCCGCGCGGCCACAGCTTCGGGGAAATCTTCCGTTTGGAGCGTTGGGAAAACCACCGATCGTGGCCGATCGACAGTTCAACGGCGAACAGATTCTCAAAGCCTACGTCGGCGATCAAACCGCGTTACGGGTGCGCGTCGAGCCGGACGATCCGAATCAGCAAGCGACGGTGTTGCCGGACGGGCGGCAGTTGCTCGCGGTGGTGACGGCGCGAGGTGCGGAGATGGTGAGCGATCGCGATTTCATTGGTTCGGAGGTGGTGACGCAATTTTTTCGGACGCAGCCGGAGATCTATCTCAACGGGGTGGAAACCACGACGGCCTATCACCAGCAGACGGGCGATCGCATTACCGCCGATCAGTTCACCGCCGTCTATCTTTCGCCGAAAGATCCCGATTATTTCACCGCAGGCGATCAGCCAGTGGCGTTGTATCGCTACGATTTACGGCTCGATCGGTTGGATTTGGACAAATCAAGATGATATGAGATCGAGTAGGGTGGGCAATGCCCACCGAATCAGGATTTAACCATGATGGCGAGCATTGCCAAACCGACTTAAGTATTGGAACTTTCTGTGCGGAGTAATTGAAACATGGCAACATTAACAATTCGCTTGCCAGACGATAAACATTTTCGTTTAAAAGCGCTCGCTCAGTCTCGTGGAGTGAGTGTAAATAAGCTCATGGAAGAGTTGTCAACCTTAGTATTAGCTGAATTCGATGCTCAGACTCGATTTCAAGCTTTAGCGATGCAAGGTACTACAGCCCAGGGGTTGGACGTTCTACAGCGGTTAGACGAACTCCTTGAACAAAAACGTTAATTAGATCAAGTAGGGTGAGCATTACCCACCCAGTCAGGATTTAAATCATGATGGTGAGCAATGCCCACCCTACGTAAATCAGATCGCGTGAACCTGTCCACCTTGCCCCGCGTCTTCTCAGCCCTACCGCTGCATTTCATCTTCCCGATCTACGACGCCGATGCCCAAAACTGGGGCTGGGAAGCGCGTCTGTTGCGGTGGATGACCCTGATTTGGGTGGCCGTCGGACTGATTATGCTGTTCTCCGCCTCCTATACCGAAGCGCTCCAAACCACCGGAGACGGCCTGCATTATTTCAAGCGCCAGGTACTTTGGACGCTGATCGGCTTGGGCGGCTTTAACGCGATCGTCCGGATTCCCCTGAAATATCTCCTAACTCGATCGCGCCTCGTCCTCCTCGGCCTGCTGATCCTACTCGTCCTAACTTTAATCCCCGGCCTCGGAACCACCGTCAACGGCGCGACCCGCTGGATCGAAGTCGGCATCGTACCGATTCAGCCCTCCGAACCGATCAAGCCCTGCTTGATTTTGCAAGCGGCCTACATTTATGGACGCTGGAATCATATTCCACCCCGCGAGCGGATTTTCTGGTTTGCCCTCGCGTCGGCAATTTTGGCCGCGATCCTGCTTCAGCCGAACCTGAGTACGACGCTAATGTGCGGCGTTATTCTGTGGTTGATGGCGATCGCGGCGGGGCTATCCTGGTCGCTGCTGGGCATGACGGCGATCGGCGGTGGAACCCTGGCGGCGTTAAGTTTGGCCTTGCAGGACTACCAGCGACGCCGTATTTTGTCGTTTCTCAATCCCTGGGATGTGGCCGATGGAGACGGTTATCAGCTCGTGCAAAGTATGGTGGCGGTGGCGTCTGGTGGTCTCTGGGGTAGTGGTTTCGGCCAGTCGGTGCAAAAGATATCCGCCCTGCCGATTCAGTACAGCGATTTTATTTTTGCGGTGTTCGCCGAAGAATTCGGCTTTGTGGGCTGTAGCTTGGCGATTCTGTTTTTATTGGTCTATGGTGGTTTGGCCTGGTGGATTGCAGCCTCATCGACGCGGCTAAGTCATCAGCTTGCGGCGATCGGCGCGTTGGTCGCACTGGTCGGCCAAGCCTCGATTAATATCGGTGTCGTGACGGGGGCTTTACCGACGACGGGGTTACCGCTGCCGCTGTTTAGCTATGGCGGTAGCTCGATGGTGTCCAGTTTGGCGATCGCGGCGTTGCTGGTGCGTGTGGCGCGGGAAAATCGACAGGCCGAAGTGATTGAATTCGATCGCGGCGCGACAGTATCAGAATCCATTTAGTGCAAAGCTTTTAGGAATCACGAAAATCATCGCAAAATGACCCAATTCAAAACGCTGTTTGACGCTTGCTCAGGTTCTCTGGTCGCAGCTCTGACGATGTGGAGTTTCGCGGGTGGTGGTGTTTCCATCATGCCGGTATCGGCTCAAGATGGTTCCTCAGAGGCGGATCCTCGCCTGCCGGATGCGTACTGGGACGCGATCGACGATGCTAAACGAGCCGACCCCGACGAGATTTTTTACGGTCTCACCGCCATCACGCCCCACAATGACGCCCTCAGCCGCGATGACCGTGGCCGCGTCCTGGTGACAACTTGGACAACCTGGGACGGCTACACCCAAAATATCGGCAACGAGCTAATTTTGACGCGGGATTTGTGGGTGACGATCGTCCCCGACCTGCAAACATAATGCTTGTGAAGAACGACGATAAATAAGTAGATCAAGTCAATAAACAGCAACTTCAGACCTTTGAGGTTTTAGAAACCTCGAAGGTCTCAATTCCTAGAATCCATATTTTTTTGACTTAGGCTACTTAGTCACAGCCATTAATTAGGGTCAGTTCAATTATTTTTAGCACAGACCGAGAGCGTTGAGCGGAGTCAAAATGCGGTCTTTGAGCCAGCAGAACAGAGTCAATATGTCTCATTTTTTATTGAACTGACTATAATCAAACGATGCTGAATACGCTTGTTTCTAACCTAACTTATACGCCCCCGATTTGGCTGCGCGACGGGCTGGCGATGACGCTGCACGGCGCGTGGTGGACGGGAGTACGGTGGTTAAACCAGGCCAACGATCGCGACCACTATCGCCCCGTTACCGTACCCGGAGCCGACGGCATCTTGCTCCACGGCTGGCTGACCCCTTTCGCTGAAAACCAGCGCGGCACGATCATTGCCACCTATGGCATTACCGGCGAAATCGACAATCAATGGTATCTCCGACTATTTGCCCAGCACGCCCGCGATCGGGGCTACGCCGTCTTATTACTCGACTGGCGAGCCCACGGTAACAGCGTCGAACATGCACCCGTTTTTACCAGTGACGGCCTGAACGAAGGGCGCGATTTTCTCTATGCGGCGAACTGGCTTAAAAGCCAAAATTATCCCGTTCCCTTATTTTTTTATGGCTATTCCCTCGGCGGCCAATTGGCGCTGTGGGGCGCGAAGTATAGCTCAGAGTTTACACATGATTTTGCACATAATCGGACACAAGATCCAGGACAAGGTTCTGGAAAAATATCTTTGGAGAATTACCACTCTAAGGATTATTTCAACAGTAATTATCCCAACCTTCAGCCCCAGGATATCGGCGGTGTTACGACCCTCGCCCCCAGTCTACATTCCACCCGATCGCTGCAATACCTCGCCACCCATGACATCGGACGCCGCATCGATCGCAGCATTACGCGCAACATCCGCGACCTCGTACGCAACATCCACCACCACCACCCCGACGATGTTGATCTCAGCAAGCTCGATCGCGTTCACACCATTTGGGACTACGACCGGGAATACGCGATCGCTCCCCTCGGTTTCGCCACCGTCGAAGACTATTTCGATAGCACCTCGCCGCTACACTTTTTGCCCCAGCTAACCCTACCCACCCAGATCATCTACGCCGCCAACGATCCGATGTTCGATCCCACGCTCACCGATGACCTGCGGCACGCCTGCGCCGACAACCCGGCGATCGATCTGACGATCACGCAACACGGCGGCCATATCGCCCACCGCAGCGATCGCGCCTGCCAACAACGCTACGGCGATCCCGATCCCTGGTGGGCGATCCACCGATCGCTCGACTGGATCGATCAGCAAATCGCAGAACGAGAGCGTATTTCTCCCGATTCGAGAGACGCGATCGCCGCTTTGTCCTAACTTTGCTTGGCTATAGCTGATGAAGCTGCCATTCTCCTTCTTGGTCAACCGGTGTGAGATTGAAGTTGGGCTGACAGCTCGTATTCGTTAAAATGTGCGTCGCTTTGAATGATTGGGCGATCGTGATTAACTCGGGCTCACTCAATTCGCAATACCGCTGATCAAGTTGATTCGATTTAGGTTTTTTCCGCATATCACCAACCAACAACTCAAAACGCTTTCCCCATTCTTGAATAGCCCAATCTGTATATGGAAAACTTTTGAAATCGAAGACTACAGACTTTCTTGATAATGCCCGAAAGCGATAATTAGATGGCGGAATTAAGACCAATGATTCCGTCGAAATCTCATTTCGTAGTCGCAAACTAAGTATATCAACATCTGATGAATATTTTTTTTCAAGAGGAATTTGTCCATTAAAAATAAATTGCAATTTGCTCGGTGATAACTGCTGAGTTACGCCCAATCCGAAGACGATGAGACTGAAGGTAAGGGTTAAAAACGTAACTAAACTTACTTGAAATTCATGATTTTTTCCGATTATAGTTAAAGCTTTAATCTTCTCCCAGAGCCATGGTAGTAGTGGAGAAATAATCAATAAGCCATTGAAAAATAAACTCCGAATGGTATAGAGATCCTCTGAAATTTCAACGTTATATTGATCAACAAAGATTACACCGATGAGAAACCATGACGTTAGCTGACTGGCTCGCTGTGAGATTTTCTTCTGTTGATCAAGTCGTACAAGCAAACCAATCACAATCAGCAGAATATAACCCGAAGAAATACACGGCGCGGCAATGGTCACGATCGCGAGGGCATAGCGCCGATCGCGGAGCAGCTCAGTCGCAAGGCAACTAATTCCGACCAATAAGGCTAAGGCGAGAAACGGTGTGGTTCGTCCCAATTGCAGTTTAACAATCAGCTCAGTGGGATAAATTTCGACAAAAATATAGGTGATCAATAACGACAAGAATGATCCCACGACGATCGTCAGCAAAACATTACGATCACGCTGTTCAAGCCGCTTTATGCTAAATAAACAGAAAAGACCACCGATTAAAAAGCTAAGAAATTCACCCACGTGCCAATGGGAGGGCAAAATATGGTGAGGGTGGCGAATATCAGCGTAGAGACGAATAAATTCAGTCGAATCAAGCTGAACATCCGAGAGATGTCCGTTAATCGTCAAGGGAACATAAACCAGCGCAACAAAACTGGCAAAAATTCCAAGCGGTAGACTGATCAAGGCGATCGCACGTTTGATTTTTTGAGTTTGAAGCGTTTCCCAAATCAGAATTGGCAGCACCAAAAGACCGGGCAGTAATCCAACCAAAAACTGAAGAAGTACGGCGAAACCAAAACATAAATAACTTCGTATCCACGATCGTGCTAGCGCAAAGTAGAGACCCCAAATCGTGATGCTCATGGCAAAGATTGCAGGGATCGGCTCTGTCCGAAAAATATCGACTTCACTCAGGGTGACATTCATACTATGCAGGCAGAGCAGTACCGCAATACCTGCCGTAAACTGAGAGCCACTAATCCTCTGCGTTAATTTATAAACACCAAAGAAGAAGCTGATAAATGCGAGGCTATAACAGCAAACATAAGCCAGTGGCACACTATTTGTAATCTGTATGGCGGTAACCATCACATAGTCAAAAAAGAAGCGAACACCGGGTTCTAGTTGAGCTTGAACATAAAAATCTTGGGTGTAGAGCGTTGGGTCGAGCTGCGCGTAGATTGCAGGTAATTCAACGAGGTTATTTTCGGAGGGGAATTGGTAGCCGTAGGCAAACAGGCTGGCGATCGCCGCGATCAGATAAATAGAAGCGCGTTGAATCTTAGCGTAATTTTCTGTTTTCATATTTGACGAATTCTTTTATAGCAGAAGCCGATTAAATTAGGACATTCTCGTCTAAGTTGAAAACTGCACTATTTGCTTCGCAAAGGCTACGCCAACGACTCCGCTCAGTGCTCTCAGCTTTTTTATACGTCCTAAGCAAATCGTTGTTTGCTATATAGCGGTTTTAGTAGGTATGAGTAACAGCTTGAACCAAGCCAACTCATGTAATGTAAAAGGTACAGCCAATAAGTGTGTATCGAATATCATCTGAAACTGCTATATCTGTAAGATTTTCCCTAGTCTGACAGATTTAAGGGTATCAAAAAAGCAGCATTATTTTAGGTGATGCTGCTATAAGTATATTGAGATTGATAGATGTTCAAGGGAGAACTCGATCGCACCGTAAAAAAGCCATCAGCTGAAAGGCACGATACATTTTCGCGGGTCGGGGCAGTGCTGTGTCTTATGGTTTTGTGCGGAGCCAGGTGAGTTGGTTGATGGCTTGGTTGGCGGTGGGTGATTCGATGGGTTTGACGCGGTAGGCGGTGGGTTGGGGATCGTCAAGGGTGACGGAGACTTCGAGTAGCTCGTCGTTGTGGAAGAGGGTGACGGCGATCGTCTCGCCGCTGCGGTAGTCCTTGAGCTGTTCGTTAAGGGTTTTTGCGGTGACGCGATCGCCGTTCAGGGCGAGTAATTCGTCGTCGGGATCGATACCTGCGATCTGGGCGGGGGAACCGATTTCAACAAATTGAACAATCGCGCGATTATTGTCATTATCAGCGACCCGTGCTCCGAAGTATGGCACTTTCGCGAGGGTTGGTTCGATCGTCAGGCCAAAGGGTTCGAGGTAGTCCTGGAGGGGGAGTTCTTCGGTGGTGTGGAGGTAGCAGTGAAAGAAGCTGCTGAGGTCACATGCGGCGATCGCTTCGCATTCGGCGATCAGCTCTTCGGGAGTGTAGCCGATTTCATGGCGACCAAATTTATCCCAGAGCGATCGTAGGAGATCATCGAGCGATCGTTTATTTTCGGATTCGAGGCGAATTTTGAGGTCGAGCAATAGCGCGACCATCATGCCTTTGGTGTAGTAGGAAATTTGGGAGTTATCGCTATTATTGTCGCGGCGATAGAGCTTAATCCAGGCGTCCCAGCTTGATTCGCTCAAGGGTTGAACCAATCGTCCGGGAGTCAGGAGGTAGCGGGTGATGTCTTTGCTGAAGCTGTTGAGGAAGAAATCGACATCGTACACTCCAGCCCAAAGCGGAAACAGGACATCGTAATAGCTGGTGACGCCTTCGCAGAACCAGAGGGATGGGGTGTAGTTTTCTTGGTCGTAGTCGAAGTGTTCGAGGGCTTTGGGTCGTAGATGTTTGACGTTCCAAAGGTGGAAAAATTCGTGGGCGACGAGCTGCATAAAGCGGCAATATTTGTCCCGATCGCGCAGTCCCGATCGCGGGTAGCCCAAGACGCAAGAGTCTTTATGTTCTAAGCCGCCGTAGTTGTTGCCTGCCTGATGAAGGAGGAACAGGTAGCGATCGTAAGGCACTTCGCCGCCGAACATTGCGGCTTCGCATTCGATGATTTTGATCGTGTCAGCGACAATTTCGTCAAAGTTGCCGTTACCGTTGCCCCAGGTGATGTAACGGTGGGGTTTGCCGAGGGCTTCAAATTCGACGGTTTGGTGGATGCCAATTTCGATCGGGCTGTCGATTAGGGTGTCGAAGTCGGGGGCGATCAGGCGGTAGCGATCGGGGGCATCGAGTTGTTTAAGGGGGGTGGCGAGCTGCCAAGCGGGATCGGGGGGGATGATTTCGAGTTCGATCGGCTGGTGTTCGAGGCCGGGGATACGGAAAAAGGTGGCGGCGCTAACGATGAAGCCGTGGGTGCGATCAAGGTGGTTGGTGCGAACGGTGAGATCGTTGGCGAACAGGCGATAGTGAATCGTGAGGTTCGATCGCGGGTCGCTATCTGGGGTGTGGATTTGCCAGTGATTTTTGGAGCGTTTTTCGCTGACCAGGGGCAATCCATCGGCTCCGATCGCCTGGAAGTCTTGGAGGTGTTTGGCGTATTCACGTATGAGGTACGATCCGGGCGTCCAGACGGGAAGTTTGAGATCGAGGGTGTCTTTCTCCCAGTTGGCGATCGTCAGGGTTAGCTCGAACAGATGGTTGTTCGGTTCGGGCATGGCAATGCGATAGCCGATGCGGGGTTGGGAGCTATCGATCGAGGGGGTGCTGGGAGCTGAGATCGCCTGGGTCATAGGGTTATCTGCCTGTGAGTTTTCTCGGATGGGTTGGGTTGAGGACTCGTCAGGGTTGTAGGGGTTAACTTGACGTTAAAGCATAACGCAGGTCTTTTTCGGACACCACTTCGGATATCTGACTTGTCCGTCGATGTCATGATTAAAACCGATCGACCCCCTTAAACTCCTGCGACTTCTGCGCCATCGCCGCCTCGCCACAGGTACGCGGCGTCGGGAAAATCTTGCCGGGATTCGCTAATCCGTGGGGATTCAGCGCCCGATTCACCCAAAACATCGTTTCCAAATCGATCGCGTTAAACATCTGCGGCATATAGCAGCGCTTATCCGCACCGATGCCATGCTCGCCCGAAATCGACCCACCGACACGCACACAGAGTTTTAAAATTTCGCCGCCCACCGCTTCCACCGCTTCCAGTTCGCCGGGGATTTTGTTGTCATACAACACCAGCGGATGCAGATTGCCATCGCCCGCATGAAACACATTGGCGATCTTGTAACCGCTACGTTCCGACAATTCGGCCATTTCCTTCAGCACCTCCGCCAACCGCGTTCGGGGAATCACCCCATCTTGGACGTAATAATCCGGGCTCATGTGACCCGCAGCGGCGAAGGCGGCTTTGCGGCCTTTCCAGAGTTTGGCACGGGTTTCGGCATCGGTGGCGGCGGTGAGGCTGCGTGCGCCGTGCTGTCGGCAGAGGGCTTCGACCCGATCGCGATCGGCCTGTACTTCCACGGGCGAACCGTCGAGTTCCACGAGCAAAATCGCCTCAGCATCGCGCGGATAGCAGTTGAGTTTGACCACATCCTCGACGGCGTTAATGCTGAGATTGTCCATAATCTCCATACCGCCGGGGATAATGCCCGCGCGGGTGATCGCGCCGACGGCTTCACCAGCGGCGGCGATCGAGGTGAAATCCGCCAGCAACACGCAGATAATTTCCGGCGCTTTGAGGATGCGTAACGTCACCTCAGTGGCAATGCCGAGCGTGCCTTCAGAGCCAACGAAAATCCCTGTTAGGTCGTATCCCGGCATTTCGCTAAGCTCGCCGCCGAGATCGACGATCTCACCGTTTGGCGTGACGATTTTGACGCCCAGCACATGATTCGTCGTCGCGCCATATTTTAAACAGTGGACACCGCCGGAGTTTTCCGCCACATTGCCGCCGATCGAGCAGACGATCTGGCTCGACGGGTCGGGCGCATAGTAAAAGCCCGCGCCGCTGACCGCTTGGGTCACCCAGTTATTAATCACGCCCGGTTGGACAATCACGCGCTGATTGTCGAGATCGACCTTAATAATCTCGCGCATTCGTGCCGTGACGATCGCCACGCACTGCTCGACGGGCAGCGCTCCGCCCGATAGACCCGTCCCCGCACCCCGCGCCACCCAGGGCAACCCGAGCCGATCGCAAAGTTTGACGGCGATCGCCACTTCTTCCGTACTGCGCGGCAACACCACGAGCGCCGGTTTTTCCCGATAGCTGGCTAAACCGTCGCATTCGTAGGTGATCAGTTCTTCTTTACGGCGGACGACGCGATCGTCGCCGAGTTCGTGCTGGAATTGGCGGGTGATGGCACGCCAGTCGCGATCAGTGGCGAGGGTCGGTGTTTCGGCGAGCATGGTAGCGAAAGGAGGTTTATGGAATGAGTGGTCAGTCTGTCGTTCTAGTGTAAAGCGTTTCAATCGTCCAAATTGGCGGCATTAGCTGCGAGCGATCGCCACGCTGCGAGAATCTGCCCGATCGCCAGCCCGCCATCGTTGGGCGGGATACGTTGATGGATATGAACGCGCATCGGCTCGTCGGTAGAATGACGAAAATTGCGAAAATCCTCGCCTTCGAGGTGATGAATGGTTAATTCTGTTAAGGCGCGATTTTGAAAACAGCCGCCCGTTAACACCACTTGCGAGATCTCGAAGCGTTGCGTGACCAAGGCGATCGCCTCCACCAGTGTTTGCTGAAACCGAGCCGCGATCGTCGCGCGATCAACACCATCCCGACAATCCCGCACAATCCCGCGCAACAGTTCCGACGAATCAACGATCATCGGTCGATCGTGATCCGTCTGATCATCATCCAAAATTGTTACCGCGTAAGGCTCAACGACACCGACCGATCGCGCCAATACCGATCGCGCCAACGCCTCCACCGCGATCGCTCCCTGCCCCTCGAAGCTACAGCGCTGATGCAACCCCAACAGCGACGCCACCGCATCAAACATTCGCCCAACACTGGAGGTTTGCAGTGTATTTAAACCGCGATTGATCGCAACTTTAAGTAATGGTTTTTCGGCAGTCGTAAACGCGGCGATCGTCGGTAAATTGGCGAGATCTGCCAGATTCCACAGATCCTCGCCAAACACCGACCAGAGCCAACCCAACGCCGATCTCCGAGGTTCCCGCGCCGCGAGATCCCCACCGGGCAAGGGAAACGATCGCCAGTGTGCCACCCGCTGCCAGTCTTGCCGATCAATCCACAACCATTCACCACCCCAAATCGTGCCGTCGAGACCGTAGCCCGTGCCATCCCAGGCGATCGCCAGTGTTGGCGCGGTGAGGCCATGTTCGGCGATGCAGGCGAGGGCGTGGGCGTAGTGGTGTTGAACGGGGATCGGGGTTGTTCGCGGTGAATCGGAGGATGGATCGATCGGTGAGTGGGTAAGTTGATGGGTAAACTGGTAAGCGAACCGGGTCGAAACGTAGTCGGGATGGGCATCGCAGGCGATCGCGCTGGGACGAATGCGATACAACCGGAGAAGATCGTCGATCGTCGATCGTAAACGTTCAACAGTTGCCGGAGTGTCGAGATCGCCGATGTATTGACTTAGGATCAGGCGCTGACCGTCGCTGAGGGCGATCGCATTTTTCAAGTGAGCGCCAACGGCCAAAATCGGCGGATTGGCCGTTGAGTTGGACGGTTGCGATCCCTCTGGATCTGGAATCATCAGTGTTGATGGGGCATAGCCGCGCCCATGCCGTAGAACTTGCACTCGTTTACTTTGATTCGTGTGATCAACCTGAATTACGCGAGTAATGCTGTCATCAAGGGGACGAGCGATCGGGCGATCGTGATCCAGCACGGCATCCACCACGTCGCCCAAGCATTCCCAAACCTGCGACCCGTCAATACACAGCGGTTCGCCCGATCGATTCGCACTGGTCGCCACCACCGGAAACCCGAAACCCTGCATCAGCAGATGATGTAACGGCGAATGGGGTAGCATCACGCCGAGATCGGGAACCCCTGGGGCGACATTGGGCGCGATCGATAGCGATCGCCCCTCCAGATCACGGCGTTTTTCCAGCAAGACGATCGGCGCGATCGCCGAGGTTAATAGCTCAATTTCCGGCTCGGTTAACCGACAATCCTGGGCGATCAGCGCCACGTTGGGATACATCAGCGCAAACGGTTTATCGGGTCGATGTTTACGATCGCGTAAGGTCGCCACCGTCTCCCGATTCCGTGCATCCGCGAATAAATGAAATCCGCCTAAGCCTTTCACCGCCAGGATTTCACCGCGTTGTAACCGTTTGATCGCCGCGTCCATCGCCGCGTCACCCTGAGCCGCCACTGACCCCGATCGATCCCAAAAACTCAACTGAGGGCCACAAACCGGACAGGCCACCGGCTGCGCGTGAAACCGCCGATCGAGCGGGTCGTTATAGTCCGCCTGACAATCGGCACATAGCCCGAAGTCGCGCATCGTGGTGTTCGGGCGATCGTAGGGCAGGTCGCGCAGGATGCTAAACCGGGGGCCGCAGTTGGTGCAGTTGAGAAAGGGGTAACGATAACGGCGATCACCGGGATCATTCAGTTCGCGGAGGCAGTCGTCACAGGTGGCGAGGTCGGGCAGCAGTGTGATTTGGAGGGCAGCACCGGGCGCAGCGGGCGAGGTGTGGATCGTAAATTTGGGGTCGTGCTGTAGCGGCTGGGTTTGAATGGCGATCGTCTCGATCCGAGCTTGGGGCGGTGGTGTTTGCTCCAGGCGGGTTTGAAATTGTACGAGCCGATCGCGATCGCCTTCGACCTCGATCGTCACACCCTGCACGGTGTTATTCACCCAGCCCGTTAACCCCAGCTCGATCGCCAGCCGATAGACAAACGGACGAAACCCGACGCCCTGAACGATACCGCGTACCGTAAACCGCCAACGATCGGTTTCGAGCGTCACGATGCTACTATCCCTTACGCTACGGGTCTACGAAGACCGCGATGATTCCAGCCAGGACAGTTCTTGCATTTGCGGGACACGCACCAGACGAGTTTGGAGATAAAAATACCAGTCGGTCATTCCCGCCCCCGATCGCGCTGAAAGTTCAAACAACTCCGCTTGGGGAGCGACCGCATGAACATTTTGCCGCGCCAGTGCTAAATCACAGCCCACAGCTTCCGCAATGTCAGTTTTCGTCAGCAAAACCACATCCGCATTTTTAAACGTCGTGGGATATTTCAGCGGCTTGTCCTCGCCTTCCGTCACCGAAAATAAAACGACCTTCATCGCTTCACCCAGGTCGTAGGCTGCCGGACACACCAAGTTGCCGACATTTTCGATAAACAACAGATCAATCTCGGACAGATCAAGCCGATCGAGCGCCGCCGCCACCATCGACGCTTCCAGATGACATACATTGCCCGTCGCGATCGGAATCGCCCGCGCCCCGACCCGCTTCAGCCGCATTGCGTCATTATCCGTCGCCAAATCACCGACAATCACCGCCGCCGGAATCGACAGATCCACCAGCGTTCGCTCCAGTAGCGCTGTTTTGCCCGCACCGGGAGACGACAGCAAATTCAGCGCCAAAATGTCCGCATGGGAAAAGCGATCACGATTGTCCGCTGCGAGGCGATCGTTTTTTGCCAGGATTGCAGCCTCCACGTGAAGCGTTTCGCGGCCTGGTTTATGGTCGTGATGATGCGTATGGAGAGAATGGGGATGCTCGTGATCATGCTCGTGATCGTGGTCATGATCATGATGGGTGTGAATTTCGGTGAAGTCATGTATCGACTGGCGTTCACCATCGATCGTGATCTCCGCCTGGGGATCAATCGTGCTACAGCCACAATCTTGACACATAGACTAATATCCAAATAAACGGCAAGCGGGGTATTAATGAATCATTAAATGACGGGCAATTAATTAGACATCAAAAAAACTCCTTCAAGGGCTTATTATTAGCTGTTCAATTTTGATTGCTCGTTATCACCTGTAAATATTAATTATTCAATCGACAATTACAACTGATCGACAAATTTTTCGAGCCGATCGATCCCCAATTCGATCGATTTAATATCCGTGGCATAGGAAAAGCGAATACAATCATCCGTACCAAAAGCAATACCAGGAATCGCTGCGACATAGTGCTGATCGAGCAACTGGTTACAAAAATCGAGAGACGTTAACCCTGTTTTAGCAATATTAATGTAGAGATAAAACGCACCTTGAGGCTCAAAAATCGACAGAGCCGGAATTTGCGCCACGCGATCGCACATATAGCGGCGACGCTCAGTAAAAGCATCGAGCATGGTGGCGATACAACCCGCCGATTCCGGCGACTGCAACGCGGCCAAGGCTCCGTACTGCGCGAAGGTGCAGACATTCGAGGTGCTATGACCCTGAATCGTGGAAACCGCTTTGATAATCTCGGTCGGGGCGGCCAGGTAACCCACACGCCAGCCCGTCATCGCGAAGGCTTTGGCGAAGCCGTTGCTCGTGATCGTCCGCGCGAAGACTTCCGGGGCGATCGCGCCGATACTCAGATGTTCGGCTCCGTCGTAGAGAATTTTTTCGTAAATTTCGTCCGAAACAACGTAAATTCCCGCATCGACAACCACCTCCGCCAAGGCGCGAATTTCCGCCGGGGTGTAGACCGTTCCCGTCGGATTTGAGGGGGAGTTGAGGATGAATAGCTTGGTGTGCGGGGTGATCGCCACCTTGAGCTGTTCCGGTGTCACCTTGTATTGATTGGCGGGATCGGCCTGACAAAAGACCGGCGTGCCGCCTGCCAGACGCACCATTTCGGGATAGCTGACCCAGTAGGGTGTCGGGATAATCACCTCATCCCCAGCTTCGATCGTCGCCATGATCAGGTTATAGAGCGACTGTTTACCGCCGTTGGTTACGGCGACATTTTCGGTTTCATAGGCGAGACCATTTTCGGTGCGCAATTTCTCGGCGATCGCCTGACGCAGCACCGGCTCACCAGTCGCGGCTCCGTAGCGGGTTTTACCATCAGCAAGGGCTTGCTGCGCTGCTGCAACGATATGCGCCGGAGTATCAAAATCCGGTTCGCCCGCACTAAAGGCAGAGACGTCAATCCCTTCGGCTCGCATGGCCTTGCCTTTGGCGGTGATGCTTAAGGTCAGGGAGGGGGGGACGAGTCCGATTCGTTCGGCCAGTTTCATGGGAGTTCGTGCGGGGTGCGGTTGCTAACAAAAGAAATAATGGTGCATGGATTACGCCATAAAACCATTGGCTTGGATTCTAACGTCCTGTCACGATCGCCGATCGAAACTGTAACGACTCCTTAACCTAATCTTGAATTGAACCGATGAGGACGGCTGATCTTAGTCTTCTTAGTCTTCTCAGACCGGTTAGTCTGGGGCGGTTGCCTTCGGTGGTGTTTTGAGTTTCCAACCTTTGCGGCTGACCTGACGGGCGCGACCGATCGCGAGGCTGTCGTCTTCCACATCTTTGGTGATCGTTGACCCGGCGGCGATCGTCACGTTTTCGCCGATCGCGATCGGCGCGACGAGGACGCTATTCGCGCCGGTTTTCGAGCCTGCGCCGATCGTCGTCGGATGTTTATTCACGCCGTCATAGTTCGCCGTGATCGTCCCCGCGCCAATGTTGACCCGTTCGCCGAGGGTGGCGTTACCGAGGTAGGCCAGGTGGGCGGCGTTGGTGCGATCGCCGATCGTGCTTTGTTTGACTTCGACAAAATTACCGATGCGGCAGCCCGTGCCAATATCCGCATGACCGCGCAGATGGGCGAAGGGGCCGATGCGGGTGTCGTTGGCGATCGTGCTGTCGGAGATGACGGAGTACATCGCCGTGACGCCGTCGCCGATCGTGCTGTTTTCGATCAGCGATCCGGGGCCAATGCGGCAGTTACAGCCGATCGTTGTTGTGCCGCGTAGGTGGGTTTGCGGTTCGATCACGGTTTCCGCGCCGACGGTAACGCCATCGTCGATCGTCACGCTTGCCGGGTCGATTAACAGGACACCGGCACGCATCAGTTCTTCGCGTTTGCGCGTTTGCAAGATGCCGTAAGCGTTGGCGAGCTGGACGCGATCGTTAATCCCGAAAATTTCTTGATAATCCGCCACATCCATCGCCGTCACTGGCGATAAATAATTCACCGCGTCGGTGATGTAATACTCGGCCTGATCGTTATTCGTGGTTAAGGTGGGTAGCACCTGCTCCAGTTTCGGCCAGTCAAAACAGTAAATTCCGGCATTAATCCGAGCATTCTGGCGCTGTTCCGGCGTGCAATCGCGATGCTCGATGATGCTCTCAAATTGATCAGCCTCGCCGCAAAAGACGCGACCGTAGCCCGTGGGGTCGGGTAGTTGGGCGGTCAGGATGGTGGCGCTGTTGCCGCGCGATCGGTGGGTGTCGAGCAGTTGGGCGATCGTGCTGGGGCGTAGCAGCGGTACATCGCCATTTAGCACGAGCAGTTCTTCGTCAAAGCCGTGGAGGTGGGGGAGCAGTTGCTGGACGGCGTGACCCGTGCCGAGTTGCTCGGTTTGTTCGACAAATTCGATCGTGTAGCCGAGATTTTCCCGTGTGGCGTAGGCGGTGAGCGACTCCCGGACGTGATCGGCTTCGTAACCGACGATCACAAACACGCGGCTCGGCTGAATCTCAGCGACGCTATCCAGGACGCGCTCAACCAGAGATTTTGCGCCGAGGGGATGCAGGACTTTGGGAAGAGACGATTTCATGCGAGTCCCGCGACCCGCCGCAAGGATTGCGACCGCTACCATGATTGCTACTGAACTAACGTCATAAGAAGAAGACGACAGGAGTATATCGCGCTGTCAGAACTGACGACGGGAAAAAATGCCGATCGTGATGGCTAGCAGTGCGATCGTATAGACCACACCGTAGATCGCATTACCGATCAAAACGCTGCTGTCCGGCAAGCCCGCGAACCCGTAAACCACATCATTTTTAATATCCAAACGCGACAAATCCGGCAAAACGAGATACAACCCGCGCGTCAGGCGTTCGAGGTCGAGATTTTCCGTCGCCTGGCCGATGCGGATTAAATCTTGGCTCAGATTGCCAATGAGATACACCGTAAGGCTCATCAGCATGGCGAGCAGGGCGCTGGAGAAGGAACCAAAGAGCAAGATGATCGCGACCACGAGCAGCAAGCGCAGGAGCAAAAAGCCCGTCGAGAGGAACGCCAGAACGACGCCAAATTCATTACTCTGACTCCACAGCGTGATTAAAAACAGGCCGAGCATTAGCCCGAGCATGGCGACCAAGACCGCTCCCAGGCCAAAAAACTTGCCGAGGATAAATTCCGCTCGCGTGATCGGCTTCGAGACCAAAATCAAAATTGTACGCTGATCGATTTCTTGCTCGATCATGCGCGACCCCACGGCGATCGCGATCGCCACCGCGATCGCCTCCATCGAGGCCAAACCAATATCGGGCAACATCTTGAACTGCGCCCCGCCCGCAATCTGCGGCAACAACAAGGCGGCCAGCAATAAGACGAAACCATGAATTCCGACGGCATACAGCACCCGGTTGCGGATGGCCTCACGAAAGACGTTCGCGGCGATCGCCACAATCACGTTCAAACTCAGGGGCGATCGGCGCGAAGATGCTTGCTTGGAGAATTCTAGGGGCGCAGGTTCGTGGTTTGTAGACTGCGGTGACGTAGCGTTATCCGGTTTCATCGCTGTACTTTTTACCTGGATCTTGATCTTGACCTGATGACGTTGCCAAGGAACGGTTTTAAAGATAGTTCTCTCCCTGCATCAGTTCTAGAGATCAGGATCTAGATACCGATGTCTAGGGCGCGTCATCAATTAATCGTAGAACCCTCATCGGGCAAGCTGTTAAGCGCCCGACCCAACAAAAAGCTCGGGGCTGTAACCCTGACTGGGTCAGCACTAGAAATTTAATTGATGACAGCTCCTAGGGAACTGCGGGCGTTGGTTTTTCCGTTTGGCCCGTCGTATCCTGATTATCCGACGGACTCTTGACCTCGGCTTGCTTGACCTTCCGCTCTGCAAAGATGAACTCAGGGCTGGTATTGCACTCCAATAATCCAGTTTGCGTTGCTTCGTTAAACAACTCAAGCGGTAGCGGTGCGCGAGTCACTTCACACACGCGAACGACGCTGAAATCGCGATCGTCAAAAAACAAAGGCGATTGCCAGGTCGAGATCGTCGTCATGGTGTAGGACGGATCTCCCGTGCCTGCCACCGAGAACGTCACATCCCAATCACTCCCAAAGGGGATACTCACCGGCGGATGACCCTCTGAACCCTGTTTGAGATCGTTTTCCATCCGGTCTGGATCGCTAACGTATTGCTGTAGCTGTTTTTCGATATCCGGCCAGGGCTGACCATTGAACTGGCGATAGAGTAGCCGATCGACCTCTGTTACGAGTTTCTGCCCCAAGGTCTCTCGCGGATCTTGGAGGGTGGCCATAAAACTACTGTGCTCAATCTGTGCATCCCACAGACGTGGATATTTCACCATCCAATCTTGGGTCACAAAATAGAAATTGAGCCAGCAGGCCAAGACGATACCCGCCGCCAGCGCAACGATCGCCTTGATACGCTCCAGTTGGCTCGGGACACGCCAATGCCCAGAGGTTGACAGAAAATATGACAGCGTGACCAGAAACCCCGACAGCAGCGGCCAGAGAATGAAGCCGGTTTGTGTCCATTGCCGCGCCTGATCTTCAAAGAAAAACGTGATCACAGCCGACGCGGCGGCCAGCGCCCCGATCGGAAATCCTAGGACTTTTACCGGGTCGAGCGCCTGACGCCACACCACACCACCGGCAATAAAAAACCAGCCAACTCGCCGCAAAATATACCGATCAACAACATTCTCGGGATCGGCAAGACCAACAACGGCGGAGACCACCCACAACCCCATCCCAAACAGAAACATACTCTGCCAGGACACCAGGCGGGGCGGGGCGAGCAGCGTAAAAAACGATTTCAGCCGATCGACGACAGATCCCATAAACGATTTCAGCTGATCGACGACAGATCCCATAGCAGTTCACTCATTACGCACATCAGCACGAAAAAGACAGCACGAAAACGAAGCAAAAGTTGAGCCAAGCTTGCATCTAAGCGCCTCTAGCGCCATTGATTGCAGTGCCTAACTCAACTTTCAACGATCAAAACTCACCCAAGCCTCACCCATTAAAGCCATAAAGACGAGCTGGCGACCATAAAAAATAGAATGGTCGCTAGCGTGCTTAGAACATGACCAACGCGCATCGAACCTTCAATCCGTTCGCGTAAACGCAACAGGACAAGCGAGTTTAGGCGGGGGTCGTCGAGTCCGACGCCTGCATTGGGCGGCAATGGCAAAATTTCCAGCCGCTGCAACAGGCGAATGCTGTAGGGCTTGATCATTAAGCCACCGAGAAACAAGACGATCGCCAACATCGCGCAGGTGAACTGCGTGGATGCCATCGACACATCCGGAATGAATTCACCGGTAAATAGATAGCTGAGAAGTTGTTGCTCGCGAACACCGCTAAACAAAAACTCCTGACTGGCAAATAGCACCAGCCAGCCCACAGACACCGCCACAACATTGGCAATGAGGCTGTAGTGGAAGGCGATCTGGCGGGGTAGCTCTGCCCGCTTTAACAGAAGCGTTGACTCGATCGCAAGCCCCACACAAAGACAAAATAACTGACTCAGAAACAAACGTAGCGGTATGACGACCGGCAGCATAGATCGCTCCTACGCAACACAAACCAACAGCGTATTCAAGACAAGCAAGGTCAAACGGGTTCCGAAACTCGTAACCTCGTTCAAGGCAAAACTCATCGCACTTTAACTGCGCTTTTTAGGATATCAGTCAAGCTTGACGTGCTTCTGCGCGATCGGCCATCTTTCCACCGCCTAAGCGAGCAAACCACCGAGAAACGGCGCAGAATGTTAAAAATCCTTTACTATGTTTCAAATAGTTTCAAAAAAAGGTAGGGATCGTCCGACATTACCCTTGCGGTCAGGACGCACACCCGCTGACAGACTCGCATCGATCGGAGGTCGGCGATGAAGCTGGCAACTCAACTCACAGGCCAGAACGTTCAAAACTACATCCGTGAAACCGGAATCGATCCCAACCATTGGTATCCCCTCGGCTGGTCGTATCGCTTTAAACAAGGCGAGATCACGCCCGTGACCGTTTGGCAACAGCCCATGGCCGTGTTTCGTGACACTCACGGTAACGTCCATGCCCTCGAAGATGCCTGCCCCCACAAAGGTGTAGAGCTACATCAAGGCAAAGTTGACGGTGACAACCTGTTGTGTCCCTATCACGGCTGGAAATTCGACGGTGATGGTCAGTGCGTAGGGATTCCCTACTACCCCGCCGACCAAAAGTTACCCTGCGCCCACGCCCGGAGCTATCCGGTGCGCGAGCAGTACGGTATCGTCTGGGTTTTTCCCGGCAACCGAGACCTTGCGGACACTTGCTCGCCGCCCCAGGTTCCGGAATACGGCGATGATGATTGGTTGATGATCCCGATCACGGGACATTTTGGCGCACATTTTTCGATCGCGAACGAGAATGCCATGGACGTTTTTCACGGCTTCCTCCATGAAGATCTCCAGGGCTGGTTTGATCCGGTCTTACTCGACTTGCAGCAAAGTGACGGCCTCGTGAAGGCCGACTATCGCGTTTCCTACAAGGGTCAAATGGCGAAGTTCCTCGGCATTGCCGAAACTGCCGATGAGGTCACCTCACGTGTAATTTCTGTGCGCTATCGCTATCCGCACTACTACAGTTCGCTCGAAGGTGTGTCGTCCATTCACCTGATGCGTTTGCCGGTGAGTCCCACCGAAACGCGATCGTTTGCCCTATTCTTCTTGAAAATCCGTTTGCCGAAATGGTTGCTATCGACCATTAAAAAGCCACTGGTTCTCTTTGTTGAGCGCGTTCTGTTTCAGCGTTTCCTTAATCAAGATGTCGGAATGATGGAAAGTGAACAGCGTAATTACCTGCGCAACCGTCAGCGGCGTTACGTTGAAGTCAACCCGGCGATTTTAGCGTTGCAGCGGACGATCATGCAGCAGTATGAGCGCTATATGCAACAATCCAACACGACTAATCACGATGTGGATGGTCGGATTGTTGTACCCCAAACTCAGGAGGATTCGAGTGTCCATTAACGCCGTAAACTGACGCCATTTTGGCGTCGGATTTAGAGCATTAGCGGAATTGTCTTTTTTTTGCCACATTCAGGTCGGAAAAAATCATTCCAAACCGTATCTATTTAAAAGTGGAAACCTAACCCGTGATCGAGTCTTTCCTTTTGACAGCATTTATTAAGTGTCTTTAATTGTGAAAACTTACGGTCTTATATCGTACTCGATGTTCACTCGGGATTGGCTCGTGACTATGCCAGAAATCTTGCTAGTCCGTTGCGTAGAATGCGATCGTACCGGCAAAATTAGACTGAGTTCGTTCGCTCGCAACAATCGGTGATTGGCAACAACTAACTAATGAGGGGAATACGCTAGTGGAAGTCATCAAAGAGTACATGCAAAAGATATACGCAAATGGGTTATACCCGGATGAGTATATCGGCCATGGAAATCGGCGTGGCAACCTCGTTGATATCGAAGAGGTTGCGAGCGGTAAGAAGATGACCGTTTTGACGTTTTGTACAAACGACGTCCTCGGTTTGGTGCAAAACAAATCGGTACAGCAGGCGGCGATCGATGCAATCCTGCAATACGGCACATCGAATAGCTCCTGTGAAGCCTTGAGTGGCCGGATTGATTTGCATCGTCAGCTCGAACAGGAAATTTCGGAATTTAAGCATTTGCCGCATACGCATTTGTTCCTCAATGCCTGGATGGCGCTGCAAGCGTTGATGGATGCGTTTTGCCATCTGGCCATCCCGGTTCCGGGCTTCCAGCACACGCGCGAAACGCTGATCATGAGCGACATCCTTAATCATGGATGCATCATTTCTGCGATCACTAACGCGAACAATCGATCGGGTAAAGTCTTTAGCCAAAGCCCCGCCGTTCGAGTCAAAGCCTATCGTCACAACGATATGCACGATCTCGCGCGTAAGCTGAAGCGCTACGCTAAACCGGGCGATCGGATCATCATGATTGCCGATGCGGTGTTTTCGATGGATGGCGATATCGCGCCGCTACCGGACATGCTGGAGGTGATGGCGGAGTATCCCGGCAGCGTGCTGGTGATGGATGAGGCTCATGCAAGCGGTGCGATCGGTCGTACTGGGCGCGGGGTCTACGAGCATTACAACATGACGCCCCAGGATGTGCTCGATCGCGGCGTTGAGCCGGTGGTGATGACGACCTTCTCGAAGTTCGCGGCCTCTGCGGGCGCAGCAATGAGCAGCTTCAGCCCTGAACTCAATGATCTGCTGACGGCCTCGCCAACCTCGATCGGGACGATTTCCCTGCCTGCGCCGACCACGGCGGCGGCCTTGGAAAGCATCCGTCAGGTGCGCCAAGATCCGGGCTTGGTCGAAACGCTGCAAGCCAACACGCGCTATCTGCGATCGCGTTTGGTTGAGCATGAATTTGACCCGACCGGTGTGACGAACGTTGTGCCGATCGTCCTGCCGTCGGAACTCGATCCCAAAGAGTTTTGCCGTCGCTTGATGCATGAACATGGCATCTGGGTGTCGGCCATTTGGTTCATCGCCAAACCGCGCCTACGCATCACGGTAAACGCGCTCCACACCAAGGAAGAGATGGATAATCTCGTCTCGGCTCTGGTTATGGTGCGTGATGCGATGACCGCAGCTCGGGAAACGGTGAGCGCGTAAAATCCGCGATCGCCCGTCAACAAACGCTGTCTTAAGCCGCCCTATCGTCTCGATTTGGGGTGGCTTTTGTTTTGGTTCATAATCTAATCAATATATTAGTCAGGACTTCTAACCCACTTGCGTCAGTCCTATTAATGATCCGTTGATAACCCTTACCCCTAAACCTATGACGTTTCGCATTCAGCCGGTATCCACCGCCGCAGACTTAGAGCCGTTTCTCGATGTGCCGTGGCGCGTTTATGGTGACGACCCCAATTGGGTTCCGCAGATTCGCAGCGATATCGCCAAACAGCTCTCGCCGGAAAATGGGTTTCGGAGCTATGGGATATTGCAGGCGTTTGTGTTGCTGACGGAGGGCGGCGAGGCGATCGGGCGAATCGTGGCGACTGTCAATCGTAGGCTGATTGAGCGTGAAGAGGAAAATGTTGGGCTGTTGGGCTATTTTGAGTGCATCGATGATCCGCAGGCAATCGCGATGTTGCTCGATGCGGGCTGCGACTGGCTGCGATCGCAGGGCATGACGCGCGTACGCGGGCCGATCGATCTCTTCACCCACAATAACTGTCTGTTTTTGGCCGACGCCTTTGATAGTCCGCCGATGATCATGATGCCCTACAACCCGGCCTACTACGGCATCGGCTGGGAGCGCTACGGCTTCGAGCGGGCAAAGGACGCCTACGCCTACGATTTTCCGATGATTCCGTTGGACGATCGCTTCGAGCGGGGCTACAAAATTGCGACGAAAGCCGGGGTAACGTTTCGCCCGATTTGCACGAAAGGCGAAGGATTTGAGACGGATGTGCGGAATTTATATCGTCTCTTTACGACAGCGTTTGAAGCAAGCTGGAGTTCATCGTCACGGACAGAAGCCGAATTTTTCGACTCGGCGCAACAGTTGAAAACGCTGGTCGATCCGGAGATTTTCCCGATCGCGGAATACAACGGCGAAATGGTCGGCTTTTTTATGGCGCTGCCGGACTACAACATCGCGCTCAAACGGGTGAACGGGCGGCTGAATCTTTGGGGCATTCTGAAATTTCTCTGGTATCGCCGCAATATTGATCAGGCGCGGGTGCTGGCGATCTGTGCGCTGCCGGAATTTCGCCGTAAGCTGGTTCCCCTGGCGTTGATTTATCTCGGGATGCAGGGCGGCCAGAAACAGGGCTATCAAAATGCCGAGCTGTCCTGGATTTGGGCGGATAACCAAGCCTCGCGCAATATTACCGAAGCGTCCGGAGCTAAGGTCTTGAAAACCTATCGTATGTACGAGCGGGCGTTGTGATTTCGGAATCCTCAGCAGAATCAGCAGCGATCGAATCGTCAAAATTACCCGAATCGCCAAAATCGACCCAATCAGCGGAATCCATCAGCCGATCAGATCGCTCGAATCAATCCATCTGGCACGATCGCGCCTACGCGCCGCCCGTCGCCGCCTATCTGCACATTCCCTTTTGCCGTCGTCGTTGCTTTTACTGCGATTTTCCGATTTCCGTCATCGGCGATCGGCGCGACGGCTCGAACTCCCTCGGCGTGCAAACCTACGTCGATCAACTCTGCCGGGAAATTGCTGCAACCCCGAGCCAAGGCCGATCGCTGGAAACCGTATTTTTCGGCGGGGGAACGCCGTCCCTCCTGACGGCGGCGCAGATTGTGCGACTGCTCGAAGCGCTCGATCGCCAGTTTGGCATCGCGGCCACGGCGGAAATCTCGATCGAAATGGACCCCGGCACATTCGATCGCGCCAAACTGGAGACGATCGCCGCTGCTGGTGTGAACCGCATCAGCGTCGGCGTCCAAACCTTTGAGGATCGGCTACTCCAGGCCATTGGCCGATCGCATACCGCCGACGAAATCGAGACGGCGATCGCCCTGCTGCAATCCGGTATTATCGACAATTTCAGCCTCGATCTAATGGCCGGTCTACCGCACCAAACCGCCGACGATTGGGAACGCACCCTTGATCGCGCGATCGCGATCGCCCCGCCGCACCTGTCCTACTACGACCTGATCGTCGAACCGGGCACGGTGTTCGATCGCTACTACCAGCCCGGAGCCGCGCCACTCCCAACCGAAGCCGCCGCCGCCGAGATGTATCGCCACGCTGCCGATCGTCTCACCGCCGCTGGATACGACCACTACGAAATCAGCAACTACGCCCAGCCCGATCGCGCCTGTCGCCACAACCTGACCTACTGGCACAACGCCACCTATTACGGTTTGGGACTCGGAGCGACGAGTTACGTTAACGGTCAGCGGGTGGCGCGGCCACGGCGACGCGATGCTTACGCGGACTGGCTTGATCGCTATGTAGAGAGTGGCGGCGTGCTGGAAGCGGAAGCGGTGACGGCGATCGATCTGGCGCTGGAGTCGGTGATGCTGGGGTTGCGGACTGCGGTGGGGATTGATCGCGATCTTTGGCGATCGGAGTTGCGACAGTTGGCCGGAGTGGCGGCGATCGTACGGGTCGATCGGGTTGTCGATCAATACGAACGAGCGGGCGCGATCGCGGTCGAGACTGATTCGACCCGTCTACGCTTAACCGACCCCGAAGGCTTTTTGCGATCGAATTCAGTGCTGTCGGATTTGTTCAACGCGATCGAAGGGGACGAGTCCTGAGCGCCTAACGTATGACCTTTAGAGTTTGGTCGGGTGGGCATTGCCCACCATAACGGGTACGTATTCGTGGGTTGATCGTGGTGGGCAGTGCCACCCTACTGGTCTTAATACATCTCTGGCACAAAAGTTTGAATACCGATCGGGGGACGCAAATGTCCCGTGTCAGCCTGACGAGGCGGCAGCTCGATCGGCTCAGGCGTCAGATCTTTGTACGGAACCATCGACAGCAAATGCCGCATACAGTTGAGGCGAGCGCGTTTTTTATCGTCAGCGCGGACGACATACCACGGCGATCGCTTGATATCCGTATGGGCAAACATTTCATCTTTGGCGATCGAATATTCCACCCATTTTTCCCGCGCCTTGAGATCCATCGGGCTTAACTTCCAGCGCTTCGTTGGATCATCAATCCGCGCCTGAAATCGGCGTTCCTGTTCCGCATCGCTGACGGAAAACCAATATTTGATCAGAATAATTCCCGATCGCACCAACATGCATTCAAACTCTGGGCACGATCGCAAAAACTCGTGATACTCGGCCTCGCTACAGAAGCCCATCACCCGCTCGACGCCCGCCCGGTTATACCAACTGCGATCGAACAGAACAATCTCGCCCGCCGCCGGGAGGTGCGGCACATACCGCTGAAAATACCACTGCGTTTTTTCGCGCTCCGTCGGTGTCCCGAGCGCCACCACCCGGCAAATACGCGGATTGAGCGACTGGACGATCCGTTTAATTGTCCCCCCTTTGCCCGCTGCGTCGCGCCCCTCAAAAATCACGGCGACCTTTAGCCCCTGGTGCTTCACCCATTCCTGAAGTTTGACCAGTTCGATTTGGAGGTGCTGTAGTTCCTGATCGTAGACTTTGCTCGGTAGCTTATGGTCGGACGCTGCTAACACCACTTCCGTGGGCGATCGGCTCGGACGAGCAGCCTGAGTCCTCGTCTTCAATGGCTTCTGTTTTTTCGCCGAGACTTTAGCGTCTTTATCTTTTTTGCCCACGATCGCGACCTCATATCAGGGTATTGTAATCGTCTTCTGCGGTTGAGTGCCAGCGATCGTGATCGCGATCGCGGGTCTGACGTGTGTTTATGAAGCTCCCGCGTGGAAGGCGTCCATTGAATTATGCCGGTGTTTTGGTCTCTGCAAATGTGCTGTTGGATACGGGGTTTACGGTTAACCTTTTGCCTTATGAAGTGGGAGAGCAGTTAGGAATGGTCTGGGATAAACAAACGATTCGTTTGCCATTGGCGGGGAATTTGGCTGCGGTTGAGGCGAGAGGGGTGTTTGTGAACGTGCAGGTGGGGGATTTGGAGCTAGTGCGCTTGGCGTTTGCTTGGGCGCGGGTGTCGGATGTGCCGTTGATTTTGGGGCAGACGAATTTCTTTCGGGAGTTTGATGTGTGTTTTGAGCGATCGCGGGGCGCGATCAAGATTGTTCGGCGTTAGGTGAGGTGAAGATCGCCCCGATCGCCGGTCAGGATGCGATCGAGGTGAGGGGCGTGACTGTGCTGGGGAGCGTTATCGATCGCATGGAGCGGGGGCGGATTGTTTCGATTTAGCGCGTCGTGATGCTGTCCAGGCTTGTGCCGCTGGCAGTCAAGTAAGTAACTATGTCTTGACTTGAGAAGCCATAACCAGAGTAAGACAAAGGAAGAACAGAGCGGTTTTCACCGTTGATGGTGTTATCAACAGCATTGGAAACAGATTGAATCAGATCTACCCCTAGGTTAGTGTAGGTAACAAATATTCCCTGAGACTCCGCAGCGCTGATAGCTTGGCTGCTGGCAGTTTCGCCTCGAGTCAGGATTTGTATATGGTCGATACTTTCAGCTTGTTTACCGGACAAAAAGAATCCATTGAAGTTTGATACATCCGTAATTCCAATGTCATAGGCTGACTCAGAACCGAGTACAGCCTGATCGTCTGCATCAAAAATAAATACCGACTCTTTGAATGGGGTCTGCTTCACTAAGCTATCGCTCCCAGATCCTCCAATGAGGAGCGCGCCACCTTGAATAAAGTCATCGCCACTTCCTCCGAGGAAGAAAGTCGCCCCCTGCCCCATGCTGTCATTTCCGCCAAGGCCATTAATGGAGAAAGTTCGCTCCGCTTCAGAGAGAGGAACAAAAGGAAAATTGCCAGCTTGAGCACCAATCAAAACGTCGTCTCTTTCCGTGCCGCTGAAGTTCGCTTGACCTCGTGGTGCAACTATCCGTGGCTCAAGTTTTTGACTGGGATCGAGCAAGAAATCAACATCAAAGAAACCTCGTGTCGGCGATGTGAGAAAGTCACGAAGTTCGACTAGCGAGAATCCGAAGTACTTGGAGTCAATCGGTTGGCGCTCAAACGCACCATCTTCATTACTAAGTCCTAAAACCTCTGAGTAGTAGCTGAACGCCAAATCGGTTAAAGCGAGGTCGAACTCCGGATTTGAGGCAGTTCCACGAGTGAGGATTCTTGTGACATCAGGATACAGCTGAAAAGCCATTTGGTTGCGAGGGTCATTTGTGATGTCGTTCGCTCCTCCTATGCTTCCGGGCTCTCTATTTTTCCCAAAAATTATCCATCGGCTAAAGTTTTTTAGCTCAGTTCCCTTTTCTATTATCTTCAAGAAATCTTCTTGAGTTGAGAAAATCGTGTTGATCCCCGCTCCACCGTCAACAACAACATCGTCGCTATCCACAACCATCAAATCATTACCATCACCTCCTAAAATCGTATCCGCACCTTCACCGCCAAACAAAATATCGTCGCCTTTGTCTCCACTAACCTGATCATTCCCAGAACCGCCAAGGAGAATATCGCTATCTTGACCACCTAGGAGAGTATCGTTACCTTCACCACCACCAACTCGATCGCGCCCCAAATTCCCTGAGACAACATCATTACCCGCGCCTCCCAAAACTAAATCCTCATCTTTGCCTCCCAGCAAAATATCATCACCGCCATTCCCGTACAGCGAGTCCTCACCAGCATTCCCAAAATAAATACGCCCCTCATCGTTATCCGTCACCGAATCCGCACCACCGAGTAATGCAATCACATCCAAGCCTGGTGACGATGAAAACTGATTAATCTGCTCCGCTGACAGAGTAACAAACGAAAAGTTGTCAGCCGCGTTAGATGCAAGCCCGAAGTCGTAATCTAATGCAGTGATGATATCAGTCAGGGACATGATTGGATGGAAGTGCTTGGGTTGGTTCGCCAGAGAATAGCACGAATTAATAAAGCCATGCATCAGTGAATCTGGCGACTTGCAGAAGAGACTACTCCTGTAAAAACACACAAATACAACTCAAAAAAGGACACCCTGAATCTCAGGATGTCCCATCTTCTAAAATCAGTCCAGCTAAGTAGCTCGACTACAAGTTGAGAGCCAGACGATTACTCAACCCCCTCAATCCGGTTCTCAACCTCCTCATACAACTCCTGCAAACGATCGATATTCTCATCGCTCGTCTCCCAGTAGCCGCGACCATGCACCTCAAGCATCGTCGTCACCATCCGCCGGAACGAATTCGGATTCAGATCCATCAGACGCTTCGCCATCTCCTCGTCCTTAATGAACGTCTCATTCGCATCCTCATAGACCCAGTTATCCACCGCGTCCGCCGTCGCCGACCAGCCCATCGTATTCACCAGACGCTTCGACAGCTCGCGCACACCCTCGTAGCCGTGGGACAACATGCCCTCATACCATTTCGGGTTGAGCAACTTCGTCCGTGAATCGAGGCGCACCGTCTCCGATAGCGTCCGCACCTGAGCATTCGCCGTGGTCGTGTCCGCGATGAACGACGATGGCTTCTTGCCATCCGTACGCAGACCCGAAATCACCTTGGTTGGATCAGAGTCAAAGTAGTGCGACACGTCCGTTAGGCTGATTTCCGACGAATCCAGGTTTTGGAACGTCACATCCGCCGTTTTCAGCGTTGAGGTGAACAGGTCTTGCGATTGGTTCATCTCGCCCGGATTATCGGCGGAAAAAGCGAAGGATTTGCGCGACAAATACATGTCTTGCAGTTCTTTTTCTTCTTCCCAAGAGCTGTTTTCCACCGCCAGGTTGACGTTGGCGGCGTAGGAACCGGACGCATTCGAGAACACGCGAGTGGCGGCTTGGCGCATGTCGATGCCGAGTTCTTCGGCTTGATCGATCGCGTGCTTACGGATGAAGTTCATCTCCAGCGGCTCATCGGCTTCAGCGGCCATCTTAACGGCCTTGTCGAGCAGCGCCATTTGGTTGATAAACAGGTCACGGAACACACCGGAACAGTTGACCACCACATCAATACGCGGACGACCCAACTCTTCCAGGGAGAGCAATTCCAGCTTGTTGATCCGACCGAGGGCGTCGGGAACCGGCTTCGCGCCGATCATCCACATGATTTGCGCCAACGATTCGCCGTAGGTCTTGATGTTGTCGGTTCCCCAGAGGACGCAGGCGATCGTCTCGGGGTACGCGCCGCCGTTGTCGGCTTTTTGACGATCGAGCAGGCGATCGACCACCACTTTCGCGGACTGCACCGCTGCGGCGGTCGGGATCGACTGCGGGTCGAGGGCGTGGAGGTTTTTGCCGGTGGGCAACACATCGGGGTTGCGAATCGGGTCACCACCGGGGCCGGGGAGGACATACTCGCCGTCGAGCGCCTTCATTAGCGAGCCGAGTTCGTTATCGGCGCAAACCTGCACGAGGCAGAAGTTGAGATATTCGATCAGCTTGTCGAGCTGCTCTTTATCAACACGGTGGAAACCGGCTTCCTTCAGTGCTTCAAACCACGGCTCATCTTTGATGATGCGTTGCAGCCAGCCGCCGATGTTGTTCAGGCGGACGCGACCGTCTTCGCCGACTTTTTCGGCCACCATTGCCGCGACGCAGGCGCGGGTCGCTTCAACGATTTTTTGGTTGAGTTCCACATCGGCCAGGACACCCCGATCGTTATTAGCGTAGATATCCTGAATGTTACGACCCAGGCTTTGCGCCAACAGGCTCGGCAAACCGACCACGTTTTCCTCTTCACGATCGAGGCTGGCAATATTGACCAGCGTCGCGATCGCCTCTTCCGCCGTCGGTGGTTTACCGATCACGTGCAAACCGCAGGGCAGCAAGCGCGACTCAATTTCCATCAGTTGCTTGTAAACCAAGCCGATGACGGTATCGCGTTCGTCTTGGGTCAGATCCTTGGCGTCGCACTCGGGGAACTTGATGTCCTTATCGAGGTTGCAGATGCGAGCTTGATCGATGATCGAGTTGACAATCTGGATGCCGCGACCGCCATCTTTGAGCGATTGATACGACGCGACGAGTTCGCCTAACGCCTTCAAGCCTTTATATAGACCCGCATTTTCCGCCGGTGGCGTCAGATACGAAATCGTTTCGGCATAACCGCGACGCTTAGCGATCGTCGCTTCGCTGGGGTTGTTGGCCGCGTAATAGTAGAGGTTCGGGATACTACCGATTAGGCTGTCGGGGTAGCACGCGCCGGACATACCCATTTGCTTACCGGGCATGAATTCGAGCGAGCCGTGGGTTCCGAAGTGGAGGACGGCGTCGGCTTCCCAAACGTGTTCGAGGAAGGTGTAGTAGGCGGCGAAACCGTGGTGCGGGCTAGCCGATCGGCTGAACAGTAGACGCATCGGGTCGCCTTCGTAACCAAAGGTGGGCTGAACGCCGATAAAGACGTTGCCGAATTCCTTACCGAAGATCAGCAGATTTTGACCATCGGTGTTGAGGTTTCCCGGCGGCGGCCCCCAGTTTTCCTCCAGGCGTTCGGAGTAGGGCGTCAGTTTTTCGTATTCTTTGACCGACATGCGATAAGCCACGTTCAGCTCAGGCCCCGCATATTTGGCCGACGCATCGGTGATCACGGCTTCGAGCAATTCACGCGGCGTGTCGGGAAAGTCGCCCACGGTATAGCCGTCGGCTTTCAAGCCTTTCAGCGCTTCGTGAATGCTGCCGAACACATCGAGATAGGCCGCCGTACCGACGTTGCCTTTGTCCGGCGGGAAGCTGAAGATCGTTACCGCGACTTTTTTATCAGCCTTTTTCTTCTTACGAAGGCTCGCCCACTTCATGATCCGCTTGGTGACGGTTTCGATGCGGTCTTGCATCGCGTGGGCTTTGCCGGTGTTGCCATCGCGACCGGAGAGAACGATCGGCTCGATCGCGCCGTCCAGCTCAGGGATCGCGATTTGCAGCGCCACCTGAATCGGGTGCAGACCCAGATCGCTGTCTTCCCACTCTTCCGTGGTTTGGAACACCAGCGGCAACGCCACCATGTAGGGACGGTTGAGGCGCTTGAGCGAGATGATCGCCTTCGGGTGATCCTGACGTGCGGGGCCACCGACGAGGGCGAAACCGGTCAGGGAGACCACTGCATCCACGAGCGGACGATTGGTCGGCGAGTCGGAATCGCCCTGTTCCCAGAACAGCGTATTCACAGGAATCGAGAAATCGAGACCGCCGGAAAAGACCGGAATCACGCGAGCGCCGAGGGATTCGAGTTCCTGAACGATCGCCACATAGTGCGCGTCATCGCCGGTCACCAAGTGCGTCCGTTGCAGGACGAGACCGATCGTCACCGGATCTTGCTTATTCTCGTCGGAAATATCCGGGCGGCTTTGGAACCAGTTGAGGTACTCTTTCACGTCCTCAAACATCGCCGGAGCCAGGGGATGCCAGATACCAATGTCGGGGTAAACCACCGGCTCGGCATAATCAACGTTTTTACCCAAACCTTGATCGGGATAGACGTATTTGTCGGCCAGCATCAGCAAGAAGTTTTCCAGGTTGGCCGACGAACCGCCGAGCCAATACTGAAAACTGAGCATGAAGTTACGCGCGTCCTGTGCCTTGTCCATCGGCATATATTTCAGGACTTTCGGCAGTGTACGCAGCAGCTTCAGCATTCCATCTTGGAACGACGAGCCGGACTGCTCTTTACGTTTGCGCATAAACTGGGCGATCGCGCTCTTGCTCTGTCCAAGCTGCGCCATCGAGAAGCTGCCCAGCTTGTTGAGGCGCATCACCTCGGGCATCGAGGGGAACACCACCGCCACATCAAGATTGTCGCGGATGGGTTCCACCGCTGCCACGACTTTTTCCGCGAGATCTTCGATAAAGATCAGCGACGCGATGAAGATATTCGCCGCTGCAACATCCCGCTTGAAGTTGTCATAGTTCTGCTCACCCCGCAGTTCCTCGATCAGATAGCCACTGATCTCGATCGCGATATGAGGATTGTGGTCATTAATTGCACGAACCGCCGAGGAAAGAGCGCTTTGATATTGCGACTCCAGCACGACATAAACGATCTTTAACAGCTTGCGACCCTTGAGGTCGTCCGGCTTAATGTGTCGAACGGCTGGATTCACTTGTGTGAACATACAGTCTGGCTCCTTACCTTCGGCGTGTCTGAATTGCTGATTGGGCAGACGTGGTGAACATTCCCACGGGCTATATCAATCGTAAAAGCGTATGCAGTGTTTTTACCAAAAAACGTGAATCCACACGGTTTCTAGCCCCCGCAGTGCAACATTTTGACAAGAAAATGTGAATTAATGTTTACAAAATTTAATCTTGGGTAAAGCTCGCCTTTCATTTTGGCGATCGGGGTTGACAGCGTACCGGATTTACGCAGTTACAAAATGGATGGATCGGAGATCGGGGCAAACGCCAGCGGATTAAGGCGAAGGCGTCACCCAAGAAATGTCCAAAGTGAACCTTCGAGCGATGATAAGAGTCGATTAATTCAACTCTGCTGACATTATTTGTGTGGCGTATTTCGATTAATCGTGTGTTGCGCTGCGCGATCGATAGGGGCCGCAGCTCGATCGCAAGATCTGACCGCGAGCCTTGCGGCTCACGTCCGTTTTTACTTTTTCTGTTCCTTTACTACCGTTTCAACGCGCCATGTCTACTTATTTTGAGCTTCATCCGGATAATCCCCAGACTCGGCGAATAAAAGAGATCGGAGAGGCTCTCGCGGGCGGGGCTGTGATGCTCTATCCCACCGACACGGTTTACGCGATCGGTTGCGATATCAACAACAAAGCCGCCGTTCAGCGTGTTCGCCAAATTAAACAGCTCGCCAATGACAAACCGCTGACCTTTATGTGCCAGTCCCTGTCGAATATTGCGGAATATGCCCATGTTTCCGATTCGGCCTACCGGATTATTCGTCGTCTGATTCCCGGAACCTATACGTTCCTCCTACCCGCGACGAAGCTTGTCCCTCGATTGGTGATGTCACCCAAACGCAAAACCACCGGGATTCGCGTCCCCGATCGCACCGTATGTCAGCTCCTGTTACAGGAACTCGGTAATCCGATCGCTTCCACCTCTGCCCACCTCTTGGGCGAAGACGGCCTCAGTCTAGACGCTGAAGACGGCGAGACGATCGATAAGGCGAAACTGTTCGATCGGCTGGAGTCGATGGTCGATGTGATCGTTGATGACGGCCTGGATGACGGAATTCGCGCTTCGACAATTATTGATCTCACGGCAGGGGAGCCGCAGATCGTGCGGGAAGGCGCGGGAATTGAGGAAGCCCTGAACTGGGTCTAGTCGATCTTCACGATCGGCAGACGGGGTAAAGGATTCCTCGATTGCGGCAGATCGGTGCAGCGAGGCCGATCGTATGACAATCGGCCAACTGTCCAAAATTGGCCGCGCCGGTTCGGTAATTGGAACGCGCGATCGCGGTTTCGGCCTTCCGGGTGATTTAGCCGCTCAACCCCTTAGCTATCAACACTTTGCGTTATTTTACGCATTGCCTCTCTTGCTATCCGGACGAGTGCCGGTTGCGCGTCCGGACAGTTGAGCGGCAATCAGTTGGGATAGTGGCAAGACACAAGGCGGGCGGCATGGGCGATCGAAATACAGTGAATGCATGGAGAACAGAGGACGCCAAAACCGAGAGAGATCAAGGTTTTAAGCGGTATCCAATCCTCGATTCTTCGACATTGTCCGTGCGCTACCCTCAGGAAATACCATGAACGCCAAACTCGACACCGTCTTTATCCGCACCAACACCAACAACGCCAAAACCTTTAACGCATCTCACCCCTATAACAGTATTTCCGTCGGAGCCGCCACCGCCCAGGCCGACGAACTCCAAAACCGTAATACGAGCTTCGATCGCGCCATCCTCGACGAACTGCAAGCCGCACTCGACAACAAATCCAGCAGCAGCGTCCACGTTGCCGAGCGGATTGCCCGCGAAGTTGAGCGGATTTGCACCAAGAGCGATCGCATCCAAACCTCGGGCAAAGTCGAAATGTGGCAACTGGCGCTCGCACGTCACCGCATCCAAAAGATTCACGCCTATTTCGATCTCGGATCACGCCGTGGCCGCGTTGAACTCCACAGCAATCTGAGCATGATGGTGTATCGCCACATCGCCCCGAGCCACGCCAACCTTGGTTTCCAAGGTCGCTACAACCACATCGAAGATTTCCTCCAAGGGTTCTACATCGAAGTGCTACGCGCTTTTCGCCGTGAACACGATGTGGCTCCCGACTACACGCCGAAAACCCGCGTCGAACTGGCGGAATACATGGCTTTTTCGGAACAGTACGCCAAACGCCGCATTTCGCTCCCCGGTCGGAAAGGCCAACAGCTCGTGATTCTCCGCGCTCAAGGCTATGCCAAGGGTCAACCGCCGGAAATGTCGCTGGATGTGGAAATGGCGATCGACTCGGCGAAATCAGAAGCGGACGAAAGCCACAACCGCAGTTCCGCCGCCCGCCAAGTGCGCGACCATATGGTGTCGGAAAGCGTAGATATGTCAGAGTCTGTGATTCGCGGTCGAGTCGTCGAAGAACTCATCGACTACCTACGCGGCCAAGACCAAGAAGACTGCATCGACTATCTCACCCTGAAGCTGCAAGACCTCCCGGCGCACGAAATCGACGAAATCCTCAACCTGACCTCACGCCAACGGGACTATCTGCAACAGCGCTTTAAGTATCACGTCGAAAAATTCTCGCGTACCGGCAACTGGGAACTGGTGCATCAATGGCTCGGTGCGGATCTGGATCAAAGCCTCGGTATGTCGCCGATGCAGTGGGACAAATTCTACGCTTCGCTCGATGACAAACAACGTCAGCTCGTCATCCTGAAACAGGAAAAATTGAGCGATGATCAAATTGCCGCTGAATTAGGTTGCACGGTCAAACAGGTGCAAAAACGCTGGACGAAGCTGCTCGATCGCGCCTGGGAAGCCCGTAACGTTTAGGGGATGACAATGAATCCTCTGGTTTTTCCCCTCAAGATCCGATCGCAGCTCCGAAGTGATGTCCGTGACATTGCCTGTCCTGACCAGGAGCCATCACACCCCCCGCCCGCGATCGCGCCCCATCGTCTCCCACCGCACCGGCGATTACGCCCACCCCGCAGCTCCCCGCGCTCCCGGACAATCCGCCAAACTCAAGAACTCCCCGCCTGCATCGATCGCAGCGTCGGGGAGTTTTTTGTTAGGTCGGGCGTTCAACAGCTTACCCGATAAGGGTTCTACGATTAATTGATGACACGCCCTAGACTCTGCTGCGATAGCCGATCGTCGCGTAAAACGGATCGCTCGAACCAAAGCCGAACAATTGCAACATCGCGGGCTGAGACGAAACACGCGCGATCGTCTCGATGCGATCGAACCCCGCATTCTCGAAATAGCGCTCGGCGAGTGCGACCCGGCCTTTTTCCGAGCCATCGCGCCACACCTCGATCGCCTTTTGGTAAAACATCCGGTTCGAGTAGCTGACGATGACGATACCGCCCGGATTGAGGATGCGGTGAAGCTCCGCAAAAATCGCCTCGGGCTGTTCGAGATACTGCACCGAGACCGTAATCAGCACCGCATCGAAGCTGCAATCTCCATAGGGTAGCGTTTGGTTTTGATTGAGATTTTGGACGAAATAGCGATCGAGCCGCTGATTTTTCGCCAGTTCATCCGCATTTAAGCCGTGCCCTTCCACGCGGGCGAAGCTGATCTCGCTCGGCAGATGCGACACCCAACTGCTCATCAAGTCGAGCACGTGCATCTCTGACGTCAGCCGATCGCGATAGAGTTGGGTGAGCAGGTCGATAAAACTCTCGTCTACGTGGGTGACGAAACGCGGCTGATCGTAAAACAGGGCGTCGTCAGCAAGGTCGAGTTTGGAGCGCTGGGCCGTTTTGAGTAAAAGCACGATCGAAATGAGGGCAAGAACAGCTCGGATTTGGGGCTACGTGTGACGAAGATCGCCGGTATCGAACAAATTGGCGAAAACAGCGTCGTTAAGCTCGGTCTTCGGGATATTGATCACAGAGTCGTTACAGATCTGGCAGAATGCAGAGATCCCGAAAAACGCTTGTTAAACTGTAGCCAATTTTCCGCAACCGCGCCGCCGATCGCTAGTCTCTTCGCCATTCCTGCTTTTTCCCTATGCGCCCGCTGCTTCCCAAAGAATTTTTGCGTAAGTTTCCCAAGCGATCGGTACTCGCAGGCGTGCAGCGAAAGTGTGCCGTACTCGCCAAGCGACCGGCATTTGTCGCAACCGTCGTCTCGATCGGCATCCACGGTGGACTGGCATTGTCGATCCCTCGCCTGCTGCCGAGTTCAGCCCAGGAGGATACCGCAGTCGCGATCGAAACCGATGTCGTCACCCTGTCCCCCACCGATCTCGCCGCCTTTTCGTCCATAGCTACCGCGCCAGCTCCCCGATCGTCCAACCAGCGATATACCGATCTCAACGGACAAACCCTACCCAATCTCTCAGCGCTACGCGATCGTGACAAGACTTCAGGTTCGCTAGATTCCGGTACGAGTAGCTTCGGCTGGGGATCGGCGAGTTCCTACTATGACTGGAGCGATCGCGGCACGAGCGGCTCCGATCGCGGCTCCGATCGCGGCATGAGCGGCTCCGACAGTGGCTCCGACAGCGACGGCTCATCCACCGATGCCACCCGCGAAGATGAGTTTTACGAATACTGGCAACGATCGCAGGAGTTGCTCGATCGGTTTGATCAGGGTGGCCAAACCATGAACGGTGGTCGTCGTGGCGATGGCGGTGACGCTGGTGATGCGGGATCAGGGGGCAATAGCGACGATAGAAAAGCGATCGCCGGAAATAATACCAATGGCGGCGAGGGCAATGGCGGCAACACGGCAGGAACCGGTGGCGAACCTGGAGGCAATACCGGCGCAGGGTCTGACTCGGGCGCACCCTATACCATCGGCATGGCCGCACGTCAGCGCTACGCAGACTGGGCGATCGCGGTGCAGGACGAAAATAGTCTCAGCGATGCAGAACTGACCCCTATTTTTATCCCGGTGTCGATCCCGGTTCCGGTCACGGCCAGCTCCAGTGGTCTGATCGGCGAGCGGGGAACGGCGGGTCTGCTTGTGAAACCCGACGGAACACCGGCCTCGGCGGATATACTTTCGTCATTTTCCTCGCTTGAGTTGGCAAAAAGTCTAGTTCGTGAGTTTGTAATTTCGGGATTCTCGGGCTGTAACGTTGGGATACTGAGCGACACCTGGACGGCCTGCGGTCTGGATATTACGTTTATCGCGGCAAATGGCAGCACGGGGGCAACGACGGCCAATGGTGGAAATGCAGGCAATTCGGGTAATGCGGGAAATGCAGGCAATTCGGGTAATGCGGGAAATGCAGGCAATTCGGGTAACCCTGGTAACACCGCGAATGCATCGGGAGACGACACCTCAGGCAACACAGCGAATGCAACCGCGACACCACCGGAGCTGCTCGCCGTGATCGAAGACTTGGAGCCGGATGCACCGATCGCGATCGCCATTAATGAAACCGCCCCGGCCTACCGTGAATGGCGCGATCAGCTAGCCTCCAGCCTGGGTAATGCGGCGGAAGGGCTGGCCTTCCGGTCTGTAACCAATGCGCTGCCCTATCCACCCGACCTTGACCCAGAGTTTGATCGCAGTCTCCCGACCACCGCGATCGTTAGCTTGGCGCTCAACCCTGACTTAACAGTTGTTTCAGACACCGCAACGGTGTTGCGTTCCTCCGGTAGCGATCAACTGGATGCGATCGCCCTCGGCTTTGCGGAAAATACCCCACGTGATTGGTATGCCACCAATCTGGAGCTAGACGGCGAACAAGAGTCACGGGGAACGATCGTGCTCTTTACGCTGTCCTTTGTGGAAGCCGAAGACGACACCAATACTCCCCTTGAAACCAACCCAGGTGGCTTAGGGCGTGAAAGTGACCCGAACACCCAAAACACCACACCGGACAGCATGACCCGCGACGACACAACCAGCGAGAGTGATCCGGGTGATGCTGAATAAAGCGGCTTAAATATGGGAGAAAGCGTTCAATTGTGACAACTCGCCCACAAAACGTGATGAAACTCCGATCACGATGCAGTATAAAAGGGCAAATACGCCAGTTCTTGCCATGATCGTTCGATCGCCTATCTCACCGCCAACTCGTCCCAAAGTGATCTTTCTTGACGCCGTCGGAACCCTATTCGGCGTGCGCGGTAGTGTCGGTGAAATTTACGGACGGTTTGCCCGCCAGTTTGGGGTTGAGGCTCCGGACGAGGCGATTAATACCGCGTTTTACGATGTCTTCAAGGCGACGCCCGAAGCAGCATTTCCGGGCGCCGATCGTCACGAACTGCCGAACCTCGAATATCAATGGTGGCGTAACATCGCCGCCCAAACCTTCCAAGCCGTCGGTGTGCTCGATCAGTTCGATTCCTTCGATGACTTTTTCGAGGTAGCCTTCTGGTATTTCGCCACCGCCGACGCCTGGGATGTTTATCCCGACACCCTTCCCGCCCTTGACGCCTGGACGGCGCAAGGCATTCCCCTCGGTCTGATTTCCAACTTTGATACACGTATTTACACCGTTCTGAACGTCTTGGGTTTAACCGATTATTTCGAGTCGATTACCCTTTCGACCGAAGTCGGGGCGGCGAAACCGGCGCGTCAGGTGTTCGAGGCGGCGCTGCATCGGCATGGTGTAGCTCCGGCGGAGGCTTGGCATGTGGGCGATAGCGATCGGGCGGATTTTGAAGGGGCGCGGGCGATCGGAATTCAGGCGGTTTATCTCGATCGGGCTTAAGGGATGAAACATAACGCGATCGGGTTGGGAGAATATCGAGGCACAATGACGAACTGCAACGACACCAAAACCAACGCCGATACCGACACCGATAGCAATACCGACCGTCGCGCGATCGGGTTTGCGCCGATCGCTTTGTTTGCCCTGCTTGCCCTCCAAGCCGTCCTAACCCCACCAGCTCAGGGGCAAATCATCCCCGATGCGACGCTGCCGAATCCCTCGATCGTCACGGAACTCGATCGCCAAACTCGACGCATCGATGGCGGCACGATCGCCGGGTCGAATTTATTTCACAGCTTCGCGCAGTTTAACCAAAGCGGTGAGCTATCCGGCAGTACGATTCGCTTTGAACCCGACGCGGCGATCGCCAATATCTTCGCCCGCGTCACCGGTGGTAACGGTACGACAATCGATGGTCTGCTGCAAACTACCGGCAGCGCCAATCTGTATCTCATCGACCCCCAGGGAATTGACTTCGGGGCGAATGCGCGGCTCGATCTCGGTGGTGCATTTATTGCGACAAGTGCCGATCGGCTAGAATTTGCCGACGGGACGCTGTGGCCAGGGCGTGGGGAAATCGCACCGAATACGAGCTTGCTGACGATTTCGACACCGGTGGGATTACAGTTTGAGGCCAGAACGATCGCCGATCCAGCCAACGCGACCACGGGCGTGATTGACATTCGCGGCGCGGGACATCAACAACGCTTTTTTACAACCGATTCACCCGAATCCCTCGCCATCCTCGATGCCCTGATCGCCGACGATCCAAGCATCGATCGCGACCTACTGCTCCGCCTGGGCGCAACGATCAACATTGTCAGCGACACCGACGGCATTACGGCAAACAACACCAACCCGATCGCCTTAGTGGGGCGTGATCTCAGCTTTACGGGCGGACAAATTGATACGCCGGGCGGCGCGATCGATCTCGTGGCGATCGCGTCGGGAACCGTGGCGATCGATGCCGCCAGCCGCACACAACTCGGCGAGATCCGCACCACCTCTGGCTCGATCACCTTGGGGGATATCCTCCTGAGCGAGGCGGCCACGATTAACACCAGTGGTATCGGTAGTGGCACGGTTCGTCTGCGCGGTCAGAATCTGATGTTTGACGATGGTTCGATCATTTTTGCGCGTCCGTTAGGGGGCGAGACCGGTGGCCGAATCAGTTTGGAAGCCAGTGGTGATATTACCTTTCAAGGCATCAGCCCGATCGACGGTCAGGGCAGCGGCATTATTGGCGGAACCCTGGGACAGGGGCGCGGGTCAGATATTGCCCTCAGCGCGGACAACGTAACGATTCGCGATGGTGGTTTTCTTTCGTCTACCACCTTCGCCTCGGGTTCTGGTGGTGACACCACGATCGCCGTTCATGATCAGTTTGAAATTGTCGGTACGAACGGTGGCGAGTCGCTATCGGTGATTTTTTCCGATTCCGCCGGGGTTGGCACGGCGGGCAATATTGAGATTACGGCGAATCGGGTGCGGGTGGCCGATGGCGCACAGCTCACGGCGCGATCGCAGGCATCCGGCACGGGCGGCAATATTCGCATTAACACCACCGATCGCGTTGAACTTTCAGGCTTCGTCAATCAGGGCGGTGCGCCGTTTGTGGCCAATACGTCTCGCGATACGTTTCCCAGTGGACTGTTTGTCATTGTCGAGGCGGGAGCGGCGGGCAATGCTGGCAACATTGACATCACGGCGCGATCGCTCGAAATTCTCGGCGGAGCGCAGCTCATCGCCAACACCAGTGGTTCGGGAAATGCGGGCAATGTCACGATTCGAGCTCGCGATAACGTCAGTATTGTCGGTGCTTCGACCAGTGGCCTGACACGTAGCAATATCGCCTCAAGTATTCGACCCGGCGCAACGGGAAATGGTGGCATCCTCGATGTTGAGACCCGCCGATTTGAGCTACTCGACACCGCTTTTATTTCCGTTACCAGCTTTGGTGATGGACGTGGGGGTAGCCTCAATGTCCGCGCCGATACGGTAACCGTGCGTGGTGCTTCCGCAACCAATGAGCTGATTTTTGGTGGGATTTTTGCCGAAGTTCGCAGTCCCGATCGCATTGCGGGCTTGGGTTTAACCGGAGAAGCCACCGGCCAAGGCGGTAGCGTCACCTTAGAGGCGACCGATCGCGTCGCAATCCTCGACGGTGCGGCGATTTCCGTCCTCACCGACACGACGGGCGATGCCGGAAACTTAACCCTGCGAGCCGCCACGGTTGAGATTGGCGGCGTCGTGGAAATTCCTACCGCCTCACCCAACAATCAACCCTTTAACCGCGCCACGATTTCCGCTGGAGCCGAAGAACTCGGGCGTGGTGGTACGTTGCTCGTCGATACCGATCGGCTGATCGTTCGCGATGGTGGTCGGATTACGGTGGGAACCGAGGGCAGCGGCAACGCCGGGGATTTGACCATAATCGCCCGTGAATCGGCCTTAATCGAAGGCATCCGCACGGTTACCACCAATGGTCTCACCCTGCTTCCGTCTACGATTTCCGCCAGTTCCGAAAATACCGCGATCGGCCCCGCCTCGGGTAACGCCGGTTCGCTCAATCTCAGCGTCGGCGATCTCACTGTGCGTGACGGCGGCCAGATTTCGGTCAGTAGTGACAATCAGGGATCGACGGGGGATTTACAAATTCAGGCCGGGACGGTCGCGGTGCTCGATGGCGGACGCATTACGGCGGCATCGGTGATTGGCGATCGTGGCAATATTCGCATCACCAGCGACACCGTACAGCTCCAACGCAATGGCCGCATCGACGCCAACGCCATCCGCGAAGCCACCGGTGGTAATGTCTCGATCGAAGCGGAGACGATCGCCACCCTTGATAACAGCAACATTAGCGCCAACGCGATCGCCGGTAGTGGTGGTCAGATTCGGATTCAAACCTCGGGATTATTTCTCTCACCCGACAGCACGATCGAGGCCAGCTCACAGTTTGGCGTCAATGGCATCGTGGCGATCGACACGCCTGACGTGCAAAACGCCGCCGGAATCGTCGATCTCAATGCCGATCCGTTTGACCCCGATCGGCTAATCGCCGATGCCTGTTCCGCGACCATGCAGGGTGGCCGCTTCACCAATATCGGTCGCGACGGCTTCCCCGAAAATACGGTCTCGGCTCAACGCGAACCCTTCACGATCATCACACCCCAAAGATTAGCGAACTCTAATCCCGATTCCAATCCCAATTCCGATCTTCTTGGCCGTGCAATCAATCCCGCAGCAACCCTGATTTCAAATCCCCCCGCAGACCTAATCGAAGCCCAGGAATGGCAGCACGATGCCGCAGGACAGATCGTTTTAACCGCCAGTGCGAGCCGATCGCCCCTAGAATCGATTTACGGTTGCGCCCCGTCCTCCACAACCGCCGCCGATCGCTCCAACTCCAACTCCCGCTGATAAAACGCCAGACGCGCGTCATAGACCCCGCGCAACTCTTCCAGATCCCGCTCCGGCTGACCGTATCCCGCTCCCGGCAAGCTCGCCCACTCCGATCGAATCCCCACCAACGTACGATCGAACTCACCGCGCTGGATCGCATCCAGCACACCGCAGCGGCGAATCAGTTCCACCGCCGCCAAATCCTGCGACTCCGGCGAAAAATCCACCAGCCCCAGCGGTTCCGCCACATAATCAAACGTCGTACTTAACATCTGATAGCGTCCCGCCGCATCAGAACAAAGCCAGCCGCCACTCGACCAGGCACATTCGATCCGGCGCGGATGATCCGCGTAGCTATAAAAGTAGCGATAGCTGTAAATCGTTTGGTAGCCGCCCTCCCCGGCGGTTCCCTCGGCATAGGCGATCGTATCGAGCAAGGCGCGAACTTCCGGCGTCAAATCCGCCGCCGTCGCGACGATATCCTGCGGGCGCAGCAGATGCCAAACCCGCACCGCCGTACCACGCACCGCCGACATGGAAATCCGCCGCACTTCAGGATAGACCGACAACGCGGCGATCGCTCCCAGGGTGAACAGCAGACGAATCGCCGAAGCGATCAAAGGAGATGACGATCGAACATGCCTGCGAGAATTTTCCATAGACCCAAGACCGGTGGGAGACATGCCTGGTGAGGTCAACGAGGCACGACGAGGTTTCAACGAAGGGGGAGGTGTCACAGACAAATAGTTACAGGGAGCAAGAGCCGATATCAGCAGATTATCTGGGATTAAACGGAGAAAATCTTGCTGAGACGGCGTGAACCGAAATTGAAGACGCGATCGGCTGTCAATTTAAGCCTCTAGATTGTATCGATCCTCGCGCGGATCGATCGCAGTTTAACGTGAGTTCGGGACAAGCTCGTTCGCCCAAGCATAGTGACGTGATCAAAAGTCCATCTCAGAGCAATACCGAGATGGACTTTTGGTCGTTTCGTTTTATTATCTTGGCCTACTGATGGTCTAGCCCATCCTTGCTATATTTTTCGCAAAAAAACAGTATTAACCAGTGGTTAATACTGACCCGAGACGACTTTTAGCATGGCGACCGATCGCGTCCAAAGCGACGCTTGAACGTAGGGAACATCCCACTCTTGGCATAGCGCTTTGACATGGGGTTGAACCCAGCGATATTGACGCAGGGTCATGCGCGGCCAAACGTGATGTTCAATCTGGTAGTTGAGCCAGCCTTGGGTGAAGTCGAGCGCCCAGGTTCCGGTGTGGTAGTTACAACTGCCGGTAATTTGTCGCCAGTAAAATTCACCTTTGCTGCGGGGTTTGCCTTCAAAGCGATACAGATCGACGCCGGAGTGATTGGAGACGATGACAAAAAAGCTGTAGATGTTTGTGAGCAGTTCGGCGGCGATCAGGTTGATGATTAGGCCGAGGCTGGCAGCGCTGCCCCAGATGCCGTAGACCACGAGGGTGGGGACGACGAAGTGACCGATCGTGTAGGGGAGCCAAGACTGACGCAGAACGCTCCAAAACGGCTTGTTCCAGGGTCGCCAGATTTCGTCAGATTCGATCGAGAGAGCAGGCTGATCGGGGCGCTGGGAGTTCCACAGTTCGATCAACGTATTGGGGCCGTAATACATCGGCTTCCAAAAGCAGCCGCCGAGGATGGCGAGGATGACTTTGATCGGTTTGGGGTAGTTGGTCGATCGCAGCCATGTGGTTTTGCCTTCAACGAGGTCGGGGTCGCCGCCGGGTTGATTGAGCTGGTAGTGGTGGAGGCCGTTATGCTCGTAAGCCCAGGCTTCGGGGGGCATCCAGTCGAGCCAGTGCAGCCAGCGCCAGCCGCCGCGCCCGAACTGGCGGCTATGGATAAAGGAGGGTAGGTTTTTTGTCCGATCGTAAGCGCCGTGACAGACGTGGTGGGCAAAAATCCAGCGGGAAAAGTTCGCTAAGGCCAAGGCCGCGATCGCGCCGAGATTGACACCACCGATCGCCAACGTCCAGCCGACAGCACTACAGATGAAACTGAGCGTTCCAAAGATGACTAAATCGATACCCGCTTTTTCGGCAGGGTGTGCAGCCTCGGCCTCGGCTTCGAGGGCTTCGATCGCCTGGGCGAATGCCTCAGTATCGAAGTCTGCGGGCAAAGCTTGCAGGTTTAAAACGTGGGTGTCGTAGGGTTGCTGTGGCGGGGAGGCGGTGTTGTTCGTAAATGGGGGGGGGATCTGCGTGACAGAGTTGGAGGGATTGGCCACAGTGATTTGAATTTGAAATCGATTCAGAGTTGGATGAAATCTCAGTATAAAGACAAAAGTTCATAAAGAAAGATTAAGTTCGATCAGTCACTGATCTGGATCTTGGCAACTGTATCCTCTCGCTCACAATGCTCAATTTTCGTCATCAGGACTTACGCACGATGGGTTAGAAGTTTTGTAGGGCGGGCATTGCCCACCATCACGGATAACTGATGCGCGGGCTGATCGTGGTGGGCTGTGCCCACCCTACTGGCTCAATTTTCGCTAATCCTGCCGTAATCTGACCGTAATCTGGCCTATATAGCGTAAGCCGATTGTGTTAGGACACTCTCGTCTAAGTTAAAAACCGCACTATTTGCTTCGCAAAGGCTACGCCAACGACTCCGCTCAGTGCTCTTCAGTTTTTTTGATACGTCCTAATCAAATCGGTTTTTGCTATATGTCCCAGGACTGTTGCCGCACGCTGTCACGCTTCATCAAGCGAGTCGCGCAGGATGACAAAATTGGCGATCGTCTGAGGTAGAGTCTCCCAGTCGAAATCGTCAAGCTGTTGATTGAGGGTTTGGCTGTAGCGATCGAGCGGTTCGTAGGCAAAGGTTTGGGTGAGTTTTGTGAGTGCCTCCGCAAATTGCTCTAGGCCATCGATATCGAGCACATTTAAAAGCGGCGACCAAACGTCATGGGAAAGCTGCTCAAGCTGCTGTGTGAGATGAGCTTTGTCTTGATCCGAAAGGGGAAGATAAGGCTCTAGGTGAGGGTTGTCGGACTCTGGTATCGCTGAAGAGGAAGCCAGAGCTTGAACGAGGATATGGCGCTGTTTTTCGTTGGATGATGACTCGATCGGTGCGATCGGCAACACGACCTTGAGCGCCTGAAACAACTGACCTTGGCTGACGGGTTTACGTAGCAGCCCTTCACCGAGGTTCTGTAGATCGAACTCATCATCTTGGCGAACGGAGGCCGTGACAAAAATAACCGGGATGGCCTGGGTTTGCGGCATACTTTTGAGTCGCCGTGTGGCTTCATAGCCGTCCATATTCGGCATTCGCAAATCCATCAAAATCACGTCGGGACGATCGGTTTGAACGCGGCGAAGCGCTTCCTGGCCATCATGGGCAAAGCTCAATTGGTGGTCGGTTGTGCGGAAGTATCCCGCCAAAAGATCGCGGTTTGAGCGAATGTCATCCACGATTAAGATACGAGCCGTTTGAAACTGATTAAAATCACAGTCCTGCTTTGTATTGATGGCTTCATGAGGGTGATGGATGCCAGAGGCGACAACCTTGACGTTGGGAAACGTAAAGGTAAACATACTGCCCAGATTTAGCGTGCTTTCAACCTCGATGGTGCTGTGCATCATTTCGATCAAACGCCGGGTGATGCTGAGTCCTAAGCCCGTCCCCCCAAAGCGGCGGGTGAGGTTGGGTTGACTTTGGGTGAAGGACTCAAAGATGTGTGCTTGATCTTCGGGCGGGATGCCAATGCCTGTATCGCGCACCCGGATTTGGAGGCTAATGCAGTGTTCGATCTGGGATGGTGGGTCACACTGATCGAGCCGATCGAGTAGATCGATTTCGATGCTCACTTCGCCGCGATCGGTAAACTTCAGAGCATTACCGACGACATTGAACAAAATTTGCCGTAACCGCACCTCATCGAAATAGAGCAATAACGGCAAGTCGTCGTCAATCTCGACCCGCAGCGCTAGATTTTTACTTTGGGCTTTTTGGCTAAAAATATGTTGAATGTCGCGGATCAGCAAGCGTAGATTGACCGGTTCGGGATTGAGTTCTAACCGACCGGCTTCAATTTTGGACAGGTCAAGAATGTCATTAATCAGAGCGAGCAGGGTGTTACCGCTGGACTCGATCGCGCTGAGGTAATCCTGGGTCAGCTTGTCGGTCATGAGGGGCTGTAACAGTTCGGCAAAGCCCAGCACCGCATTCATCGGCGTCCGAATTTCGTGACTCATATTCGCCAAAAAATTGCTTTTGGCGCGATTCGCCGCTTCGGCCTGTTGCACCGCCTCCAGCAAAGCGCTGGTCGAAAAGTTCAGAGCGGCGAGCATTAATGTTTGGTGTAAATCTCGGGCGGAGGCGCATTCGGACTGCGTCCACGGCGACGATCGATTCCTTACGGTCTGCTTCCACTGCTCGAAGGAATTGCGCGGGCAGAGCTGTAGGTGACCGGCTTTATCCTGCATGATTGAGCCGGAGAGATTCCCCGCCCAATTGACGGTCTGGATCTGTTCGCGTCGGAATAGCAGGATGTGATGGGAGATTGAGGTGACCTTGCGCAACACGACAGAGACGCCTAAAAGACCTGCAATTTGATTCGACCAGTGTTGACTGGGGGGATACCACGTCGCGAGGTTGGAGGTTGCAAAGGTATCTGCTGACGACTGGTGCTTTTGGAGCCACCAGGTTAAGAGCTGGCTGGTTTCAGCTCGGGTTGGCGTGAGGCCGATCGCCTTATAGTCACTATCGAGGCACAGGACAACTCCGTCAGCTTGAAATATATCCATGAGGTCGCGAGCGTAGCGCTTGAAGATGATGAGTGCGCTATGACGATTGGCGGTATAGGCTTTACGGATTTTGGTGAGCAAGGCCAGATTTTGCTGCTGATGCTCTTTCATCAGGAGGCTTTGCTGCCGGATGAGAGAGAGGTTAACGATATTTGAGAACAGTTTCAGCGTCTGGCGTGTGGCGTGATCGATCGCCTTGACGGTGTCGTGATGGCAGGCGACCAATCCCCACAGGCCGACATCCGTGACCAGGGCGATCGTCATTGATGCCCGTATGTTCAGGTTGTGCAAGTATTCCACGTGGGGAGGCGACACGCCGCGTAGCCACATGGCGGAAAGGTCAAGCGGTGGTGTGGGGGCATCGGTGGAGTCAGAGACAAAGGGGATGCGGGTATAGTCGTTATCCGTAATACACCGCAGTCTGGTTTCTAGAAATAGCTCACGCGCAGGACGCGGGATGTCGGTCGCGGGAAAATGAAGTCCGAGGAAGCTTTCGCGATCGGGATCGGTGTCTTCGGCGATCACGACCCCGCTATCGTCAGGCTCGAAGCGATAGATCATGACGCGATCGAATCCGGACAGCGATCGCACCTCCCGCGCCACGATCGTGGCGTACTCTGTGAGATTTTCGGCGGTGCTGATCGCCTCGATCGCCGCATTGAGAGGCCGATCGATCGAGACCCGCAAGGATGCGTCCTGCGGCTTGGGTTCAAGCTCTAGCAAAATGCACGAATCTTGAAAGTGCAAGTGCGCGTAAAACGTTTGACCGGTGGTGCGAGTGGTGAGTTCGCCATCGGCGATCTGCTGAGATGGTTTGAGAGGAAAGGCTTTGCTCGACGGCGGAGATGGCAACGTCTCGGGGTCAAACAACTCTGCAATAGATTGCCCCAGCAGCGCTTGTGGTGCGATGCCGAGATAGGTCTGGGTGTTCGCGCTCACCTGTTCAACGACCAGCGAATCCGCGTGGAGCGCAAGAATGACTCCATAGGGTTGAATGTCACTGATTTCTCGAATGGGGTAGGGATGGTTATCTTCGAGAAAGACGAGATCATCGCTGCTTAAAGTATTGCAATTACTGGGTGAAACGATTGTTTTATCTAAGTCTGAAGTCATAAACGTTACGACATAATGGCGTACCTGAGTAGCGCAATCTTCATAGTTTGCAATCTGCACCCATGCCTTTACGGCACAAGCTAGACGCTTGGCCGCAGGCTAGTCATGCTACCTGGATTTGAGTTTTTTTGCTTAACTCGAATTCGCTTTAATTCCTGCTGAAAAACGTAATGCTGGGAATTCTTCAAATTTGCGGGTTCGCCAATCCAGCCCATCCGCCAATCCAGTCAACTATCAACCCGCAACCCTGACGATTCGCCCTGACGATCGAATGATTTTCCCCACGATTTATCCAACGATTTTAGCGAGGTGAATAATCACAGCAGGTTTCGCAGTGGACATCCGGGTGTACCGCACAGCGCAAAAATGGCGATCGCGTTGCGTATTGGCACGCGGAATAGCGATCGAAGCGAACGCTACACTTACGGTGACGCGCCCGATCGCGTTCGAGGCGGCGACGGATACGATCGTGATATATCAAGCGAATACGAAACTCGATCGAGGCGTGCATAGATCTATCAAACTACCGAGCGGATGTCTTCATTTTAGGGTGATCTTTCCTTCGGGATTATGATCCTGATCGCAAAGTTAACGTGGCACTTCCGCCGACCTATAGGACGGCTGACGAGTTAAACAAGCCAAAAACATTACGAAAACAAAAGCGATCGCCTAGAATTTGCTAGATACACGCCCGATCGCGCCATAAATCCACCCGTCACCATGCAGCATCGATCGACGATCACCCCTCCTATTCGCGAAGCCGTCGCCGACGATTCTGCTGCACGTACCTACTCCCTGCGCCCCTACCAACAGCAGATCATCGATCAGGTGTGGCAGTTGTGGTCGTCGCGATCGGCGCAAAAGATTTTGCTGCAACTGCCCACGGGCGCGGGCAAAACGGTGGTGTTCGCCTCGATCGCCCATCGCTTCATCGATCGCGGCGCTCCGGTCTTAGTCCTCGCCCACCGCGAAGAGTTGCTCTTGCAGGCCAAAGAAAAACTCGAAAGCATCACCGGCGATCGCGTGGGTCTGATCAAAGCCGGATACCGTGAAGACCGCGACGCACCGATCCAGGTCGCCAGCGTCGCCTCCTTACTGAATCGGCAACTGCCCCCAGCCTCGCTGGTTATCGTCGATGAAGCCCACCACTCCACCGCGCTGACCTACACCCAACTGTTCGAGCAGTTCCCCGACGCGGCGATCCTTGGTGTCACCGCGACACCAGTGCGATCAGATGGTCACGGCTTTCGTGAAATTTACGATCGCCTGGTGGTCGGCCCCTCGGTGGCATGGCTGATCGAGCAAAATTACCTCAGTCCCTATCGTCTATTTGCCGCGCCGAAAACTGTGGACACCACCGGAGTCGGCAAAATGGGCGGTGACTATAACCCGCGACAGCTTGCGAAAGCGGTGAATACATCCCTGGTGATGGGCGATTTAATCGACGCCTGGACGCGCTACGCCCACCAGAAAAAAACGGTGGTGTTTGCGGTGAATGTTGAACACAGCATGGCGATCGCGGCGGCCTATCGCGCCCACGGCATCGCGGCGGAACACCTGGACGGCAGCGTCAAGGACGCCGATCGCAAGGCGACGATCGAGCGTTTTCGATCGGGGGAAACCCTGGTGTTAACCAACTGCGGTTTATTCTCCGAAGGCTTTGACGTACCGAGCATCGAGGCTGTCCAGTGTATTCGCCCCACCAAATCCCTGGCGCTGTGGCTGCAAATCGTGGGGCGCAGCCTGCGACCGAGTCCCGGCAAACCCCAGGCGATTGTCATCGACCATACCGAAAACTGGATCGCCCACGGGTTGCCCGATCGCCCCTTTCCCTGGAGTCTTGACGCGATCGAGCCAGAGGGCGATCGTTGGGGCGTGATGTGTCCCCACTGCCGGACGACGTTTCGACCCGAGGCCGACGCGCAAACACCGGGGAGTTTCGAGTGGTGTCCGCAGCAGCTCGAATTTAAATCGATCGCGCATTACATTTGTCCGAGCTGTGATCGACCAATGGCGATGGAACACTGGCACGGCACGGGCGAGCCACCACAGCCGCGCGAAATCGAGGCCGATCGCGAGGCGGAAATCTGGGAGATTCCGACGGATTGCAATGTGGAGATTTTGGCGGATCTGTTTCGCTTGGTGGGGTTTCAGCGGCAGGTGAAGCGTCACGTGACGCTGCAATGGTTGACCGATCGGCTATTGCGATCGCATCAAAATGTCGGATTTCCGGAGCTGCGCGAGTGTGCGCGACTGGCGGGTATGGATGAGCAATGGGCGATCAATTGGGCATGGCAGACCATCGCGCAGCGGTGGCCGGAACGTCTGCCCGCGACACCACCGCCAACGCTGCCCCCAGATCCTGAGTCGATCGCGCCGGTCTCTGACCCAGCGATCGAGCCGCTCGATTCGCCAATCATGCCGCAGAGTGCGATCGTTCCTGTTACGCCTATACCACCAGTGTCACACTACGAAATCGTCCGGGCGATCGCCGCTCGTCGTCAGCTTGCGGGGCTGGATAATCCATCCCGGCTCGTCCTCAATCCGAACGACGCCGCCGCCAGCGATGACGACATCATCGATCTTGAAATCACTGATCGCGAGCCTGTCGCTCCTGCCTGTCCCCTGCCACAATTGCCACCACTCCAGCCCCACGTCCGACCTAGCACCGCGATCGTCCACCCGCCACACTCCACCGTCCCGCACTTCCACAGCGATCGTCCGCACGTCACCGAACACCAGCTACGCGGCCAGCTCGGCACGTGGTACGCCCGCGTGACGGTCATCCCTGACCCGGCGATCGGCTGTCAGACGCACATCGCTTATCGCGCCCCGGACGGTCGCCCGTTTGATGAGCAGATCGCGGGATACCATCCCCAGCGTTATTGTCAGGGGGTTGCGGAGCTGGAGCGTCGGTTACGTCCGGCGAAGTCGGGGCGATCGCGGCGGGTTCGGAAGGCGATCGCGGTGTTGGATGCGCCGCACAATGATTTTCTCAAGCCGCGCCGCGCTTGAGGTTGGGGATGCGTTTAAGGGGTAGGGTGGGCAATGCCCACCGCAACAAACTATGAAAGAGAAATATCCCTCGTTTGTCACTCTCCGATTCGATAACGAATTTGCGTTATTTTAGCCATTTTTTAAATGAGAATGAGAACGAAAGAATAAGGGTTTTAGCCGTTCTTTTTGAAGAGTAACAAAAGAGGGATATCCCTCTTTTGTTACTTTCCCATTTAATAACGAGTTTGCGTTACCTCAGCCATTTTCTAAATGAGAATGAGAACGAAAGAATAAGGGTTTTAGCCGTTCTTTTTGAAGAGTAACAAAAGAGGGATAGCAAAAAAATTGAGAGTACTGAACGGATTCGTTGGCGTAGCCTTTATCGCCCCGCATAACGCCTTAAACTCTGCTCCCGATAACTGTTCCATAGCTCGCCAAACCCATCACGCCGGAGAAACCCGACTTTTACGATAGCGCCTCACGGTATCCCAAACCGTTCACGGATCGCCACTTCTTCGCGACCAATGCCCTATATCAACTCCCTCAACGGCCAACCCCCAACAAAAAACCGGCCTAGAATATTCCTAAAAGCAACCCAGACCCCACAAAAAAACATCGCACTCGTGAACCCAAAGCGAATATGCGATCGCCCCAAAACTATCGATAACGTCACGATCGCGGATAGCGAATCATGGTACAAACCCCAATCAAATCCCTTTCCCTAGCCGAATTCCTCGCACTACCCGAAACGCGACCCGCGAGCGAATATATCGACGGTAAAATTACCCAAAAACCCATGCCTCAAGGAAAGCACAGCTCAATTCAGACCGAATTAGCTGCGCTGCTGAACCTGAGCTTGCGGCGACCCAAAATCGCGCGGGCATTCTCCGAACTGCGCTGTACCTTTGGCGATCGGTCGATCATTCCGGATATCTCGGTGTTCACCTGGTCGCGTATTTTGCGGGATCAGGATGGTGAAATTGCGAACACGTTTGACGGTGCGCCAGATTGGACGATCGAAATTCTGTCACCGGGTCAAAGTCAGACGAAAGTCACCAAAAATATTTTGTTTTGTTTGGATCATGGGTCTGAATTGGGATGGCTGATCGACCCAGAAGAAAAAACGGTTTTGGTTTATTTGCCGCAACAACAAACGCTCATTTTTGACGATCCAGATCGACTGCTGCCGTTGCCACCATTTGCGGGAGAACTCTCGTTAACCGTAAATGACATATTTTCATTGCTGTTTGACTAAGTCTTAACTGGAGTATGACGGCTCCGAGACTAAATCCAATAATGCCCGATCGCACCCAACAAAATCACAAACCCCAACCAAACATTCTGCCCAAAAAGCTGACCGTACTCCGATCGTGCCAACACCGATCGCGTCAACACCCAACACTGCCAGCCCCAACCGATCACCGCGATCGCCAACCCCAACCAAAATACCCCGCCCAACTCCAATAACATACCCACCTGAACGAAACACAACACCGTCCCCGCAAAAAACACCGCGATCGCATTCACCACCTGCGACCCAAAAAATAACGCACTCGAATTCACCCCAATCCGCCGATCATCCTCCCGATCGGCCATCGCATAAATCGTATCGAACCCCAACGTCCATAATACCGTCGCGCCCCACAGCCACCACGTCGCCACCACCAGCGACCCCGTCACCGCACTCCAGCAAATCAACACCGCAAACCCCCAAGCGATCGATAACACCAGTTGCGGCACGGGAAACACTCGTTTCGCCAGCGGATAACAAACAATCACCGGGACAGCGACGACGCAGAGCCAGAAACTGAGGGGATAGAGCCGATAGAGATAGGTCGCCAACACCGCCGCTAAGGTCAGCGTCCCGAGAAACACCGCAATTCCGATCGATACCGACAGCTTGCGCGACGCCAGTGGACGCAGCTTTGTCCGCTCCACCTGCGGATCAATATCGCGATCCCATAAGTCGTTAATCACGCAGCCTGCCGCACTGGTGGCGAATGCGCCGAAGACGATCGTCACGATCAAACCGATCGCCGGTCGTCCCTCCGCTGCGAGAAACGCCGCCCACAGCGCCGGGACGATCAAAATCAACCGACCAGCGGGCTTATCCCAGCGCAATAGGCGGGCGATCGCTTTCCAGGTCGGTTCAGGCGTGGATTGGATGGGAGTTGATTCGGGCATGATCGCGTCGGGGCGTCACGGCAATGCGCCCGTGGTGTGGTGTAACGGTGAATCAACTGTAAACGAATGTTGAAGCGCGATCACAATCAAACTCGCTCCCCCCAAAAAAACAAACCAAAACAAACTAAAACAACCTCAAAACAAAAACAGGGCAGATCCAACACATTGAACCTGTCCTGCTTTGGGTTATACGAAATCCGCTTGTGTATAAGCCTGGATCATCGCTCTGGGTGGACACCGCACTTCGACTCCGCTCAGTGCTCATAAGCATTTTTGATTTTGCCCATACAGAACCGGATTTCGTATTAGAAGTCGAACTTTTTCAAGAAATTCGACTTCTGGATATCGCGGTCTTGTGAGACTTAACCGCGCAGTTTTTCCGACCAAACGCGTGTCGGCAGACCCCAAACGTAGATGAAGCCCTCCGCTGCTTTGTGGTCGAATTTGTCATCCGCACCGTAGGTCGAAAGCTCTTCGGTGATTAGTGTGTTCGCTGATTTACGACCAACGATCGTCATTGTCCCTTTGAACAGCTTGACGCGCACCGTACCGCTGACGCGGGTTTGGGTTTCCTTGATGAAGGCATCGAGCGCTTGTTTCAGCGGGTTGAACCACAGACCGTTGTAAACCATTTGGCTGTAGGTTTCTTCGATGCCGCGCTTGTAGTGCGACACGTCTTTGGTCAGGGTCAGGCTTTCGATGTCGCGGTGGGCGTGAATCAGTGCCAGCAGTGCCGGAGCTTCGTAGATTTCGCGCGATTTGATGCCGACGAGACGGTTTTCGACCATGTCGATGCGGCCATAACCGTGGCGACCAACGATCGCATTCAGTTGGGTCACCAGCTCAACCGGAGCGAGCGCCGTACCATCGAGCGACACGGGCAGACCGGCCTCGAAGCCGATTTCGACATACTCGGGCGTGTCCGGCGTGTCAGCGATCGCCGAGGTCATCGCGTAGATTTCTTCCGGCGGTTCGTTCCAGGGATCTTCGAGCGGGCCTGCTTCGACGCTGCGACCGAGCAAGTTACGGTCGATGCTGAACGGCGATGACTTTTTAACGGGCGACGGGATACCGAACTTTTCACCGTAGGCGATCGTCTCTTCGCGGCTCATACCCCATTCCCGCGCCGGGGTTAGGACTTTGATGTTGGGGTTGAGACCGGCGATCGCCACGTCGAAACGCACCTGGTCGTTGCCTTTACCCGTACAACCGTGGGCGACCGCATCCGCGCCGTATTCCTCAGCGGCTTCTACCAGCTTCTTGGCAATCAGCGGACGAGCCAGCGCCGTCGAGAGCGGATAGCGGTTTTCGTAGAGTGCGTTGGCTTGAATCGCCGGGAACGCATAATCTTCGATGAATTCCTTCGTCACGTCCGCCACAAGGGAAATGCTCGCACCGGAATCGAGCGCCTTTTGCTTGATCGGGCCTAGCTCTTCGCCCTGTCCAAGGTCGGCGGCCAAGGTAATAATTTCTTCAACGCCCCACTCTTCTTTGAGGTAGGGAATACAAACCGAGGTATCGACCCCGCCGGAGTAGGCGAGAATGGCTTTTTTTGCGCGGCCCATGACGATGGTTTCTCCAGAGAACAAACGAATGCTTATTATGTAACAGTTTGTGGCATACAAAACGACTCGATCATTGCAGATTTTTGATCGCGCAAGTGCTTACTTGGTGGGACTTTGGCGCGATCGGGTTGCGATTGCGTCAGGGAATGCTAACGCACCGCCTCAAGTAGAAATCGTTATTTCACAACACGATCGGATGGATTCGCTGGATTTGAGGCGGATTGAAGCGATGGTGCATCGACGTTGCGTGAGTGTCGGCGCTGCTGCGATCGCAAATAAAGCCGACCGAGTAGGTAAAGCGCGACGATCATTCCCAGACTCGACACGGCCAGCAGTAGCCAGTAATTAATGGCAAAACTCGCACCGGCATCGATCGCCATCCCGCCCAGCGGCGGTCCGATCGCGTAGCCCAGCGCCCAGCACAGGGAATTGAGCGAAAGATAAATCCCGCGCAGTTCGTTTGGAGCCAGCAGCGCCACAAACGCCGAGGCCGACGGCGTATAGGAAACGATCGCGATCGCGAACAGCGTCAGACCCACAATCCCGATCGCCAGCGGTGAGACGTGCAGCACACTCAGCCCCCACAAACTGACAAACCCGACGCACCAGACCACCGCTGACAGACTCAGCGCCCGCACGTGATCGAGGGATTTCATCGCCCGTGATACGGGGATTTGCAGCACGGCGCAGAGGATAATGTGGCCGGTGAATAACGCGCCGATCGCCTCGGTGGGAAACGGCACGCCGGACACGGCGGTAACGACGTTGTTGAGGTAGAGCGGTAGGGTGGCTTGAACCTGGGAGACGTAGACCGTGAAGCCGACGTTAATCGCGAGGTAGAGCAAGAGGACGCGATCGCCGAGCGCTTTGAACCAGCGCCGTACGGGATTTTCGGAGGTGTCATCGAGGCGGATGCGGGCGATATGGGGCAGGGCGATCGCCGCGATGATGGTAAAAACAAGGTAGGACACGCCATCGACTACGAACAGCACTTGATAGGCGCGATCGATCGAAACCAGGGCGCTCCCGGCAATCACCCCCACACCGATGCCCAGGTTATCGGCAAACCGCGCCAACGTATAAGCGTCGCGGTGTTGATCGAACTGAGCCGTGGCGGCGATCGTTGCTTCTGACGCAGGCCAATAAATGCCCAGCCCAGCCCCGGCGAAGACTTGACCGAGAAGCAGCGAGGTGAAATCGTGGGTCGTAGCCAGCAAAAATGCGCCGATCGCCGAGATGATGCCTGATATCAGCAGCGTCCGTTTTGCGCCCCAATGGGAATCGCAGAGCGATCCGCTGAGAATACGGGCAAAAATCCCGACGATCGAAGCCGCACCGACGGAAACTCCCACATTGGTCGCAGTCAGACCGATTTGGTTAACGAAGACGATCGGGCCATAAAACACGGTGAAGCCCGTGCCGATTTCCGAGAGGAAGCGCCCCGTACTGAGAATCCAGACGGGTTTGGGGAGTTGGAGCATGGGAGGGTGTAGTGAGAAACGAGGGTCTTATTTTGGATGATGTCGCCTAGCTTAAGCGGCGATGGAGCCTCTCTCTCGCTGTAATCATCACGACCCACACAGGATCATGATGGAATCCAATTGTATTCACGCTTAACTGACTCATAAACCCTTCGATCTATCGTGGGTTTATGGCTGTGAGTCGTTCGTTAAATGTTTGTTAAATTCTGATTAACTCTATTGTCTATGCTGCCGTTTTTCCGCTTTCCTGATCGCCGCACTGCCGTGATGATCGCCTCCATATTGGGTCTGCTCGCCGGTACGATCGTCCCAGCGTCACCGGGAGACCGCGATCGCCTTGGTGGCATAACTCTTGAGGGCGTAACACTGAGTCCGATCGCCAATGCCGTTGAAGGTCACCAACTAGAACAGAGCGCCCAAACCTGGTTAACCGCCGGTCGTGACGCGTTTGCACAGGGACACTATGCCGACGCGATCGACGCCTTTAGCCAAGCGATCAACCGTCAGCCCGATTTGGCGATCGCCCACTACAATCGCGGCGTCGCCCATTTTGTTCTACAGCGCTACGACGCCGCCCTCGCCGATTACAGCCAAACCATCCGCCTCGATCCGGACTACACCCAGGCGTACGTCAATCGCGGCAATCTCCACAGCCAAAACGGTAACGCCGAAGCCGCCCTCGACGATTACACCACCGCGATCGAGCTTGATCCCACCGCGATCGAAGCCCACTACAATCTCGCCCTCACCCAAGCCTCACTCCAACACTGGGACGCGGCTCGCGAGGGCTACGATCGCACCCTCGATCTACTTCCCGAGAACTCACCGCGTGCTATCCCCGTCTACCTAAATCGCGGCTCGCTCAACCTCGAAACCGGCCAACCTCAGGCCGCGATCGAGGATAGTCGTGCGATCCTGGCGATCGATCCTGAAAACGCGCCCGCCTTTGGCAATCTTGGCTTTGCCTACGCCATGATCGGCGATTTGGATCAAGCAAAAGCAGCCTTAAACTCTGCCGCGATGCTCTTCGATCAAGACGGTTTTGGCAGCGACGCGGCTCGTGTTCGCACCTTGATCGAGGCTATCTCAGAATAATGAGAACCATCATCGCTATGGCTAAAACAGGGCTTACGCAGAAGTCCGACTTCTAACCGACTTGGCGTAAGTCCTACAACAGTGAAACCACTCACCTAGACCCATCCGACACCCATCCAACCTATGAACGTCCGACTATTCCGCCGCCACCATTGGTCTATGTGGTTGAGCCTTGCCCTAGCCGCGCTGGCGATCGTCACGATCGCTGCACGCGCTCAGGCATGGGGCGTCAATCCTCAACTTGTCGCCCTAGACCCAGCAAGCTGTAGCGTCAATGGCGTCACCCTCTACGGTAAGGTGCAAATTGTTGACAGTTTTCCCGATCTCAAAGTGAAACAGGTTACGAGTTTTCCAGACCTGAAAGTGCAGTGGGTGGATAGTTTTCCCGATCGGTGTGGCGAATGGCAAAACGTTAGCTCGTTTCCCGATTTCACCATCCAGTACGTCGATAGTTTTCCCGATCTCGAAATCGAGGAAGTGACGAGCTTTCCCGGCGTGGCGTAACGTCGTTGCAAACCCATTGTGCAGATTGTGCAGGCGTCTCGTTTGTTTCAGGCGGCTCACGTCAGGTCGATTCTGTGGTTGCTGTGGCGGAAGTCAAGCGATCGAGAATATCGATCGTCTCCCGCTCAAACGACACCTGGGCGCGGTTCGTGCGCCCACCCACGTAGAGCTTGCCCGCCTGCGACAACGCCCAAACCTGGGAATGGGAAGCGTAACTCATCAATGTACTCAACATCAGCAGGCCAAACCCGGCATACACCAACGGAATCCCCGGATCAGACTTGATCTGAAGCCCGGTGCTACCAATGATGCCCTTGAGCTTGAGGGTGACACCATTTATCTCTAGCTCACTGCCCGATCGCACCGTCGCGATCGGCTTGCCCTCCGAATCGTAAATAAACACCGTCCCCTGTAAATCCTTCGCAATCAGCGACACCCCCTCACTCATATCCGGCTTGGTCGGAACCCAGGTTCCCCAGAGGCGATCCTTCGATTCCAGGGGAGCCATCGGCAAGCGGAAAATCGGGCTGTTGTTGAGTTGGACGCGGATACCGGAGATCGACCAGTCGGTTTGATACAGCACAACGCCGTTATAGCGCAGCGGTTCATTGACAAAAATGGTTTTACGATCTTGCTCGTTGCCGTCTGCATCCAGAATCGAGAGATCCGAGTAAAACTGATCGATCGCGCCATTGGGCAGATAATCGATCCAAAAACGATTCACGTGAATCGACCAGCCTCGGAAGCGATCGGGACGCGACAGCACACCGATATCGATGAAATTTTCCACGGGAACCGTTTCCCCATCGGCGATCATCTGTTGGGCGACGACTCCCGTGAGGGAACCGGTGATCGCTCCGAGCAGCACAAGCAGCATACTGGCGTGAACAATAATCGGTCCAATGCGTCCGATTAAACCCTTACGGGCGTAGAGCCGATCGCCCTCACGAAACACTTTGTAACCGCGATCGCCGAGCAGGGCTTCGAGCCGATCGAGCGGTGGGGTGGGTTCGGTTTCACTGGGGATCGTGGCCGAAATCGGCAATTCTGAGCTGAGGGCTAACTTTTGAAATTGGCGCGGCTGATCGTAAAACTTCCAGGTTTGTGCGGCCTTGAGCGCGGGAATTTGTCGCGCCACGGTGCAGGCGGCCAGGGTCGTCCCAAAGGCTACCAATAACGCCAAAAACCACCAGGTTTTATAGACCGAATCCAGCCCGATCGCCAGTAGTACTTTCCAGGTCAGGAAGCCAAATAGCGCCGGATCTTCGGGATAATTGGCCTGGTAAAACTCAAGGCTGCGATCCTGTTCGATCACCGTGCCGCTCATGCTGGCAACGGCGATCGTCAACAACAGCATGATCGCCAAGCGCAGATCGGCCAAAATCGGCAGCACATCGCGACGAAACGCGCGGCGAAACGCTTGCCACCAGGACACAGAAGTTTGGGAAGAATCAGCAGTCATGAAAACCAGAGAATACAAACGATTGCACAGAGAATAGACTGCACATAACCCCCAAGCTGGGTTCGTGGCCTCCTAATATTGTGCCGGGAGTTGCCACGATCGGGCGGCATCGATCTGATTGGACAGAGAATGATCAGGGCGCAGGGGTTGGTGTTGGGGTCGGTGTTGGGGTCGGGAGAGGTGTACCATTCGCACGAGCTTTCTTCTGGGCGAAATACGCTTCTAACACCTGCTTGACCTTGGGACCTGTGAACGATCCGCCCCCCTGCCCGGAGTGTTCCCCAAAGGCCACCACCACAATCTCCGGTTTATCCATCGGTGCGTAAGCGCCAAACCACGTGTGCGACTCGTAGGGCGGTGCTTCTGCCGTGCCACTCTTGCCCGCAAATGCCGGAATATTAGGGGTGTTGATGCCACTGCCCGTTCCGTAGGTAATGACTTCGCGTAGCCCTTTCTGGATCACGGCGATCGTGTCCGGGGCGATCCCGAGCGACTCGCGCCACATGCTAGGCGTTTGGCTCGGATCGTAGAACAGGTGCGGTTTGACCAGATCGCCACCATTGGCCGGAACCGCAAACATGACGGCGACTTGCAGCGGTGATGCTTGCAAAAATCCCTGACCGATCGACATGTTGATCGTATCGCCCTGAAACCAGCCATAGCCGATATTTTCACGCTTCCAGGCATCATCGGGAACCAGGCCGGATGATTCTTCCGTACCGATTTCAATGCCCGTCTTGGAGCCAAACCCATACTTTTTCGTCCACTGAATCAGCGGCTGTGCGCCCATTTTTTGCGCCGTCTGATAGAAAAATGTGTCACTACTCCAGGCCATCGCTCCAGTGAAACTCAGTGGCCCAAAACCGGCGTTATTCCAGTCCCAAAACTGGATACCGCCCGCGATGATGTAGGGATAGGTCGGCAAAACGGTACTGGCGGGATAGGCTCCCGACTCGATCGCAGCGGTAGTCGTAACAATTTTGAACGTACTGGCAGGCGGAAAGCCTTGCAAGGAGCGGTTGACAAAGGGGTGATCTCGACCCTGAAGCTCTTGCCATTTCGCCTCATCGATCGCCTCCGAAAAGAGGTTCGGGTCAAAGGCGGGACGACTCACCATCGCCAACACCGCCCCATCGTTGGGATCGATCGCCACGATCGCCCCTTGGGTATCTCCGAGGGCGGCTTCTGCTGCTTTCTGCAACTCAAGGTCGATCGTCAGCGTCACATCCTCCCCCGCATGGGTCTTTTGTTCGCCCAACACTTTAATCACCTGGCCGCGACTGTCCACCTCCACCTGCTGACCGCCCCATTCACCCCGCAAAATTGGCTCGAATGCGGCCTCCACTCCCATCAAGCCGACGATATCGCCCAAACGATACCGCTTGTTTACCTCAAATTCGTAGCGATCGACGTAATCGGCGAGACTCTCCTCATCGATTTCTCCGGTATACCCCAAAACGTGCGCCGCCAGCTCACCGTTGGGATACATCCGAATCGCTTCAATCCCCACCTCCACGCCCTGTAACTCTTCGCCGTATTCCTGAAGTGCGGTGGCCTGCTGGTCATTCAGATTCCGGGCGATCCGAATGGGCAGCGGCGAATTGTAGCCCGCTTTTTCGAGACGAGCCAGGATGCGATCGCAGGGCGTATCGAGAATTTGGCACAGACGGGTGAGGTGCTGCGGCCACTCCTCGGGTTTATGGGTCGCAGGCCAGAGAAATACCGATCGAGACAGCTTGGAACTGGCGAGAATTTTGCCGTAGCGATCGAAAATATTGCCGCGAACCGGTTGGGCGGGTACAAGGCGAATGCGATTTTCCTCGGCCAGTTGGCGGTTTCGCTTACCCTGAATCAGTTGAAGCTGTACGAGACGCGCACCGATCCCCCCCGCCAGGATCAGCGTGATCACGAACATCATGACGATCGCCTGAAACGACTGACCGACCGTGCGTTTGGTTCCGCGCGGAGCGGATTGAGAGGTGGAAGGGGAAGAAGCGAGGGTCACGGGCAATAGGGGGGTCAGGAGTGGGCCGAGAGTGGGTCAGGAGCAGCGAGAAGCGAAGCGAAAAAGCGTCCAAACGAGGGTTGATGAGTTTGATCATCACTCCGTCAGCTTGCGGCTTTGATGGGTATTTCGTGGGGTGATCCGGCTCGGATCTCAGGCTGAAATTTTAGGGGAAATTGTGATCAAATCTCATTTCAGCGTCAAAAGATGGCAAAAATCTCGTTGAAATATCCAGATCAACAGGCGACGATCGGGCTTTGCATAGATACAATGATTGGAGATTGAAGCCTGAATCTAGACCCGACATCTAGAAATCTAGACAGAAAGCATCGTGCTCTGTATCGAGTCTAATCTACAGATTAACCCCACGCTCGTTACAGCACCCAGTTACCCTGCCTCGTTCACCCACGCGCATCACCCCACTCGGGGAACCGCTCCAAATGTTGCAGACCGCCCCTCCGAATGCCGACCTCGCCGGACGCGAGTCCGAGTTCGACGTCGAACTGCGAAAAGTGTTTAAGGTCTTTAATGGCGAAACTGCCGTCAGAGGAGTCGAGTTCGGCATTCGACGCGGTGAATTTTTTAGTATTCTGGGTCCTTCGGGCTGCGGCAAAACCACGACCCTCAGACTGATTGGCGGGTTTGAGATGCCCTCCGCCGGTGAGGTCATGATTCGTGGCCAATCGATGACCCAGGTTCCGGCCTACCGCCGCCCAGTGAATACGGTATTTCAGAGTTACGCGCTGTTTGATCACATGAACGTGCGCGACAATATTAGCTTTGGTCTGCGCTTAAAAAAATTGAGTAAGGCCGAAATTCAGCACAGCGTTGATGAAGTGCTGGAACTGGTCAAGCTCGAACCCCTCGCGAGTCGCTTCCCGAAGCAGCTTTCCGGCGGTCAGCGCCAACGGGTCGCCCTGGCGCGGGCGTTGGTCAATCGTCCAGCAGTGCTATTGCTCGATGAGCCGCTCGGTGCGTTGGATCTCAAGCTACGCAAACAGATGCAGTACGAGCTATCGAGCCTGCATCAAGACCTAGGCGTCACGTTTGTGATGGTGACCCACGATCAAGAAGAAGCGCTGTCGATGTCCGATCGCATCGCCGTGATGCGCGATGGTCGCATCGAACAGATCGGCTCGCCCCAAGAGATCTACGACGCGCCCAAAACGCCGTTTATTGCGGACTTTATTGGCGATACCAACCTGTTTGAAGGCCACGTCGAGCGCTGTGATGCGACCTCACTCGTCATTCGTACCAATGCTGGATTAGAGCTGTTGGTCGATCGCCCGGAGATGGATCAAGCCGAACGGCTCGATCGGGGCAGTGCGGTCGTCGTGAGTGTGCGCCCCGAAAAAATCGACATTCACCTCTACCCCGCCGAGACGACACACAACACCTTTGAAGGGCGGCTGGCTCATACGATGTACCTCGGAACCCATGTCCAATTCACGATCGAGCTAACTTCGGGTGCTGTATTGACGGTGCGTCAGCCCAGCAACCTGGCCGATCATCCAGCCATGAATACCCCCGTGTTTGTCTCATGGTCGCCGACCAATAGCCTCGCCCTTGCCGTACGCTAGCCACTGGTACACTCCGAACTCAGCTAACGCAGTGCGAGTGACCTCGTTATACTCGCCGCCTGGACTTTTCACGCCCCTGGACTTTTCACGTAACCCTCGTGCCACCCATTCGACGCTCCCGCCATCACGGACACCTCACACGCCGCCAACTCCTAAACGCGGCTCTGGGCGCTGCCTCCGGCGTCGCCCTTTCCAGTTGTGGCTGGACGCTGGCTAATGTCCAAACCACCGTCCGCACCGATCCAGGTCTGCTCTACATTTACACCTGGGCGGGCTACACCGATAACTCGCTGCTCGACAGCTTTTATGAAGAAACCGGCGTGCGCGTGATCGCCGATGTCTATAGCTCCAACGAGGAAATGCTTGCCAAGCTCCAGGCCGGGGCGGGGGGAGCCTATAGCGTGATCTACCCGTCGGATTACATGCTGCAAAAAATGGTGCGGCTGAATCTGGTTCAGGAGCTCGATCGCGCTCGGTTAGTGGGTCTCGATCGCCTCTTTAGTAAATTTGCCAATCCACAGTACGACCCCAACAACCAACACAGCCTGCCGCTCAGTTGGGGAACCACTGGGCTGGTTTACAACAAAAATGTCATTTCGCCTGCTCCAGAGGATTGGGATTACCTTTGGAACAATAAAGATCAGCTTTTCCGACGGATGACGCTGCTCAATGATCCGCGCGAGGTGATCGGTGCGGCGATTAAATCTCTGGGGTATTCCTACAACACGACGAACCCGGATGAAATCCGTCAGGGATACGAACGGCTGGTCGAACTCAAACCGGCGATCGCCTCGTTTGAGTCAGATTCTTGGCGATCGCAAATCCTCACAGGCGATCTTAAAATCGCCATGTGTTACTCCGCCGATGCCAACGAAGTCGCAGCAGAAAATTCTGACCTGATCTACACCTTGCCCAGCAGCGGCTCCTCGATTTGGACCGATGCGCTCGCTATTCCAAAAACGGCTCCCAATACCGATGCCGCCTATGCATGGCTCAACTTCATGCTCGAACCCGAAATTGCTGCCAGAACCTGTGCGCGTTTGAGCTTTGCGACGCCCAATAAAGCCGCGTTTCAAGTTCTGCCCCCCGACGTGCAGGAAAACTCAAGCCTGTTCCCCTCGGAGGAAACGTTGGCGCAATCCGAAGGCTTGACGCCCATTCCGATCGAAATCGAAGAACTCTACGATCTCTATTGGACAAAACTCACGAGTGCCTAGGGTGTCATCTATCGTCAATACCCATCGCTTGAACCAAAGGGATCTCTAGCATGGTCAAACGTCAACCGCTATGGCGATCGCATAGGACTTAAACCAGGCCACACTCACCTGAAACTGTTATCCTGCAATCAGTTTTTCCGGTTTCTCGGTTTAATCTCTCGGTTTAATCTCTCGGTTTAATTTCTCGACTTACATTTTCCGGCATACCTTCTTTCGACTCGATCGCGTATGGCTGTTTCCTCCCCGCCTCCCAGTTCCGATCTCCAGTCATCCGAACCCCGCCCAATCTCGCGCTGGGTTGGCCCGCTTGCCCTGCTAGGCCCATCGGGTTTGTGGCTCCTGTTTCTCCTCGTCTTGCCCGTACTGGTCATTTTCGAGCTGAGCCTCGTGCCCAATATTCGACCCGGTGATGTGGTCAACCCCTCGGATTTATCGAACTATTGGCTGGCCTTTAACGCGACGAATCTCAATGTCATCGTGCGATCAGTCGGGTTGGCCGTCACTACAACCTTGCTCTGTCTGGTGCTGGGGTTTCCCGTCGCCTACTGGATTGCGATCCTGGCTCCGGCTCGACGCCGCAACCTGCTGCTGCTCGGGTTTATTTTGCCCCTCTGGACTTCATCACTGCTCCGCACCTACGCCTGGATTACGATTCTGCGACCGACCGGCGTACTCAATAGCGTGCTGGGCAGTATCGGCATCCCGCCCCTCGAAATCCTGAATACGACAACCGCCGTAACGATCGGCATGAGCTACAGCTTTTTGCCCTACATGGTGCTGATTCTCTACTCCTCGCTCGAAAAACTCGACACCAGCCTGCTCGAAGCCTCCGCCGACCTCGGAGCCGCCCCCCTGCAAACCTTCTGGAAAATCACCGTACCCCAAGCCCTCCCCGGAATCGCCGCCGGTTCGCTGCTGGTTTTCATTTCCAGCCTGGGGGATTTCATCGATCCTGAGCTGCTCGGCGGCGCGTCCAGCATGACCGCCGCACGCTTAATTTATAACCAGTTCCTGGGGCAAACCCAGAACTGGGGCTTTGGGTCAGCGCTGAGTATGATTTTGATCTTGGCGGTCAGCATTGCGATCGCCCTGCTGTTGAAATACGGCGATCGTGACGCGCATCGTTAGACCCCACCTGAGTTAACCGGCAAAACGTCGCCGTTTCGGCTACCGGATGCTCGCCTCTTCTCTTCCGGCCACGCACCCATGACCCCACCTGATTCTCCAACCCCCTCGCTACCGTCGCCTCCCGAATCCGCCTCTGATCACGCCGACCTTCTCCCTGATGAATCGATCGCTATGGCACGCCCCTTTAAGCTGAATTTATCCTGGCAGGCGATCTTCACGATCGCGATGTTCGCCTTCATGTACCTGCCGATCCTGGTGCTGACGGTCTACAGTCTCAATGAGTCGCCCTACAGCGCCAACTGGGAAGGATTTACGCTGGAGTGGTACGGGCGTTTGATGCAAGACCGGCGCGTGTTTTTTGCCCTGCGCAATAGCCTAACGGTTGCATCCTGTTCGGTCTTGATTTCGGCGGTGTTGGGGACGCTGATGGCGGTCGGACTGGCACGATATCGCTTTCCGGGAAAACAGTTGTTTTTGGGGATTTCCTATTTGCCGCTGATCGTGCCGGATATTGCGATCGCCGTGGCGACGCTGGTATTCCTCGCAGCGGTGGGTTTTCCGCTGAGTTTATGGACGATCATCGCCGCTCATGTGGTCTTTTGCTTGGCCTATATCGCGATCGTGGTTTCGACCCGCCTAGCAGATCTCGATAAAAACCTCGAAGAAGCCGCGCTGGATCTCGGCGCAACCCCTGTTCAAGCCTTCATGCAAGTTCTGTTGCCGCAACTTACGCCGGGGATTATTTCCGGCTGTTTGCTCGCCTTTGTCCTGAGTATGGATGACTTTTTGATTGCGAGCTTTACGGCAGGAGCGGGCGCAACAACGCTACCGATGGAAATCTTTAGCCGCATTCGGACGGGCGTTCGTCCCGACATCAACGCCTTGAGCGTTATCTTGATTTCAGCCTCGGCACTGTTGGCGTTTGTGGCCGAATATTTGCGCTACAAGAGCGAAGCGAAGCCACAATAGCCGGTTCGCGTCACGATCGCGATCGCATCAATCTGGATTGCGCGACACGACTATGGATACATTCTGAAGTTTCCTAAAAAATTACTGGCATCGCGGTACTTTGTCTGGTATCGTCATTGTCTCAATTAGATTTTCGTACCTAACCCAAGAATTGTATTGCTGTGGCTCGTGAGATAGCACTGCAAAGGGTGAACCGCGAACGGATGATGGAATCGTTATCCGTTAACAGAATTTACGGATTGAAGCGTAGTTGCATTGCAGTGATAACTCGTTAGTAGCGATCACTGAGGCATTTAATCCTTATCAAAATCCAGATAATCGCGAGGACTGTCGGTCGTCGCAATGTTTTGTTCAACCTGATTTTTTTGAATCAAATTTCCTTCCAATTTTATGAACCATACCGATAGCCAATACTCACGCCTCATCCAATTTCTGCGGCAAGACCTCGAACTGTCAGCAGATTCGATCGCCGTCGCCCAACGTCACCACAAACTCGATCGCGGCCCACTGCCGATGGTGCTGTTAAAATATGGCCTGATTGACCTCGATCAACTCGACTCCATCTACGACTGGCTGGAACGAACCTAGGTGATCGCGGACATAGACGATCGCTCTCTCAAACCCATGAGTCTGTTGACCCTCCAGCGCGTCAAAATTTGCGGGATTACAAACCCAGATCAGGGACAGGCGATCGCCCGTAGCGGTGCCACCGCCCTGGGTTTCATAGCAGTCCCCGCCTCGCCGCGCTTCATTACGATCAATCGCACGGCCGAGATTACAGCAGCGGTGCGTCAACTCGAACCCGACTTACAGCGATCAATCGACTACATTGGCGTCTTTGCCAACACCGATATCGAAACCATCATCACCACCGTCACCGCCAGTGGTCTCACGGGCGTCCAACTGCATGGTGACGAAACGCCGGACGACTGCCAAACCCTACGGGCAGCACTACCAGGGATTGAGCTGATTAAAGCCTTTCGGATTCGCGATCGCACAGATTTAACCTCAACCGCCCCCACCGCCTTGACCGCCTACACCAACGTCATCGATACCCTACTGCTCGACGCCTATCATCCCGACCAGCTCGGCGGCACGGGTCACACCCTCGACTGGGCGGCACTCGCCGCCTTTATGCCCGATCGACCCTGGTTCCTTGCGGGGGGTCTAAATCCGGCCAATGTCGGCGAAGCGCTCACCCGGCTGCATCCCACCGGCATCGATTTATCAAGCGGTGTCGAACGATCGCCAGGGGACAAAGATTTACACCAGGTCGATCAGCTCTTTCAAGTGCTGCGCCTATCTGCGGGTTGATGAGCGATTTTATGTTGGCGACGACAGCCGTTAGACTAAATCCGAAGCTCAGAACCCAAGAGTAAAATACTCCCTTGTCCTGTCGATGCAAAATACTCGTCTCAACCGGATTGTCGATACAGCAGCGAACCAAGTACAGCGCTGGTTGCGCAACCCCTGGCGGCGCATCTCACTCTTTATTATTTTTCTGCTGTTGGGATTCTTTGCCGGAACGGCGGTTTCAACGATTTCGGGACAGGAAGCACGGCTCGATATTACGGTCGGCGCAATCTTGCTGCTAGGCACTGAGATTGTGACCCGACTGGCCTACTCAAAACGATCGATCGCCAAAACACTTTGGGTTGGATTATTGAATGCATTTCGCTTAGGCTTTATTTACAGTATGTATGTCGAAGCATTAAAGCTCGGGTCATAGGTCGGCAAGACGTATCATGCTCGAAATCGTGTGGTGTAGGAGATGGTGAGTTATGCCGATTGGAACGACACAATTTTCAAACTTTCCGTATTATGAACGGCTCGATTTGCTACTGGCTGCAAGCTGTGCCAATGGCTATATCAATCCGGCGAAGCAATCTGAGTTGGTGCGCTGTGAGCTAACGGAACCCCTGCGGGCTCATGCCTTTGGGATCAATGAAAGCAATATGGAGGTGGCCATTGCGCGTCGAACCAGTCTCTTAAACCGATTTTTACAGGACGATCGGCTGTCTCAATTTCCTCTGTATCACTACGATAAGACACTGTGTTTACGGACGTTATGGCGCTTTTGGCTGCCTCTAGCGATCGATCTAGCCAATCTACGAACACAGGCCGATCGCCCCGTTATTCAGGGAGTGTTGGGAGGCCAAGGCACTGGAAAAACGACGCTGGCTCAAGCCCTGAGTTTGTTACTAGAGGAGTTAGGCTTGGCGACGATCGCGCTCTCGATCGACGATCTCTACAAAACCCACGCCGAGCGGGAACAGCTCAAAGCGAAAGATCCGCGCTTTATTCGCCGTGGCCCCCCTGGAACCCACGACATTGCAATGGGTCTAGACCTGCTCGATCGCGTACAATCGCAGCAATTTCCCATTCACGTGCCGCGTTTCGATAAGTCGCTTCACGCGGGGGACGGCGATCGCATTGAGTCGCTTCAGGTGAATCAAGCCGATATTGTCTTGTTTGAGGGCTGGTTTGTCGGGGTTGAACCCGTGGATGCAGCGGCATTTGAACAAGCGCCGGAGCCGATCGTCACCGAAGCCGATCGACAATTCGCCCGCGACTGCAATACCAAGCTGCGCGACTATCTGCCCCTTTGGGAACGTTGTGATCGCATTGCGGTACTCAACCCGGTGGACTATCACCTCAGTCAGCAGTGGCGACTGCAAGCCGAGCATGACGCGATCGCCTTGGGCAAAGCCGGAATGAGCGATGCGGATATCGCCGCCTTTGTCGAATATTTTTGGAAAGCCCTCCATCCAGATCTATTCATCACACCACTGGTTGAGCGATCGCACTTGGTCATCGACATCGAGTCCGACCATAGCGTAGGGGATATTTACGGCAAGCTACCCTCGGTCTAGCGGCCACCTTTGACCCACACCCTCAACTCTCACACAAGATTTCGCGCTCATGCAAATCGATAAACCGAACCGTGAACCACTATCTGAACTTGATCGCCGAGCCCTCAAACACCTCCGCCAGCGAATTGAGCAGACGATCGCCTGCGGATCGATCTCGCGGAAAGAACACACGGCGATTCTGGCTCAAATGTATGCCGATGGCGTGGTAACCGATCGCGAATGCGAGCTGTTTCGACTCATGCAGGAAAAGATCTGGTGTGGTGATCTATACATTGAGCCGTAGCGCCAGAGCGTGGGGTTAACGCTGAGAGTTTGGCCGTCGTGATCATGCGTTGTGTGCGATCGAGCATCGTAGGCGATCTCGTTCACTAGCGACGATTGGCGATCGTCATCGCTTCCGGCATATTGAGCTTGATATAGCGAACCTTATGTTCAAGCGCTCGCGTCCGCCGCAACTGATCGCTGCGTAAAACGGCTTCATTATTGTCAAACCCGGCGGCTTCAAGTTGACCACTGAGCGGATTATAAAAGCTGCGGACGCGAGCTTCGACGATCGTGGCTACCGGCTTTAGATTACGCTGGCGCACAGCTTTGAGATGTTGACCAAAAGCTGGAAATGCGCCCCGTGCTTGAATTGACAAATCGGCAGCGGAGAGATATTCGAGTGGGGATAAGTTTGGTTGATCTTGAATAAAAATAGACAACTTCTCTCGGATACGCTGTAGCTCCTGATCGTCGGCCAGCTCAGGGCTAAGGGTTGTATTTTGACTGCTAAACGTGCCGACGTTGTAATTGGCATTACCGGGATCGGTATGTCCATACCAGGCAGAAGTCCGCACACCGTCAATCGTCCTTGTTCCTTCTGCCATCCCAATCGCGATCGTGCCGGGAGCATCCACTTGACCAAACCAAAAATCAGTAAAGGGTTCAGCGAGAGTGATCGGGTTCGAGACGTTTGTGGATAAGTTGGCTGGCTTCGCTGTGTTGGGGATGACAGGATCTCCAAAAAACACCCGTGCGATTGTATGAAATAGCGTAAAAAAACTAGCAGCAGTATTTAAACTCATGGTGATGATTGTGTTGGTAGGTTGCAGCCGGATTGATGACAAGCGCGAACGGTTGATCTTGTGCCAGAGCTGTAGCGATCGCTCGGGCTTCGTAGAAGCGGGTGGGGAGGCCAGGTTAGTCGTTGAACCACGGAGTTTTGGGCGACATGTTGACCAAAAACTCCGCGACTAGAACCGTTGAGTTGCGTAAGGAAAAGAACAAACAATCGTGTCACCAATGTCATTAATGCCATCACCAACAACTTTGGAATAAATAATCCGGATGCATATCGTATCACAAGATACAAAAACACCGATCCCCGAAGATTTCTTGAATTTTTTCGTCATGATAAACGCGATCTTCCTTCCCTTGCAATTGTGGGGATCACGAAAACGGCTTGAATTCGAGTAGACCGACGCACTGCACAATGAATCAAAAAAACGTAAACTTTTACAAAGTTGCCTATACCGCGACGAGTCGTCCCTTCTGGTCGCCGAGCCTAACATTCATGTCTGAACTCCCTTCCTCTTCCTCAGATTCGGATCAAGGAACGATCGCAGAGACGGTACAACCCTCTCCCGATGCCGCCTCACCCCCCGATCCATCCGATCCAAACCTCGAATCGCCCTCCGAACCGAAGCCGAGTTACGTCAAACTCGCCATGCGAAATATGGTGCGAAAGGGCAGTAAGTCACTGTTTCACTTTGGATTAACCACTGCTGGACTTCTGGGAATTTTGGTTGGCCTTGCTTACCTAACCCGCTAACGGTCTCTCATCTTCTCGCCATACATCATCGCCTTACATCTACGATGTCTATCCCGCACCAATCGATCTCCTGTGAGATTGACACTATTGTCAGTCCGGATACCCTCGCGAGCAAACTCGAAGCCAGCGGCGAACTGGATGCACCGGATCTTTGGGTAAATCGCCTATATCAGTGGTTGATGTTACTGGCCGATGACTTACCTCCGGCGATCGCCTATGAAGTCAGCCTACAGTTCACCGATGATCAAGAGGTTCGTGAACTCAATGCGGCCTATCGTCAGCAAGATCGTCCCACCGATGTCTTGTCCTTCGCGGCGATCGATGCGGATTTGCCGCGATCGCCCGATCTCCCCTTTTGTCTGGGGGATATCATTATCTCAGTGGAGACCGCCGAGCGACAGGCTGCCGAGCGCAATCACACGCTCACGGAAGAGCTGATCTGGCTAGTCGCCCACGGCCTACTCCATTTACTGGGTTGGGATCATCCTGATGAAGCCAGCTTACGCACAATGCTTGAACAACAGGATCGTTTGCTCCAGGCGATCGGCTACTCCATTCAGTACGACGAATCTGTACCGTAAAATTACAGAGATAGGATTGATCCGTAACGCCTTACTGCTGAACAATCTTCGGTGCGATATGATTTCCCCGAAGTCTATGCATTTGGTGCTGCAACGATCTCACTCTGTTTGACACGATTTTAGAGGCTTGCTATGCCGTTTTCGCAACAGCCACCATCTTCAAGACCTCCAGAAATAACGGATCGAGTGGTGTTGCCATTGCCCGAATTCACAGCGAAAACCATACGATCGAGTCGGTCATCCTGGAAGGTTGCCACCAATATCTTTGTTAGTTTTCGCTATGCCTGGAGCGGTATTGCCTACTCGTTTCAGACGCAGCGCAATTTTCGGATTCATGTGGTTGTGGGTCTGTGTACTCTCAGTCTCTGCCTCTGGTTAGGGCTGCCGAGTACAACGATGGCGATCGTGATCTTGACGATCGGCACTATTTTGGCGTTAGAACTGCTGAATACAGCGATCGAGGCCGTTGTCGATCTATGTGTGGGGCAGACTTACCACAATCTGGCCAAAATCGCGAAAGATTGCGCCGCTGGAGCTGTGTTGCTGGCCGCGATCGCAGCGGTTGGTGTGGCCTGTACCTTGATTCTTCCAGCCCTCATTGATCGCCTCTTCGTACTATTGATATAGTGTCGGCTCCAATCTCCGATCCCCGATCTCATCTCGCTTCAATCTCGCCTGATATCACCGTCCTTCGACTCCCCTATCGGTCTCTTGGTGCATCCTACTAATGACCTCAGAAACCCAGACCGCTCGCGAACCATCGACCTTGCCTCCCTTTGTTGATGTGATTGCCCATCGGGGCTATTCCGCAGGTGCGCCGGAAAATACGATCATTGCCTTTGAGCGGGCGATCGATCTGGGCGCACGCTCGATCGAACTCGATATTCAGTGGACACGGGATAATGTCCCGGTGGTGACCCACGATCCCAGTTTGGGGCGAACGATCGCCGGAACCGGTAGGATCGCCGACTTAGCGTGGGAAGAACTCCAGGAATGCGATGCGGGGAGTTGGTTTAATGCCGAATTTAGCGATCAACGGGTTCCGACCTTTGAGCAGGTGTTGCAAAACGTGCAGCGCTTGCCGGGTCAATTATTCCTCGATCTCAAACCCTATTGTCAGTGGTCAGATGAGCGGGTGAAGCTGTTATTGGATTTGATCGATCGTTACCATTGGCGCGATCGTAGTGTGGCCTGTTCGTTCGATCCAGAGATCGCCGATCGCTTCAATGCCGATATTCTCCACCCGATGGCAATCGGCTACAGTCTCACCAGCGCCGAAAGCTTTGACGAACTCTTGCCACGGGCGATCACAGCGGGCGCAGCATTGGTGTGTGCCTACGATATTTTGCTGGCCGATCCCGATTTAATTTGGGAAGCTCATGCCGCTGGGCTTGAAATTGTCGCCTGGACGGTGGATCAATTGGAAGACATGCAGCGGCTCTCGGACTTTGGCATCGATCGCGTGATTACAAATCGTCTTTTACCAAAAATGGCGACGATCGAAGACCCGGAACCCTGCGCGAGTCAGCCTCAATCCGAAGCTCAAAACCCAACACAATAACGTTGGGTTTTAGTGTCATCAATGAATCGTAGACCCCTTATCGGGTCAGTTGTTGAACGCCCGACCCAACAAAAACCAGGGGCTGTAACCCTGACTAGATAAGCGCTAGAAATTTAATTGATGACAGCCCCTAGCTTCGGACTGAGTCTTAGGAGTTTGCCCAGAGAATTAAGCCCGGTTCGTGAGAGTTGCCGAGGAGCGGATGCTGTGGCAAAAGGCGCAACGAGAGACCACGGAAGCCACTGGAGCGATAGGCAAAGGTTGTCGTGTAAACGGCATCATAGCCATCTTGACCTTGGTAGTCCATGGGGATCGGTGAACCATCGACGATATTTCCCGAATCGTCGATCGCACCTTGATACAGCTCAACGCGCACATCCTCCGGCTTCAAACCCGCCAGATTAATCCGCGCTTTGACCGGGATATCTTGCAAGACCTGCACATCCGAAGCTTGATCAATGTCGATGTCCGTGATTTTAATGTCGTACCAGCGCTCCGCCATCGTGTGCTTCCAGTGCGCCAAATCTTTGGCCGGTTGGAAGTTATCGGCAGACATGGCATGACAGCGATCGCTTACCGGGAAGTAGGCTTGACGCGCATAGTCTTTCACCATTCGTGCCGTATTAAAGAACGGACAATTCAAGCGAATCGCATCCTTCATCTTGGCAATCCAACCGCGCGGTAGGCCGTTCTCGCGATCGTAGAACAGCGGGACGACTTCTTGCTCGAAGAGATCGTAGAGATCATTCGCTTCAACTTTGTCTTGATAGTCGGGATCGTCATACATTTCGCCGTGACCGATCGCCCAGCCCGTGCGAACATAATCCGCCTCATCCCACCAGCCATCGAGAATACTCAGATTCGGCAGGCCGTTCATCGCCGCCTTCATGCCGCTGGTTCCCGACGCCTCACGCGGACGACGCGGCGTATTCATCCAGACATCACACCCGGCCACCATCACCCGCGACATCTCAATATCGTAGTTCGGCAAAAAGACGAGGGAATCCTGCATATTCTCCTCATGGATGAAGTGAACAATCTTGCGGATCAGTTCTTTCCCTGGAATATCTTTCGGGTGGGCTTTACCCGCAATCACAAACTGCACCGGGCGATTCGCATCGTGCATGATGCGCTTGATGCGATCGACATCGCGCAAAAACAGCGTTGCACGTTTGTAGGTGGCAAACCGTCGGGCAAAGCCGATCGTCAAGGCCGACGGATCTAACGCCTCCGATGCTTCCTTCAGCTCACCCTGGGACGCGCCGCGCTCCTTGGCACACTTCACCAACCACTCGCGAGAAAACATCACCAGCTCCTGGCGACGCTGCTCATGGTTGCGCCACAGTTCCTCGTCAGGAATCAAGTCAACGCGCTTCCACAGATCAGTATTGTTCGCGCCGCTCATCGCCCAGTCTTCGCCCAGATAGCGATTGTACAAACTCTGCGTTTCCTTCGCGACGCAGGATTGAGCATGGACGCCATTCGTGACCGCAAAGATCGGCACTTCTTCCGTCGGCACGCCTTCCCAGAGATGCTTGAACATCCCGCGCGAGACTTCACCGTGGAGTTGCGCCACGCCGTTAATCGAGCTGGACATACGAATCGCCAGGATCGCCATATTCAGCGGCGCATTAAAATCTCCGGTATTTTCACGACCGAGGGCGAGAAATTCCTCACGCGGCAAGCCAAAAATACTGGCATACTCCCCGAGGTAGTACATCACCATATCCGGCGGAAATAGATCGAAGCCCGCAGGAACCGGCGTGTGAGTCGTAAACAGGCTGGAGGAGATCACCATCTGACGTGCCTCCTCAAAGCTCAAACCCGAATCTTGGACGAGCACTCGGATACGTTCTAGCGCCATAAAGGCCGCATGGCCTTCGTTCATGTGGTAGGCCGTGACATCCAAACCCAGGGCATGGAGGAGGCGGACACCACCGACCCCCAGCATGATCTCTTGGTGCATTCGCAGGTCTTTATCACCGCCGTAGAGCTGGTCGGTGATGTCTTGGTCGTAGCGGTTGTTCGGCTCGATGTAGCCCCCCCGTCGAGGTAGACAT
>JAABST010000072.1 GCA_011390275.1 Geitlerinema sp. S16
ATTGCGAACATGGGCTCTCTTCAGATGGCTCAAATGCTCTCAGAACAAGAGGTCTACGTTTTTTGTCCCGTACTGAGGCCGGAGATTTGCTCAAAACGGTCGAGGCATACCGTCAACACGCGCCAGAAATTGATCAACAACTCTTACCGATCGAGCCGGAAGAACTAGAATTTATCGCCCAAGATACCGTCCAAATTTTGCAATCGATGCAGATGGGCGCAATGCGTATTTGTGACATTGTCTCGTCACTGCGTAATTTTTCGCGGCTCGATGAGGCCAAGAGTAAAGAGGCCGATATTCACGATGGCATTGATAATAGTTTGATGATTTTGCGCTATCGCCTTGAAGCAAATGACCGGCGACCCGCGATTACGATCGTCAAACACTATGAGACGTTACCGCCGATCGAATGTTGTCACGGGCAGCTCAATCAGGTCTTTATGAACTTGCTGACCAATGCGATCGATGCGATTGATCTAACCGGTTACGATCCCAAAGACTGCAATCCCACCGAAGAACCACCTTTCATTGAGATTAGAACCAGGGCGATTGACCTATCAGAAATCGAAATTTCGATTTCTGATAATGGCCCCGGAATTTCCGAAGAGCTAAAATCGCGCTTATTCGATCCATTTTTCACGACAAAACCGATTGGCCAAGGCACAGGACTCGGCCTTGCCATTAGCCACGAAATTATCGTCCAGCAACACCAAGGCGCGATCGTCATCGACTCAGAGATCGGCCACGGCACAACCTTTAGAATTACGCTTCCTCGCTACCCAACCGGCTCCCATCCTGTCATGTTTAGACGCGACGCGACTGCGTAGAAGAGTCGTGACTCAGTCATAGCGAACATGGGTTGTGACGGAGTGCCGGTCATGAACGCCTGGATTAATCTGCTGTAAAACGGAGAGGGAGGGATTCGAACCCTCGTTAAGTTTCCCTAAACTGCATTTCGAGTGCAGCGCATTCAACCGCTCTGCCACCTCTCCAGGTGAACACGTGAATGACAATATATCACGTGCTTTGATGAACGTCCAAATAATTCTCGACAAAATAAATTGAGAACGCTTTGGGGACGCAAATCTTTACCCAGGGCGTCGTTTAAGTGCGCAGTGCGCGGTTGAGTGACGGCGTATCGCGATCGCTCTCTCGTGATTTCTTGCCGCGCCAGAGGACACGGATCGGGGTTCCGGCAAAACCAAGCTGCTCGCGGAACTGGCGCTCGATGTAGCGGCGATAGTTATCACCAAAGCGCTTGGGATCGTTGACGAAGAGCGCGATCGTCGGCGGCTCGGCGCGGACTTGCGTCCCGTAATAAATCTTGCCCTGGCGACCCTGGCGGTTGGTCGGCGGCGACTTCCACATCACGGCATCTTCGATCACCTCGTTAATCACCGAGGTCGTCACGCGGCGTCGATGCTCGGAATAGGCAAGATCGACCGAATCGAGAATTTTCGGCACGCGCTGACCGGTGAGCGCACTCACATAAATACGTGGCGCCCAGCTTACGTAGTAAAACTTATCGTCGATTTTGCGGTTGTATTCGTTAATCGTGTACGTATCTTTTTCGATCGCATCCCACTTATTAATCACGATGACGCAGGCGCGGCCATCATCAATAATTCGCCCCATCAACTTTTGATCCTGCTCGGTGATCCCGTCCACCGCGTCGATCGTCATCAACACAACATCCGCCCGCCGGATCGCCTTAAACGCCCGGTTAATGCTAAAAAATTCCGTCCCGTAATCGATATGTTTTTTCTTGCGGATACCGGCGGTATCGACCAAGCGGTAACGCTTACCATCTCGTTCGACCAGCATGTCGATCGTGTCCCGTGTTGTACCCGAAATCGGACTGACGATCGCTCGGGTTTCGCCGACAAATGCATTCAGCAGGCTCGACTTACCGACATTCGGACGACCAATGATCGCCACCTTGATCTCTTCGATATCGGGCAGTTCCGACGTCGCCGGTAAATGCGTCAACATCACATCCAGCAAGTCACCGACACCGCTCCCGTGAATGCTCGAGACCGGATACGGCTCGCCCAGACCCAAGCTCCAAAACTCGCCTGCCTGTGCCAGTCCTTGCTCGATCGACTCGCATTTATTCACCGCCACGAGTACCGGCACCGATTGATGGCGCAGCCACTCGGCCAGCTCAATATCTGCCGTTGTCGCGCCCTGCTGACCATCCACCACGAAAATCGCGACGTTCGCCTCTTGCAGAGCCGTAAACGCCTGCTCACGGATGTAGGGCAAAAATTCCGTGTCATCATCAAAGACGATCCCGCCGGTATCCACCACCTGAAACTCTCGATCGCACCAAAATGCAGGCTTGTACGTGCGATCGCGCGTCACGCCCGGTTCATCGTGGACGATCGCGTCCTTACCGCCAACCAAACGGTTAACGAACGTTGATTTGCCGACATTCGGGCGGCCAATAATTGCAACAATCGGAAGAGCCATAAAAATTCAAGCCAGCACGAACGCCAGCGACAAGACGGGAAGATGTACAGAGATGAGAAACGAGCAGTCGAGATCGTATGTATGAAGCGGACACGATCGCCTGCCAAACTCAGCCGGAAATACGAACCATTAATCAACGCCACCACAGCCTAGCCACACAATCTTTGCTCTAGCTTTAAAGGTTCTGGGGCTAACTCAGACCAACCTCTATAAGCAAGGAGAGACCTTCAAAGGAGCGCTGTAGTACTACAGATTTATTCACTTTTCATACTCACATACTCATAGTCTCAAGTGACTAATTGTATTGTAGATAGCCCATCCTACCCGATCTCTTGTCTCTCGCCAACCTTTTGATCGTTTGAGCAGGCATAACAGCACGAGCTATCATCCGCCCGCGCCTGAATAATCACGCATAATCACGCAAAAAAATAGGGAAGCCATGCTTCCCCAAACCGACGCAGTGACCATTGATGATCATCACCCGCGAGCTACAAAAGGCTCTGCACAGCGAGACGTTATGACACTCCGACGCGAATTGTGGCTCAATACCGCAATCTACTTGCTGCCTTGAACTTTCAACAGCAGGAAGCCAGCACCGAGGCCGACCATGATCAACGCCGAGGATAAAATAGCGATGTTGAAAATTTCTGCGCCCATGGGTTTGCTCTGTATAAATAAATTGATCGGGAAAATCCATCCATCAGTATAGAGTGCGTCGGGTCGAATCTTAAGCTGGAGTGAGTCCGTACAATCAGGAGATTGATTCCTGGTACTGATTCATAGTTTTCCTGACGTTTTTACCGCAACATCTATGTCACGTCCTCGCCTTGCGATCGCGATCGGCGATCCCGCCGGAATTGGCCCCGAAGTCGTGCTGAAAGCATTGGCTAAACTCGATCACGATCCCGAACATTTCATCCTGATCGGCCATCGATCAATTCTCGACGAAACGGCTTTGCGCTTAAGTTTGAGCGAACCCGATAGCAAGCCCGATCTTGATCTTGCAGCCTGGACGATCGTCGAGCCTGGTCTTAACTCTAGTATTGATATTTCCGCGATTCAATCCGGGAACGAAAGCGCGATCGGCGGTGCTGTGAGCTTTGCCTATCTCAACCGCGCGATCGATTTTTGCCTGGATGGAACCTGTCGCGGGATCGTCACCGCCCCAATTTCCAAAACCGCCTGGAAAGCTGCCGGACACGACTACCCCGGCCAAACCGAGCGACTCGCTGAGCGAGCCAATATCAATCGCTTCGGCATGATGTTCGTCGCAAAATCTCCACACACGGGCTGGTCATTGCGCACACTCCTCGCCACCACTCATATCCCCCTTGCAAGCGTCCCCACAACCCTAACTCCCGAGTTACTCGACTGGAAACTTGACCTCGCCATTCAGACCCTGCGCGATCAATTTGGCCTCGATCGGCCACGCATCGCCATTTCTGGCCTCAATCCCCATAGCGGCGAAAACGGTCAATTGGGTCGCGACGAAACCGACTGGATGAATACCTGGCTTGATAACGCTCGTGCCAAATATCCCCAAGCTGGCCTGATCGGCCTGGTTCCACCCGATACCCTCTGGGTTAAACCGGGTCATGCCTGGTACGGCGATCGCCAAAACGCCGCCAAACACACCTCAAACCAGGCTCATGACCTTTATTTGGCGCTGTACCACGATCAAGGCTTGATCCCCACCAAACTGCTGGCCTTTGACCTCGCCGTCAACACGACGATCGGCCTCCCCTTTGTCCGCACCTCACCCGATCACGGCACGGCCTTCGACATCGCCGGACGCGGTATCGCTGACCCGACGAGCATGATCGCCGCAATTAACCTGGCGATCGATCTCACCCGCAATTATTCTAATCAACCCTTCTCATAAACCGGTTCAACTATCGTGAATATTTTTGATCGAGGAAGCGTTTAATCAAGGCTTGTGTACCCTCCATAAAACGTTCAGGTGAAAACAAATGACGACGCTCTTCCAAGGTTTTTAAAATTTCCTGTTGTCTTTGGGGATCACTCAAAACAGAAATAATCTGATCTTTTGCCTTCTCCTTATCTGCAATAATCAACTCGGGATTATCCTGCCCAACAATTTCCAATTGTCCGCCCTGCGATCGGACAAACGGAATTAGACCCATTTGTACAATTTCGGCCACTGATATACCAAACGGCTCCGGTTTCAAATGAAATCCATAGCGGCAATTTCGCAACACTTCCACATAGTCTTGATAGGGCAAATTCATGTGTAGCGTAACCCAGTCGGAATGTTCACGCGCGAGAGCTTCGACTTCACGCACATAGCTATCACCATAGGTTCCGCCACCACCACCGGTCAGGTGTAGCTTCACATCAAATCCTTGCTGCCGCACTTTATGCAGGATCTTAATAGCGCGATCGGGCATCTTTGGCTTCGTGATGCGTCCACTGCAAATAAATGAAAACTCCGCGCGTTCGTGCCACGGCACAACCTTTAGTCCCGGATCGCGAGGGACCGGAGGATACAGAACGTCTGTCTTAACACCATATTTTTTTTCAACAACATCTGCCGTGTAGATGGAGTTGGAAACTGATAAATTTTCAAAAGCTCGGGTTTCTGAAAATTTTGACAACCAATAAAAATTCTGATTTAGCAAGACATTATGCCAGTGGATATATTGTATTCCAAAACATCCGAAATCCATTGCGTTATAGCCAGAGAAGCAAGCATCAAACTGCTTTGATCGTGTCTTAAACCAGCGAATAAAGTAGTGATGAAAGAATGCTCTGAACCAAGAAAAGTTTTTCCAGAGGTAGAGTACGATTTGGGACAAAGAATCAGAGAACTGTCGCTGTATCGCCACACGACGGGGATCAAGTCTCGTGGAATACATTGAATTCAGGTGAACTAAATCTATGTTGACCGCCGTAAGGATTGTGACATCGTAATTATCCTGCAACGCCTGCGCTGCCCATAGAGCCACAGCTTCTGCTCCACCACCTGCAAAAAAAGGGAAAATTAGCGCAATGCTTGGACGCGGAGAGTTAGAAGTCATTAATCAAAAATAACGGGTTGATTAGAAGTAGAAGGCACATCATGATTCAAGCCAACGACCATTTGTAATGCAAAGGGACGCCCAGCATCATCATGGTATTTATCTGCCCACTCTCGAATGATGTTATCGAGTTCCGCGATCGCCTCATTAACACGGTCAGGCATGATATCAAGCTCTTCTAACAACCGCTGAGACCCAGATTTTCGCTGCGCCCAGTCACGCATCATTCGGAAAAAACGCGCTGTATCCTCGATCGTGATTCCCGTTCGCTCCTCATCATCAACCGGCGAGTAGGAAGCGCGTACCAAGGCATAAATTGGCATTCCCCACGGTGAATCAATCCGCTGAACCGTACCAGAGTAAATCAGCCGACGCTTGATATGCTCAGCAAGCGCTTCGCTCAGCGGCATCCGGCTATCTTCAGGCAAATCTTCCTGAGAGCGGCAGTGAAGAAACTCAATCAAATCCATGAACTGAAACGAGTTAATTGCTTGCGCTTCCGGAAGTATCGCCGGGAGTTTATGCTCAAGCTGGCGTTTTTCGGCTGGACTCAAGTTCGATCCCGCAATACGTGGCTTGCTGTCATCCCAGGGAAATTGTTCAAGCCAGACATACGGAAATTGGATCAGGTAGCGTGGCTCTTGCGAACCCAGCATTTTTAAAAGTTTGCCTTCGGTCAGCGCTTGACGAACTTCCTCCACAATGACTTTGACGCGACGGGGTTCGATGTGATGCAAATGTCCCGTCATCCGCAGGTTTTCTCCCTGCTCGATGTACGTTGTGTAGATCGTACACTTCGCCGCCGTTGCAGCCGCATCTAGAAATGCTCCGTGACGGTGGCCACTCGTTCGCATTGCACAAAAGGCAAGGTAAAACAAGATTTGATCCATCGCACTGGGGCTTAACTGTTCGATTAAGTCAGCGTCCGTGCTCGTCATTCGCTCTAGTTCGGAGTGATGTCTCGGGGTCACGAGTTTTAAGTCTGGTGTGTGTTACATTCTGGCGGGCACGCTCAAACTTGGTTACATTTGAACGCCTTGACCCACATGCATGGTACTTACGGCTCTAGCTTGTGAACAGTACTGTGATGCACACCTAATAGCGTTTTCGGCAGCATGACTATCGAGGCCGTGAACTCGATCTGCGCTTCTTTGGCCAAACATCGCTATTTTTTCCACGTATACTCATCATAGTCGAGAAAATCCGTAATCTTCCTACCGTGACTGATGCTAGCCCTGCAATCCGAATTAACCTGAGTTCGAGTGCGCTCGATGAGCTACGACGAATGACTCGCAATCACTCGTCTCGTTGTGTACAACTGAATTTGGCGATCGGGGAATGTGCTGAATTTGTCTACCAATTGCAAGCCGTACCCATTCAATCTCTAGAGCAGAACAATTCCACAGTCAACTGGTCACGAATACAGGTCGAGAAACTCTTGATCGTCATTGAACGCAGTTACGCGGATCAGCTCGATGGCCTAACGATCGACTACTCAGAAGATCTGATGGGCGGAAGCTTCCGATTTGACAATCCCCATGCTACTCGAACTTGTAGTTGCGGAAGCGCGTTTGATACTTAATCTCGTCTTCCTATGTATGACTTGTGCAAGTAAACAAATCCTCATCGCTCGAATGACTAAAAACTCTTAAAACGACCGACAAGAAATTTGCTTGGCCGCTAGTATTTGAAGTCTAAGGAGAGTCAAAAACGACTGTCTGTAGATTTCGAGAACTATTTCTTACCTCAATAAATAAAGATCGCTTCTAATCTTTTTTGTAGATAAACTGTAAGACCTCTCCTTCAAGGAGAGATAAATATAGCAAAAATCAAGCTATGAGTTCTCCATTATTGAGTCAGGGTGTTCAGGTGTCGCTCCTATAAATTGCTGTACTAGAGGATTAGTAGTGAAAATTTCAATTATTGTTGGAAACTTAGCCTCTACAGGAGCTGGGCGCTGGGTATGTCGGACATTCTTACTCGCTGAAGCGCTTCAACGTTTAGGCTACAGCGTGGAAATGTTAGGTTATCTGTTCGGCAAAAGTAATATTGATTTATCCCAATTTCCATACCCTATTTATACTTTTCCTGGGCAAAACTATCCGCAGTTTTTGCGCTCCATGTGGCAGCTCAATCGAAAAATATCGGGTGATGTAATTTATGCACTCAAGCCTAAAGTTAGTTCATTTGGAACGGCTTTGTTTCACCAAGCATGGACAAAAAAACCTGTCATTTTAGATATTGATGATTGGGAGCTGAGTTGGTTAGGCGGAGACTCTTATCGTTACCAACCATCCTTCCGTGCTTTAGTTCGGGCAATTCTAAGTCCGCAGGGAATATTACGACAACCCGACTCCCCGCCGTATGTAAAGTGGATGGAGTCGCACATTAAACGTGCTAATGCGATTACTATCCATACTCGTTTTATACATGATCGTTTTGGTGGAGTTTACGTCCCAAATGGTAAAAACTTATCGTTATTTGATCCCGCCTTATACGACCCTGAAGTAAGCCGAAAGAAGTACGGACTCGACCCCTTTCGAGTCTTGATGTTTCCTGGAGCCCCCCGTCCCTATAAAGGGGTTGAAGATGTCTTAGAAGCTCTGGATATTCTGAATTGGCCGGATCTTCGTCTTGTACTAGTGGGGGGCAGCCCCTACGATGATTACGATCAAACTCTGATGAATCGTTGGTCGCATCGCATCATTAAATTGCCAACGTTTGATTATAGTCAGATGCCGGAGGTGGTCTCCGCTGCTCATGTCCTAGTTGTGCCACAACGAGAAACAGCGGCAACACTCGCACAGTTCCCGCTCAAGTTAACGGATGGGATGGCGATGGCGAAGCCTGTTATTGCCTCTGCTGTGGGAGATATTCCAGAAATTTTGGGTGATACCGGCTTTCTAACCTCTCCACAAAGCCCGTCAGAGATTGCGCAGGCGATCGAAGTTGTCTTTGGTGATTGGGAGCGATCGGCAGAAAAAGGACGACAAGCACGGCAACGTTGCCTAGAGAAATACAGCATGGAATGTATGGCTGAATCGGTTGGGTGCGTTGTGGAGTCTGTTATCGCCCAGCGTTGAGATTGCTGTTTTCCAGGAATCAAAATTGACTAACTTTCCTAAAGTCGATACGATTAGAGACTGTTTCTTGAATAGTAGTCATCGCCTACATCGTGTCTTAACCCATGCCCACTATCCAGCAGCTCATCCGGAGCGAGCGTCAGAAAGCTCACAAGAAAACCAAGTCTCCTGCACTCAAAAGCTGTCCTCAGCGTCGCGGTGTATGCACTCGGGTTTATACAACAACCCCGAAGAAGCCGAACTCTGCACTGCGTAAAGTAGCGCGTGTACGCCTCACCTCTGGGTTTGAGGTCACCGCCTACATTCCCGGTATCGGACACAACTTGCAAGAGCACTCAGTGGTAATGCTGCGCGGTGGTCGTGTCAAAGATCTTCCGGGTGTGCGCTATCACATCGTGCGCGGAACCCTCGATACGTCTGGCGTCAAAGATCGACGTCAAAGTCGATCCAAGTATGGCGCGAAGCGCCCGAAAGAGTAATTTCTTAGCCTGACAGAGCGTTATGGCTCTGTTGTTCTCCTGTGCGGCGTTGACTTTAAAGAAGCCTTGAAAACAGAGCGAAATTGTTGCCTCGCGCTCCGTTTTCATGCTGAAGGCATCGATCGGTAGGCAAGCTGCACTGGCGATCGCGCAATACTGGCCTAGCGCTAGTTAGAGCGTTGACTATCGCCCTTTTTCCTAACTCCAGTGATAACGTGGCCCCTCGTGCTTGACCCAGCTCAGGGAAATCGCATGTTGTCCTACCCCTAACGACTTCACAACAATCGCGAACACGCGAACCTGAATTACTATGTCTCGCCGTCAAAAAGCGCAAAAGCGCGTCATCCCTGCCGACCCTGTCTACGGAAGCCGTCTGGTCACCATGATGACTCGCCGTATTATGTACAGCGGTAAAAAATCCCTTGCGGCTTCGATCGTCTATGGTGCGATGGCTGCCATGAAAGAGCGTTCGGGTGAAGAACCGCTTGAGCAGTTTGAAACTGCGATCCGTAATGCTACGCCCTTGGTTGAGGTCAAGGCTCGTCGCGTCGGTGGCGCAACCTACCAGGTTCCGATGGAAGTACGTTCGGAACGTGGCACAGCCTTGGCGTTGCGCTGGCTGATTGCGGCGTCACGCCAGCGATCGGGCCGGACGATGGCGATGAAGCTCGCCAATGAGCTGATGGATGCTGCGAACGAAACGGGTAACGCGATTCGCAAACGCGAAGAAACGCACCGCATGGCAGAGGCAAACAAAGCGTTTGCTCACTACCGTTACTAAGTTTGGCGTCTAAAGCGGGCAAGAACTGATTTTCGTGATCTTCTTGCTCGTGGTTTCGTTCTTCGATCGCGATTGCACCATACCCCAGGAGCTAGCCGTGCCTAGAACGGTTTCATTAGATCACGTGCGCAATATCGGCATTGCAGCACACATTGATGCGGGCAAAACAACCACAACCGAACGCATTCTGTTTTACTCCGGCATTATCCACAAGATTGGCGAAGTTCACGAAGGAACTGCGGTAACCGATTGGATGGAACAGGAACGTGAGCGTGGAATTACGATCACGGCAGCGGCGATTACCACCCAATGGCGTGATTGTCAGATCAACATCATCGATACACCCGGACACGTTGACTTCACGATCGAAGTTGAGCGGTCGATGCGAGTGCTGGATGGTGTGATTGCGGTGTTTTGCTCGGTCGGTGGCGTGCAGCCTCAATCGGAAACGGTCTGGCGTCAAGCCGATCGTTACCACGTGCCGCGCATTGCGTTCGTGAACAAAATGGATCGCACGGGCGCGAACTTCTTCAAGGTGTATGAGCAAATCTGCGATCGGCTAGTCGCTCCGGCGCTGCCCGTCCAGATTCCGATCGGATCAGAAGGCGATTTTCGCGGCATTGTAGATCTAGTCCGCATGACGGCCTACATTTACAACAACGATCTGGGGACAGATATTGAAGAAATTGCGATCCCCGATAATCTAATCGATTTGGCGACCGAGTATCGCGAAAAGCTGATCGAAATGGTGTCTGAGACCGATGATGATTTGCTTGAGAAATACTTGAGCGGTGAAGAACTCACCGAAGCCGAAATCATCAACCAAATTCGAGAAGGGACGCTGGCAGGAAGCTTGGTTCCGCTATTGTGTGGGTCAGCCTTCAAGAACAAAGGTATACAGCTTCTCCTGGATGCTGTTGTTGACTATTTACCCACACCGATCGAAGTTCCCCCCATTCAAGGGGAGCTACCTAGCGGTGAACTGGCGACCCGCCTATGCAGCGATGACGAGCCACTCTCAGCGCTCGCCTTCAAGATTATGTCTGACCCCTATGGGCGTTTGACATTTATTCGCGTTTACTCTGGTGTCCTTGCAAAAGGCAGCTACATTTACAACGCGACCAAGGATAAAAAAGAGCGCATTTCGCGCTTGATCGTCATGAAAGCGGACGATCGGATTGAAGTCGATGAGCTGCGAGCGGGAGATCTTGGGGCTGTCCTCGGATTTCGGGAGACGCTGACCGGTGATACAATTTGCACCGAAGATGCGCCGATTATTCTCGAATCTTTGTTCATCCCGGAACCGGTGATCTCCGTTGCCGTTGAACCACGAACAAAAGCGGACATGGAAAAACTCGGTAAAGCACTACAGTCGCTTTCCGAAGAAGATCCCACCTTCCGAGTTCGCATCGATGCCGAAACGAATCAGACCGTCATCGCTGGCATGGGCGAACTGCACCTGGAAATTCTCGTGGATCGGATGCTGCGCGAATTTAAAGTCGAAGCAGACGTCGGCAATCCCCAGGTGGCGTATCGCGAAACCATCCGCAGCAAAGCGAAAGGCGAGGGTAAATTTATTCGTCAAAGTGGCGGCAAAGGTCAGTACGGCCACGTCATTATTGAGATCGAACCGGGTGACCGGGATACAGGCTTTGAGTTTGACTCAAAGATTGTCGGTGGATCTATTCCCCAGGAATTTATCAGTCCGGCGGAAACAGGTATGAAAGAAGCTTGCGAATCTGGTATTCTAGCAGGCTATCCCCTGATCGATGTCAAAGTGACGTTGGTCGATGGGTCGTACCACGACGTCGATTCCAACGAGATGGCATTTAAAATTGCCGGTTCGATGGCAATCCGAGAGGTGGCGACCAACGCATCGCCGGTTCTACTCGAACCCGTGATGCAAGTTGAGGTTGAAGTTCCAGAAGATTTCATCGGCAATGTCATTGGCGACCTCAACTCCCGCCGCGGCCATATTGAGCGGCAAGAAACGGATCGGGCAATGTCCAAAGTTTCTGCTAAAGTTCCTCTGGCAGAGATGTTTGGATATGCCACCGACATCCGGTCTAAAACCCAGGGCCGTGGCATCTTCTCGATGGAATTCAGCAGCTACGAGGAAGTCCCTCGTCACGTTGCCGACACAATCATCGCGAAAAGCCTAGGGAACGCATAATCAGGAATAAAGGAAATCATCATTCATGGCACGCGCAAAGTTCGAACGCACAAAACCCCACGTCAACATTGGTACGATCGGTCACGTTGACCACGGCAAAACCACGCTGACGGCTGCAATCACGATGACGCTGGCAGCAGCGGGTCAAGCCAAAGCTCGCAACTACGAAGATATCGATGCAGCTCCTGAGGAGAAAGCACGCGGTATTACGATTAACACGGCTCACGTCGAGTACGAAACCACCGAACGTCACTACGCTCACGTAGATTGCCCCGGTCACGCTGACTACGTGAAAAACATGATCACGGGTGCGGCGCAAATGGACGGCGGCATCCTGGTGGTTTCGGCAGCTGATGGCCCGATGCCCCAAACTCGTGAGCACATCCTGCTGGCGCGTCAGGTTGGCGTTCCTCACCTCGTCGTCTTCCTCAACAAAGAAGACCAAGTTGATGACGAAGAGCTGCTTGAACTCGTTGAACTGGAAGTTCGTGAGTTGCTCACGGAGTATGACTTCCCCGGTGATGACATCCCCATCGTGACGGGATCGGCGCTGAAAGCGGTTGAAGCGCTCAAAGAGAATCCGAAACTGGCTCCGGGCGAAAACCCCTGGACGGATAAAATCCTCAAGCTGATGTCGGAAGTGGATGCTTTCGTCCCGACTCCTGAGCGTGACGTGGATCTAGCCTTCCTGATGGCGGTGGAAGACGTGTTTTCGATCACCGGTCGTGGTACGGTTGCCACCGGTCGTATCGAGCGCGGTCAAATCAAAGTTGGCGAGACGATCGAAATCGTCGGCATTAAAGATACCCAAACCAGCACGGTTACGGGTGTTGAAATGTTCCAGAAGACCCTGGACAGCGGTATGGCCGGTGACAACGTGGGTCTACTCCTGCGCGGTATCCAAAAAGAAATGATCGAGCGTGGCATGGTTCTTTCCAAGCCCGGTTCGATCAAACCCCACACCAAGTTCGAGTCAGAAGTCTACATTCTGAGCAAAGAAGAAGGTGGCCGTCATACGCCGTTCTTCCCCGGTTACCGTCCGCAGTTCTACGTTCGTACAACTGACGTGACGGGAAGCATTTCCTTTGCTGAAGGCGTCGAAATGATCATGCCGGGTGACAACACCTTCATGACCGTTGAGCTGATCTGCCCGGTGGCAATTGAGCAAGGTATGCGTTTCGCTATTCGTGAAGGTGGTCGTACCGTCGGTGCGGGCGTCGTTACGAAAATCTTGGCCTAGTTCAATCTAGCGATTGACTCGGTAATCCGAGCGGGAAGCGTCGATATATTTATTTAAATGTTTGACGTTTCCCGCCCATTTCTCTGAACCTTGACAACTCAATTCATTTAAGCCTCTTCTACTATGGCCGCTATCCAACAGCAAAAGATTCGCATCCGCCTCAAAGCCTTTGACCGTCGCCTGCTCGACACATCCTGCGACAAAATCGTTGAAACCGCCAATCGCACAGACGCTACAGCGATCGGCCCGATTCCTCTCCCCACCAAGCGCAAAATTTATTGCGTTCTGCGATCGCCTCACGTCAACAAAGACTCACGTGAGCACTTTGAAACGCGGACGCACCGCCGCATCATTGATATCTATCAGCCCTCTTCTAAGACGATCGATGCGTTGATGAAGTTAGACCTTCCGGCTGGTGTTGACATCGAAGTCAAACTTTAATCTCGGCGTTGAGCTTGATGGAGAGTCCAAAGTTGGCCTTGCTTAAGCCGTTAGTCTTGACAGACTAAACACCTCGACCTACCTATAGAGTCGGCTATCCGCAACGTCAATTGACCCATAAGTGCTGTATCTCTCCATATCCATGAGGTACGGCATTTTTTTGCTTTGTATTCTCCTTGTTCACGTCGTGTCGAACTTGAATCCGCTACAGTAGAACACAGTAACGACGTACCATCCGATTTCCTTAGTTAATGACCGTCCCCTCTTCGATCGCTGTTCGAGAACTCCCATTATTTCCCTTACCTGAAATTGTGCTATTTCCCGGCAGACCACTGCCGCTGCATATTTTTGAGTTTCGTTATCGGATGATGATGAATACGATTCTCGAAAATGATGGCTATTTTGGGGTATTGATGTGGGACCCCGCTTCCAAGACGGCGGCGAGTGTTGGTTGTTGCGCTGAAGTTATTGAGCACCAGCGTTTACCCGATGATCGTATGAAAATTTGGACGATGGGGCAGAAGCGCTTTCGGGTGCTGGACTATGTACGTAAAAAGCCATTTTACGTCGGTTTAGTCGAATGGTTTGAAGATGAGCCCGTTAGCGAAGATCTCAGTACCCTCGCCATGGATGTCAGCACCGTTTTAAATGATGTGGTGCGATTGTCAGCCAAATTGATGGGACAAGCGATCGAAATGCCCGACGATCTGCCCGACTCACCGACCGACTTGTCCTACTGGGTGGCCGGAAACTTGTATGGCGTGGCCGACGAGCAGCAAAGCCTGTTAGAAATGCAGAGTTCACGCGATCGGCTTGAGCGCGAAGTCGAAATTTTGACAACAACCCGGAATCATTTAGCAGCTCGAACCGTCATTAAAGACACGTTTGACAATTCATAATCCGTAGTGAGCGAGCTGAATCAGAGCCAAGTATCACGGACACATTAGAGGTCTATACATTCGGTCTATACATTCATTATTGGAGATTACATTCATGGGCGAAGCAAAACGACGCAAAGAATCCGAAGGCGATCAGTACGGTAAAGAGCCATATATCCTGCCGTGGGTTCCGCTAACGGCCAAGCAAGCTGAACAGTTTGTTCAATTAACCACTCGCGGTGCTTGGGCAGGGATTGTCGCTTTGATCGTTGTGTGGATCGTGGTCGTGTTTATTGCGCCTAGTCTGGGCTGGCTCGATCCCCCGGCCTAATATGGCACAATCGCGAATCACCTCTAAAATGAAGGTACTGTTACTAAATCTCAGTTTTCTGAGAAAATGCCCGGACAGGATCGTCTAATCACCCAAATTCACGGTCTAGCTCATGAGCGTAGCTATCCTCTGCTGACTTGTGAAAATTCCAAACTCGGTGCATTGCATTCAGTATTCACAACTGTTGGCTACCGACTAACACGTTTCCTCAGCAATAAATCGAACCTGTAGCACGTCATCTTGTCGCAAAATTACGATTTTTCGTAAAACATTCGGGTTATACGGTTCATCTCGGACAGTAATACGCTTGCAAGGAGTGCCAAGATAAGCGAGATTGTTAAGGAAATCTAAAAAAATGAGAGTTTCCGAGGGAAACTCCACAGGAGAACGACTATGTTTGTCCGACTAGCCGACCAGCATCGCCGGTTTGTGCGAGAGCTAGTGATGAATCTTAAAGCACTAGCAACTGTTCTTGAAAAACGTGGCTATCTTGCTTCTTGCTACACCTGTGGTACGGAGATGAATAGTGCTTCGTTTATGGTGAGTTTGGGAGAAAATCACCTGATTCGTTTTCTGGTCTCCGACTATGGCATTACCTGGACGGAAATGCGTGATGATCGCGAGTTGATGAAGCTGGAAGGAGCCGAAGCGATCTCTCAACTTCAAGAATTAGCCAATCTGGTTAAAAATCAGGTTGAGCCCACTGAGTGTATCCGTGAGCTGCGTCAATTGACGGGCAGCCTCTAAGTCTCCCCTCCTGATCGCTATCCCCGGCGATTTACTGATATGGATACTGCCGTTGACGTCTGGCAACACCGATACGTTATCTCTAACAACATTCGCCTTCACTATGTCACGCAAGGGGCGGGCGATTTAGTGGTGCTGCTGCATGGTCTACCGGAATTTTGGTATTCCTGGCGTCATCAAATCCCGGCCTTAGCGCGTCGATTTACCGTCGTTGTCCCTGATCTGCGCGGCTTTAATGATTCCGACAAGCCCGTCAATGGCTATGAGCTGGATACGTTGGTGGCCGATCTCCAGGGGGTTATTGCATCGCTGGGCTACACCAAGGCTCATATTGTTGGTCATGACTGGGGCGGCGCGATCGCGTGGCGCTTTGCTCAAGAATTTCCGCAAATGCTCGATCGGCTTGCTGTCTTAAGCTTGCCTTGCCCTCAGACGCCGTTGTCGCTATTAAGCGGTAGTTTCGATCGATTGCGGCGTGCGAGCGCATTACTGGGATTGCAGTGGGAAAATCGCTCTACGGGATCACGCCAAACCAAGTTGCAAGCTAATTTACAGGCCAACTTGCAAACCTGGATCGCACAGCTATTTCGCGAACAGTCAGTCCGTCAGGCTGCATTTAGCGCTGAGGACACTCAGCTTTATCAAGCCGCCTTAAGTAAGCCCGGAGCGTTAACGGCGCTCGTCGAGCATTATCGTCAGTGCCTATCGCCGCAGGTTTTTCTGGATAATCTTTGGAAGATGGCCAAAAATCCGGAAAGTCCGACCTTAGTTTTGTTCGGTGCGGATGATTCCACGATCGACCAATCTCTTTGGCAAAACGTTAAACAGTCGATTCGTGTACCCTTGACGTTAAAGTCGATCGCCCACTGCGGTCACTGGATTCAACAGGAAGCACCCCAGACGGTAAATCGCGAGTTGCTTGCTTTTTTGATGGGTCGTTCTGAGAGTTGATCTTTTTGCCTGTTTACCTCTCTAGAACCTGATATTTTTTCTGAATTTAGCAACGAGTGAGCTGATCTGAGCGTTCCAGAACACGCAGATCGGTTTCATCGAGTTCGACCGGTATACCGTTACGAACCCGTTCGATGAAGTCTTCGTTGGGAACCATGCTCTCTGTCTTACAGTGAGCTTTCTTCGGTCGAAAATAGCTCTTCATCAAACGTTGTGTCGGATAACTCTTGAGCTTCTAACGATTCGATTACGTAAGGTAAAGCAGCTCCGTCAAGACCGTGACGAATGCGTTGCGGGGTTTCCTCGAAGAGAACGAACAGCGGAAAAATCCGTTCGGCGGCCTCGCTATAAATGTGGCGATAGCGGAAGGGCATCACCCATTCATACCCTTTCGACAGCAAAACTTGAATTTTGCGCCAACGCAGTAATAAGTCCGAGAGTTCTTCATGAGGCCGATAGACCAGAACAAAAATTTCGATGCCCATCTTGATTTTCCAATCGGGCTCACACATAATGATGCCCAACTCGCAGGGCAGGCAAATAGTTTCATTGGCGCCAACAACCATATTGTCGAGACCGGCCTGGGCGATCGGGTCTCGCATACGGATTAACGGGAACGGTATCGGAATCAGGCTGTCGTTCGGGCGTCGCAGACTTGGAATGGCTTCGAGATAGGGACGATAGCGGCGTAGCAAGCTAATCGCGTCTTCAGCCTTACAGTATTTGGCGAGAACGTCTTCGTAATGGTTTTGTTTGACGGTCATGCAGGCGAGCGAAATCACAATTTCGGGTGGAGCGTCTTGTTTATCTTAACGATTTCTCGCGCTGACATCATCAATGCAAGCTCTAGGAAGAGCGCAGGGCAAACGCAGAAGTAATCGAAATAACACTTACGCAGACTTTATATCATGACTCTTTTTTCGATTCAGCTTTTTGAATATAAAGAGATCATGACAAATTAACGATAGCTTTGATTTAAAAGATTTAAAAATTGACGGGCTTGATAGTCGCAAGTGCAATATAGCGGTTTTAGTAGGTATGAGTAACAGCTTGAACCAAGCCAACTCATGTAATGTAAAAGGTATAGCCAATAAGTGTGTATCGAATATCATCTGAAACTGCTATATCTTTGATTCTAAGATTTTTGTCGATTTATTCCCGGACTCAAATTTTATTTCTAACCCCTCTTTTTTCTGTTTATATTTAATTTTTTAGACAATGTATTGTTCGTAAATATTACTAAGATAGGAGCATCTTCTTGTACTTGTCAAAGTTTGAATTAGATTGTCGTTATGATGACATGATCATGTTGTCGTTATGCCGTTATTAATTTTTTTTTGTTAACTTGCTTGTCATAGACGAAGCCGTATAGAGCGTCGCATCTACTTCTCAAATAGCTTCTATAATCGCTTTACTCGGGTTAAGCTTAGGTGCGTTGACGTCTAAACGAAAAAAATAAGTTTTGTGGAACTTAGGCTTTCTCAAGAGAGAAAGTCATTTTCTTGATGATGTTAATGATGTGAGTACACTTACCAACAGGAATAGGCGCGAGCTATGCGAATTTTGATGATGGGCGGAACTCGGTTTATTGGGGTATACCTGACCGAACTGTTGCTCAAGCAAGGCCATGAAGTGGTTTTGTTCAACCGAGGTAACAAGCCTGCACCGGCGGGTGTGACACAAATTCATGGCGATCGCACCGATGCCGAACAGATTCGCACGCAGTTAGCCGGGGAATCTTTCGATGCCATTTTTGATAATAATGGGCGCAGTCTAAGCGATACGCAACCCTTGGCGGATCTGTTCGCAGGTAAGGTTAAGCAGTTTATTTATATGAGTTCGGCGGGGGTTTATCTTAAGTCGGACGAAATGCCCCATGTGGAAGGTGACGCAGTCGATCCCGCCAGTCGCCACAAGGGGAAATTTGAGACCGAAGCCTATCTCGCCGCTCAAGGATTGCCGTTCACCTCGATCCGCCCGGTCTATATCTACGGCCCTAAAAATTACAACCCGATCGAAGGCTGGTTTTTCGATCGCCTCTCACGCGATCGCCCGATCCCGATCCCCGATAGCGGTATGCAAATTACCCAGCTCGGTCACTGTGCCGACCTTGCCGCCGCGATGGCCGCTGTTCTCGGCAACGATACCGCGATCGGTGAAACCTACAATATCTCCGGCGCACGCTATGTCAGCTTCGACGGTCTTGCTCGCACCTGCGCTGCCGCCATGGGCAAAGACCCCGCCCAGGTTCCGATCGTCCACTACGATCCGACACAGTTTGACTTCGGCAAACGCAAAGCTTTTCCCTTGCGATCGCAACACTTTTTCGCTGAGATCCACAAAGCTCAAACCCAGCTTGGTTGGACGCCACAATTTGATTTATTGGCCGGTCTGAAAGATGCTTACGAACACGATTTTCTGGTTAGCGGTCAAAATAAAGCTGATGTTGATTTTTCGACGGATGACATGATTCTTGAATCGAATAGTTAGGGAGCATCTCATTAATGCAATAAGCAGAAATACTCAGGCTTAGGCGAGCAGGCGATTAAGATAAGCACAGCGTAGC
>JAABST010000073.1 GCA_011390275.1 Geitlerinema sp. S16
TCGCGTAGGAGGTCGGCGATGTCGTCGCGCTGGAGGGCGATCGTGGCTTCCCAGGAGTGGCTACGGTTTTGGGGCTGGTAGTGCCATTTGAGGAGATGACCGAGGAGGACGCGCAGTCGGTTGATCAGTTCTTGGCGTCCTATTGCTGCGATTTCTTCGGCGAGGTTTTCCCAGTCGAGGTTTTGGGTGTTGTGGCGGCGTAGGTGGGTGCTTTGGGTTTGCGTCCAGGCGTAGAAGCCGCGATCGTGGTCGTTCATGTTGGGCTGGGGATGCTGTGAGTTCTGTGTGATGGGTGAGGTGTTGCGATCGGGCGGGTTTTGTTCGTTATCTGTTTTGGGCGATCGTTGAGGTTGAGTTGGGTTGGTGTGGGTGGGTGGGTTTACGGAGGTGTTTTTGCGGGGTTGGGTGGGTTTGAGGAATGGGGATTGTGTAGTTTTCCGGATGTTTTTACAAACTGTAATATAAATTTTCAGTGAAGCTGTTTGTGTAGTTTTACGTGAATTTGGTGGGTGAGATGGGGGATTTGAGGGGCGATCGGTGGGTTGGGGGTGGATCTATCGGAGAATTTTTGATGAATTCATGCAATCAGAGAATGTCTTTATGGAATCTTTAAAATTGGCACTTAGAATCGAGCGAGAAATATCTGCATTGTTGTGGCGATCAGAGTATTTTGCATAATAAAATTGCTGGACAGACAAACCAGGGTGAATCAGAAGCAATGAGTACTAATTTTTTTTCGCGGATTGAGAGTGGATCTCTATCTGTTCAAGATATTACAGAGATTTATTTGTTTGGAACAGATGAACCGGAAAAGTATAAATGGGATTATAACAAGCATATTCGTAATGCAGACGCTCCCACTCCAGTCGTACTTTTTGATATGCGGAAGCACATGCTTTCAGGCCCAGGGCGTTATGCTTATCCCTCATACTTTGAAGATATTCAAAGATTCTTCTCTGGGGAGATTTCAAAGCCAGCCAGCTCTACAAAAAGTCACTTCACAGCAAAAGAGCTGGGGTTAGATGACATAATCTGGATGAAAGATGGTCTCTCCCAATACAAAACAGATATACAAGGTTTAGATTATATAGAGCGTGCATACATATACGGATCAGAAGCTTATGTAATAGATTTGTCTGAGGCGCTGTTTTACATACCCGCAGAGGAAAAAGGCAAAACAGAGAAGGAGAAGTACGGAAGTCGAAATATTGAAAACTTTCAAATTCGAGTAGCGAATCAAGACTGGGATTTTGATAGCTCTAACTTAAAAGCTCAATTGCTAAATTGGTTGGTACTTCGACCGACAATTGATCCGTACAAAATAGGGAGAACGGTTGATTTCCGATATTTAGGGCTAGAACTTGAATCTATTGGTGGTCAGAGAGCATATAAAGAGACTGACCCTGTTACAAGAAACAACTATACGGTTATTCTTGATGAGCGACTACAGCCAACACTTGTAGATGACAAAAATATAGAGGAAATTAATCGCTCAGTTGTTGGTAAAGTATATGGTGAATTTTTCGTGAGTGAGAACTCAGATCCAATATCTGATGTTGGTGGTGCATACTCTTATGAAGACTATTCTAGCGATAAAGAGAAGCAGGAAAGTCAGAGTGTTAATGGACTGACACAGGCTTGGTATTATAATGGCTTCACAAAAAATTTACAAAATGAGCTTTTCAAGAATATTCTTATAGCGCATGAAGCCTCTGGCGGTGAGAGTAAAAGCCCCGAATTGCTCGTCGGCCAAATAAGCAGTTTGGAATCAAGTCAAGAAGTACGTCCAAGAGATGTGATCTATGGCGGTTATGGCGATGACTTTATTTCTGCTAGTGGCCTAGAACAACTGGTTGGAGCGTCATCTTACGTCGTTTCAAGAATTCAGTCCCCCGGCATAGCAGTCAAGAAAGTACCTTCTCAGTCAGGCTTTTTGATTGCGTCCGGTTCTGGCGTAGACCAGGTGTATGGCGCAGGGGGAGCGGACTCTATTCAAGGGGGAGCAGGAACCGACTACTTATATGGTAATGGGGGAAATGACATCATTAATGCAGGTTGGGAGGATGCGTCTACTGATTTTCTCGATGGTGGTTCTGGTAACGATACTTTGGATGGACACGCTGGTCCTGACATGTTGCTGGGCAGTAATGATGATGACTTTTTGGTCGGTGGTTTAGGTCAGGACTATCTACGTGGTGGTGGTTGGGAAGATGCCTTTATCACAGAGGATGGCAACGATCACTTGTATGGAAATAATGGTTCAGATGAAATATATGGAGATGCTGGGGACGATATTTTATATGGTGGTGAAAACGATCTGTCAGATGATTTTCTGTATGGCGGAGTAGGAAATGATATTCTCTTCGGTGATGGAGGAAATGATTGGCTTTGGGGTGGTGGAGATGATGAGCGCTATGACTACGATCAGCAATTAGATGGAGATGATTTCCTCTACGGTCAAGCCGGTTCAGATCATATCTTTGCCCAAAATGGAAACGATTTCCTAGATGGTGGAAATGAAGATACATCATCAGATTTCTTATCGGGTGGCCCGGGCGATGATCGCCTATGGGGTCATGGCGGTGATGACGAGCTTGACGGCAACGAAGATAATGATCGTATCGAAGGCGGTACAGGCAATGATCATATTAATGGTGGCTCAGGTCATGACATCCTCTACGGAGACCGTGAAGGGGATTCCATAGAGGAATTTAAAGGCGAACCTCTAGATGGTTCACGCTCTCGCCGCCGCCGCTACACCCCAACAACCGAAGACGCCGACGAAATCCAGGCAGGAGCAGGCAACGACACCGTCTTCGGTGCACAAGGAAACGACACCATCGACGGCGACAGCGACAACGACCTCCTCTTCAGCGAAACTGGCGACGATAACGTTGACGGCGGAACCGGCAACGACACTATCGCAGGCGCAACCGGAAACGACACCATCGACGGCGGCGACGACAACGACCTCATCTACGCCAACGACGGCTTCGACTACGTCCAAGGCGGCAGCGGCAACGACGACATCTATGGCGGCCTCAAAGACGACACCGTCCAAGGCGGTAGCGGTGATGACTTCATCTCCGGCGATGACGGTAGCGACATACTTAACGGTGACGATAACGACGACACCATCGACGGTGGCCTCGGCGACGACTCCATCCAAGGCGGTGCAGGCAACGACACAATCTCCGGCTACGACGGAACCGAAATCATCGACGGCGGCAGCGGTAACGACACCATCGACGGCGGTATCGGCGATGAAACCATCGATAGCGGCACAGACGACGACGTAGTCTTCGGTCGCGACGGTAACGACCTCATCACCGGTAACAGCGGTAACGATCTCATCTTCGGTAACGACGGAACTGACACCATCAACGCCGGAGCCGACAACGACACCGTATCCGGCGGACAGCAAAACGACCTCATCCACGGCGAATCCGGCGACGACAGCATCGCGGGTGATACGGGATTTGACACCCTTACCGGCGACGCTGGTAACGACTGGATGTCCGGCGGCGCAGATCGCGACTTGCTGTATGGCGGCGACAATAACGACACCATGTTTGGCGGTGACGACCAGGACACCTTGTATGGAAACGACGGTGATGACAACATCGCAGGTGACGCAGCACAAGACCTAATTCGCGGAAACGCAGGAAACGACTACATTGACGGTGGCTCCGAAAATGACCAACTCTACGGCGACGGCGAAAACGACACCATCCTCGGCGCAGGCGGCGAAGACTATATCGATGCAGGCTCCGGCGACGACTTCGGCCTTGGCGGTGACGACGCCGACCTCATCTACTGCGGCGATGGAGCGGATGCTTTCTACGGCAATGTAGGCCGCGACAGCATCTCTGGCGGTCTCGGAAACGACTCCCTATTCGGTGGTGCAGATGATGATTTACTCCTCGGTGAAGCCGGGAATGATGTCCTCTCTGGTGACCTAGGAGACGACACCCTCTATGGCGGTGACGGTGATGACGCTTTAAATGGCGGTGACGGCGAAGATTACGTCATCGGCGGAGCCGGAGCCGACAAAATGGACGGCGGAGCCGGTAGCGACACCATGTCCTACTACACCTCACCAGAAGGCGTCGATATCTTCCTTCAACCCGGACGCGGCGTCGGTGGCGATGCGGAAGGCGATCGCTTCACGGGATTTGAAAATCTCGAAGGTTCTCAACACAACGACACTCTGTGGGGCGACAATGGCAAAAATGCCATCAGTGGCTTGGGTGGAAATGACAACATCGACGGCAAAGGCGATGATGATGCCCTGTACGGCGGTGACGGCAACGATACCCTTGACGGTCAAGAAGGCAATGACCTAATCGTTGGCGGCAACGACAATGACTACCTTGATGGCCGTTCCGGTAACGACACCCTCAGCGGCGACAACGGCAACGACCTGCTCTACGGCGGACGCTCCGGCAACGACCTGATCTCCGGCGGCAACGGTGATGACTTCATCGACAGCAGCGCCGACGATGACACCGTTTACGGCGGCGCAGGCAACGATACGATCGACGCAGGCTCTCACAATGACCTAATCAGCGGCGGCGACGGCAACGACTACATCGAAGCAGGCGCAGGCGACGACCAGATCGAAGGCAACAGCGGCAACGACACAATCTTTGGTCATACCGGCGACGACACCCTACTCGGTGGCAACGGTCAAGACATCCTCGAAGTCCGTGCAGGCGACAACATCCTCGACGGTGGTCTTGGTGACGACACCCTCACCGGCGCACGCGGCATTGATCGCTACACGATCGGCTCCGGTTACGGCATCGAAACCATTTTTAACTACGAATTTGGTAAAGACATCCTGTCTCTCCTCGGCGAACTCAGTTTCGGTCAACTGGCCTTCACGCCCAAAGGAAAAGACACCTGGATCAACATCGGCAGCGCGATCGGCGAACATATCGCCATCCTCAAGGACATCACTCTTGATATCGCACCCACCGAAGCCTATACGCCGCCCGCCCCGATCGGCCTCGATCCCACGGCCACAATCCCCGACGCTGCGACGCCGCCCGCACTAGACGGCGAAGAACTCTTCCCGATCGCAACCGAAGCAGCCCCGATCATCGATGCACCTGCACTCGAACCGATCACGATCAGTCTCCCGAGCTTCGGAGAACCCGTCACAAGCTCCGCAGACTTCGTGACAACAACGATCGTCAACCCAAGCGTGACCCCGAGCCCGAGCCCGACTCCAGTCCCCACTCCGACTCCTGATCCTACGCCAACCCCAAGCCCGACTCCAGTCCCCACTCCCAGCCCAGTCCCCACTCCGACTCCGGTTCCTGATCCAACGCCCACTCCGACTCCGGTTCCTGATCCAACGCCAACCCCGACTCCGATTCCTGATCCAACGCCAACCCCGACTCCGACTCCGACTCCTACACCAACTCCGACTCCGACTCCTACACCAACTCCGACTCCAACGCCAACTCCGACTCCAACGCCAACGCCAACCCCTACCAATGAAACCCTCACTGGTACATCCGGCGTAGATAATCTCACCGGCGGTGACGGAAACGACACCATCACCGGCGAAGAAGGCGACGACATCCTGTCCGGCGGCGCGGGTGACGACATCATCACCGGCGACAACGGCAAAGATACCCTCACCGGCGGTGCTGGCAATGACACCCTCACCGGCGGACAAGGCAGCGACGTTTTCGTTCTGACCGAAGGTGACGGCATCGATACCATCACCGACTTCAAGCCCGACGGCGGCCAACAAGATGCATTCCAGCTTAGTGGCGGTTTGACCTTTGCCGACCTCAGCTTGACGGACGGTATCAACGGCGTGGAAATTAGCATCATGGCGAACAGCGACATACTGGCGATCCTACCGAATGTCGTCGCTAGCGACCTGTCTGCTTCTCTGTTTATCTGAATTATCAAACTCTGAGCCATCAGACTCTGAATAATTCAGATTAAGGAATAACTCGAAAACCGCAATCCGCCTAACGATTGCGGTTTTCCTGTGTCAAGACAGAGAACCTCCAACAGATTGGCTAGAATATTGCCCAGACCCAAACGATCGCCACGATCGCCTGAAACGTCCCGCATCGCCCCCCCCATTTCCCCAGTTGACATGCCTCAGCACGCCTGCATCGCCATTGGCATCGATCGTTATCGCTACATGCAGCCGCTGCGCTACGCCCTAGAGGATGCCCGCGAATTTCACGCAGCGATCGCCCAACTCGATGCCAGCGAAACCAACGAATCCTCCCTCAATCTGGGAATGCTCAACGGTGGGTCGCAAACGGGTGCGAAAAATGGAAATGGAAATGGCAATGGAAATGGGAACGGCAGCACAAACGGAAATAGCCCGATCGTGCCACCGATCGCCACCTTGACGCCGTTCACGATCGCCTCGCCAGACGAGACCAAACCCGACCTCGCCCGCCATCTGCTGCTAACCGAAACCTCGCCCCAAGTCAGCGATCGCAGCACCTACCCCACCCGCGAAGCGATCCTGCACGCGCTCTACCGCTGGACGAGCGACACCGTGACACCCGATCAAACTCTCTGGTGTTTCTTTAGCGGCTACGGTTTAGAAGTCGATGGGGTTGATTATCTGTTGCCGATCGAGGGCAACCCCAACCGACTCGATGAAACCGCGATCCCGATCGAAACCGTCTTCGATGCCCTCGCCGCTGCACCGACCGATCGCGTTGTGCTGATTCTCGATATCAATCGTCCCACCAGCGCTGATCGCGACAGTGACATCGGCCTCCAAACCTACACCCTCGCAAAGTCTCGGAACATTCCCACGATCCTGTCCTGCCAGCCGCACCAGCGATCGTACGAAACCCGCGATCTACGCCACGGCCTGTTTAGCGCCATCCTGCTCGAAGCCCTACGCCACCGTAAATGCCCCACCCTGGAAAGCCTCGATCGCTACCTCACCGAGCGCGTCCCGGAACTGTGTGACCTGCATTTGCAGCCCATTCAAACGCCCCTATTGGCGGTGGGTTCCGGTGTTCCATCACCGTTTATTCTGTTCGATTCTGCGACACCAGCAACACCGACGCCACCAGTGACACCGGAGCCGCAAGCCGAGCCGTATGAGGGCGACGAGAGCATCGACACCCTTGATTTTCTCCATTCCCCCGATCTCGATCTCGACTCCACCCTAGCGATCGATCCAGATATCACAATTCCGGACTCCAGCCAGAACCAGAATCGCGCCGAACTTCCGCAAACTGAGACGATTCGCGCCGAGGCTATTAGTAGTGACATTGCGTCGATTAGTGATGTCGAAGCGCGATCGTTGCTCGGTATGGGATCGAGTCTGATGGTGTGGTTGGGGTTATTTGGCGGAGTGCTGGGTTTAGGGGTGTGGCTCAATGGTCATATGAGCGATCCCGCGATCGAGTCGGATCGCTCCGAACAAACGCAGCCGCCGATCGATCAATCGACGGCTAATCCATCAAGCGAGACGACGCCCGAAACGGCCACGAATTCGATGGGTACAACAGCATCAGACCATTCAGAATCTAGCCCAACCGATAATCCAGCCCCTGAAGTTACCGCACCTTTAACTACGGAAAACAACCCGAATTCGGCTCAGAGCAACACGCCGATCGAACCCACCACGACCCCGGCAGCGATCCCACCCAGTGAACCGAGCCAACCGAAGATTTCATCCCTAGCGCCCGCGATGGAACCGAGCGCGATCGCCTCGATGTACAGCCTCCAAGCTTCGCCCCTCGATGCGGCGATCGCCCATGCCCGCCGCTTGACGCCCGACGATCCGGGCTATAGCGATCGTGACCAAAACATCGAACGCTGGGGGACGACCATTTTTGAGATCGCCCAGAGTCGTGCTGATCGTGGCCAGTGGATGATGGCGATCGCGGCGGCGCGTCTTGTGCCACCAGAGCTACAAAACCTACAGAGCCGCACCAATCGATCCATCAAGTGGTGGACACAGGCTCAGGTAAATGAGCAAACGTTAGCTGCTGCTCGTAAGATGATCGACCCAAATCAGGCGTCGTCTTACTGGCGGGCGATCGAGCGGTTGCGCACGATCAGAAAGGATCAACCCTTTGATGATGTGGCCTTAGATCAAATCGAAACCTGGGCGGCGAATATGGTCGAGATCGCGCAGCAGCGTGCGGCCAAGGGTCAGACGGCTGCTGCGATCCAAGCGGCTCAGCTCGTCCCGCGTCAGACGGCGGCCTATACCGATGCGCGTCGCGAAATAGCTCGCTGGCAGTCCTCATCTCCCTAGGGCGTGTCATCAATTAACCGTAGAACCCTTATCGGATAAAAGTAGTTTTGTGATGACACCACCGACCCTGGTCAACACCGCCTCAACCCTAGCCCCTAGCGAAACCGCCAGCGTGATCGCAGTCGCCACACCTTGCGTACCAGCCGATAAAAACACGCCACCGCGATCGCCGACGCCCAACCCAAAATCGCGATCGCCAACACCTTCAATAACGGCAAATTCAACCCCAAGCCAAACACGCGCATCGCGATCGCAAACGCCAGCGTCGCCCCCGCCACCAGCGGAAAATCCCAGCCATCGATCGCCCGCGTCACGATCGTCAGCAAAAATAACACCACAATCAGCCCCCAGACGATCACGCTCGCCTGCGACACCCCCAACACCCCCGAGACGATCGTCCCCAACACCGCCACCTCAAACCCAAAAAAGCCCGCACGTAACAGCATCAGCAGGCGCGATCGTTGGCGATCGGAAAAAAGGCCGGTGTGTTGATTGGCGATATGTTGAGTGGTGGGATGCCGATCGGTAGGGTGTTGATCGGTGAAGTGCGAGTCAAAATCGGGCGGCGGCTGAGTGAGGTGATCGGTCTGGGGGAAGGTGGTGGGGAAGGTGTTGGAAAAATGGGGCGGGGGAAGCTTGGCCGACGCGATCGGCAGCGCCGGAGACAGCAGGGTTTGGGATGGCAGCGCGGGGAGACGTCCGAGCGCCGTGAGCGTAGCCGCAGCGGAGTTAAACCGATCGCTCGGCACGGGCTGAAGCATTTTTTGCAGCGTGGCTTTAAAGTCGCCACTGACGGGGATTTCATTCCAGCGCCATTTGCTGTTGTAGGAGTCGAACAGCTCGGCGGGGTCGCGATCGGTCAGCAGCGTTAACGCCGTCACAGCCAGCGCGAACAAATCCGTTGCCGGGTACACCTGACCGCCGTTCATCTGCTCCGGCGGCGCAAACCCCATGGAATAAATCCCCGTCGAAAAACGGGTATCGCTGCCCTGGCTAACCTGCTTCACTGCGCCAAAATCGAGCAGATACAGTAACCCATCCGATCGGCGCATGATGTTCGAGGGCTTGATATCGCGGTGGATATTGTCGCGATCGTGGACGAACTGCAAAATTTGCAGAATCTCGATCGCAATCTCGCGCACATCCGCCTCGGGAAATGCGCCCCGACGTTCGAGTTCTTCACCCATCGTGATGCCATCGATGAACTCCTGCACGAGGTAAAAAAAGCGATCGTCTGGCGCTCCCTCACGCAGGGGCGGCACTTCGAGTTCAAAGTAAGCGAACAGGTCGGGGATTTGTGGGTGAGGGTTGCCCAAATTTTCGAGGGCGTGGGCTTCGCGTTCAAACAGGATTTGCGCTTTGTGGAGCTGCGAAATGGAGAGCGTCCCGGCGGGCTGAAATTGCTTGACGACGCAGGGGCGCAAGGTTGGGGTATAGCGATCGATCGCCCGGTAGGTCGCGCCGAAACCGCCACGCTCGATCGGCGTTTGGGGGATGTAGCGCCCGCCCAGGATGAGCGGCATCCCACAACTTTCGCAGTGCTTTTGCTCGATCGTTTTCACCGTACGGCGATTATCGAGATCGATGAAGCGGTTTACCGGTTGAAAACAATGGGGTCGAGTGCAGTAAACGTCCATAAAGCTCGAAAGTTCGGCGTCGTGCTATGCCATGAAAGGGGCAATCGCGACGGTTGTGACGGTTGCGTCTACCGGGCGAAACCGACAAAACTCATAACACTCCAAACACGTTGCCAATAAACCAAATGTAAAACAGCAAAAATAAGCAGCCTTCCCACTTGGTGATTTGTTTATCCTGGACGACGATGCACAGCAGCAGCGTTCCCGCGAGCATTTGCAGCAGCCCACCTTTAATCGACTGTTCAGAGATCGCCAGTGCGCCGAATAGGCGGGGGATTCCCATCACCATCAGCGAGTTGAAAATGTTGGAACCCAACACGTTACCGACCGCAACTTCAGGTTTTCCCTTGCGGGCGCACACGAAGCTGACCGTGAGTTCGGGGAGTGATGTCCCAAGGGCCAGGGCGCTAACGGCAATGATTTCCGTTGAAATGTCTAAAATCCTGGAGATTTCGACCACCGATCGCACCGTGTAGTCTGCCCCGAAAAAGATAAAGACCAGGCTCAGGATCAGAGCCAGCAGCGCACGCTTCGGCAGGCGGCTCAGACGTGAGGTGTCGCTCGGTATTTCTTCGATATGGTGGCGCTGACTGATGCTGTAGAGCAGGTAGACAATGTAGGCCACGATCGACAAGATGGCCTCGCCGAGCGTAAACCCACCGCTGGCGACCATCAAGGCCGTCAATAAGGTTGTGCCGAGAAACAGGGGCAGATCAATGCTCGCGATCTCGTAATCGAGTACGATCTTTTTGCCGATCGTGGCGGTGATGCCAATAATCAGAAAAATATTGGCGATATTCGATCCAAGTACGTTGCCGATGACGATCTCCGGCGACCCCTGAAGTACGGCAAGGATCGACGACATCAATTCGGGTAGCGAAGTCCCGACGGCAACAATCACCACACCAATCGCAAACGGGGATAGGCCGAAGAAACGCCCGACAATCTCAGCGCAATCAGTAAAGACGTCCGAGGCTCGGATTAAGACGAGCAAGCTGAGTGCAAATACACCAAACCAGCCTGAAAGCTCTAACATCCAGAAGACACCTAAAATACTGCGCTCACTATATCATCCGTCGTTTCACGCGTAAGCGTGGTTGCGTTTGACCTGGCTTGAGCGTTCCGCGCGTGTGCCGCTCTTTCACGGAGGCCAAACAACGTTCAGCGTCCGATTTAAATTGAACGCTGAACGTTACGAAATGCAACGATCAATCGACGGAATGCGCGATTAGCGCCCGATCGCCGATCCGAAATTTTCATCATCTGTTCCGAGCAAAACGGCGGGATTGGCACGTAGGGGATCGCGGACGATCGCCTCGACCTTATAGCCGTCGCCGTATCCTAGCTCGATGAAATTCGGGTAGGGCATAAACGTGGGCATCTCGTTGTCATCGAAGCCAAACAGGCCGATTTCATAGGCGATCGACTCGAAGGGGCCATCATTGCCGTTGTCCGTCGTCGAGGAAATGAACACTTGGCCGGTAGATGTGACCGTCAGATCGGAAATGTGGCGCACGTTGCCCACGGGAGCCGGAACGGTCAGCGGCTGCGAGCCGATCGGCGTAATCGCGAGGCGATCGAGATCGATCGTCCCCCAGTACAGAATGCCGGGATCATCATCCTGGCCGCGATGCGCCCAGACGGTCAGCATTTGCCCCGCAAGGTTGGTCAGCGCGATCGACTCCAGATTAGACCCCTCCGGCAGCGGCGGCACGACACCGCGATCGCTCACCGTCACGGCCATCGCCGCGCGATCGAACGCCACACGATAAAACTCACCGTCACTTTCGAGGGCAATAAACCGATCGTCGCCCGGTATGGGGCTTAAGCCTTCCAGGTCGATCGGCAAAGGGACATCGCTCGCCCAGGCGACAGGCTCCATGACGATCGTGCCATCTTGCCAGCGCACCAGGCTAAACCGTCCGCTGTCATCACTTTTGTTATCGTGAACCACCAACAGTTCAATCCTGTTGTTGAGGTAATCACTGGCATCGTCTAGTACCGCCATGCCGCTAATGCCGTGCGAGAGGCCATCGGTTTCGCTGCGGCCATCGTAGGCCGGTGTCCAGGTTTGGGCAAGGCTAGGAGCGGCAAGACTAACGATCGCAGAGAGAATCGCAAGACGAATCCAGGACTGAAGGCGATCAAGTCGTCGATTCGGTGGGCGATTCGGTTGGTGATGTTGGCGAGATGAACGAGGCAGAGAAAAAAACGGCATAAAACGCTTAAAGCTTGTCAATGAATATTGAATATTGTTCAAGGAATCGTGATGCGTCGTGATAGAACGTCAGCAGGATCTGAATGCATGACGATCAATCACATTCAACCGGCTCAAGACATCACGGATCAGGGATTGAAAATCCAGTTCAGACGAGGAGCAAACCCCATAAAACTTCCTGCTCTTCACTTTAGTCGATTCCCTCACAGAGAAAAGCCCGCCGATCGTCATGATCGGCGGGCTTTCAATTCGCGGGGCGTGTATCTATCTGTGATTATTGTACGCCTCACACAGTTCAGCGAACAACATCTCGACAGCTTTGGCGGCCACCTTCATTCGCAGCTTACGAGCTGGCATCTTCGCCGCTTTATAGCCGTCCATAATGCGACCTAACTCAATGCCGATCTCGTTCTTTGGACGACAGCGGGTAACCTCGATCCGGGTAAATGTCCATTGCCACAGCGCCGTCCGACACAGACCCGATCCAGCTTTCTGCATCGTCCGGTTATCCTGACCAGACCATTCGCGAGTTGGCGCAACGCCTAGCGATTTTTTAAAACGACGTTCACTGAGATAGCGGCGTGTCGGTTTACCGCTGTTTCGCCCCTTGCGTATGACCACAATCGGTTTACCGGCATCGTCTAAGAAATTCTCGAACGGGTAGATCTGACTGAGTATCATTCCTGATATTCGCAGGCCAAACCCGAACTTATCGAAGATCTCACGGTAGACAGAAAACCGCTCAGACGTTCGTACGATCGCGGCTAACTCCATCTCTAGCAATGACTCTTGTTCACCGAGATCAGACAGCATCGACGCGGCGAATCGGGTCTCCTGTTCGATGCCACTGCCGACGGTTGCCGCGTACTCGCGATCGTATTTTTTAGAGTTTGACCGTCCGGCAACCCAGCGCCATAGGTTTGGCGCTGGGTTGAATAGATCTCGTTTGGCTTGGCGATTCGCAATTTCTGGGAACTGCCACGCAAGATCCTGGCGAATGCGATTAACGATCGGCGACTGTACGCGGTTGATGTGCGCAAGTCTCAGACATAGGTCTCGCATCCGTGCCAACTCTTGATCACGTTGCTGCAACCAACGACGCGGCGAATCTGCAAAGGCGTAGTAATAGCAGGCAAGCGACAGGGCGTCCGCTTCGTCGTCTTTGTCCGGCAGGTCTAATGATTTGCGATAGGCGGGTAAGGCGTTGTTCGACACTAGCCGAACCTCAACCCCTGCTTCTGCCAATTTAGAACCCCATAGGCGTTGATAATTTACGCCGGTCGGTTCCATCACAGCCACGTCAGGCGATAGCGCGATCGCCGCTTTCAGTCCGGCGGCGTCAGCCTGAAACGTGTAAAATTCAGTGTCAATGAATGACTCGCGAGCGTCCGTCGGTGCATGAGTTAGAAGGCAGCACACGATAGACGATCGACAAATATCGACGCCTAAAACTTTGGTCATATTCAATTAGGTAGGTTCTATATCCGTGGGAGTGTCTGTTTGCTGCACGATCGGGAAGCCCTAGAATCTCCCAAAGGTCAAATAGCCTATTTCACTTTTTGGGCAGTTCGATCGCGATCGGCAATGCCGTTGCAGCCCGTGAAGAGCAATGGACAAAGTAGTCCGTTTCATCATTTAGGCATAGCAACGGCATAGACCGGCGGTCGGTTGCGATCCGAGTCCGCGACGGTGACATTGATGTCACCGTTTCGTCCGAAGGATCATTCGGACTCATCAGGCGGGTTATACAGAGTCGAGATCATCCAGGAGCATGGCGATCGCGATTTCCATTCGTTCAAAGGAAACCGGCTCATCCTCATCAAAGTGATCGGGCATCGCTTCAGTAAGGTTGATCCGGTAGTGTTGGCAGTATCGGATTGCAGCGATGGCGATCCGATACCGAAACTTGATCGCTTCTGTGTCGTCGTCTGTGTTTTGATTCATTTCGTTAGACATCATTTTGTGTTTCCGCCTCATCAGGCGGGTTATAAGAGCGGTTGCGCAGCCAGGACAGTAAGGGAAAGAGTCAAACTTGTACAGGTGTCTAGATCCGCGTCAGGGTCACACGACAGACATTGCTCGTGAAATGCTGTCGCTAACGCTGAAGGTAAAAGAAGCCCCTCAAAGAAGGCTTTACGCTCGCGGACTGACATTAATCGGGTCATGTCCCGTAGTAGTTCTGTGTGATGGTTAATCGATTTCGCATAGGGCCGAAACGTCGGCGGGAGATCTTGTCTCATTTTTTCTCCTGTGATTTTGATTGAGTCCGAAACCGTTGTGCGATCGCGATCGCATCCTGGCCACCCACGACTAAATCGCGTCCACTGGTGAATCGCAACACGAGCCGGTTGTCAGCCGGGTTGAATCGCGAGTATTCAACCTGTGCCAGATTAACGAAGTGAACAATGCCATCCATATCGATCGCGAAAACGACGAACGCCGGAGACATATCGTACGTGACGATGCCCGACGGCGGCGTCGGGACTGATGGCAGCAACGGGCGTTTGAGCTGTGTCATTATGCGACCTCAAAGCGTTTGCGGTGTTCATCCATTGGCGGTAGGCCGGATTTATCTAAAGCACACTTGCGATAGAGATCGGATGATTGATTCAGCTCTTTGATCGTTGCTTCAATGCCTTCGATAGAGATTTGATGCATGGCATCGATCGCGAGAGATGAGATCCGATCTTCGACCTCATGAACATTGCGCTTGTGAATTGCGGCGAGTTCGACGATGGCGATCGCACACTTCAATTCCAGCAATGCCAGAAAGTAGCGATCATCGTCACACAGGCCGGTAAACCGGCGGCGGCGTTGGGTCATAGTTACCCCATAGGTTGTGATGGTTCGGTAGACAGAAACCGTTACGCCGATTAGATTCGGTGTATGCGACGACTCGTAACCTTCCTGCAGCTCGCGAGTCGTGTTCGTGTGCCTGTCTATCCAGACTATAGTCTGAACTAGGATATTTTGTCCAGACTTTAGTCTGACTTATCTGGTAAGATAAATGTACGTAAACGAGAGTCCGACCTTGCTCGAATTAATCAAATTAGCTGGGACAAATCAGCAAGAATTCGCAAAACGTCTGGGAGTGACGCCAGACGCGATCCGTCGTTGGGGTAAAGGTGAGCGTAAGCCTACTCTTGACAAGGCGTTGATGGCCGCGACACTACTCAATTGCTCGATCGAACGTTTCGCTATGGCGTGCAAAATTTCTATCTCCAGCGATGACGATGCAGACACGGGCACAGACATCACTGTTTGATTTAGATGATTATCAGTCTTTGGACGGCGCTGATTACCAGTGGGACACCATAGGCCGCGATCCGTACTGGGATGAAATATGCGATCGAGCCGATCGCGATCGACTGCCCAAAACATCACGCCGTGGCACACAAGCGGGTAATGCAAGCGGGTGGATTACCTACGAGGAGAAACTAAGCAAGTCAGGCGTTCGTACTCGCTACTATGCCTACCGGTGGTTTCTGTCTACCGGTCGTGTTGGATACCGTGGTATTCGGCGTACCGATGTTCCCTTGGTGCGATCGATGATCGATCGCGGTGATCGCGTCGCTCAAATCTTGGAATCTATGCCGGTTCGCCGTCGCGTGAAAAACACCAAGCGTAGAAAGTTGTTCGGCCAATGTTGAGCGTCTGGCAGATTTCCCGAACGCTTAGGCCATTGTTTCGCAATATCTTCGCTGTCTCAATTTCAGCGGCGCTTAACGCGCGTCGTCTGCCACCGGTCCGTCCACGCGCCCGCGCAGCTGCCAACCCTGCCTTAGTTCGCTCACAGATAATGTGTCGCTCGAACTCCGCGAAAGCAGCGGCAACCGTGAAAAACAACCGGCCCGACGCGGTAGCCGTATCAAACCCTTCAATCACGCTATGGAAGTTTGCACCAGCGGCTTGAATTTCATCAATGCAGTCAAGCAAGTGTCGTGTGGAGCGACCCAGGCGATCGAGCCGCCACACCGAAAACGTATCACCTGATCGCAGTGACGCGATCGCTCGTTCCAATTCCGGGCGATCGGTTTTCGCACCGCTGGCAACCTCAGAAAATAGGCGATCGCAACTCGCGAGCGCATCGCGTTGTAAATTTTCGGTTTGATCGTGCGTGCTGACTCGCAAATATCCGATGTTCACATTTTGATCATAATTGTTCGCATTCCCATCATGCGATCGGGAACACGACCGCGAAACGTGCGAACGCCAAAACGAACACTACGAAAGGCCTAAGCCCGGTGTAACACTGGTGTTATCTGCGAACAATCCGAAAACGAACGTTTGACGGACACCACCAAAGACCGAAGATCATCGCGTGACATCGATGAGCTAAAAAATGAACCTATCAGAACTGTTTGGAGCAAACGCCACTGTCTCCGCTGGAACCCTTCAAATCGATCTAAGCGAGCTGGCCACCTTGCACGGATTTGACGGCGCGATCGCGACGATCACCCCGTCTCAAATTTTCTCGCTACTTGTAAAACAGGCAGTCACTACGACCGCTGAAAAGACTTTAGATCCGGCGTATGGCGTGACGGTCGCGCGATCATTTGACTCGATCGTCGAACGTGGCACGGATTCCCATATCGGCTATGGTTTCGCCGCGACTCTATACGCACCGAACACGGCGGCCACCCTCGATCCTGATAGCGTGATCTGATGGCGACACATTGCGCGGAAAAACAAGGGACACACCTACAAGTTAGCGGCAATGGCATAACGCCGATCGACATTGTTACTGGCGGCGGTGCAACTAGCACTCAATCAAGTAGTAGTACCGTCGCATACGCAACCTGGCAAGTGTTCACCCGCACTGGGAGCAGTAGCCCCACAAGTCGGGGTTTTCACGGTATCTCGAGTGACAACTCTTTCATCGTTGTGAATGTGTGGAATTCGCAACGGCGGGTTTATTTTTCTCGCTTGACACACACAGGAGCGCCTGAAGGTTCGATGCGTTCATGGTCTTCGAGTCAGCTATCTTTCTTCTCTCATCAGATTTTCAGTCATGGTTCACTGCCAGTGATTACGTACACGACGACCGTTCGATCTCCTGGTGGCTCAATACTTTTTAATCAATCGTCAACATCGGGGCAGTTTGCCGTGTCAGAGATTGAATGCGGGTGCGATAACGAAGACTGTCAGCGTGGCACGTTCCCGTCCGATTTTTGCTGTACAAATTGCGCTGAGCAGGTCGGCATTTTATCGGGCATTTTAGGCGCGTTGCGAGGTTAAGCGATGCCGTCTAGCTGCGATTTTGATCCGATTCTCTCTAATATCTACGATGCGATCGCCGATCTTGGATCACCGCCGCCACCACCGGATCTGAGCGGGATTTTGCAAGATATCGCAGATCTGGCAGCTCAGATCGGCGGTTTGTCGGCTGAACTGTCCGCGCTGCGAAACATCGCAGGACAGATCAGAGAGTTTGCGGGGAGACTTGATCGTCTTGAGGCGATCGCCGGTCAACTCGCACAATTACTCAGTCTATCGGGGCGGGTCAACGATAATACAGTTGGTATTGATTCCCTTAGAAATTTAGTTTTAGCGGGTGAACGCTACCAGGATGCAAGGCTAGATCGCCTAGAGCGGCGTCCACCCGGCCAACCCGGTCGCGACGGGGCAAAGGGTGAGAAAGGCGATCGCGGCGCTAAAGGCGATCGCGGGGCAAAGGGTGAGAAAGGCGATCGCGGCGCTAAAGGCGAACGCGGTGCAAAGGGTGAGAAAGGCGATCGCGGCGCTAAAGGCGAACGCGGTGCAAAGGGTGAGAAAGGCGATCGCGGCGCTAAAGGCGAACGCGGTGCAAAGGGTGAGAAAGGCGATCGCGGTGCGAAAGGCGAACGCGGTGCAAAGGGTGAGAAAGGCGATCGCGGCGCTAA
>JAABST010000074.1 GCA_011390275.1 Geitlerinema sp. S16
CGTGCTGTCTTGCCCTTTCTCACTCAAGTGCTGCGCTCTGAATCGGTCTCTCTCCTGCCGACCCCCTGAATAGTTACCAGAAGGTTAGAGTGCCATTAACTCGAAAATCTCCCACTCAATTCCGATTTCATATAATCTCAGTTGGAGCCTTTGCTCGTTTCTGTCTCTCCCTGAAAATTCCCGATGTTCGACCTTTTTGATCGCGATACAAACCGTCCTAGCACCCGCAACCTCAAGCGAATCGATCGCTTCGTACGCGATTATCGTCGCGAATTTGCGGCTTTAGTGTGGGGATACGATCACGCCATCGAAGCCCAAGGCGGCGATCGCGAATACTTGGGCATCGACCTTCAGCCCTCGCCACGCTTCATTACCTGCACACGCCCCCAGATCGAAGCCTTGAATGCAAAGGTTGATAATCGCTTGCGTGAGGCGATCGGTGTCCTCGATGGTTACGACCCGAATAAAGAGGTTTTGGTGGTCGGGATTGCAGACGGACAGGTTCAGATCATTGTATTTTTGTGCGACGATCCGACACCGGAGCAGGAATTTGAAGCGTTGGGGGTCGAGGTGGAGACTCTACTCGATCAGCTTGAAGCAGAGATGATGCGTGAATTGGCCGACATCCCCGCATCGTAGGGTTATCAAGTCGTCAGGCCATCAACCCACTGGAATGGGAATGAAATTTTCGGAGCGTCTTTCAACTCGATGATCTAGCCACGTTGCATCTTAGTCGATCGGACACTTCATCTAAAGTCATGCCATGTTCCTCCCTTTGATGACCAAGTTGATGACCAAGTTTTCGCTCTCGCTCTCCTTCTTACCTCTACTGCGTAAGCGGACATCACGATCGATGGCGGGACTGATTTTTTGTGGGGGGATCATTACCACCGTAACGATCGCCGCCGAAGTGCACAGGCTGACCACGAAGCGAGAAGCAACTGTTGTAGAGCAAAACTTATTGCAAGTTAAATCTGCGATCGAACGTACGCTCAATCAGCGTCTCAGTATTTTGATTTCCTTATCCGCTCTGGTCGAGAGCCGTGCTCAACAAAATCGCTTAGATTCTGACCGTGACTTAGAGCTGGATTTTCAGGTGCTGGCTGCGGCGCTCGAACGTCAATTAGACGGCGTCTTAAGTATGGAGCTTGCACCCGCTGGCATTGTCACCTATCTCACGAACCCAGAGGATAACCTGGAGGTAATCGGCTTCGACATTCTCGCGAGCCCTAAACGTCAAGACGTTGCGATCGCCACGATTCAGCAACGCGCAATGAACCTTGCCGGACCTGCCGAGGTGATGCAGGGGGGAGAAGCTGTCATTGCTCGTCTGCCGATTTTCATCCCCGACTCATTTGATCCCCAAACCCAAATTGATAGTGGTCGAGCCCAGCCCGATGACCCCTGGCTCCAGAAAATCCCATCTGATTTTTGGGGGTTTGCCGTGGTGCTCATTGACACCGAAATGCTATACCGCGAGGCCGGACTCAACGATGTGCCGTCCGGTTATCGCTACGCTCTGCGCGGACGAAATGGAACCGGAGCCAATGGAGAGGTTTTTTGGGGCGATGAAACCGTCTTTGATCAGCCCTTGCAAACGATCGATATTGTGTTTCCCAACGGAAGCTGGGTGTTAGGCGTGCATTCGGTTAGCAGAAAAAACTGGAAAAGTACGCTGATCATTCTCATCCTCGGTAGCGTCTTGTCTGGGGCCTTGAGCTATGCCGCCTATAGTAATCGAAGTGCGAAAGAGATTGCGGAGTCCAACAGTCAGGCGAAAGGGGACTTTTTAGCCGTCATGAGCCACGAACTGCGGACACCGCTCAATGGCATCATCGGTCTAACGGATTTAGCCCTACACAGCAGTCATGATACGGATCGTTTCTACTATTTACAAAAGATTCAGGCTTCGTCACAGCTTCTTTTGCGCTTGGTGAATGATGTACTCGATTTTTCCAAGCTAGAAGCGGGAAAATTTACGATCGTTTCGACTCCGTTTTTGCTAGATGATATCTTTTCATCGCTGCGTGACCTCTTAGCCTTACAGGCCATCGAAAAAGACCTAGAGTTGGTCTTTCGCATTGGTTCTGATGTACCCAATGAACTGATCGGCGATAGCCTGCGTCTCAGTCAAATTTTGATTAATTTGGTAGCAAACGCGATTAAATTTACAGACAACGGGAGCGTTACCCTGGTTGTCGATCGGCTCCCAACATCAACCGATCGCGTTCGTCTACGTTTTGATGTGTGCGACACCGGCATTGGTTTAACATCAGCGCAAATTGCAACGCTGTTTCAAGCCTTTACGCAGGTTCACGACTTTAACACCCGATCCTATGGCGGGACGGGGTTAGGGTTAACCATTTGTCGGCGTCTGCTGGATTTAATGGGCGGGACGATCACGATCAACAGCGAATCTGGGCGCGGCAGCCGCTTTCGGGTCTGTCTTGACTTCGAGATTCCGGTCACGACTCCCGCTACGCCCCCAGAAGAACAAGCCGAGCACTTGAACGAGTCAGATCTGGAAGCCGTCCTCGCAAGGCAAAAAGATAAGCGCTGTTTGGTGGTGGATAGTAGCCCGAACACCTGTAAAGCGATCGCCACCATGCTCGAAAATTTCGGGCTTCAGGCCGCCGTGGCCTATTCCGGGACAGCCGCGATCGAAGCTCTGCTGGCTGCCGAAGCCGAGCCTTTTGATGTCTTGCTGATCGATGATGCGATGCCTGAGATGAGCGGCTATGAGACGGTTTTGCGCCTTGATGCAGATTTTCTGATTGCTCCTTTAACGCGCGTGCTGCTGTTGCCCCCGTCCTGCCCGATCGTTATGGAGGCCAACAAACGCTACAAAGGCATCGACTATCAGTTGCAAAAGCCCATCGATCGCCGTCAACTGCGCGATCTCCTCCAGGCGATCGACAGCGGAAGCTCGCTTCCGCTGTCGCACAACCTCGCGCCTGAGATCGCATCGTCGCAAAACACACGGGTTCCCACCGCTCCAATTCCTCCGAGTCCGGCAAGCTCGCCTAGCCCCTCGCCGACTTCGCCGACTTCACCGACACTCCCCGCCACCGTCGCCCCCTCAAACCACCCGATGCCGCCGAGACAGAATGTGTCATACGCCACGGTCTTGCTGATTGAAGATAACGAGGTGAATCAGATTGTGGCGCGGGAAATGCTACAGCGTTTGGGCTATGCCGTCGAAATTGCTCATAACGGCTATGACGCGATTGATCACGTGCGATCGCGTCGCTACGATCTGTTGTTGATGGATGTGCAAATGCCGCAAATGGACGGCTTTGAAGCCACCCGCAGAATTCGTCAGCTCGGGTCTGGCAACGAGCAAGACCGCTGGTGTAAAACGGTTCCGATCGTGGCGATGACGGCTCACTCCCTCGATGACTATGAACGCATGTGTCTGGACGCCGGGATGAATGCTCAAATCGCCAAACCGGTTACGCTTGACCTACTTTCCTCGACTCTTCAACGCTGGTTACCCCATGTGTCTTCGAGCCGGTTGAGTCCGGCAGGCATCTTACCGCACGGGTTGGTTCGCCTCGATCAATTTTTTTCTCCCTCACCAGCCCCGGTTTTCTCTTTACCGCTATCTGCTGAAACCGTGGACACTTTTAACACTGTGGAAACTTCTGAAACTGTGAAAGCTGCTGATAATATCAGCGATGTGCCAGAGGTTCCAGACTATCCCGGCCTCTCGATCGAAACGGGTCTCCGGCGTATGGGAGACGACTGGGAAGGCTACAGCCAACTCTTGCAGCTCTTCTCCATGACCTATCGAAGCTTCGATCAAGACTTTGAAACCTTGCTCGATCGCGATGATTACGACCAAGCGAGGGACTTATTGCACACACTCAAGGGCGCAGCGGGCAATATTGGCGCGGAAGATCTCATGCAGGCCGTGAGTAAACTGGAGCAGGAGTTAAACACTGAATCGCGGATTCCCGATCGCGTTGTCGCTCAGTTTTCACACACCATCCGCGAATTTCATCAGGTCTTAAACAGCATTGATGCGGTAACGGACTACATCAACGACAGGCAGCTATAACAATATGAATTTATAGAGTCTTAAGTGGGTCAAGACAATCAACCGTAAATTTAGGGATTAGAGACTTCAGACCTTTGAGGTTTCCAAAACCTCAAAGGTCTCACTCCCGACGATCTATAGCAAAAAACGATTTGCTTAGGACTTATCAAAAAAAAGCTGAGAGCACTGAGCGGAGTCGTTGGCGTAGCCTTTGCGAAGCAAATAGTGCGGTGTCCACCCAGAGCGATGATCCAGGCTTATACACAAGCGGATTTCGACTTAGGCGTAACGGATGCCAGCTTGTTCGAGCCGATCGAGTGCCGTACCGAGGCGATCGAGATCCGCAATCAAACTCAAACGCACATAGCCCTCGCCACCCTCACCAAAGGCATTCCCCGGCGTTAAAACTACACCCGTCTTTTGCAACACTGACAGGGCAAAATCCGTCGAACCCATCCCCGGCGGACAGGGAATCCAGAGATACATCGTCGCCTTGGTTTTCGCGACCGTCCAACCGAGTTTGGCAAACCGATCGATCAGAAAATCACGCCGTTCGCTGTAGCGTTTTTGTACATCATCTAAGTAGTGATCCGGCAGATTCAGCGCTGTTTCTGCCGCCTTTTGGAGCGCGGAGAAAATGCCGTAATCCAGATTTGTTTTGAGTGTCCGTAAACCTTGAATAATATGACGATTGCCGACGACAAAACCGACGCGCCAGCCTGCCATGTTGTAGGTTTTCGAGAGCGTGTGAAATTCGACGCCGATTTCTTTGGCGCCGTCAATTTCGAGCAGGCTGGTGGGCTGGTAGCCATCAAACGCGAGTTCGGCGTAACAGAGGTCATGCACCAAGACAATCTCGTGACGTCGCGCCCAGGTGACGATCTCCTCGAAAAATTCGCGGGGGGCGGTGGCTCCGGTGGGGTTGTTGGGGTAGTTGAAGTAGAGCATCTTGGCGCGATCGGCCACATCGTCGGGGATGCTTCCCAGGTCGATCAGCCAGTCGTTTTTCGCACTGAGCGGAATGCTGTAGATCTCACCACCGGCAATCAGAGGGCCGCGAAAGTGTGCTGGATAGGACGGACTCGGAACGAGGACGAGATCGCCGGGGTTGATGTAGGCGATCGCCAAGTGTGCCAGCCCTTCCTTCGAGCCGATCAACGGCAGCGCTTCGCCTTCGGAGTCGAGCTGCACGTTATAGCGGCGGTAGTACCAGTCGGCGATCGTCTTGCGAAAGCTGCCCGTTCCTTCAAACGGTGGGTAGCCATGATTGCGCTGATCTTGGAGTGCTTCGATCGCCGCATCAACGATCGGCGCTGGCGTGGCTCCGTCCGGGTTGCCCATCCCCAGGTCAATCAAATCTAACCCCTGTTCTCGCGCTCGTGCCTTCAGCTCATCGAGACGTGCGAAAACATAAGGCGGCAGAGCTTGCACGCGATCGGCGGGCTTAATCCAATCTACTGACATGGCGGTGCATTGAGGCGAAAACAGGAACCATCAATTTATCAGGTTTTGTCTAACCTTTTGTCTGACCTTTGGTTGAGCGACCTCAAATACCCGCCCACGCCATACTTGTCTGCACCACTTGCAATAATAAGCGGGCGATCCCGAAGTAAATTAACACCCCCAACACATCCACCGCCGTCGTAATAAATGGAGCCGACATCAACGCCGGATCAAACCCGAGGGACTGGAACAGAAACGGCAGCGCTGATCCTGACACCGACGCCAGTACCGAAATCGCGATCAGACTGACGCCCACCGCGATCGCCACCACCAGATCCCCCTGAAGGAAATACGCCCCGATCGTCACCATTAGCCCCAGCATGGTTCCCAACAGCGCCCCGGCGATCGCCTCGCGTCGAATCACCCAACCCGCGCGATCGACCCCGATCGAGTCCATATTCAGCCCGCGAATCACCACCGTAGACGACTGCGCCCCCACATTTCCCCCGGTTCCAATCAACAGCGGAATAAACATCGCCAAACTCACCACCCGCTCCAAAATGTCCTCATTGGCTCGAATCACGCCACTGGTCAGCGTGTTGGTAAACAGCAACACCAGCAGCCACACCACCCGCTGTCGCGCCACGTTAAACAAATTCGTCTGAAAATAATTATCCCCATCGGTTTGCAAACCGCCCAAAGCATAGATATCTTCCGTGGTTTCCTTTTCGATAATGTCGATCACATCATCGACAGTGACGATTCCCACCAGCCGCTGTTCACTATCGACCACCGGAACCGCGAGAAAATCGTAGCGCTGAATCGTCCGCGCGACTTCCTCTTGGTCGGTACTGGTGTGGACAAACACCGCATCGTGGGTCATGATCTCGCCGACAGTGCAATCGGGCTGGGCGACCACCAAATCGCGCAGGGACAGAATTCCCGTGAGATGGCGAGCCGCATCGGTGACGTACAGCGCGTAGACCGTCTCGGTGACGCGGGCAAGGCTGCGAATGCGCTCGATCGCCTGAGCCGCCGTGAAATATTCCTTGAGTGAAATATATTCTGGGGTCATAATCCGTCCGGCGGTGTCGGACTCATAGCCCAGCAGCAGCGACGTTGCGCGTCGCTCCGAGGGACTCATGTGCTGCAACAACCGCCGCACGACGGTCGCGGGCAACTCGTCAAACAGTCGGGCTCGATCGTCGGGTGACATCTGCTCGACAATATCGAGGACTTCCTGACGTTTGAAATCCTCCACCAGGGAAAGCTGCACGCTCGAATCGAGATATTCGTAAACCTCGGTCGCTTCGTTCTTCGACAGCAAACGAAAGGCAATCGCGTGCATCGTCTCCGGTAAGCCCTCGATCGCGTCCGCAATGTCCGCAGGCTGTACGGGAACCAGCAAGGTTTTCGCCCCCTGCAAGTTATTTTGTTCGAGCAACATTTGCAGTTGCGAACGTACGAGATCGCGTAACTCACGGCGACTCGTCGCACTTTGCACTGTTGATTCTCGGTTGCGATCAATCACAGTTCACCTCTCCTGAATCCCGCTCACCAGTGAGTCATCAGATCGTGTCTAGTCTAAAAGGTTATGGCGATTCGCGACGGTCTTGTTGAACGATCGCCAGCTCAACCCCAATCCAGGCCGACCCTGCATCACCATAGCTTCAATACAAAATATGAAGAAAAATCAAGTCCCTAAGCGGTGGTATTGTCGGCTTATAAATGCCACAATGCTCATTAGTTCTGCATTCTAGCGATTTAGCTTAGCCCCCTAGGGGCGATTTCGGGCGAGATCATCTTTCACCCCAAGTCCACCACCATAATCGCCATCTTGTAGGACGATAGAGTACAGTCCACCGCGCCCCCTTCTGAGCGTGTTATTCCCTGAGATCGATGCCCCAGATTCTCCAGCTTCGCGTAGACGATTCGACGATGGAGGCGATCGCCGAACTCGGAAAACGCCAGTATCCCTCCAGCCTTGCTGATCGTCACGGTGAAGCCTTGGGATACGATCGCCTCGCCGTCCTCAACGATATTCTCAGTGCCGGACTCGCGGCTCTGATGGGCGAAGCTGCCGTACCACCGACCCCGATCGCGAAACGTTCCGCCTCCAAGACGACCACACCACCGGAAGATCCCACCTGGATCACCCGTATTGAAGCCCTTGAAGCTGAAGTCGCACGCCTAGGCCAAGCCCTTGGGTCAGACAACAGCTCAGCTTCCACGGTCAAAACACCACCGCAGCCCCCTGCGGTTCCGGCCACGGTCACACCCGCCGCGACGCCCAAAGCGTCATCGACCACAACTCGCCCGAAATCCACAGCAGCGACGAAAGCCGCCGCACCCACCCGCGCGACACCAGCCGCCGCCAAAACCACCTCAAAAACGATCGCGAAACCGGCGACTCCAGTGGTGAAACCGACCGCGAAACCCGTGAAACCGGCGGTCGCAGCGGCCAGCACAGCCTCCTCTAGCAGCGTCAAAGCCAAAACGCCA
>JAABST010000075.1 GCA_011390275.1 Geitlerinema sp. S16
CCGCCGCCGCCGCTCATCGAGTCAGATGAACCCGGAGGAGGTAAAAAAGCTCCAGGACTCCCCATCCCTGAGTAAAAACGGGTTGGCGAGTCTGTGCCGCTGCGATAAGCGTACGCTCGATCGCAAACGCGAAGATGGCGAACTCGACAAATTTACCCGCGCTCGCTGTGGTGTTGAGTACAGCTACAAGGAAAGTGATTCGCGTTACTACAAAGCGAAATAGACCCCGCTGTTATCGGCTAGCCATTAGCAGCACGTTCGCGGTCTAGCTTGATCCTATGGCGGTTGCGACGCACAGCAACGATTAGGATCAAGCTGTTTTGACCGTGCGACCACCATTTTGCCGCCTTTTATGACTCCAGACGCCAGACCACATCAGCGCGTGGCTCTGATCACGGGCGGAAATTCCGGCCTTGGTTTAAGTATCGCGATCGCCCTGGCCGCTCAAGGCTGTCATGTCTTGATCGCGTGTCGATCTGTCGCGAAAGCAAACCGTGCGATCGCTGAGATTCAAGCCGCAACGAATAACCCAAACATCGAGGCCATCCCGCTCGACCTAGCCTCTCTCGACTCCGTTCGCGCCTGTGCCGCCCAGTTCTGTGCGCGTCAGCTTCCCCTCGATATTTTGGTCAATAATGCCGGGATTTTTCAGGGACGGGGAACCACCGCAGAACGGTTCGAGACCATTTGGGGAACCAACTACCTCGGTCATTTTCTGCTGACCGAACTGCTGCGCGATCGCCTCACCCGCTCTAGCCGCATTTTGGCGATCGCCTCTGATGTCGCCTACCGCCCCCGTCAGTTTGACTGGGACGCCTTCACCCAGACGACACCGTGGAATTTCGTTCACCTCTACGGCCTTTCAAAGTTATCAATCTTGCTCTTCGTGCGTGAACTCGACCGGCGTTTACGCCAGAACGACGGCGGCGCAGATATTACCGCCACCGTGAACGCCCTGCACCCCGGCTTTGTTCGCTCAAATATTACCCTAGGTCACCGGCTAGCCAAACTGGTGGGCATTGGCGTCCACCCCGATGCTGCTGCCCGCAGCGCGATCGCCATCCTCACCGATCCCGCATGGCAAACTACCAGCGGTACATTCGTCGATCGTCACCTCCAGCCCCTCCCCTGGCCAAAACTTGCCGAAGATCCTCAGCGAGCGGCGGAATTATGGCAGCGCAGCCAAGGGTGGACGGGATGCCATCCGGAAGCGAACCCTAGCGCCAAAAAGCCTGCGGAAGAAGCATCTCAAATCCATGCATCCAGCGTCGAGGATCAGCGCGATCGCGAGATCTCAGTCCCCGATCGCCTCACGCTCAGCACCGAGACCATGCAGACGATCGCCCAGGCGATTCAGCACGACATATTACCCAAACCCCCAGCCAAACGAGTGCTGCTGCAACTCCTCCGATTTTTAGTTCAGCTTAAATTTGGCTCCTTTTTCCTACTGTGCATCCAGTTTTGGAAAGGTGAATTTTATATGGAGCGCCACCTTGATTCCGAAGTCATTCAGCGCATCTGCCGTGATCCAGCATTATTACGACACCTCCGACAACGGCTCGGCGACGACCTAACCCTCTGGCGCTCCGAAATTTGGGTCAATTATCCTGCCCAACAGCTCATCCCCTTTTGGCATCGTGACGTGTATCCCAACCTGCTATCAGGCTCAGGTAAAAGCATTAATGCCTACATCGCGCTCACGGATGTCACAGCCGATAACGGCTTTGAATATGTACCAAACGTCGAACTAAACGACACCAATCACGCCGTCAAACTCTCCGATCCCTTCAGTGGCAACAACCTGTTTGAACTCGACGCCGCGCTTGAGCAGAAGGCGATCGCGATCGTGCTGCAAGCAGGCGAATTCGTCTTATTCACCGATCAGCTCATCCATCGCTCCATCCGCAACACCAGCGGTCGCGTCCGCCTCTCGATGGTGCTGCGGATCACCCAAAACAGCCTACAAGCCTCGGGCTACACCTCGGCCAGCGGCGATAGCTCCATGTCGCTATCTACCGCGATCGCCCCCGCACTTCTGCCGCAGGACTGACTTGATATAGCAGTATCCGATTGAGCTAGGACACTCTCGTCTAAGCCAAAAACCGCACTTCGACTCCGCTCAGTGCTCTCAGCTTTTTTTGTGAGTCCTAATACAATCGGTTCTTGCTATACAACACATCGCAATCCGCCGCAGTCCGTCACAACTAGATATCTACATCGTCAGATAGCTCACGTTGGCACGTTGCCAGGACACGACGCGCCGTTTCATCCAAATCCGCGATCGCGTAGGCGCTGACGGGATCTTGACTCGCAATGCTCGTTTGGCTTGCATTCGCGACGATCGTCTCACGCGACAGGTTCATCGCGTAGGTGTAGCGATCATCGGTGTAGCTGTTCACCACCGTCAGAGGCATATAGTCAGAGCCGATCGAGCCATAAAAACAATCGAACGACGACTGAGGCTGATAAAACCCGCCCACCGTTTGACCATCTTGCACTGCAAAAACCATGTAGGACTCGCCGATCTGGTTGGCGACAGGATGCGAACCACGCAGGTAGAGACCATCACGTGTCACCTCTTCGGCCTGAAGCGGAGCGGATAGCGACAGTCCCGTAAGTGTTAGGGCTGAAAGTAAAAGCAGGGTCGAGCGAGTACCATCAAACAAGCGTGAGGTGAATGCAAGTAGTGAACGTTTCATGATGGCTGGTCTCCCCTTTTTTCCAAACGGCCTAAAGCGCCGTATCGGCTAGCGTTTTGGCCTTGTGTATTAATATCTCGTGATTGCAGCTTTTCTTCAGTGACCCGGTGTACGAGTTTTTGCGATCGTGACAAGGGTTTTAGGTGATTGAGATCACTTTTTTTGAGCGATCGGAATCACAAAAGCTACAGAATTAAAGTCTCGATAGCAGTATCTCCAGTGTTATCCATGAGAATTCCGCAAATATAAGACACGTAATATCACTGAGTTGGTCATGCAAGTTAAACAACGTTGCATCGCTTCCATTGCTCTGTGGATTAATCATCTCACTGTATTTAGAAAGCTCCTTCAAAATGCTAGAAAACACAGCATTCCTTCATGGAGATTTACATAAATAGGTCAGAAAGAGAATTTTTATCTACTCGAACTCTATCAAACATGAGCCTCAACAAGATTAAGAGTCTATACCTCTTTAGAGAAGAAAAATCGGTTCGCTTTACCTTTCAAATATGCCGAGCAGATTAACTAAAAGCGATCAATCGCACCACTATGATGTAACGATAATAACGCGATTTAAAACGCGATTTAATGTGATGTGACTACTTGAGCAGAACGCCAACCTGTAAATCACTCCAGCGACGAACAGCATATTTCCACCATTGCGATGGCAATCCCAAAGCATGGCTCAGTAAAATCATAGCCTCAGCCATATGTTTATTTTTGATGCTCACTAAACCCCAATGAACTTCGAGAGACTTTTGGAGATTACTCATAGAGGGCAAGCAGTCTCGGTACTTTGACGAAACAAGCTGAAAGATTTTTTGCTTGATTGTCCAATTGGTCTGGAAGCGCTGAACTTCCGATAAGCTTGCAGAAACATTGTGATGTCCATGCGTACGGTAAGCCAGCGGCGCATGTAGCACGATCGCCGATCCGGCACTGGCAGCTCGCACCCAAAATTCAATATCGTCACCGTCTCCGTCAAATTCGGAATCCCATCCCCGCACCCGATCAAAAGCCTGACGGCTACAGGCCACCTGAACCGGAGTTCCAAACGGTAAACGTTCAATCAGCATGTTGTAATGCACATCATCGCGATCAATGAGATAGCCAAGATCGCGATGGTGTAGGGCTAAATGATGTGCCGCGATCGGTCTGGGTAGGCGGGTCTGTCGGATGGGCTTGCCGTTCAGGCGTTCTTGAACCGCCTGTACAGAACATAAGGCAATCGGTTCAGCCGTCTGGTGTTGCGCGAGTTCGATCGCCTCAGCCATCGTTTCTAAACACTCAGGCGCGAGGTAATCATCATCGTCTAAAAACTTGATCCAGTTACCAGAGGCGATCGCAACACCGCGATTAATACTGTCTGAATGTCCAAGATTTTTAATATTCCGAACATACTTAATTCGATCTCCTAAGGGTTCGGATTGGATTTTTTCAACCCAAGCGTCTGTGCCATCCGTTGAGCAATCATCGACGATGATGACTTCACAAGAATAGGTTTGTCTCAAGGAGGTTTGAACTGCTTTTTTAAGTAGTTCTTTGCGGTTATAGGTTGTAATTACGATACTAAAAATGGGTTTCATCCAGGTGTCTCTACGTTTACAGTCTGTCCAGTCGCGCCATGCAGTTTTGTAAATACACGAGATATCTATGTATATATACTTAGATATTACAGGGATTTTATAATTTTGATACGTAGAATTAATGATTCTACAAATAAGGCAGGTTTGTCTTTGTTGGGCTACTTCTCTTTTAGAGCAGCGATCGATCCACCTGCTGAGGCTGTCCCCAAATGACCTGCTCGTGTTTATAAATCGCGATCCCCGGTTTTGCGCCCTTTGGTTTATAGACGTGGCGCGGCGCGGTGTAAATCACGGGGACTAGCTCGCTTTGTTGGGCGCGGCTGTAGTAGGCGGTGAGGTTGGCGACGTGCTGCATGTCAGCGGGATCGGCGACGGCTCCGGGTTTGAGGCGTAGGAGGACGTGACTGCCGGGGATCTCTTGGGTGTGGAACCAGAGATCGTAGTCGTTGGCGACGCGGAAAGTGAGCCGATCGTTTTGGTTGTTGTTGCGACCGATGAGGATTTCGTGGCCGCTGGGGGAGTGGTAGCGGTGGAAGTTGTCGCGATCGCGTGTGGGGCGGACGTGGTGTTGCGGGGCGGCGATGTAGCTCTGTTCGATGAGTTCGTCGCGGATGTCTTCGAGGGTTTCGAGGTCGGTGGCATCGCGGTAGCGGTCTACGGTGGCGATCGCGGCGTCTACCTGGTCGAGATAGGCGATCTCGGTGCTGACTTCATCGAGTAAGGGCTGGACGGCATTGCGAGCGCGTTTGAGTTTCTGGTGTTTTTTGTAGATGCGCTGGGCGTTGTAGACCGCATTCCATTCGGGGTTAAGCGGAATGGTGACCGGTTCGCCGGTTTCAAAGTCGTTGAGGACGATCGCCGTCATGCCCGGTTGCCATTCGTGCAGGTGCGCCATCAGCAAATCGGCCTGCTGGCGATAGGCATCGGCGTCATCGGATTCGGTCAGGCGTTTGGCAAAACCATCGCGCTTCACCGTGAGTTTTTTTAGGGCTTGGGTGACTTTTTGACTGAGTTGGTGGCGAACTTGGGTGAAGGTTTGCTGGTCGAGCTGCGCCCGATAGTAGTCAAAAACGATCGCATGGACGGATTTATCATGGCCGGTTTTAAGATCTCGGCCTGTTTCTAGATCTGACACAGCAGGATCGATCGCGGCTTGATCTGCGCTGAGATCGCCCAACACGGTATAACCCGTCTCCGTCATCACAGGCCGAAACATGCCGGTTTCGAGCCGATCAAGCCAACTGCGCCACACATTAAATAAACGCTGCCAATCATGCGGGGTTAACGTTTCGGTCGAAGCCTGGGGGTCTAGCCCAACGGCGATCGCCAGGGTGTCGGCCAGAGACGAACTCACGCCGCGATAGGTTCTCGTCAGATTGCGCCGCACGGTGTCGGGAACCAAAGCCACGCGATCGCGCCACCGCTCAAACGCTTCGGTGAGCGACGGGCTGGGATCGGTGAGACTAGGGGGAATCTCGTAGGGCTTGCCGGTGAGAATGGGGCGAACGCTCGACTGTTGCGACGAAACCTGATGAGCAGCGGTGACGATCGCATCATCGCGATCGACCAAAATTGCATTGCTGTATTTGCCCATAATTTCGACATACAGATGCCAGACGATCGCATCCCCCGGACGCCGAGCAAACCGAAAATCCAGCACCCGTTCCCAAGGGGCAATATCGGCCACTTCCACCAACGCTAGCCCCTTCAACTGGTGGCGTAACTGATCGCTAAACGTAAACGTATCCTGCCCCTTCGGTGGTGCGTCCCCGATCGCCAGATGCGCCGCCTGGGGATGCCAGCAAATATGTAGCCAAGCACGCCGCTCGATCGTCCGTAGCGCCAGGGCGAGATGGGTGCGATCGAGCTGATACACCTGTTCGAGTCGCGAGGGAATCCAGCGATCGCGTAGCTCGATCGCCAGTGCCTTCAGGGTGGTGTAATCGACGGGTTGCATGGTTCAGCACATCCAGGCGTGGCTGGAATCCTACGGAATTGAATATCTCGATCGTGCGGGATCGGCGAACGCTGGGTTGAGGTGCAAGTTTAGTCACCAGTTCTAAGCAGCTCAAGCCAAAAAAATGGATCGCAGGAGGCGAGACCTTGGCGGTTTTGGAAACCTCCAAGGTCTGAAGTCACTGTTTATTGTCTTGGGCTACTGACTCACCACCAATTTTCGCTGCAATTCCCATGATTAAGGCGGCAGCCCGCCATAAATCAGCCATTTCTAAAGATAGTCACTAACATGGAGTACAGAATCCCCAAATCGTGCCACTCACACCCGCTCGCGCGAATTTTTTATGGACATTCAGCTCATCAACATTGGCTTTGGCAACATTGTTTCGGCCAATCGAGTCGTGGCGATCGTTAGCCCAGATTCATCGCCTATCAAGCGTATCATCAGCGATGCTCGTGACCGTGGCCACCTGATTGATGCGACCTACGGTCGTCGGACTCGTGCGGCGATCATCATGGATTCGAGTCATGTGATCCTCTCGGCGATTCAGCCGGAAACCGTCGCAAATCGGTTTATCCTCAGTAAGGATGCGTAAGGTTTTCAGGGTTTTAGATCGGGTCACTGGCGATCGCTAGACATCACCCATCCAGCCCGAGAAACCATCGCAAAACTTATACACAGGCGATCGTTCATGAGTTCAAGTAATGCAGAGGTCGGCAACTCCAACGCAAGCCCGATCGAGGCTGGCAGCGCTGAGGCTAACCCCGCCCAAACAGCATCAACCCCAGCCGGAAAACTGGTTGTGTTAACCGGACCGAGCGGCGTCGGTAAGGGAACGCTGGTTCGCAAACTGCTCCAGCGGCATCCGGAACTCTATCTGTCGATCTCCGCGACGACTCGATCGCCTCGCGATGGCGAAATCGACGGTGAGGATTATTACTTTCTCGATCGTGCGGAGTTTGAGGCCAAAATTGCGGCGGGCGATCTGCTGGAATGGGCAGAATTCGCCGGGAATTATTACGGTACGCCAAAAACGGCGATTAGCGATCAGCTCGATCGCGGCGAGTCGGTTTTGCTCGAAATTGAACTCGAAGGAGCCCGCCAGGTGCGGCAACTGTTCGATCAAGCGATTTCGGTGTTCATTTTACCGCCGTCGATCGATGAACTCGAACACCGGCTCCGAACGCGGGCGCGTGATACAGACGAGGCTATTATCAAGCGTCTCGCCCGCGCTGAGGTCGAAATCGATGCCGCCTCGGAGTTCGACATTCAAATTGTGAACGACGACCTCGAAACCGCCCTCGTTCACCTCGAACACAATCTGTCACTATCCGGTGCGATCTAGCCCAGTATGGCCGACTATAACCCCACCGCGTCATAACAGGCCAGGGAAATCATCTTGGCGATCGCCTCGGACTGCGGAGCCATATCCTGCGCCACCATTTCGCCGCCGACCCAGACCTCGGTAAAGACTTGGCGACTGCAATCGGCGATCGCAAACACCGAGTCATTGCCGATCGTGTAGTTCACATTCGGCGATCGCCAACAGGGATCAGAATCTGGTAAATCACCGCACTGGAGCGTCATCCCCCCGTAATACACATCTTCACCCGTCGAAGCAACGCCCATGTACTCACCTGCGCCGAGACTTTTGGGGGGTTCGGGTGCAGGCTGCGGCGCCGCTGGTTGTTGAGCCGCCGGAGGTTGAGTTGGTTGAGCTGGGGGCGCGGCTGCGGGCTGAGCGGACTGAGCGGGCTGAACCGGGGG
>JAABST010000076.1 GCA_011390275.1 Geitlerinema sp. S16
AGTGTTCTGTACTCCATTGGCCTTCTAACTTTCTTTAGCGTCTCTCTCTGTTCTAACTTATTCGTGCAAGAGGTCTATTGTGTGAAGCTAGCCTCGGTGAGGTTGGCGGCACTGAATTGATTGAGTACGGCGATCGCCTCTCCGGTCGGGGCATAGCGAATCACAGTGCGACCTGCATTCAGGCCAACACCGTCTTCCCAACGCAAGGCGGTGAGGGGGAGGTCTGGGGTGAGGCCGAGCTGATCGATGCCAGCCTGAAAATCCGTGATGATGTCAAAATCGTCATCATCAATGTCGTCGAAGTCGTCATCGTCGTCGTCGAAATCATCGAGATCACGTTGAAGCACGAAGATGTCTGCACCAGCGCCACCGGTCAAAACATCTTCATCTCGATCACCAATCAGCCAATCATCACCGTCGCCGCCATCGATCGTGTCTTCATCGCGGCCACCGAAGATGACATCATTACCCGCACCACCCTGGATGCGATCTTCATCGAGGTTACCGAATAGCCAGTCATCCCCGTCGCCACCGTCGATCAAATCTTCATCACGGCCACCGAAGATCATGTCTGCACCAACGCCACCCGTGAGAATATCGCGGCCTTGGTTGCCGAATATCCAGTCATCGCCGCCATTACCGCGCAGGTTATCGTTGCCGGTAAAACCGAATTGCGTGTCGTCGCGATCGTCACCGTCGCGATCGTCGTCACGATCTGACCCGAAGTAGCCTTCGTTAATCCGGGATTCGTCATACACGCGCGGTTGACGACTGCGATCGGGATCGTCAGTTTGTCCTTTTAGATACGAGTCGTCGCTAGAGCTGCCGTTGTCGTCGCGATCGTCGTACGAACTATGCGGCTGGGGAACCAGTGCGATCGGCGCAGTTCCGATCGCGGATTGCAACATGTCAGCATCGTTCGCGAGTTGCGGCGCTTCGGAGCTGGCGATCATTGTCATTTCTGTATCGAGCATGAAACTTTGCGGTGAGTGGGTGTGAGTTGCGGCGTGGAGCGTGTGTCGTGTTACGCCTTACTCTAGGTCGCAAAGGTGAAGAACTCGGGAAGGTCAGGACTGACGCACTGACCGGCTAAAACCACGTAATACCGTGGGCGCATTGCCATGACGCCCCTACGAGTTTCAATAGTTTGCGTAAGTCCTGAAGGTGATCGGCTAGTTTCGATTGCTCAAGCGCAACGACGGTTCAAACCGACTCTGGGAGCCAGATCTGAAATTCCGTGCCTTGCCCGATCGTGCTTTTGACCTCAATGCGTCCGCCCTGTTCACGAATAATCGTGGCGACGATCGACAGACCTAAACCGCTGCCATTGGTGCGGCGCGATCGTGCTTCATCTGCCCGCCAAAATCGATCGAAAATATGGGGTAAATCCTGCGCGGCGATGCCGATACCGGTGTCACGAATCTGTACCATCAGTTTGCTATCCAGGCGTTTTAAGGCGATCGAAACCGTCCCACCGGCGGGCGTGTAGTGGATGGCGTTATCGATCAGATTAAAAAAGGCGCGGTGGAGGTGTTGGGGGTTGCCTTGAATGTCCCAGGTTGCAACACCGGTAGACCGGCCTGCGGGATGGGACTCGGGGGGAGCAAACTGGAGTTCGATGCCATGACGATCGGCGATCGGTTCAATTTCATCGACGAGATTATCCAGCAGCTCATCAAGGGAAAAACGTCGATTGACCTCGGTTGTTGTGGAGAGTCCACCATCTGATCGGGCAAGTAATAGCAAATCGCGCACCAACAGGGTCATGCGATCGCTGGACTGAACAATCCGCGCGAGGTTGCTCTGACAGTCAGCGAGGGGTGTATCGCTGGGGCTGCGCTGGAGGGTGGCGATCGAGGTGGCGATCGAGGTTAAGGGCGATCGCAATTCGTGGGAGGCGTCTGCGGTGAAGCGTCGCAATTGCTCAAAACTTTGAACGATCGGCGTTAAGGCGCGGCGGGTCAGCCATTGCCCACTGAGTGCCGCCAAACTGAGGGCAAGTAATGCCCCAAACCATAATTCGATCGCCAATCGGTTGAGTTCAGCCTGAATTGAGACGATCGAGCCAGATGCACGCACATAACCCAGCAAGCGGAGATCGGTGTCATAAACCGGAGATGTCCAGCGCCGCACCAGCTCCGCATCACTGACGGCGCGATCGACCTGTCGCGGATCGGGGGGTCTCGTGGATTTAATACCTCCCTGGGGGTCGCTTTCGATCAACATCCGGTGAAGATCGAGGTCAAACCATTCTAGGGTGAGGTTATTTAGGTCTACGGATCGATCGATCGCCGAGAGTGTTTCATCAACCTCGTCGTCATTGTCGTAGTTGTCGCCATCGTCATCGTCGTACTCATCATCACCGTATTTTTCGTCATCGTTGTACTCGTCATCGTCGTACTCATCGTCATCGTCCAAAAATGCCTTAATTTGCTCCGAGAGTTGGGTCAGGCTAAAACCTCGGGGATAAAAACTTGGCGTTGGGAGAGGAACGGGCGTGGGAGCTTCGATGACTTCCACGATCGGAGTTTCGCTAGAATCAACACCGTCGCGATAGGCATTGAGTAATTCTTCCACCCCCAGATTAGAGCCGCCGGAACGTCCAGCGCCCCGAGCCGCAGGGCTGAGATTCTTCAATCGACGCTCTGCTAAATGTTCATGGTATTCGTGATGGACGAGGGGAAAAATCTTGATTCCGGTTTGACTGGCGATCGCCAATTCCCGATCAAATTGCTTATACAAACGGGTCGTGACCCGCCGATAGAGCGTTACTCCAACAACGCCGAAAATCGTGATGATCACCGTCAAATAGGACAATAAGAGCTGACGGTAAAGCCGACGAAACAGCGGATCGGATAGGGTCGATCGAGCTTTAATCAGACTCGAATTCTTGCCCCGGTGCGCAGCTAAAGCGGGGATTGAGTCGGTAACCCACGCCATAAACCGTGTCAATGAGCTGGGCAGGCGCACCGGCAGCTTTAAGCTTTTTACGTAAGCCGCGAATGTGAGCTTTGACCGTATCTTCACTGGGGATATCGTCCTGAAGCGACCAAACATTTTCGAGAATCACGCCACGGCTAAAGATGCGATCGGGCTGACGTAAAAATAACTCCGTTAAGCTATATTCCTTCGGGGTTAGTGATAGCAGCTCGCCCGCATACTGCACCTCCATCGTTGTGGGATTCAAACACAACCGCTCCCAGGTTAACAGGGGCGTCGATCGATCCGCACCCCGGCGCAGCAACGCCCGCACCCGCGCTAATAACTCATCGAGATCAAACGGCTTCACCACATAGTCATCCGCCCCCACGTCCAAGCCCGCGACCTTATCTTGACTCGTATCTCGCGCCGTCAACATCAAAACCGGCGTTAGGTTGCCCTGCTGACGTAACCGCTGACAGAGTGTGATGCCATCGATACCGGGCAACATCACATCCAGGACGATCGCGTTGTAGTCATACACCTCCAAAAAATTGAGGGCATCGAGACCATCGGAGGTGTGATCGACGGTATAGCGCTGCGCGGTTAATGCTTCGTGCAGCGCATCGGCAATATCTGAATCGTCTTCCACTAACAAAATACGCATCTTGATTAATGGGGATTAATGGGATTGATCGCGATCGTGGCGATCGCGATGAGTGTGGGCGATCGCGCTATTCTTCGCCGGATTGGCTACCATGTTCGCGCCCTGAAATATTGTTCAGGATCATTTCAACCGCTCGCTGTGCCGCCAAAATATCACGCTCTTCTCCCCCAAGATACAGCCGCCCGAAACTTCCCACCGCCGTCACCTGCAAGATGTTAATCTGAGCGGCTTTCTCGGCTTCGTTCGCGGCAAGGGCGGCAAAGGCTGCCGGGACGACTTCGAGGACGTAGAGGGTTTGTCCGGCGAGGATCATTTGGCCGCGTCGGGTGCGGTTGATGAGCTGGGCTTGGTGGGGATCGAGGTTGCGAATGATCTGGCTGGAGACAATTTTGGGACGGAGGCGATCGGTTTCGTTGACGCCGAGGGATTCGAGGATTGCCCGCCCTGCGGTCTGGGTTTCCCCCTGGTTCGAGGAATGAATTTCGAGCAAACCGTAGAGCCGCTCAACCATCTGTACGCCAGGACGCACGGCGGTCGCTTTGAGGGCAACATCCGTGATGCGATTGATTTCGATGCCGGGAGAGATTTCGATCCACAGCGAGCTGTCACCGGGTAGCGGCAAAAAGCCCAGCGCCACGGTTCCGATGTAGGCTGCGTGTTGCGATTGCAGCCGATCGAGGTAAACGTAGCTGCGGAGTTCGATGCTCATTCAGTGGAGAAAAAAGAGGGTGTGATGTCGCGTTCGCGCGATCGTGGCGGCTCAAGACAGCGACAACCGCCAAACACTGACCGGCATAATACCATTAGGCGGTGAGGCGATCGCGCTTAATGCCCGAGGAATTCTAGGGTTACGAAACGAAGATTTTATCCTTATGAATATCAATCAACTGCTGCTGTGGCTTGCGTGGATTTCAGCGATCCTCTTTATCGTTCGGATACTCAAAGATCCCCAGCGTCAAACGGGCTGGCTGATGGCAGCGGCGGGCGTGTTTATCGCTGCGGTCGTCGGTTTGATTCTCTATCCGCGTATTAGCGGTTGGATTGGCTTCGGGATCTGGCTGCTGGCGATCGTCGCTCCGACCGTTGCCGCACAGCAGGCCAGTACGGCCATCCAAAGTGAGCGCTACGGTAGAGCGGCGATCTGGAGTCAGGTCGCGGCGGTACTGCATCCATTTGATGATTGGCCAGAGCGGGCAAGGATTTGGTCGATCGTCGCGGCAGGCGATCGCGTCGGTGCAAAGGTCGCGAGCGATCGCCTGCAAGCCCATCGCAACATAAGCACGATCACGGGTCGTCTGACGATGGGGTTGACCTACGCGATCGAAGCGGATTGGAGCGGCTTTCTCGTTTGGCTAAAATCTCACATCCAATCGAAAGACAGCCCGAAAGACAGCCCGAAAGACAGCATCGCCAAAACACCTGCGGATACGGAACAGGATATTAACCTGATCATGCTGTATCTTCGGGCATTGGGCGAAACTGGCCAGATCGATCGCCTCGTCGCAGAATGCGATCGGCTCGCGACCCGCCTCGAAGCCTCCACCATTCGCCCACGCACCTATCGCACCTGGCTGTTTGCCTTTGCCTATACCGGTGATCTGGAAGCCGTCGATGCCCTAATTGCGAGCCGCTTGCTCGATTTACCCGATGTCGCTCGCGATCGTTGGCGCTCGATCGCCCGTGTTCATGCTAGCTTGGCACGCGATCGGATCTCCCTCCCCCTGCTAACCGAGCGCCCCCTACGTCTTCGCATCATCGAGCGTTTACATCGCAGCTTTCGCCAGCTTTTCCGCCTCTCCAGCTCCACCCCACACCTCGCACCCCTGCTCCAACCACTGCCGCCCCTCCCCCACACTCCCCTCAAACCCGAAACAAGCGAACTCCTGCTCAAACTCGAACGGCGTTTCGTCGAAGAAGTCCGCTACGGTTTTCACCGTCCGCTCTATTTTCCCCTCGTCACCAGCATCGCGATCGTCCTCAACGGCCTCGTTTTTGGCCTTGAACTCATGCTGGGCGGCAGCCAAAATGCATTCGTGCTGTATGCCCTGGGAGCCGTCGTTCCCGCTGCTGTGATTGAGGACGGGCAAACCTGGCGTTTACTGGCTGGGACGTTTTTACATTTCGGCTGGCTGCACCTCATCACCAATATGCTCGGGCTGTTCGTCCTGGGTCAGCTCGCCGAGCGCTGGCTGGGAACGCTGCGCTATTCGCTGGTGTATCTCGCCAGTGGTGTCGGGTCGATGGGGTTGGTGGTGATGACGGTGGCGCTGGGGTTGGATGCGGATCTGCGGTTTGTCGTCGGTGCGTCGGGAGCCGTGATGGGCATCTTTGGCGCGATCGGGGCGGTGCTTTGGCGCGGCTATCAGCGCGATCGCGCCATCACGGCACGCCAAAATCTACAAACGGTCGCGATCTTATTTGTGCTGCAATCTGGCTTTGATATTCTCAATCCGCAAATTTGTGCCACCTGTCACCTGTCGGGCGCGGCGATCGGCTTTGTCGTCGCTTGGTTGGTCGCGCCGATCGGGATGCGGCTACGTCAGCCCGTGCCGTAACATTTCAACCACAGATCCCGCTCAGAGATCCCACTCAGAGATCCCATTCAGAGATCCCATTCTGACTCGCGGCCACCAAGATCGATCGGAATGCTCACGGCCTTACCCAAACGTGGTCGCTCCTTTGTCTCTTCGATAAACGATCGCACCGACTCAGCGTTATTCCAGCCATTAATATAATTCGCCACCGTCGTAATGCGATCGAAATACTCCTCATCCGTCATCGGAAACGACGCCTGCTCCAGATACTTCCACATCACCTGCACATAAATCGTTCCCTGAATGCGCCGCACCTGTAAATCGTAGGACTTCCCCCACTTCGCCACAATCAACTCGTACAACTCTTCCGGTGTCATTTAATCTACCAATCCCCAACATTACCGACGCTTTAAACCAGTTCACCGTTGCCCATAAACTGGCGAACAAACGTATGAACGAGAGGACAAACCCCATTGCTAACAGTCTAAACACTGCGCATCATAGCGATGCTTGCTACCATATAGCCATTAAGTAGTCGCACGTCAGGCATCTTGGTCAATGATGAATTGCGACAACCTGTCACGAAGTGAAGATCTATGACGTGATACTATGATCGGGCGTTAATTGCAATCGATTTTTTTGCTATATCACGCAGGACTCTCGATTCCTGTTTGCCAGACTACACGGTCGTCACAGCGATCGTCAGTCGCTCGCAAGACACCCCGAATTTATCATCAATATTCGTGACGGTAACACAGGGAAAATCTTAAGGTTAATCCTTCAAGTCACATCGCAGAATAATACAAACATAATCTCCAATGGCTCAAGCATCCGGATCGGCAGACGTCCCCAGCATGGGGCGGCGGCAATTCATGAACTTCTTGACCTTCGGGTCGGTAACTGGGGTTGCTCTCGGCGCTCTCTATCCTGTCGTTAAATACTTCCTCCCCCCGTCGAGTGGCGGCGCAGGTGGCGGTCTGACAGCCAAAGACGCCCTTGGTAACGACATCAAGGCGAGTGCATTTCTCGCCGAGCATAGCGTCGGCGATCGCGTTCTCGCTCAAGGCTTCAAAGGCGACCCGACGTATCTGATCGTTGACGGTGACGACGCGATTCGTGACTACGGCCTCAACGCAGTTTGTACCCACCTCGGCTGCGTCGTACCTTGGAACGCTAGTGCTGACAAGTTTATCTGCCCGTGCCACGGCTCGCAGTATAACAACGAAGGTAAAGTCGTTCGCGGTCCGGCTCCGCTCTCTCTGGCTCTGGCTCACACCAGCATTGAAGATGACGCCGTCGTCTTTACCCAGTGGGCCGAAACCGACTTCCGCACCGGCGAACAGCCTTGGTGGTCGTAAGTCTCGCATTACGCTGGGTGAGATCAAGTTGGCTTCAGCTAACGCGATCGCACCACCTATATAGTTACTCCGTTAAAAACCTTCAGTCACGTTAAGTCTCGATCGATGAACCACCGTTTTGAAACGGCGATCGTCTCGGGTCTGCGTCGCGCTTGTTCTAGCGCGATCGTTGCAGTGCTCGGCATCGTCCTCTTTTTCGCGAGCGATCTCGCTCTTCCCCAGGCCGCGAACGCTTACCCCTTCTGGGCGCAAGAAACCGCACCGGTTACCCCCCGTGAAGCCACTGGCCGCATCGTCTGCGCGAACTGCCACTTGGCGAATAAACCGACGAAAGTTGAAGTTCCCCAAGCGGTTTTGCCGGACACCGTCTTTAAGGCTGTGGTCGAAATTCCTTACGATCTCGACTCTCAACAAGTCCTCGGCGATGGCAGCAAAGGCAGTCTGAACGTCGGCGCTGTACTGATGCTGCCCGAAGGCTTCAAAATTGCGCCGGAAGATCGCATTCCGGACGACATTAAGGAAGAAGTCGAAGGCATGTTCTATCAGCAATACAGTGCTGATTCTGAGAACGTGATCATCGTTGGCCCGCTGCCCGGTGACCAATACCAAGAGATTGTCTTCCCGGTGCTCTCGCCCGATCCGCGTACCGATAAAAATGCCCACTTCGGCAAATATTCGGTTCACGTCGGCGGCAACCGTGGACGCGGCCAAATCTACCCCACAGGTCTGAATAGCAACAACATCGCATCCAAGGCTACGGCGGCGGGTACGATCGCGGCGGTGACCAAATCCGAGGATGGCGGCTACAGCATCACGATTAAAACCAGCGCGGGTGATGTGGTCGAAGCGATTCCGGCGGGTCCTGAGCCGATCGTTGCTGAAGGTCAGGTCGTAGAAGTAGGTGAAGTCATCACGACCGATCCGAACGTTGGCGGCTTCGGTCAAGTCGATGGTGAAATCGTTCTGCAAAGCGCAGGTCGCATCCAAGGAATGCTGGCATTCTTTGTGTTGGTGACGATCGCGCAAATCTTCCTCGTGATGAAGAAGAAGCAAATCGAGAAAGTTCAAGCTGCGGAAATGAACTTCTAATGTTGGGTTGGCGATCGTCATTTGGTTGCGATCGTCCCATCCAGCTCCGAGCGTTTGCTCGAGTCAATTGAACTGAAGCCGGAAACTGGGCGATATCGACCAAGTTTCCGGCTTTTTTGCTGAATATGAGCCGGATTGCGAGCAAGGTCTCAGGAATCGAGACCTTGGAGGTTTTGGAAACTTCAAAGGTCTGAAGTCACTCCTTATTTAATTAACGTTTTTAGATCTCTATGCCTACTGTTGATGAAAAATTGGTAAAGGTTGGCGAATTTGAGTGGTTTTATCGCGAATCGCTTCCCGATGCGCCGATCGATCGCACTCCCATCCTGTTTTTGCATGGTTTGCCCTCACGGAGCTATACCTGGAGCGGGATGCTCGCCAACTATACCGAAGCAGGATTTCGGACGATCGCGCCGGACTGGTTGGGCTTCGGTCAGTCGGAAATGCCCGAGCGTTATCGGTTTAACTATTCCGCTGATGCCTACGTCGATGCGCTGATTCAGTTTCTCGACACGTTGGAGATTGATCGTGTTTCCCTTGTGGTTCAAGGCTTTCTCGGTCATGTCGGCCTCTTGTTGGCGCTACGTCATCGCGATCGCGTCGATCGTATCGCCATCCTCAACGCGCCGATTTTGCCCGGTTCTAAACTGCCGTTCAAAATGCAGCAAATGACCTGGCCGCTGGTGGGCGACATGCTGACCCAAGATCCGCTGGCGATCGATCGGCTGCTCGAAGACGGCAGCGGGTTTACAATTCCCGATGAAGATCTCGATGTGTATCGCCGTCCCTGGCTGCGAACATCCTCGGCGGGTCGATCGATGATGTATGCCCTGCGAGGTTTACAACTGACGGAGGCGATCGGCGAAATTACCGCCGGGTTTGCGGGCTGGTCGCTGCCGGTGCTGGTGGTTTGGGGAATGAATGATCCCTGGCTGGAGAGTGAAGGCGTGCGCGAATTTGTGACGGCGTTGAAAGATGCCAACCTTGTCGAATTACCGGAAGCCGGTCACTTTCCCCAAGAACACTGGACTCAAGAAATTAACGAATCCTTGCTACCGTTTTTCCGACGTAGCGACATTTAAGAGAGGATACTAGGGGCTGTCATCAATTAAATTTCTAGCGCTTACCCTGTCAGGGTTTCAGCCCCTAGCTTTCTTGTTGGGTCGTTCAACAGCTTACCCGATAAAGGTTCTACGATTAATTGATGACACGCCCTCAGCCTGCACCTGTTAAACACAGCATGTTTGTTGTGACAGAGCGATCGTTGCAGAGTCGCATAATTATTGCAAACGATCGTAACTCAGCTCCCACGATCGCCAGCCACGATGAAATAGTTAGATTGCAGCACTATAAACCGACGATCCACCGCAATCGCCCCAACTCTGAATCAAATTAATCAAACTCATACACCATGACCGAATCGACGATCGAATCCATTCTTAACGAGAACCGAACCTTTACTCCGCCCGACGCCTTCGCCAAAGACGCCACGATCAGCAGCATGGCGCAATATCAAGAACTCTACGATCGCGCTGCCGCCGACCCCGCCAAATTTTGGGAAGAACTCGCCGAATCCGAACTCGACTGGTTTGAGAAATGGCACACCGCCCTCGATTGGCAACCCCCCGTCGCCAAATGGTTCGACGGCGGCAAGCTGAATATTACCTATAACTGCCTCGATCGCCACCTCACCACCTGGCGCAAAAACAAAGCCGCCATCATCTGGGAAGGCGAACCGGGCGACTCGCGCACCTACACCTACGCCCAGCTCCACCGCGAAGTGTGCAAAGCCGCCAACGCCATCAAAGCGATGGGCGTGAATAAAGGCGATCGCGTCGGCATCTATATGCCGATGGTTCCCGAAGCGGCGATCGCCATGCTGGCCTGTGCGCGAATCGGCGCGGTGCATAGCGTCGTCTTTGGTGGTTTCAGCGCGGAGGCATTGCGCGATCGGCTCAACGACGGCGAAGCGAAACTGGTGATCACCGCCGACGGTGGCTACCGCAAAGACAAAACTATCCCGCTAAAATCCGCCGTTGATGACGCCCTCGCCAACAACGCTGCCCCCAGCGTCACCAACGTCCTCGTCGTCCAACGCACCGGCCAAGACGTGATCATGCAAGAGGGTCGCGATGTCTGGTGGCACGACCTCGTCGAAGCCGCCTCCGCCGACTGTCCGCCCGAACCAATGGACAGCGAAGATATGCTCTTCGTTCTCTACACCAGCGGCTCCACCGGCAAACCCAAAGGCGTCGTCCATACCACCGGTGGTTATAACCTCTACACCCACGTCACCACCAAATGGACGTTTGACCTCAAAGACACCGACGTTTTTTGGTGTACTGCTGATGTGGGCTGGATTACCGGCCACAGCTACATCGTCTACGGCCCCCTGTCGAATGGCGCAACTTCGCTGATGTACGAAGGCGTCCCGCGCCCGTCGAATCCGGGCTGTTTCTGGGATGTGATTGAAAAATACGGCGTCACCATTTTCTACACCGCCCCCACCGCGATTCGCGCCTTCATCAAAATGGGCGATGACCTTCCCGAAGCACGGGATCTCTCGTCATTGCGTCTGCTCGGAACCGTCGGCGAACCGATTAACCCCGAAGCCTGGATGTGGTATCACACCGTCATCGGCAAAGAAAAATGCCCGATCGTCGATACCTGGTGGCAAACCGAAACCGGCGGTTTTATGCTCACCCCGCTACCGGGCGCAACCCCCACCAAACCCGGTTCCGCCACGAAACCCTTCCCCGGAATCCTCGCTGACGTGGTCGATCTCGATGGCAACTCCGTCGGCGCCAACGAGGGCGGCTACCTCGTGATCAAACATCCCTGGCCGAGCATGATGCGCACGGTGTACGGTGATTTCGATCGCTTCCGTCGCAGCTACTGGGAACACATCCCGGCCAAAGACGGTAACTATGTCTACTTCGCTGGAGACGGTGCGCGGAAGGATGCGGACGGTTATTTCTGGGTGATGGGTCGTGTTGATGATGTGATCAACGTGTCGGGTCACCGCCTCGGTACGATGGAAATCGAATCGGCGCTGGTGTCGCATCCGGCGGTTGCGGAAGCGGCGGTCGTCGGCAAACCGGATGATCTCAAAGGCGAAGCTGTGGTTGCGTTCGTGATTCTTGACGATGGGTATACCGGTGGCGAGGATCTGGCCAAGGAGCTAAAAGCTCACGTCACGAAAGAGATTGGCGCGATCGCCCGCCCGGACGATATCCGCTTTGCCGAAGACCTGCCGAAAACGCGATCGGGCAAAATCATGCGTCGCCTGCTGCGTAACCTCGCCTCGGGTCAAGAAATCGTAGGCGACACCTCAACCTTGCAAGATCGCAGCGTCCTCGACAAGCTCCGGGGCTAATCTGCGGAATACCCGTGGAACATACGCATGTGTGCTCAGAGATCCGTAAGGTTACGTATCTCTGAGCAAAAACTTTCAATGCGACCCAAAATGTCGCCAAAGAATACCGTAAAAACCCTGGACTCCTACCGTGAGGCCAGGGTTTTTATATGTGCGATCACGTGTGATTATGATTAAAATCTTAGCTTTATTCTTACTACTAGCGCATTCGCACGCAATCCTCTTTACTCAAAGGGTTTGACCTTTCTGAATGTCGTTCATTGACCCCTAATTGTCACTTCATCTAAACTTCATAAAACAGCGCCAAAACTCTACAAGAACTTTATTTAGAAGCCGCTTAATTCTGCCTATAATGACAACAGATTCGGCAATCAGGTTGTGTCGTTCCCGGGGAACACCCGCAAAGCCATCGTCGCTCGTTGGGTTTGTTCTCTGACCGCTCCATAAGGCTCCGGCTGATATAGAGAGCAAACTCCTACGAACCGAACACTCTGCTGAACACCTCACAACACTTCACTCAGAATCCTGGAGATTGACCCACAATGGCTAAGTTTACTAAATCCCTTTTCCTCGCAACCTCAGCTCTTGGCCTCGCATCCCTGTTTGCCGGATCGGCTCAAGCGGCAAGCATCGCAAATGTCACACTGACAGGTGATGCCATCCTCTATGACTACAGCGCCAATCCCAACGACGGCACTCCCCTGACGAGTGGTTTCTCGGAGCAAAACCTGATTGATGCGCTTGGAAACACCAATAATATTGAACTAGACGGATCGACGGCACATTCTGGAGCTGACAGCTTCTCCAGTGGTTCCGCTACGCAACTCAAAGTCAGTTTCGACGACGGTACGAGCATCATCTTCAGCAGCCTGACCGCAGGTGACTGGGACTCGCTCTACGACACTTGGTTTGAGGCCGGTTGGGCAAGCGACAATGTAAATGATGATTCAGACTCAAATTTTCGCGAAGGAATTGCTGAGACTGCAACCAACGTGATGGCGATCAACTTTTACAAACAGCTAGCTAAAACTGAACTAAAGAACGGCGGTATCCAAGCGCGTCTGAGCGATCCGAACCTCTTTTCGGTCTCGAAAGACGGTGATAACGTCTCATTCTCACTGGCCGGACACCTGGAAGGGCAAGATCGCAGCGATGGCGTCATGGTTCGCTTCAGTGAAATCATCAAGTACAGCATTAACGGTGGCGACACCTGGGACTATAAATATGCCTTTGGTGCTGCGGACAGTGAATCTGGCGTGCGTGATAACGACACAGTCGGTTCGCATGACGGTCTTTACAGCTTCAATGTTGAAGTCCCAGGCGGCGTCACGGTTCCCGAACCAGCTAGTGTGCTTGGCCTGATGGCTGTTGGTTCGCTCATCGCTAGCCGCAAACGTAAGTAAAACATTTCGAGACTTGGTTGCACGTCGCAACTACTGACGCCACAAACTTAATCTCTCCCCTGGGAGCGCAGACGCGCTCCTTTTTTTGTGTCAATGGGTCTGCACCGTTGCTGAGCGATAGAGCAAAAAACGATTTGCTTAGGACGTATCAAAAAAAGCTGAAGAGCACTGATCGGAGTCGTTGGCGTAGCCTTTGCGAAGCAAATAGTGCGGTTTTCAACTTAGACGAGAGTGTCCTAATTTAATCGGCTTCTGCTATGGCTCGTTTCGGAGTCGGACTTCTGCGTAAGTCCTGCCCAATGGCTACTTGCGATATCACGAAACAATTTTTGTGAAGGCTCTGTGCCAATCATGCTTGTTTTATGTGAAGAGTTCGTGAAGTGGCTCTGTGAAGCTTGCACATACTGAGATCGAAATGCTCATATACGTAAGTAAAGGTGAATGATTTTGCGAAAATACTGTTCAAAAGTAACGGGCGACAAGAAAACTACGTAGATTCGCGATCGAAACGATCGTAATAGCCTTTAAGACTACGGAAATAAAACACTGACGCCGAAATTGAAAGCCTTCTTCGCTGTTTCAACCAATCCACACACCAACACTAGAGACTTGATTTACCATGGCGCAGCTCTCAAAACTTCTATTCCTTGCAACCTCAACACTGACCCTAGTATCTCTGTATGCTAGATCCGCTCAAGCTGGACGGATCACCGAAGCCAGCGTCAGCAACGAAGGAACATTTATACTGTATTGCCCTGATGGCAGCACAGCCTTTGGCTCCGGCCCATTGCTCGGGAATGAACAACGGGGGACTTGCTCACTGAATGAATCGCTTGAAGGATCTGCAACCTCGCCCGGAGGAGCCATTGAACTCAATGCAAACAGTGAAAACGGTGGCGGCATTGATACGGCCACAACACTAACCGGAAATCTGAACAACATTGCAATTACTCTCAGCAGCCTAACCACAGAAGATTGGGATGCCTTTGGTATGGAGTGGCTGACCCAACTAATGCTGAAGTACACCGTCATTTCGGGTATCACAGAAACGAACAATAGCTTCTATTCTGTGTTCAGCGAGACTTACAAAGCGCGTTTTAGCGATCCGAATATCTCCTACGTTAATCAAAATGATGTAACGGGAACTGTCAATATTGGTCTCGCCGGTCGCTACGATGCGGCTGGTATTCTTCCTGAGATTTTTACAGGCTTGCTACGCGAGGAATACAGAGGAGAAGATGCAAAGTCCATTCAAATCAGCGAGATTGTCAAGTACACCTACAACGGCAAAACCGATTACTTGTGGAGCTTTGAAGCGACACGATCGGGTTTAGCAGGGAGCAATGATCAAGCCTCGAATAGCGGTAATTACGAGGTTTCATTCTTAGGAACGCCAGTGTCTACAGTTCCTGAGCCAGCGAATTTGCTGGGTCTCATGGCAGTGGCTTCGTTCGTGGCAACTCGCAAGCGTAAATAAACCTTTGTGGCTCCGTCGTTAGTCTTTGCGACCCTTCCCACCACAAACTTAATCTCTCCCCAAGGAGTGCAGCCGCGCTCCTTTTTTTGTGTCCGTCCTGAGCGATCGTCATTCCGCAGAACAATAGAACAGCGGGAAACCGGAAACGTATCGATTTTGCTCTACCCTCTATAAGATCGGGTCTGCGGATTTTACATAGCGCTATGAAAAAGATGTTCTCGGGGTTTGCTCAGCTCATCCTTGGGTTTACCGTCGCAATTTTGCTCGTGGTCGGCGGCAGCGTCGCCGCGTCGCTCTATCTTGTTGCCCGCTTAACTGCGCTCCCACCAAAACCCGACTTCAGCGCCCACTCCTCCGAAATCGCGATCGCCACGACAACCGCAACACCCACGCCAACCGCGACCCCCACGCCAACCCCAAGCCCCGCCAACACGCCCAGTCCAACTCCAACCCCAAGCGGGCTCTACCAAGCCAAAGTCGTATGGCCGGAGGGTCTTGTCATTCGAGCCGAACCTAGCTATGAAGCTGCCAGCGTCGGCGGTGTTGCTTTTGACGTTGAGGTTACCGTACTCGAAGAACGCGATGCTGGAGCGTGGCAACGCATTCGATCGAGTTCCGGCGAAGAAGGCTGGGTTGTCGGCGGAAACTTAGCCACGATCGATGCAGCCGAACCGAATGCCGACGCAGCAACATCTAGCCCCTAACGCACGTAGACGAGCCAATTTCTGATCAAAACGGTAAGCGCGATCGGGGGCGACACAACGTCGTGACATCCAGCCTCAAGCCTCAAAACATAACGAAACCCTATCGGAACTATCACAAGTCCGCGATTCAGGAACACTTTACAAAGCGTTACACGGGGGCTAATATTAACGCATACATTCCAAACGCAAACGTTTTGGCAAGTCGTAAATCACGACCCAGAAAAACAAACGCAATCTTCTAATAATGACAACCACCCTTCAACAAACGCAAAGC
>JAABST010000077.1 GCA_011390275.1 Geitlerinema sp. S16
CACCCCTTTCTTTGCCCAGCGGCTAAAGCGTGTATGAATGACACGGAAGTCTCCGTATCGCTCCGGCAGGTCTCGCCAAGGAATACCGGTTCGATATCGATACAACACCGCTTCGACGAATAGCCGATTGTCTTTTGCTGTCACACCCACGCTACCGGCTCGCCCCGGCAGCAGGTCTTCGATTTTTTCCCACTGTTCGTCTTTCATGGCGTAGCGGCGCGTCATTCTACTTGGCCTCTCCTTTAAGTGGACTAGCCTCTATTCTCCTCGGCCTCGCCTTTTTTTGCTTAATTGATGACACGCCCTAGCCTGAATCACGTTATTTTTTATGATCTATTCCAGGTTTCAGGGGTTGCCAGCACTGCACAAAAAAACATCAAACTTAAATTTCAAAAACAGTTGTGTAAACCAACGCTTCACACAACGAAATAGAACGTGGGATGATCCGGAATTGGATATTACGAAATTGTTAGATAATAGAGGTATGGGTTATATGGATCTCCGAATCTCATTCCCATGAGTCACGCTTGGGGTAGCTTTCGCTCCACAATCGTTGGTCTTGGATCTTCCAGTCCTTCGGTTTTAATCTCATGAGCGATCGTTAAAGCGATCGAGACCTCATGAACCAGAGTGAATTTAAACCCCAACCACACCTCAAAGTGTCCTACCTGAACTCAATCCTTTCAATGAATCATGTCATTGTGTTGAGTATCAGATCGATAGTCTTATTACAGAGAAAAAGTCATGCTGACTCTCCTCGAACGAATGATGAATTGGGTTCTCGGCGGCAGCACACTCCTCGAAGAATGCGATGGTGTCTTTGCGTGTGTCCCGACCAGCAAGCGCACAACCATTCTCCAGCGCTTTATTTCAGCTTAGGTTTTACGCGATGTAAGCCTTGCGCGATCGCTTCGCCTTCGTTATTAATCGTCGCTCGTGTGTTTATGTTTCACAGTGTTTCAATATTTGCTCTTGGTTCATCACCTCCCTACTTAACTATCGGTGTTCCGTAACTAGACCCGTGATAGATCGTCAACCTCGTTGGTTGCAACTCGTCTTTAGGCCGTCAGCATCAGAACATTAAGTATCAGATTTAAAAGACTTCGTGATGAACGATCGACCTTCGGTTCTTGAGGTATCTGCGATGCCTCGAAGGTTGATCGCTTCATCTCTGCCAAGACTCGGGGATCACTCACACGCTAACCATTCCACTGAGCTAAGTGCTGGGATTGCGCTGCGAAGTCTTCGTTTCATCCGGGTGTTCGGAGGAGAGATTCAGCGGTAAGGTAATCGTCACGTGAGTATTTGAGTTTTGGCGCGATGTTACTTCAATCACGCCTTGGTGCATCTGGACAATCTGGTAGCAGATCGATAGACCGAGTCCCGTACCGGTACCGACGGGTTTTGTTGTGAAAAATGGATCGAACACTTTGCCGAGTAGATTTTCGGGAATTCCCAGGCCATTATCGAGAATCGATACCCGGAGAAAACGATCGCTCACCATCTCCGTATCCACCCAGATCTCAGGCCGCACATTCGTCCGATTGGGATGCGATCGCGCTTCGATCACCGCGTCGATCGCATTCGTCAGCACATTCATCCACACCTGATTAATTTGTGCCGGGTAGCATTCGATTTTCGGCACGAGGCGATAGTTGCGGTTGAGCTTGATATTGTGACGCGACATGTGATGACTCAAGATCACCAGGGTGCTATCGATCCCCTCATGAATATCCACCCGTTTCGGTCGGTTTTCATCGAGACGCGAGAAGCTACGTAGGGACAACACGAGGCGCAAAATCCGCTCTGCTCCTGTTCGCATCGAATTGATGATGTTGGGTAGATCGCTAGCAATAAAGTCGAGGTCGATTTCCCGTGAGGCCGCTTCGAGTTCGGGGGTCATCTCGGGATAGGCTTGCTGATAGAGCGAAATCAGGTTGAGCAGGTCGTGGGTATAGTTATTGGCATAGGCTAAATTGCCGTAAATAAAGTTAATCGGATTGTTGATTTCGTGGGCGATCCCGGCGACGAGCTGGCCGAGGGCGAACATTTTCTCAGATTGAATGAGCCGCGCTTGGGTGCGCTCACGTTCGGCCAGAGCTGCTTCAAGCTGCTCGGTGCGCTCACGCAAAATCGCCTCAGAGGAGCGTAATGCCTCTTCGGATTGCCTACGCTCCGTAATGTCTACGCCGACGACGACACTGGCTTGGCCGCGATCGTACTTTTGCGCGGCGATCATGTAGTAACAATCCGTATCGCGCACCCGTGCCGTAATCACCTGCGAGCAATATGGATCGGGCTTCACCAAAAACTCGCGCACAAATTGCACGAACTCAGGACTACTTTTCAAAAAGCCCAGCTCTTTGCCGACAAAGGCTTCGGCGGGCATGTTGTAGCTGGCGGCAAGATGGCGATTGACGCCGAGATAATGCCCCTTGGCATCAATCCAGGAGACAAATCCAGGGACGGCGTCGAGTACCGCCCAGAGTTGCTCTTGAGACTCGCGTAGGGCTTCTTCGGTGCGTTTACCAGCGGTAATGTCAATTCCGACGACGACGGCAGCCCGATCGCAGGCGTATTTTTGAGCGGCGATCGCGTAATACTGCGCTGCGCCGCCGACCTGGGTACGGATAATTTCAGCGGCATGGGGATCGGCATTTCCGAGAAACATCTCGACAAAATCGCTAAATTCGGATTTATTTTCCAAAAAGCCGATTTCTTTACCGACAAAGTCACTAACCGCCATATCGAGGCTTTGAGCCAGATGACGATTAACGCCCAAATAGCGCCCGTCTACACCCATCCAGGACACGAAGCCCGGAACGGCATCGAGGACGGCTCGTAGTTGGTCTTCGGTTTCGTTGAGGTGTTTCGGGGTATTGATCTCGATCGGGTGGTCGGGCGCGTCGAGTTGGGCAATAATTTGGCGGACGATCGCGCAGGTGTAGCCGTAGCCATCAACGCAGAGGTGAGTAAAGGCAATGCTCGTAGCAATCTCGCCGCCATCGCCAACCCGGCAGCGCGATTCGAGTTCGGCATGACCATCGCGTTCAATGTTTGACCAGATCGAAACCCAGTGGCTTGAATTGATGGTGGTATCCAAGTCCCAAATAGGGCAATCGTGGATCGTGTCATAGCCCAGTAAACTATGGGCAGCGGTGTTGCTACGAACAATAACGCCAGCGGCAGAAATGAAGAGTGCAGCTTCTGTGAAGCAGTCAATCGCTTGACTGGCCAGTTGAAGCTGGTGATGTAAGTTGCGATCAATAGAGATATCAGCCGGGGCGGCTTCAGCCCTCTGAGCAGAGGAAGTGATCGGCTGATTAGAATCCGACATGAAAGCGTTGAAGTGTGGCGAGCGGGACAGCGATCTTCAGTCTGGATATACGGTCGCTCTCGACCAGTATCCTAACACTTTAGATTTTTGTTATTGTGGAAAATGTAGACTGTCTTAAAAAATATTGTTGATTCTGGCTGATGGACTCGATCTCGCCACAGGGGCAGACGATCGGACAGCGAGCAAAAATTCATCTCGAACGGCTCGATCGTGTTGCGGACTGGGTCGATTTTCTGAGAAATTCCCGTCGAATCCGATCGCACAAACTATCACGATCAACCTGTGCCAAAATCTCGCGCACCACGGTATCGGCTCCCAAAGGCCCCCAGGTACAGCCTCGCTCCAGATATTCTTTGGCGGCCTGTCCGACCAAATAAACCCCAACGCCTGCGATTCCCGCCTGGGCGATCGCCGATCCGACAAACCCCGGCACACCCAGAGCTTTTCCCGCTCCCAGACTGATCCCCGTCAGCATTTCGCCCAACAGCAGCCCGCCATTGCTCCAAAGAATCGTTTTGAGCAAACGTCCGGCTTCGTGGCTGGTCATGGGTAGGCCGTAGAGCTGGGCGAGCTGACGAATGCAGATTAGGTCGGCGATCGTACCGCCGAGAACGTCGATCGCCAGAATTGGATTGCAGGCGACAACGGCGGCTTTGGTGCGAACAAAGTTCCAAATTAGGTCGTCGGCGTCGCGATCGCGCAGGGCGATGGCAGTGGCGGCGAGTTCGGTTTCGAGGCGTTGCGCTTGGATTAGGGCGTTCACGGCCAGGAGTAGATCGCCGTCGCGCTGGACGATGCGGGCGATCGTGCGTTTCAGGTCGTCGATCTGTGCGGGCGGCGTATACCAACGCTCGATCGGCGATTTTGTGGTGGTTGAACGACTGGGATTAGGGTCAAAACTTGGATCAGGATCGTCAAGCAAAATGGGAGCGGGTTGGGCTGCGGTTAGGACGATTTCGTCGGCTCGTAGGGGGAGCTGTTGCCGATCGCCCAGCGCCCGCAGTTGATCGACGATCGCCTGTCGATCCAGCTCGGGATACAAATCAATTTTGTTAAAGACAATGACGATCGGCTTGCCGCTTTGCCACAGGTCGCAGAGCGCGTCATATTCGGTTTGGGTCACGTCTCCCGACACCACGAACAGGATTGCGTCAACCTGTTGCGCCACATCGATCGCCATCGCCGCCCGCGCTTCGCCCGCAATTTCATCAATTCCCGGCGTATCGATTAGCTCTAGGCGTAACGCTTCCTCGGGAACGAGATCATCGGCCAGATCCCAGGGGGCGTTTGGTTCCGAGGGTTCGACCGTATCGGAATGGATCGCAGGGAGAATCACCTTTTCCACCTGCGAATCGACGATCGCCAGATCATCGACGATGCTTTCCCAGTCTTCCCAGAGCAGCGATTGCGGCCATTTTGTCACACCATTGGTCGGCCCCGTTTGCAACAGTTCGCGACCCATCAGAGCATTAATTAGCGCCGATTTACCCCGGCTCACGGAACCAAACACCGCCAGCCGAACGACGCCGCGATCGAGCTTGTCGATCTGGGTTTGGATCGCCATAATGCCATCTCGCTGTCGTTTCGCGAGCGCTTCACTTTCCGTATTGGGGCGACGCTGAGGCTGGGGACGATCGAAGCGATCGAGGGCTTGCTGAAGGCTGAGGCGGGCGCGAAATCGTGCCAGTCGTCGTTGTTTGCGGGAGGTAGGCATCAGACGGGCGATCGAACTATATGAAAAGCGTTAACTTAACCTTCTCACACCATCCATAATCTAATCCTAAATTGAGGTCACAAACGCGCTGACGATCGCCCCGTGGCGTACGATCGCGAATCCCTCAGTGGGTGGGAGGTCTACGGTTAAAAGGCTGCACATTTTTATTTGACCCATGACAACTTGCCCATGACAAACAGCAACCGCTACGTTCGCCCCGCGATTGATCGCACGATCGCCCTCCAAGCCAGCCCCCGCCCCGATTCGCGATCGCCGATCCTCAAGCTCAATTCTAACGAAAATCCCTATCCGCCGTCACCGCAGGCGATCGCCGCCCTGCGATCAATCAACGGCGACAGCCTGCGACGCTATCCCGAAGCCAACGCCGACGAATTTCGTCACGCCGTCAGCCGCGAGTTCGATATTCCTCCCGACTGGATTCTCGTGACCAACGGCGCGGATGTTTTGCTCGATCACATCGTCCGCGCTTGTGCGGAGGGAGCCGATCGCCCCGTCGTGATCCCAACCCCGACCTATCCGCTCTACGCCCACCTCGCGACCCTGCAACCCGCCGAGACGATCGCCATTCCCTATCAGACAACAGCCGCCACTACACCAGTGGATCAGCCGGACACCTATCGCCTACCCATCGACGCCATCGCCGCCGCCAATGGAGCCATCACCTGCATCGCCAACCCCAACAGCCCCACCGGTCACACCATACCCCTAGAAGACCTCCGCAGACTCGCGGCACAGCTTACGGGCGTTTTGGTGATTGATGAGGCGTATGTGGATTTTCAGCAGCCCGGTACGGCGTCGGCGCTGGAATTAGTGCGTGAATTTGAGCAGGTGATTGTACTGCGAACGCTGTCGAAAGGGTACGCCTTGGCGGGCTTACGCTTGGGGTTTGGGGTGGCGAACCCGAGGCTGTTGTCGGGGATTGCAAAAGTAAAACCGGTGTACAACATTGATGCGATCGCGGTACGGGTGGGGGCGGCGGCGATCGGCGATCGTGCCTACAAAGACGCGCGATCGGCCATGATTCGTCAGACTCGATCGCGCTTTACCCAAGCGTTACGCGATCGCGGATTTACGGTTTGGCCGTCCAGTGGAAATTTTGTGCTGTTGCGGCCACTGATCGGCTCGGCGCGATCGCTTCATGATGAGCTGCGATCGCGCCAGATCTGGACACGTCATTATCCACAGCCAGACTTAGCCGATCAGCTTCGCATCACGATCGGCACGGACACACAAATGCAGCAGGTGATCACCACGATTGATGACATCGCGCCACAACCAAAGTCGTTTTGTCATGGCGCGACTGGGTAAACGCTAGAAATTAAATTTAATTGATGACCGTTCCTAGCCCGCTGCTTTGTCAATATCGGGCATTTCGGTGCGGGGTTCATTGGTGTCACTACCGCTCTGCTCGACGGGGACTGAGGTCGGCGGAGCTGTGTTCGGTGGCGGCGTCACGATCGTCTGACGAGAATGAGTCATTTCAAGCTCCGGCGGCGCAAGCTGGCTGCCCATGATTTGCGTCAGGTTTTCTGAAAGTGCTTTCGGATCGAGGAAAACCACTTTAGAATTTTCGCTCTCGCCCATTTTGAAGCTGGCATCAACGTAGCGCTGAGTGGCGAAAAAGTGGAGAATCTCGCGGCCATAGGGTCGAGATTCGATCGCCTCGGCAATGCGCGACATGTATTGCGCGGTTGCATCGGCTTCCAGTAAATCGGCTCGTTTCTGAATTTCTGCCGCCCGCTCTTTTTCCATCGAATCGAGCACATCTTCCGGTGGGATGATATCGGTGATATCAATCTCGATCACCTTGACTCCCCACGCTACGGTTTTGGATTGCAGCGACTTAACCATCAACTGCATGAGTTCAACCCGCGTTTCGAGGATGTCCTCAAGGTCTCGCTTACTCAACTCAGACCCGAGATTAGTCCGAATGCTGCTTTCGATCGCCGTTACCACGTCATCCACCTCGTAGTAGGTATCGCGCAGGTTTTCAATTTTCCAGCGCACTTTGAGGTCAACATCGAGCGATACGTTATCGTTCGTGATCGCTTTATATCGGGTGATTGCAAAAAACTGCTCTCGCGTGGTGTCTTCCCAGACAATTTGGTCAAAGCCCGGTGCAGTCCAGTTTAGACCAGGGCCTAGAGTCCGCTCGTAACGCCCGAGGCGCTCGACCAGAGCAATGTTGCCTTGGTTGACAATTTTGACGCCAGTGATCGCATAGCCGATCGCCGACAGAAACATAAATGCAAAGAACGAACCCATGAGCTTTGGAAAACGAGTGTTTGGGGAGATCAGCAGTCAGGAGCGGCATCCGGCGAAGATTTTACGAGCAAGCGCGAAATCAGAGCCAGGGAAAATGTAACAGGTCGGATGTCACGATCATAAACAGTCACCCTGGGATCGAGGTACATCTCACCCTTTTCCTTCGGAGCTTTGAGTCTAGGGAGGCGGTGAAAACGTATCCGGCAAACGCCAGATCTGAATCGTCTTTTCCGGGCTGCCCGTCACAATAACCGTGCCGTCGGCGGTGCTAGCGAAGGCAGAAATGGGCGATCGGCTTCCCCATAACGAGTGTAAACGCTCGCCAGTGTCGGGCTGCCAAACCAGGATGGATTGCGTGGTTCCCATCAATTGAACAACAGAATCGGCGTCTGGGCGATCCGGTGGCGTGTCCACAACATAAACCAAATGATTCACTGGCGTCGCTAGATCGGTAAAAGATTTCACTTCTTCGCCTGGAAATGTGTTCCAAAACCGAAGGCTGCGATCGCTGCTGCTGCTGGCGAGGGTTTCACCATCGGGCGAGAAGGCCAGGGACAACACGCGGCTAGTATGGGCTTGGATGGCTCGCAGTTGAACACCGCGCGTGAGATCCCACAGCCGAATCGTGCCATTGCGTCCACCACTGGCGAGGGTTCGTCCGTCGGGGGAAATGGCCAGGGCATCGATCGCAGTGCCGTGACCCCGTAGCACCTGGGCTTGTCCGGGCTGAGCGATGCTCCAAAGCCGAATGGTTGTATCACTGCTCGCGCTAATTAACGTTTTGCGATCGGGCGTGAGGATCAGGGAATTAATGCTGTCAGTATGCCCGCTTAAGGTTAATTTCCGAATGCCCGTTTCGGCATTCCAGAAGCGAATGGTGGGGTCTTTTTGGCCGCTAGCGGTGGCGACGGTGCGATCGTCGAGAAAGACCAGCGCTTCGATCCAGTCTTGATGGGCTGAGATCTGGTTTTCCAGCGTTCCCGTTGCCGCATCCCAGAAGCGCAGTGTACCAAAACTTCCGCTGACAATCTGCTGACCGTTCGGACTGAGGGCTAGCGAGCGGACATAGCCCGCATCCCGTGAAATTAACTGCTCTAGAAACAGACTATCCGGCAGCTCGACCACGAGTCGCATCGGGTTGGCGGGAAAAAAACCGTAGCGCCAGTAACCGTAGATCTGAGACAGGATCAAGGTCACGATCGCGCCTTCAATCAGTCGCGTCCAGCGAATTTTTGGTGGCTGAAAATCGGCCACAAAATCTTCGATCGCCGCTTTCCAGGTTTCAATTCTGGATTTGGGAGTGCGAGTGAATCGCGACGATCGTAGCCGCGAATTCGTCTGAAAGTTTGATCCGGTCGTACGGAGAGAACCTGGGCGGGAAGAGCTTCCCCTTGAATTCCGTGCCGGTGTTTCTAGCCGATCCCAGGCGCTACCGGGAGGCATGGAATCATCTAAGGCTTGAAAAATCACGCGACCATGCTGCGGTCGATTGCCCGGAAACGGAGCCATCATGTAGTCAATGACGTTGGCAAAATGCTCCGGGATTTGGGGCGCTTCCTCATGCCAAAGTAACTTGCCATTGCGGGGATTTTCGGGAAATGCGGTGGGTTTTTTTCCCGTCATCAAAAAGACAAACGTACGACCCAGAGCGTAGAAGTCCGATTGAGGAACCGCTTTACCGTTAATTTGTTCGGGCGGGGTGTAGCCTGCGGAAATGATTTCTGTGACGTTTTGGCCGCCGCCGACTTTGTTGATGTAGGTTCCGGTGACTTCGCGGGCGGTTCCGAAGTCGATCAGCGCCAGTTGTCCATCGGGGCGGCGCATGATGTTATGGGGTTTGATATCGCGGTGGAAGTAGTGCAGTTGGTGGACGCGATCGAGAATATCAATGAGCTGTTCGAGCCAGTTTCGGGCGATTTCGGCATCGATCGGCGTGTTGTCGCGTTCATCGAGCCACTCAACGAGATTCAGCCCCTCAATTTTTTCCATCACCAGGCAGTGCAAAGGCGTCTTACTGCCATAAGCCCAGTAGACAAAATAGCCGTCTTCCTCAACATGCGGAATACCGGGGTGATTGAGACGACAGAGTACTTTTGCCTCTTGTTTAAACAGTTCTACCGCTTTCGGGTGATTGCGGTATAGCACTTTAACGACGACACGCTCCTCGCCCTTTTCAGCATCTTTTGCCTCAAAGGTTTTGCCAAAGCCACCACTGCCGAGTAAACGCTCAACGCGGTAACGTTCGTGCAAAACGAGCTTGGAACTGCAATGGGGGCAAATAAGGTCGCGGGTATCGTCCGGAATTTCGTCCGGGCTCGGACACTTTGGGTTAATGCAATAACTCACAGACAAAAACCGATCCAGGCGGACAAGGTTAACGGGATATCGTCTTGACTAATGATCAAACGAGACGCCACGATTGCCATATTTTCTTCCTATTTCCAACTATACCCCGAAGCTTCCGGAGCGCCCTGTTAGTGATCGCCCCTCATCTGCGGTGACGGGCTGTACCTGTTCGCAAGATGTTCGCAAGTCTATTCGTGATTTGTTCGCGATCGGGTTGCGATCGGGTTGCGATCGGGTTGCAATCTGTTCACGAATAAAATCAAGCTCAGCGGTTAGGATTCGACATCCGGAAGAATGGGGTGGCTTGTCTTGGCGTCCGCAAACACATCGGTCATGTATTCGCGGGCAGCCGCTGCGATCGTGGCTTGGAGGTCGGCGTAGACCTTGGCAAAGGGAGGCTGGCGCTCTGAAAATCCGAGCAAGTCGTGGGTGACGAGAATCTGACCATCGCATTGGAGTCCGGCTCCAATGCCGATCGTGGGAATCGTGATCCGTTGGGAAATTTTATGGGTTAGGTCAGAACTAATATGTTCGAGGACGAGGCAAAAGACGCCCGCATCTTGTAGCGCGATCGCTTCTGCCAGAATTTTGGCTTCGGCGGCGGGGTCTTGGCCTTGCTGACGATAGCCGGTTTGATGAATCGATTGGGGAGTTAGCCCAACATGCCCCATGACGGGAATGCCAATCTCGACCAAGCGTGTCACGGTTTCAATCAGGCGGGGATATCCCCCTTCGAGTTTGACGGCAGCGGCTCCCGTTTCTTTCAAAATTCGACCGGCGGAGGCGATCGCCTGAGCGCTATCCGTTTGGTAGCTCAAAAAGGGTAAATCAACCACGACGAGGGCTCGCGTCACGCCACGACAGACGGCTTTAGCGTGATGGATCATGTCGTCGAGAGTGAGCGGCAGGGTCGTTGTGTGGCCAAGGGCGACCATTGCGAGCGAGTCGCCGACGAGGATTAGATCGATTCCAGCACCATCTAGCACGCGGGCAAAGGCGTAGTCCGTCGCTGTCAGGGCAACGATCGGGCGATTCTCTTGTTTCCAACGAGCAAGCGTACGGGGAGTGACGGCCATCAGGAGAGTGCGTGCATGATGCGAAGTAACGAACACCGATTGTAGATCGCGCCCTGAACTCCTGTCGTTGTCTGTGGAAGATTCTGCCGATTTAAAGCTGAGGTGAGGCGATCTTCTCCGCAAGGAACACCAGCAAAGTTCAGGAGGTCTCGTAGCATAGAGAGAGTTCATCTTCACGTCAGAGATCTACACCTTTATGTCTACGCCGGTCCGATTTGTGCCTCGTTCGCTCCTTCAGCTTGCAAACCGAGCCTCGCTACGGGCGGCTCTTAGTACGTCGTACTTGTTGCAAATCGCGATCGTGATTGGCCTAACGGCGGGTTTAGCATGGCGCACGATCGATCGAACGGGGCTATATCTCACGCGGCAACAGCAAGAATCGATCGCCCAGCGGGTCAGCGATCGCCTCAAAGATGATCAGCAGCAGATGCTAGAGCTGAAGCAGTCTGCCAGCGATGCGATCACCCTAGATCTGTGGTCTGGAGAGGGAAATCTGGAGCGCTGGCTGTGGCAGCATATTCGGACTCGGGACACCACGGCGATCGGCCTTCGCAACTCCCAAGGGCGCAGCATCGCGATTATCCGCCAAAACGATGGCACGCTGATTAGCATTGATCGTGTTCGCCCTGACCGTCCTCCCGTGGCGTACCGGCTTGACGATAACGGCGATCGCCTGGATGCGATTGAATTCGACGAGATCAAGCAACTAACGCTCTATGCCTCTCTCTTTGAAGCTTCAAGCGATGCCGCCTTGACGATCGTGCAGTTTGCTCTATCCGATCCAAACTCGACGGATCAGAGCCTCCGCCCCAGTTTGTTGGCGATCGCCCTTCCGACAGAAAGCCTAGACAATCTCCTCTATCAGCTCTACCTCGGACAGCATGGTTTTGTGGCCGTCCTTGATCGCTATGGACAACCGCTGGCTAGCTCGGTCGATCGCCTTGACACGACGGGCAAGACCGTAGCGGATGAAGCCTTGGCCGCCGCTCCAAATGCCTTAATGACGCTTGAGCGCATCATGACGCCACTGCGCAATGCGGACGGAAACCTGAGCGCCGTGGATCGCCCGCAACAGCGCACGCTGAAGATTGATGGCCGACGCTATCAGATCGCGATTTCGCCCGTGGATCTGCTGCCCGATCGCACGCTCTGGATCGTTAGCGCCATCGCAGATCGCGACTTTGGCCAAGTGGGTCATCGAGACGCCATTGGCTTTGTGGCGATTAGTGCGCTAGCGGCTTTGGTGGTCGGCGGGGTGAATTTACTCAAGGTGCGGACGACCCTTCGGGCGATCGCTCGCTTGAAAACGGCGATCGACGCGCTGGGTCAACAGCGCTGGAATTTAACCAGCTTGACCGCTCACCCGCCCGAATTCCGAGGAGTGAATGCGAGCGTCGCGCGAGCGGCTCAAAGTTTGCAGGCAACGATTACGGAACTGCGTGGCCGCAACACCCAACTGAAAGAGTCCGATCAGTTCAAAACGATGCTGTTCGATGATTCGATGCAAAAGCTTTCCCCCTCGCTACAGGCGATCGTCTCAGGCGATGAAACCGACTGCCGATCGCTGACCAAAACCGCACGCCAGACCCTCAGCTTGCTCGAAAATGCTGCCGAACTGAGCCAGCTTCAGACCGATCGCCTGGATTTACAATTGCAGCCCGTCAGCCTGAGTGACTGCTTAGAGCAGGCGATCGCTCAGCACCGCAAAGAACTCGACGAGCGCGAAATTCAGATTGAACGTCATGATGAACTCACCACCGTTTTTGTCTGCGTTGATCCCCATCGACTGGAATGGGTGTTCCATGAGCTGATCGAGAATGCGCTGCAATTCAGTCACCAAGGGGGCAAGATTGCCATCTCCATTACGATCGCCGTTTCCGCGATTCGTTCTACGTATCACGATCTCCCCGAAGTGAGCATCAGCATCACCGACTTCGGAACGGGGATCGATCCCAGCGAACAGCACAAACTGTTTCAACCGTTCGCGCGGATGACACGTCAGAACCCGGATCGGTGCGGCTACGGCCTGGGTCTGGCGATCGCCCACCAAACCATTACCATGATGAGCGGACGACTCGAACTCGAAAGCCAGGGCATTGATCACGGCACAACCGCGCGGGTCACCTTGCCCGTCGCGTCGTCCAATAGCCCGAGCCAGCCGATCGACTGGAGTACCATCACCGATCAGCCTTCCGCCTTGGACAATGGCGAAAATGCTGCGGCACTTTAAGACCGATCAGTGCAGCACCTGAAGATCTTGATATTGCCTGCCATTCATCGACGCTGACGACCTAGCAAATACGCGGCAGTTGCTCGCCACTCAGTAAATCGATCGGTCGTCTGATCCCTAGCGCCGTCCGCGCCACCACGCCCGCCGATCCCGCCGCCGTTACACGACCGATCTCCACGGCTCCCGCCCCCACCTCAAACCGGCGTAAAATTTCGAGCGTTCGATCGACCTGATTCTCGGCCACAAACACCACAAACCGGCCTTCATTCGCCACATAGAGCGGATCGAACCCCAGAATTTCGCAGGCTCCGGCCACATCCTCACGGACGGGAATCACCGGCTCATCAATTTCGATGGTGACCCGTGCGGCGGTGGCGGTTTCATGCAGCGAGGCCACCAGCCCACCCCGCGTCAGGTCGCGCAGCATGTGGGGTTGAATGTCATTTTCTAGCAACGCCAACACCAGTTCGGCCAGGGGAGCGGTATCGCTTTCGATCGGGCTTTCAAATTCCAGCGCATCACGGGCGAGCATCACCGCCAACCCATGCCGCCCTAGGTCACCATTGATAATCGCCACATCCCCCACCTGAACACGATCCGGCGCGATCGGCTCCCGCGTCTCCACCCGACCGATCCCCGCTGTATTGATAAACATGCCGTCGCCCTTGCCGCGATCAACCACCTTCGTATCGCCCGTGACGATCGCCACCTGCGCCCGTTCCGCCGCCCGCGCCATCGACTGCACCACCCGCCATAGGGTTGCCATCGGTAGCCCCTCTTCGAGAATAAACCCGACACTGAGATAGAGCGGCCTTGCGCCTGCCATCGCCAGATCGTTAACGGTTCCATTCACGGCCAGTTCGCCGATATCGCCACCGGGAAAAAACAGCGGATTAACCACGTAGGAATCGGTGGTGAACGCGAGGCGATCGCCACCGAGGGATAACACCGCCGCGTCGTGATTCGCAACAGAGGTGAAGGCCGCGCGAAAGAGGCGATCGATCAGTTGTTGCATGAGGCGTCCACCACCGCCATGGGCGAGGAGGACGTAGGGATAATCTTGGAGTGGCAGCGGGCAGGTGAGATCCATATCGATGGTGTGAGGGGAAGTGGCACATTTGTATCGTAAGACGTACAGGTCAAGCTCTCTCGCAGGGCAAACGCATACTCCCCATTTTTCGCAACACGAGCCAGAAATTATTGCCTTGTTGCGAAAGTCTGGACATGGTTTGAGCGGCTCAATCGCTACAGCCCTGATTCTCTCGTTCGGGCAAAATTAGTATGCGTTTGCCCTGCTCTCTCGATCGCGCTTCTGCAATCAACAAAGCCGAAGTCTATACTCACGCTCCGCAAACTCGATTATCCGAGCGGATAGGCTACGATCGCGGAAACCATTACACGTCCACCTCCATTACACGCCAATCTCCAAGGTCATGACCCAATCCTTCACTCCCAAAGCTGCGATCGCCTGGTCGCGCGTCTTTGCCCTTGCTGGAATGCAGGGATCGATCATCTTATCTTGGGTCATGTATCGCCTCTATCTGCCCGATCTGTTTGCCCAGGCGGGTCTGGCAAAATCCGTCGTCGGTTCTGTTCTCCTATTTGAAGTGGCGATCGCCTTTGTCCTCGAACCCCTGATGGGTTACGGATCGGATCAGCTTCGTTACTGGACGGGAACGCGCTTCCCACTGATTTTAGGCGCTGTCCTGCTGACCGCTGTGATGTTTTTCGCCCTCCCACCCATTGCCAGACTCGGACCGATCGCCCAATCTGTTTTACCCTTGGCTGCGGTGATCTGGGCCATGGCGATGGCGGCGTTTCGATCGCCGATCTTGGTCATGCTTGCCCAGTGCGCGATCGCCTCCGATTTACCCTACGCCGCTGGGGTCTTAATGGCCGTCGGAGCGCTGGCTGGACGCTTGATTCCCCTCGCCAATGACTTCTGGCTCTCCTGTGGCGTGGGCGTCACCTTTGCGATCGGCTCGATCGTCCTCCTAATTGCGATCGCCATCCTGCGTCAAACCCTTCCGCCCCCAGCTCCCAGCGCCACCACTCCCCCACGCCTTAACCCACGCCACCTGATGATCACACTATTGCGCATGGTCGCCGTTGCGATCGGCGTAGTCTGGTCTGGCGCTCTCTTTGGCGCATTAATCACAGCACTCTACACCGGTGTCGATCAAACCCCCTGGCTCAATGCCCACCCCGCCCAGGTGGGGATCGTCGGCGCGATCAGTTGTCTGGTCGCCGCCGCACTGGGTCAACGCTTTGGGATGCGACGTGTGGTAACGATCGCCGCATCGATCGCGATCGCAGCGTTTTTGGGACGATCCATCAGCGGCACACTGGCGATCGGCTCCCTGCTCACGCTGGCGATCGTTGTGGTTCAAAACGTGATTAATGTAGGCGTGATTCCCCTTGCGATCGAAGTCGCCCCGGCGGGTTTTGGCGGTGTGACGATCGGGATGTATTTTGGCACGCTCGGTCTGGCGGGCAAAATGTTTGGTCAGCTTTTTGGGGATCTCTCCGGCGCGTCGCCGCTGGGTTTAGCGCAGGCCGGTGCATTAGCGATCGCGATCGTTGCCCTCGGTTTTGGCTGGGGGCTGTGGCGCAAAGCGCCGCTTACCCCCTCATGACTCTTGCTCACCCGGTGCAACCCATGCCATAGCCGCACAATCCGCCTCAGCCGTCCGTCGTGATGCGATCGATTAACGCCGCGAGCGTGACATCCGCCTGATCATTGGCAACCTGACAGGTTCC
>JAABST010000078.1 GCA_011390275.1 Geitlerinema sp. S16
ATAGAACTCTGTAGTGTTACAAATATGGGCTAAAAAGCTTACAGGGTAAGCATTTCATTTTTTGTCCCCGTACTGAGGTTCGATCCTTTCAGATCTACATACTCCGATAGAATCACGTTTGATCCTGGCGACTTGATGACACTTCTGTAAAGCTTCTAGGGAGGTGGCTTTGCATACGAATCGTTTTGAGAAAGACTCGTTCCTGACCACGTAACACTCCTCACGTTCACGTAATATTTCTCACGTTATGGATGCGATTCTCAATATTCACGTGATCGATCCAAAAAATCTTGGGGATTGTCTATCGTCACCGCTTGAGTATTTTCAATTTCCAGGCTTTCAGGTTGAACACCTCGATGTAGGCGACATTCGCAGCTTCTTGCAAAGTCCAGAGGAACCTGGCTCGATTCATGACCTGGTTACGGCGATCGCGGATCGTGGCGCCAAAGCACACGTCATTTTGGGCGGTGGTGGTCTCCTCGCGAAACAGTTTCAGGATGTGATCCAGGGTATTTTTAAGCAGATTGTCCAGCCGACGGGCGGCACGGCGATCGCCTGGGGGGTCGGTCAGCAAGCCTATAAGCTTGGAACGACGACCCAGAGTATTGACCAGCGCCGCGACGAAATTCGCCAAACGATCGAGCAGTTTCCCTACGATAATTACGTCAAAGGTTGGGATCTCGTTGGGGTTCGGGATGATGGGGTTGCATACGATTGGGTTCCCTGCGCGAGCTGTATGCATCCGGCTTTTGATCGGGATTATGCGATCGAGCATGATTTTGTGGTCTACTCCCACGGAAAATTTGAACTAAAACTCAAGGGCTTTCCTCAGCTCTCCCATACTGAGACCTCGATGGAGCGTGTCCTGGCCTTTCTCGGATCGGGTGAAACAGTTCTCACCAGCTCATTTCATGGTGCATACTGGGCGACGTTACTCGGGCGAAAGGTATTAGCGTTTCCGTTCACCTCGAAATTTATGACGCTCAAACATCCGATCGGCATTTATCCCGATCCACGGTGGCAGATTCCCCGGTGGCGTTGGCGTCCGTTTACGGAAACATTTCTCAATAAGCTGGTCTTCGAGCTGAAATTTTCTAAACGTTACCGTTGTCAAACACGCCACTGGCAACAGTATCTCGATCGCACACAGATATTCCCTGAGGCATTATCTGAGTGCCGCCAACGCAATCAAGAGTTCTATCACCGCATTCTTGAGTATCTTGGTTAGGGTTCTATTCTCTGCAATCCGCGTGATCCGTGCGAGTTTGATATGACCGTTGCTTCGGAAGGGCTTTCGCCATCACCCACTGCTCCATTGCCCCAGGTGTCCGTCATCATTCCGGCGTATAACGGCGAACATGACATCCATGAAACGATCGACTGCTTGCTCGCTCAAGCTTATCCAAGCGATCGCGTCGAGTTTCTCATCGTCGATAATCACAGCCGCGATCGAACCCCCGAGGTGATCGCACGGTACGCCCGCGATCACGACAACCTGTTTTTACTGCGCGAAGATCAGATCCAAAGTTCCTATGCTGCTCGCAACACCGGCATTCGTCACGCCCGGTATGATCTAATCGCGTTCACCGACGCGGACTGTCTCCCTGAACCCCAATGGTTGCGCGACCTGGTGGCCGTGTTTAGCGATCCCGAGATTGGTCTCGTGGCCGGTCAAATCGAGGCTCTAACGCCGCAAACCTTGCTCGAACGTTTCGCCGAACACACCGAAACCCTGTCGCAAAAGCACACTCTCGCTCATGCGTTTTGTCCCTACGGTCAGACGGCGAATCTTGCAGTACGACGAGCTATTTTCGATCGCGTGGGTCTCTTTCGCCCGCACCTCACCACGGGAGGCGATGCGGATTTTTGCTGGCGTGCCCTGCGGGAAACGAAGACTCGCATTGAGCTTGCACCGACGGCGATCGTGCGCCACCGTCACCGATCGACCCTAGAAGAACTCCGCAAACAGTGGTATCGCTACGGCGTCTCGAATCGTTATTTGCATCAATTGCACGGTGTCGCTTTGACGCGATCGCGCGGAATGGGTGAGATGGTGCGTCCGTTGCTGCGCTGGTTACTGAAGGAAGTGCCGCGCGAAATGGTGCGATCGCTGCGCGGGCGTGGCAGTTGGGTGACGTTTTGGTCAACGCCGATTTTGTTGTATATCGGATATTGGCGATCGCGTGGACAACGAGAGGCACAGTTACCGGACAAGGCTCGCGAAATCGCCACGTAATTTTATCGCCACGTAATTTTAATTCTGGTTTAATGCTGGGCGTCAGCCGCATCGGCTCCCGCGTTATCCTCTACTCTCGTCACACACACTCTTCGCCACTGCTGCGTTACAGGAAAATTCATGCCCCGACCGATCGGAATCGACTTATTTGCTGGCGCTGGTGGAATGACGCTGGGTTTTGAGCAGGCGGGGTTTGACATGATCGCGGCGATCGAGGTTGACCCGATCCATTGCGCGGTACATGAGTATAACTTTCCTGAGACGACGGTTTTTTGTCGTAGCGTGGCGGAGATTCGCGGGCAGGAGATTCGCGATCGCTTGGGCATTGGCGATCGTGACATTGACGTTGTGTTTGGTGGCCCGCCCTGTCAGGGATTTTCGTTAATTGGCAAACGCGCCCTGGATGATGAACGCAATCAATTGGTGTTTCATTTTCTGCGCGTGATTAATGAGCTAAAACCGAAATACTTTGTCATGGAAAATGTCAAAGGAATGGTTACCGGCAAACACAAGCAAGTGATTGAAGAAATCATTCAAGCGGTCGCCAAAATGGGGTATCAGGTCACTGATCCCTATCAAGTTCTAAATGCCTTTCATTACGGCGTTCCCCAGGATCGGGAACGGCTATTTTTGCTCGGCTCCCGTCACGATTGCGATCTCGCAAACTATCCAACACCGCAGACAAAACCGGCAAAAACCAAGCGAAAACTAGCCAAGACACTTCAGAATTTGCCCTCAAGTCCAACGGTCGCCGATGCGTTATTTGATCTACCCGATGCCGATCAAATTCAGGTGTTATGGGATCAAGATTGGGTCGAGATGGAACTAAAAGAACCGAGTCACTATGCGTCAATTCTGCGCGGAGAAAAAACCGATCCCTGTGATTATTCCTATCCTCGATCGTGGAATTCCAAGCGGATGACCTCCAGCACACGGACGAAACACACACCGACCTCGATCGCACGTTTCGCCCAAACCATCCCCGGTCAAGTCGAACCGATCAGCCGTTTCCTCAAGCTCGATCCTGACGGGATTTGCAACACCCTACGCGCCGGAACTCCCAGCAGTCGCGGCGCATTTACCTCGCCCCGTCCGATCCATCCGATCGTCCCTCGCTGCATCACCGTCCGCGAAGCCGCCCGCCTCCATTCCTACCCCGACTGGTTTCGCTTCCACGTCACCAAATGGCACGGCTGCCGTCAGATTGGCAACTCTGTTCCGCCTTATTTAGCGCGGGCTGTGGCCGGTGAAATCCTCAAAGCATTGCAGCTAAAACCCATCAAACCTCGCTCAAAATTGGCCTTGCAAGCGTCGCATCTGCTTTCGTTTACGATGTCTCAGGCTGCGGCCTATTATTCGGTTCCTAAAAATACGATTCCACAGCGCGATCGCATTTTAGCAACGACTTCTCTACCCTGATTTTTTATAACTAGTAAGATGGGCAATGCCCGCCGAACAATATCAACACTCAAAAATCGGCTGTGATGAACAGGGAAAAGGTGGGCGATGCCCACCTACTTGGATTGAGTTAAACAGTATTAAGCGAACACTCTTTAAAAGCTAAAGGTTGTCCGAATCGCACCAATCACAACGTCATCATTGTCGTTGTCATGATTGGGAGCCGTCAGCCAGATCAAACCCGGCGTAATTGTAATACCGTCAGTGACTTGCCACGAGTAAAACGCCTCGATGTGAAGCGAAGTATCCTTATCATCACGAATGCCCGCACGTTCAAGCGAGTTACTTACATTTGTAACACGCGGCTCTTGACCGACAACGATCCCGGCTAGGTTGCCATCGCCGAACAAATCGGGAAACGCCAAGCTCGCCGCCCAGTTCCAGCTATCAATCTCGGCTCCGGCATCGATCGTGCCGATCGCCTTAGTGGTTTCGCTATTCACATAGCCAACCCAGCCGCCCAGCGCCGCCCAGTCCGCAAACTGCCACGACATTTCCGCCCCAAACGCATCGCTTGATACCGCCGCTGTCTCACCAAAGCGATCTTCGAGGAATGAACCAAAATTGGAGAGCGTGCTACCTGTGCCGGTTTCCAGACCGTAGGAATGCAGATAGGTTAGCGCCAGCTCAAAGTCATTGCTGGGATGGAAGACCACTTGACCCAATGCGCCGAAGGGGCCATCGAACAGTCCCGCACCGGGCGATGAATCGGCGGCATTGGCGGCATAGTAGCCTGCGCTCAGGGTAAAATCATCGCTCAGGGCATATTCCAGGCCGATGCCGGATTGTTCGATTAGGTAAAAGATGGAGGCGCGGGTGGCAAAGCGCGAGAGTGCGCCGCTGTTGCCGTCGCCATCGAGGAACGGATTAACGGTGCTGGCGAAATCATCAGAGGCAGCAGCATTGGCCGCAAGAAGAACGTTGAGTTTGTCGCCGATCGGGAAGCTGTAGTTGAGGGCGTCGATCTCGACATTGCTGCCGTTATCGTCAGCGTAGAACAGATCGCCTTCGGGCGTGCCGAGTTCGTCACCAAAGCCGGGAATATTGCTCGATTGCAGTCGGATCAGGAGCTGATCTTCGCCGCTGAAGCTGCTGAGAAATTCGAGGCGGGTACGCTGACCGAAGCCGGTCACCCGATCGGCATTGGTTCCGTCGGCGCGATCGCCTGCCGCAATGCCGTATAGCGAAAAAATCACCGCGCCTTCGAGCTTGGTTGTGGTCGAAAATTGTTGTGCTTCGATCGTATCGATGCGTGATTCGAGGCTATCGACCCGACCGCGCAGGCTCGCAAGCTGCGCCGCAAAGTCGTCCTGGAGACGCCGAATCGTATCGAGATCGCCGGGATCAAGACCGTCACCGCCAACCTGCGCCAAAATTTGGTCGAGGCAAGCGTTGAGACCCGCCGCGAATTCGTAGCGCGTCAGAGCGCGATCGCCGCGAAACGTCCCATCGGGATAGCCCGCAATGCAGCCGTAACGCTCGACGAGGGATTGCAGCGCTTGAAACGCCCAGTCGGTGGGCTGTACATCCGAAAGTTGCGAGACAGAAGTGACCTGATCAAGGGTCTGCTCCGCAGGATTGATCGCTTCGACATCGAAACGGGTTTCCAGCCTTGCCGACGTGGTCTCAGCAACATCCACGATCAATGACTCATCTGCTCGGGCGGGCTGTGTTGCCGCAAGTACCCCTAAAAGCAAAGAGAACGCCGTCCACTGGCTTGCCCAGCGAGAATCAATCTCTATCCATCGATCAAAACTTAAAGCCACAGGGAAACACTCCTCAAATTAACGTTCTTTAGCTCGAACTCGCTCGCCTACAACTAGAGAGGCCGGCCCATATCCGAGCTTCATTCATAAAGCCTTCATGAAGCAGAGGCAGAAATAATTCTGGCTAATTCTATCACGAGAATGATTATCATTCCCTAAAAACCGAAGTTGAGATCTGCCAGTTAAGGGATAATCATACGCCTTCTTAATGCATTATTATCTCAATTAGATTTGTTCAACTGCCGTATCACATCATCAATCTGTCTGTGCTTTCTTTAACGCGTCGTCAATTATTCGCGGCGGGTGGTTCTGCTCTCCTTGCTGCGATCGGCTCTCGATACCTTTGGCAACGCCGTAACGATCTAACGATCGTCGTCCCACCCCATGATGATAATGACAGTTCCCGCATCAACCATGCCTTTGACCCAATGCAGAGCGTGCGTGAGTTTGATTGGGGCAACGTGATTCGTGAAGCGGGTCATGCCATTCGGGTCTTTGAGATCACAGCCAAAAGCGTTCCTATCCAGCTTAATGCGGCCATTTCCTTCATGAGCTGGAGCTATAACGGTCGAGTTCCGGGGCCGACCCTGCGGGCAAATCAGGGCGATCGCGTCCGCGTTATCTTCCATAATGCTGACGGTCACGGGCATACGATGCATTTTCACGGCGTCCACCCCGCCGAGATGGATGGCGTCAAACCCGTGCGCCACGGCGAAACCTTTATTTACGAATTTGACGTGGATCACTACGGTCTCTACCCCTACCACTGTCATATCTCACCCGTCACCCGACACTTGGGCAAAGGGTTATACGGCCTGCTGATTGTTGATCCGCCGGGAGGACGGCCACCGGCGGACGAGCTGGTGTTGGCAATGGCGGGCTACGACCTGGATAACGATGGACACAATAACGTCTATGCCTTTAACGGGATTCCGAATGCGTTTCGCGATCGCCCGATTCGGATCTATCAACGTCAGCGGGTGCGGGTCTACTTGCTCAACGTGATCGAGTTCGACAGCGCCGTCACGTTTCATATCCACGCCAACATGTTCGACGTTTTCCCCACGGGGCGATCGCTCAAGCCAACGCTCAACACCGACGTGATTACGATGGGAACCGCCGAACGCCACATCCTCGAATTTTCCTATCCTTATCCCGGCAAATATATGTTTCACCCTCACCAGGATCACATTGCCGATCTGGGCTGCATGGGACTGTTTGAAGTGGTGGCGCGATCGTGACGGCGCGATCGAGCCAAATGCTGAATGCGGAAACGAACAGTTTTATTACAATTAAATGTCATTAGTGATACTGTGTTTAACTCATGCTTCACTATTGAGAACTTTTAGCAAAAATGCAGCGTTTAACTTCCTTAAAACCAATCGAACTTTTTCTGGCTCTTGGAGTTGCAACAACAACGATCGCCTGCTCACCCAGCGAAACGCCGAGCAACGATACAGCCCCTGAGCTGAATACCACGGAGCAAGTTGAGCCTGCGGAGGGCGGCGAAGGCGGCGAAGGCGGTGAAGAGGTTGTTGCCCCGGTCTCAGAAGGCGGCGAGGGTGGCGAAGGCGGTGAAGGCGGTGGCCATGGCGAACACGGTGGAGTTGATAATGATGATGACTATCTCGTCAGTATGGGACTGATGAAAGGTCACTTGAGCGTCGCAAAGGAACTCCTCGCCGCCCAGGATTATGAAGCCGCAGAACAACACATTGGCCATCCCGGCGAGGAAATTTATGGCGGGGTGGCCGACCACCTGGCAGATCTTGGTGTCGAGCCATTTGGCGACTCGTTTATGGAGCTGCTCGATCTGATCAAAACCGCGCCAGAAGATAAAGCGGTTCCCGAAAAGTTTGATGCTGTGGTCTCAAATGTGGATGGCGCGATCGCGGCCATTCCGGCTGAAAAACTCGAATCGCCGGAGTTCGTGCTTCCGGCGATCGTCGGCATTTTAAACGTCGCGGCGAAGGAGTATGAAGCCTCGATCGTCGATGGTAAGTTTGTGGAAGCGGTCGAGTATCAAGATTCGCGCGGCTTTGTGAACTATGCCAACGAACTGTTTGCAACGGTGAGCGACCAACTAGACGAGGACACCCGCACCGCGATCGATGGCGACCTCAAAAAACTCCAGGCGATCTGGCCGACGGTCAACCCGCCTGCTGCGCCCGTCGCTGATCCGAGCGAAGTCTTTTCGTTAGTATCGGCGATCGAGTTAAAGCTGTAATCATCAGCAAAAAACGATTGGGTTAGGACGTATAAAAAGAACTGAGAGCACTGAGCGGAGTCGTTGGCATAGCCTTTGCGAAGCAAATAGTGCGGTTTTTAGCTTAGACGAAAGTGTCCTAACCCAATCGTTTTTTGCTATATTCCTAAACCCCTTTTTCACAAAGGACTACGGTGTCTGCACAAGTCGTTCACAAGGGCGAGGAATTTTGAAAGCTTCAATGCTTAATGTGGGATTGTTTTCGACAATCGACTGAACCCGAACTCACGTTAAAACAGCTTTCAGTTCGGCGCAAAATGCCTCGATCGCGGCCAATCCCTCGGCGGGCGTCCCCTCCGATAGCCGCTTGACGATCGCACTGCCGACGATCGCCGCGTCTGCGCCCCAGTCACGCATTTGTTTCGCCTGCTCCGGCGACGAAATCCCGAATCCAACCCCGATCGGCTTATCGGTTTCCCGACGCATCTCAACGATCAGCTCTTCCACCCGCGACGCCACCGTTGTCCGCGTGCCGGTAACGCCGGTGACGCTAACCAAATAGATGAAACCGCGCGATTTTTCGACGATCGCCTTGATGCGATCGCTCGGGCTGGTCGGCGCGACGAGCAAGATCAGCTCGATGCCGTATTTTTCGGTGACCGCGATTAGCGTTTCGGATTCTTCCAAGGGCAGATCGGGAACCACGAGACCCTTCGCGCCGACAGCGGCGATTTTTGCGATGAAGGTTTCGATGCCGCGATGCAAAATCGGGTTGTAGTAGGTGAAGAGGACGATCGGAGCGGCGATCGTTGGGCTGACCCGTTCGACAAGATCGAGCACGTCATCGAGATGCGTACCGTTGGCTAGGGCGCGAGTGGCGGCGGCCTGAATCGTCGGGCCATCGGCCAGCGGATCGGAGTAGGGGACGCCGAGTTCGATGATGTCCGCACCGGCGCGATCGAGCACCTTGAGCGCCTCCGCTGTGGTTTCGAGATCGGGATCGCCCGCCGTGATGAAGGGAATTAAGGCGCATTTCTGCTCGCTACGGAGTTGGGCGAAACGCTCGGAAATCGAAGTCATGGCAGAGGATAGAAACGTTAAAACGGTCACTAAAAACGGTCAACGTTGGGGCTGACCGTCAGGAATTTTATACCGGATTGGGGGGCGCACTCACGCTGACCCCAGCACGAGGCGGTTTAGGGCGTGTCATCAATTAGCACCAGACCTCTTACGGGGTAAGCTGTTGAACGCCCGACCCAACAAAAAACAAAAGGGGCTGAAACCCTTGCTGAATAAAGGCTACAAACTTAATTGATGACAGCCCCTAGCTCGTCGTTTCATCTCCAGGTTTATTCTCAAGTTCTGCCACATTTTGGGCTTGTTCTTGCATCACTTCGAGTGCAGCCTGTTCGCGTTCCTCGGGCGTCATCTTTTCCCAACGCTTTTCGACGATCGCATCTTCATAATCGCGGAGCTGCTGATTATAGGTCAGATTGCTAGTCGCAAACCGCACCAGGTAGGTCAACACCCAGCCCACCAAGCCGACCACCAGCAAGGCTTGACTCCAAATGCCCGCATTCATGGCATCAACGCCGAGAACTTGCAACAAAAAATAGATTGCACCACCGGCCAGAAAAACGCCAATGCCAATACTGAAAACGTCAAGTCGTCGCATACGTTTTGCTCATCTGCTGGTTAATGGATCGAGTTAGCCGCGAGGGATCGCACAGAACACGAGAGAGGAGAAATCAGCCGAGATTAGTCGGCGATCGGCTAGGCTCCGATTTCGCGTTTTTGTGGACGCAGGTTGATAAACGGAGCGAACAAAATCATGCCGGGAAAGAACATAAAGACGAAAAAGTAGGCGATAAACCGCTCGATCGAACCGGCAACGTGCCAGCGCTGATTGAGGTAGTAGTAAATGGCAAGGGGAACCACGACGAGATAGGCTCCCGCAAGAGCTGCATACAGCACGATCGCGATGAGATTGGGAGTGAGGGTCATAGTCCTAGCAGGGTTACGGCAGGTTAGCGATAGTCGGGTGGCGAAGTCACTGCATGGCGCCGAAACCCGGCGCGAGTCGGGCTTTATTGTATCGCACTCTATCTGGGTCAACATCGGAATACACGCCAAGACCAGATGTTTTCCGGATGCGTTATGGAACTTACTGAGAAAGGAAAGACAGTAGCCCAACCGAAATTGCCAAACGCGATCATTGCGTGGCGGAGGATTAAGTGCATGTCTGAACATACGGCAGAGTCATTGAAACCGACTCAAACTGTCCTTGTGGTTGAAGACGATCCGGTCAATTTACGCATTTTCCAAAAAATCCTCAAACGACGCGGTAATTTCAACGCTGTCCATTCAGAGAATGTGTTGGAGATTATTGAGCTGACAACGTCTGGCGCGATCGATTTGGTCTTAATGGATGTTTCTCTAACCAATAGCCACTACGATAATCAGCCCGTTGATGGTCTTTGGATTACGAAAACCCTGAAGAGTGATCCCCATACTCAAGATTTACCCGTGATTCTGGTGACGGCGAATGCCATGGTCGGCGATCGCGAGCGTTTTCTGCAAAAAAGTGGAGCTAACGACTATATATCGAAGCCGATCGTCGATCAGAACCAGTTTATTGAGCTGATTCGCCAATATCTCGCGATGACCCAGACGTCAGAACCTCCGATCCAAAACCCGAACCGACAGGCAGAGGCGATGCACATGATCAACCCCGCTTCCTTGAAAAACGTATCCTAGGACGTGTCATCAATTAATCGTAAAACCCTTTTCAGGCAAGCTGTTGAACGCCCGACCCAACAAAAAAGCTAGGGGCTGAATACCAAGCTGAACACCAATACAAATGGATTCCCTGTCTCCCCCTCGCCTTTCACCGTAAGATAGGGATAATTTGTAACGAAACTTCAACTTTTCAAGTATTCCGTCCATGACAGATCGACTGATCCGCGCAACCGCTGCCGATGGTGGTATCCGTTGTGTCGGTGCTATTACGACTAATCTCGTCGAAGAGGCGCGATCGCGTCAAAGTCTGTCCTACGTGGCCACGGCGGCGCTCGGTCGTACGATGACAGCGGGCTTGCTGTTTGTATCGAGCATGAAACGCGCAGAGTCGCGCGTGAACATTCGCCTCGATGGCGATGGCCCTCTCGGTCAAGTATTGGCCGATGCGCGGCTCGATGGCACAGTGCGCGGCTATGTGACGAATCCTGCCGTTGAACTGCCGCCGAACAGCCAAGGCAAGCTCGATGTGGGCGGAGCTGTGGGCAAAAATGGCTACGTCTATGTCGTGCGCGACGTGGGTTATGGCTTTCCCTATTCCAGTACCACCAGCCTGATTTCTGGCGAAGTGGGCGACGATCTAACCCACTACCTTGCGACCTCGGAGCAAACCCCGTCGGCGCTGTTGCTCGGCGTGTTCGTCGGAGCCGAAGGCGTTACGGCAGCGGGGGGTTTGCTGTTGCAGATCCTGCCGAAAGCCGCGCGGGATGAATCCCTCGTCTCTTTGCTCGAATCACGAATTGCCTCACTCTCTGGTTTTACGCCGCTGCTTCAGTCCGGTAAGTCTCTGCCTGCGATTTTTAATGATCTGCTCGGCGATTTAGGGCTAAATATTTTCCCGGAAGTGCAAATGTTGCGCTTCAACTGCGAATGCTCGCACGATCGCATGATGGGAGCGCTCAAGCTACTGGGTCGTGATGAGTTGCTCGACATGATCGAGACCGATGGTGGCGCAGAGGCCATCTGTGAGTTTTGCCGATCGGTATATAACGCCGATGTCAGCGATCTAACCCAGCTCATCGACGCCCTTGAAGGTGATGGTAGTAACGGTTAATAAAAGCGATCGGCGAAGTGATGTTAGACCTTTGAGGTTTCCAAAACCCCAAAGGTCTCGCCCCCTGCGATCCCTTTAAATGTTTAGCTTGGATAACTGAGGCCAAGCGGTTCAGTCTGCCACCCGTGGATCGCGATCAGGCCGTGACGCCGAAACTGAAGGCGCACCGAAGGCAAAGCTTAGGGTTAACCACCAGCGATCGTCTTCGCGGTGAACGACGATCGCCCGGACAAACTCACGCAAATAAAACCGTCGCTCCACTTCGCTTAAGTCATACCAAAACTGTGGCAGCGATAATGTGGCTAAGGTTTCCTGCAAATTGACCGGTGGGAGCTGTTGGCATTGCTGTTCTAGATCGGCGATCTCGACGCGCAGGTTATACGATCGGAGCGCCACCGTTTCCGCATCGAGAATGCCGTCCGCTTCGAGCTGAGGTAACTGCTCGATGATGCGCTGGCATCGATCGACCTCCGCTTGTAATCCCGCGCGGATCGCCGTTGGTATCGCCATATTATTCGCGGCGATGCGATCTAGCTCGCGGGTTAAATCTTCACTAATTTTCTGAATCGTTGCCGTGAAGACTTCGGCGTACTTTAATGAGCCGCATTTTGGCTGTTGCGGACAGTCCGACGGGTAGAGGTACGTATAGTCCGTCTCTGAAGCGGGGCGGGATGGCTCGATCGGATGATCCGGATTGACTCGCCTTTTTCTTTTATACGGACGAGCGCTCGTTACCCGAAACCGACATTGACAGGCCGCGCAGGTGACGAGACCGGCCAGCGATCGCGACGCGCTGGCCGTACGAGGCGGCAGATTTTTGTTACGTCCCAACCGGCGATCGACCTGCGCGGCTTCATCGCGCGAAATCAGTGGCGCGTGCGTATTCCGAATCACCTCGTCCTTGCCGTTATCGCGTTTGTAGTGCAGGTCGCCGCGATAGACCGGATTGGCCAGCCAGCGCCGCGCGGTCGTAGTCGAGATCCGTTTGCCATATTGCCGCTCTAGGAAGCGCACGACATCGCTCAACGATCCGTACAAACTAAACCGTTCAAAAAAAGCACGCACGACCGGCGCAGCCTGCCGATCGATGGTATAGCGATCTTGGCCGCGCCGGTAGCCGTAGGGAGCACGTCCCGGTGGTGGATGCGCCCGTTGACGCTGGCGGGCGTGGCCTTGACGGATGCGATCGCCGTGACTGAGAGAATTGGCCGAATTAACCGAATCGGGCGGATTGAGCGGAGGTTCCGAAAAGCTCATGCGGGCGCTGTCATGCTGCGGGCGATCGTGCCGAGATTGACTCGACTATTCGACGAACAGAGCGCGACTGATGAGCGGCGATTCGGCTTCGTCGATGACGCTGGTCTCGTCTTCCGTAACGGAACTCGGAGAAGCTGGCGTATTTACTCCCAGGGTCGGTACTGGGGTCGCTGCAATGTCGGGGGTGTGATTGTCGGGACGTAGATGACTTGAGAAGGACACCGTCGCAACGAACAGGGCTGCGATCGCCGTGCCGCCCCAGGATGACCAGAGACGTCGTTGATGCTGTTTGCGCTCTTGCGCTGCTGCGATCGTTCGAGTTGCTAGCTCTTCTGGGGAAATCATGCTAGCGGGAACGGGCATTCGTTTTAACTCGCGGCTGAGGCGGGCGAGTTGTCGGTACTGGCGTTGGCTGTCGGTATTATCCGCAAGGCGGGCTTCGACGCGGGCGCGATCGTCCGAGGATAGTTCTTCGTCGATCAGCGCTCCGATGTCGATCATCTCCGGGTCAGGACGACGGCGATCTAGCTCGGATACATCGTCCCAGTTGAACGGTAGCTCAGCGAGAAGGTCGCGCTGGGAGGGGTTGGGGTTGTGTTGGCGATCGTGGGTCATGGTCAGAACAGTCCTCCGAAGAGAGATGACTGTATAAGGGAAAGCACTGATGAGTAACGTGAAGAAGGCGCAATGCGGGAAGCGAATTCGTTAGCTATCGAGGTAGGGCTGGAGTTGCTCTTGCAGTCTCGATCGAGCGCGAGCAATGCGTGACTTGACGGTTCCGAGGGATGCGCCGGTAATTTCGGCAATTTCCTCGTAGGATAGCCCTTCGATCTCGCGCAGGATGATCGTCGTGCGGAAGACTTCGGGCAGTTCGACGATCGCGGTACGTAGCCGATCGTAAAACTCCTGAGTCGCCAGCGCTTCATCGGGGCCCGGAGCATCGGCGGGTAAATCCCAATCGAGCTGACCGTCGCCGACTTTATAGGGAGCATCCAGCGAAAGCGGTGGCTTCATGCGCTTTCGTTTTCGTAGTTCGTCATAGAACAGATTGGTTGCAATACGACTCAGCCAGCCTTTAAATTTGGCTGGTTCATTCAGTCGATGCAAATTGCGATATACCCGAATCCAGACTTCTTGAGCCAGGTCGGATCGATCGCTCCAATCTGGTGCGAGGTGGTAGAGCACCTTATCTACGTGGGACTGGTAGCGGCGTAGTAGCTCAGTGAAGGCGGATTTTTCCGGCTCTGTTCCGTCTTGGCAGCGGCGAATTAATTCACCGTCGTCGAGACGAGCAGGCACGGGAGCCGAGGGCTGGGCTATGCCGATCGCAGTCCGAACTGCCGAAAATGAGAGGGGAAGAGATTGAGTCATGAGCGGAATCGGTGCGCAAACCTACCACAGTTCTAAGGACGCCCATTGATCCTAGAAGTTCCCGTCAGAGAATGGGACAGTTTCGTGTCGGCTGAGAAACTGTCACATACCCGTCCGGAACGTCCCAGGATTACGATGTTGTTGGATAACTCGTCTGTGCTTCAACTTCAACACAGCGCTTCAACAAGCTCACTAACCGTCGCTAGAATTTCACTGCCGATGTCACTCGTCTTTAGTTCTTTAGTAAAGATACGCCGTTTGTACACCATCTAAACATCTTCTGTACTCATAGAGGATAGATCGAAACTCAACTCAACTCATCGATCGCATCGCCCAGGAGACCAGGCCAGGAGCTAGACGGTAGGCTTCGGTGGCGATCGCGGTAAGGCCGACGACAATTTCGGGTCGGCGATCGCGGACGGCGTGCCAGACAGCAGTCGCGATCTCGTCAGGCTGGCTGACCCAGTTGGCGTTTAACGTTTCCGTCAGTCGGGCTTTGCTGGTGTCGGCAGTGGTGGCATCGCCGCGAAACTGAGCGCGTTCTAAAAAGTCGCTGTTGATGACGCCGGGATGAACGAGGGAAACGACGATTCCGTGAGGTTCTAGCTCGAATTGTAGGGTTTGGGTGAGGCCAGTCACGGCGTATTTGCTGGCACAGTAGGCGGTCATCATCGGGAGGGGCATTTTGCCGCCGAAGGAGCCGAGGTTGACGATCGCGCCGTGGCCGCGCTGGAGGAGGTGGGGGAGCAGGGCGTGAATGGTGTTGACGTAGCCGAAGAGGTTGGTGTCAAAAAGGCTGTGCCAGTCTTGGAGTGTGGTGTGTTGGAAGGAGCCGGTAAGACAGATTCCGGCGTTGTTGACCAGCACATCGACGGCAGAAAATCGCTCGATCGCTGAGTCTACGAGGGTTTGGACTTGATCGGGATCGCTAACGTCCGTGCTGAGGGCAAGAACCTGGCAATCATCGGATCGGAGTTCATCCGCGACGGCGTTCAGGCGATCGGCTTGGCGGGCGGCAAGGACGAGGTCATAGCCTTCTTTGGCGAAGCGGCGGGCGATCGCGCGGCCACTGCCTTGGGACGCTCCGGTGATGAGTGCGACGGGGGACATGATGGAACTCTCTCTTGATGATTAGACCTCTTGCACGAATCAGAAGGAGAGAGAAAAGTCAAAGTTGAGGATGCCAGCGAGCAAGTGTAGGCGAAGCCC
>JAABST010000079.1 GCA_011390275.1 Geitlerinema sp. S16
GTGAGAGTTGTGCGATTTCCGCCGGGACGCTGCTCAGTTGGTTATTGCTGAGGTAAAGCGATTTGAGCTGCGAGAGTTGTGCGATTTCCGCCGGGACGCTGCTCAGTCGGTTATAGCTGAGGTCTAGCGTTGTGAGCAGTGAGAGTTGTGCGATTTCCGCCGGGACGCTGCTCAGTTGGTTATAGCTGAGGTAAAGCGATTTGAGCTGCGAGAGTTGTGCGATTTCCGCCGGGACGCTGCTCAGTTGGTTGGAGCGGAGGTCTAGCGAGGTGAGCTGTGAGAGTTGTGCGATTTCCGCCGGGACGCTGCTCAGTTGGTTATAGCTGAGGTAAAGCGATTTGAGCTGCGAGAGTTGTGCGATTTCCGCCGGGACGCTGCTCAGTTGGTTTCCGGTGAGGTTAAGCGAGGTGAGCTGTGAGAGTTGTGCGATTTCCGCCGGTAACGTTTTGAGCCTATTTCCTAGAAAGCCTTTTTCATTGTCATATTTCCCCAGCACCAAAACCTCAAGCTCCGTCAGCTCGCCAATCTCTGGTGGCAGCTCCTCAAGCTCAATCCCCGCTAAATCCAGCTCTTTCCAGCCCTCCGCCTTAGCTCTAGCGATCAGCGTGGCAACATCCAAAAGCTTGTTTTCTCGTTTATTGAGCGTTGCAAAGCACTCCTCTAGAGTCATGTCTGTCTCTGGCGGCACGCCCCAAAGATGCAGCATTTCACGATAAAACTCGACCCACTCTAGATCCGTTAGTAACCTGCGGTCTTCATCGTTTTCATCGTCGTCATTATCCAGGACTGCCCAGCCCTCCGCCTTCGCCCGCGCCAACAACTCCAACAATTCCGCTTGCGTCATCAAACCCACCTCAAAACCACAGCCCCCATTCTAACCAACCAGACCTCAGAGGTTTCTAAAACCTCAGAGGTCTCACCCCCCACCGATCGCGCCCTAATCACGCAACAACACCACAAACCCCGCCTGCTCAAAATGATGGTCATACGCCAGCGCCTCAAGCATACGCCGCTCATTCATCACACAAAACGACGCACAGTCCGTATGGCTCCAATCCTTATCCAAGCGTTGACCATACAACCGTAACGCCGCCCGAAATAAATCCGTCGTTTGGCAAACCACCTCCACCGTCGGATCGACGAATAAACTATCAACCAAACGAACCGCCGCCCGCCGCAACCGATCGCCCCGCCCCGAAAACCCATTCATCAACTCGACCAGCACCGCTTCCGTCGTAACAATTCTGCTCGGAAAAATCCCCTCCGTCACCTGAATCGCCTTCAGGTGTAAATCGTCCGCCGGATTAATCAACGCAATCCAGTAACCCGTATCCGCAAACACCTCCCTCATGATTCAACTTTTGGAAATCCGTAAAGGTAATGGTCTAAATTTCTTGAAAAATCAGCAGGCAATGGCTCAGTCTCAACATCCGACAGTTCTTGATTGATCTCCCGAGCAACCTGTAGAAATAGCGGCGCTCGATCGCGCATTGTTGGCGATGACGGTGACTCAGCCGATCGCTGAGACAGTCGCAGCTTGAGAAATAGGAAAAACTCTAAAACCTCATCAAGCAAAAACTCAGGTGCAGCCTCAATTTCATCAATTAGCTGTTCTTTAACGCTCATCAGCCAACCTCGCGATCGTCTCTTGCATAGATTGCATACTAACGTAACTCCTCCAACCCACCCCAAAACCACAGCCCTCATGTTACCAACCCGCCAGACCTCTGAGGTTTCTAAAACCTCAGAGGTCTCACCCCCCACCGATCGCGCCACCAACCCCTAGGATTTTTTCTCCGGTAAATTACGCGGCGGCGGATACACCCCCTCATAAAACCGTCGCTCAAACCGCCCGATTGCCCAGAACACCGCCCCGACCACCACCGTCCCGATCGCATAGCCGATCGCCACCCCCAACGACACCTCGATCGCCGACACCACCGGAATCCCCGCCAATAACACCAGCCCAACACCACCAAATACACGACGCGCCACCTGAAACCGCTTCAGCGCACCGCTACAGCTCGCGCAGTGCTGCGTGTGGGACTGGTAGCGATCGAGCAACTGCTCACGAGACCGCGACGGCGGGAGCGGCTGACCGGGGAACGGATCGCCAAACTCGGCCAGCCATTTGTGATAGGTGAGGACGAAGCGATCGGCGTTGGTCGGCAGATAGCAGGCTTGGGCGTAGACGCGATCGGGCGCGACATTTTGTAACGCCGTCCGGGAAAGCGTTTCGAGATAGCGCTCTTGCCAATGGAGAAAAATCTGATCATCTTCGAGAACGCCGTTTTGGCCGATGTGGGAATACCAGCGCGGCGCGATCGAAATCGCCAGACGCGGTAACTTCGAGGCAAATTTAAACGGAAAACGCGCAAATAAACGACATTCGCCCTTCCGGATCGGTGTCGCATATACCACCGTTAACGTCCGCCCGAATTGCTTCGAGGTCAGGTCATGCCACATCAAACCGGGCGCGATAAACGTCGTGTCCTGGCGTCCGAGGGTTCCGCGTCGGGGGCCTTCCGCCCATGTGCCGGTAAAGCCCTGGCGATCGAACGACGTTAACTCCAGATCCACCGTGGAGGCGTTTTTACGGTTGCCGACGGTTTTGTGATGGGTGTAGGGAATGTGGCTGGCGTCGAGGACGTTTTCGAGCAGGGTGGTGGCGTCGTAGGGCAGGTCGCGGAACGTGTTGAGGCAAACCCAATCGTCGGCGTCTTCCTCGATGATTGGCACGATCGGCACCTCAGCGCGATCGGCATTCTCCAGCGCCCCGGCATAAACAAACAGCAACCCCTGACGCACCATGGTCGCGAAGGCCGTGGCGCACGATCGCGGCGATTCGAGGGCGTTACTCTCCGGCGGGATTTGCGGCAGGCGATCGCAGCCGCCATCACCGTTAAACGCCCAGCCGTGATAGGGACATTCCAGCAAACCATCCTCGGCGATGCGACCCTCGGACAGCGGCGCGAGCCGGTGCGGACACATATCAGCAAACGCACGCCACTGCCCACCATCCCACCAGATCACCAAATCCTGATCGAGCAAGGTGAAGCGCTGCGGTTTGGTGCGATCGAGATCGTCGAGATAGAACACCGGATACCAAGCTTCGCGCCAGTCAAACGCCGCCGGATCAGCGCCGCCGATCGCTGCCAGTACATCAGGGGTGGGAATGTCAGAAACCGTCATGGGGATCGCCAGGAAACGTTACCGCGATCGAGTGATGGGCGGCAGGTCGATCGCGCACCGATCGCGCACCGATCGCGTCACCCCAGATCCTTGAGCCAAAGATCAAACTCGATAGCTTGATAAATCTTAACGAACTTACCCACGGAACTGACGCCCTTCTCACTGGGAACCACGTCATTTTTCGGGTGCATTGACGTCACACCTCTACGAATTCGATGAACTTCAGCGATGTTTGCGTCAGATTTGAGTGATGCCGCCGTGGGTGAACAACGGGCTAACGATTGGCATTGACCCGAATCTGCGCTTCCCAGTTGGTGATTTGCAGTTGAGCGGTGGCGTAGATATTGGAGGTGACGGGAATCCGGCGGGCAATATCGATCGCCGTTAATAGGTCGGTATTGGCGCGTTCGGTGGCGATACTCAGTAGCGATCGGCTCCAAAGCTCGATCGCGCGGGCTCCCTCTTCGGCGAGATAGCTACCGCTGGAAATCCCGGAGGCCGTACGAATGGCCGCATCGAAGCCTTCAGCCGTGCCATAGGAGGCTAGATCGTAGGCTTCATCGAGTTCCTGCTGATCGAGAGTTTGCGCCATCCAATCGCCGATCGCGGCCTGTGCTTCGTCATAGAGCGGACTGCTGTAAGAAATCTCCTGAGCGGCAGCGATCGCAGCGTCAATATTGCCCGAGTTGGCCAGACCCCGCGCCCGTGACAGAGTCGGCGTATCCCCTTGACGGGCGATCGATCCCTGCCACTGCAAGATCTGGCGTTGGGCTTCGTCGTAGAGCGGGCGAGACGTGAGGATTTGGCTGGCGGTGGCGATCGCAGCTTCGAGATCGCCTTGATTGGCGAGATCCCGCGCTCGCGCCAAAATCGGGCGATCTTGCTCCGTATCAAGCTGCACGCTCCAGCGACCAATCTCGCTCTCGGCACGTTCCCACAGCGCATTACTCGTGGGGATTTCTTGCGCCGTGGCGATCGCCAATCGTAAATCGTCTGCTTGACCGGAGCTGGCCAACGTTCGAGCCCGTTCAAGAATGGCGACCTGTCCTAGCCCCTCCTGCCAACGGGCGATCCAGCCTTGAGCGTCGCCATAGATCGGACTACTGAACTCAATGCTGCGAGCCTGGGCGATCGCCGCTTCGAGGTTCGTCGCTGTGGGTCGCCGCGCCGTGTATCGCGCCCGCGCCAAGATGATAAAGTCATTGGCCTTAGGCTTGAGTCCGGTCACGCTCGGAACTTTGCGAGCCGTGGCGATCGCGCCGGGCAGATCATCGGCTTCAAGCTGGCGATCGGCAATATTAATCAACTGCTGACCGAACTCCCGTAACAAGGTCTGAGCCCGAATCCGCAAGGGACTCGCGAGGCCAATCTCTTGGATCAGCTTGATGGCGTCCAGCACGCTATCAACGTCATCACGCGCCGCAATACCTCGGGCGCGTTCCACCTTCGAGCTATCCTGACGCCCGAGCTGGACTGCCTTGGCATACTCCTGATAGCGCGTCGTTTCCCAATAGCGATTCCCAATGCCCAGCAGGCGAGTGACCTGCTGAAATGCTGGTCCCCAGTACAGCCGGTCGAGTTCGCGCTTGATCGCCGTTTCAATCTCCGTCGCCTCATCCCAAATGTCCTGCCAGCTTTTCACCCGATCGGCAATCACGATCGCGAGGCGATTCCGAATCTCAGCGGGAAGCGCAGACAGAGGAATCCGCTCAGCGGTAGCAACGGCTTCATCGAGATCACCGGCCTGAAAATCGGTTTCGGCCAAATCCAGGATCGCCTCTGCCCACAGTTCGAGCTGTCGATCCACTTCCGGACGCAGGGCGTGATCGCCGGGCAATTCATCGACTAGATTGATCGCCTCTAGCAAGCTATCAACCGTATTGCGATCGGCATAGGTTCGCGCACAATAGAGCCGACGAGCCGCCGTCGTCGTTGGCAAAAAGAGCGTCCGACAGTTAGCCTCATCCGGCAGCTTGAACAACATCGCCGCCGCCACGAGACCCGATCCGATGATCGTCAGCCCCAAGAGTAGCCCCAGGACAACCGCTCGGGATGTGTTGATCCGACGCTCCTGCCCATCCGGACGGGGCTGACGACGCCGCGAATCGCGCTGGCGTCGTCGGCGTCCCCCTCCTCGCAGAGTTCGCGGCGACAAAGGCGGGCGCTCAGACATCGTGATCGGATGACGATCGCTCGTCTTGCGATCGCTCGTCAGATTGTGTTTGGGGTCGAGGTCGCTCATAACTTGCCGTTGCGCGTGCCGTTCCAACGAAAAAAAACGAAGGGACAGCAAGAATGACTCGATCATTGAGTCGATCGTTGAGTCGATATCTTGCCGCTCCGTGTCGTTAATGGTAGCCCAGAGCTAGAGCGCGTTCGTGTGTAAATGCTTAAATCATTAATGCTTAATAGACTGCTTAATCCGCGAATGCTGTTTCCCGTTCCGTTTCACATCGTCAGCGTCGAAAAATTAACGGTGGCACAAATCTGATTGCGACCCGCTTCTTTGGCGCGATACAGCATCTGATCAACCTTTGTAAGCGCCGCCGTTGGGGTGCAGCCCTGCTCTGGTACAACGCAGATTAGACCGATCGAGAGCGTCACCACTGAACTCGCAGAAGAAGCAACATGGGGGATCGCAGCGTATGCGAGCTGTTGCTGAATCCTGTTGGCAATCTGTCGTGAACCCGCGATCGGGGTGTTCGGCATAATAATCGCAAACTCTTCCCCACCGTAGCGAGCCGCCAAATCCGCCGATCGATGAACACTCTGCGCCAAAATCTTGGCTACACTTTCCAAGCAATGATCACCCATCAAGTGACCATAGGTGTCGTTATAAGCCTTGAAGAAATCCACATCGCATAACAGCAAGGAAAATGGCTGATGCTCGCGCATGGCACGACGCCATTCGCGATCGAGAACCTCATCGAAATACCGACGATTGGCCAGACCCGTCAGCCCATCACTGGTCGCCAGCCGCGTCAACTCACGATTCGCCGCTTCAAGTTGTAGCGTTAGGGCGCGTTCTCGCTCGATTTGTGCCTGAAGCTGCACGGTCTCCCAGTAGGCTTTCAACAAGCGACGAACCCTTTGACACAAAACCGGCCAGTGAATTGGCTTCGTCACATAATCCGTCGCCCCAGCCTCAAAGGCACGATCCACCGACTCAGAGTCATCGAGAACCGTGATCATCAATACGGGGACATCCTGAGCCTCTGGACGCTGGCGCAATTGCTGACAGCAGGTAAACCCATCAATCCCCGGCATCACCGCATCCAACAGCACCATTTGCGGTCGAGACTCTGTAAACTCAGCCAAACACTGCTCGCCGTTTTTGGCCTCTAGAACCTGATACCCCTCCCCCTCCATCGCCAGCCTCAGCAACAGACGCATGGATCGATCGTCATCTACGATCAAGATAGTTGAAGCCTTTGGATCAGATGGAGAAAACATAATCAGTCACTTGCAAGACATTATTCGTCAGGCATACATGTTTCGATACACCTCACCATTTGTCATACAGCGATACACAATCATTACCAGAGCAGATTATGTTGTCACATCATCATCTAACCTCATGATCGCGGCGAGCAGACCGATAAAGACCGATAAACAGAGCAAAGTAAAAATTCAGAGTAAAAATTCAGACCGTCTCGATGGTTACATTGCCAAGAGACACCTGCACGATGAATTCGTACCATCATCATCGCTCGTAACTTACTCATCCGCTAAGTCATTTTCGTAGACGTTCGTGAGTGGGCGATAGGTGTACGGGTGATGATGGCGCGGATTTTTTTGAATTTCACCTTTAATCTGTTCGAGATCAATGTAGCGATCGGCGACATTAATCAAACTATCGCTTGTCATCGATCGTAAACTCACCACCTCAACCCGAACACCGCGATAGCTAACCGCATCCACGGCATAGGCGAGATCACCATCCCCGCTCACCAGCACCGCCGTATCGTAAGCGCCCACCAGCGCCATCATATCGACGGCAATTTCCACGTCTAGATTGGCCTTCTTCGACCCGTCCGGCAACTGCACCAGATCCTTGGCGATGACCCGGTAGCCATTACGACGCATCCACAGCAGAAATCCCTGCTGTTTCTCGTTGGTGCGATCGACTCCGGTGTAAAAAAACGATCGTAGCAAGCGAGACCCCGCCGTCAGACGACAGAGCAACTTTGTATAGTCGATTTCCATGCCAAGCTGCATCGCGGCATAAAACAGGTTCGATCCGTCGATAAAGATCGCGACACGACCGCGATTTTCCAGCACCTGCTCCGGCGTGAAGATCGCATCATGCTCGAAGTCATGCATCATTTTTATTCTCGTTTTTTATAAAAGAAGCATTTCACTGTATACAGTGATTCGCATTATCTAAATGAAATTAGCGTTTGAAGCCGTGAGTTTTGATGGCTCGGTATTTTAAGGTGATGATCTGTCAATCGAGAGCTTGTCAGACTGTTGACATCGACAAACCTATGAAGATCATTATGAGTGGCCATCGTTTTTTATGCTGACCATTATAGGTTTGGATCGGGCATTTAGCGAGCGATACCATTCCTGTCCGTGGCATACGTAAAGACGGAAAAACAAAAACTTTATTTTTCTTAAATATTTTTTGGGTGATAGAAATTCCTGGATGGCGATTGACCTCTCTGGGCGTCTCAATTTTTTGAGCTGTGATGTCCGCGATCAGAAAGTCACAATTTGAGAGCATTATTTACTTCCCACTGTCTATTCTGCGGAGATACGGTTTCAAAAAATGAGATGCGTAGGGAGGACTCGATCGAGGAATCTCAAAATTAGTCAAAGTATTGTGGGTATTTTGCCGATGCTGATCGATCGGGATAAATTTAAGGCCGGAATTACCGCAAAATCAACAATACATTTTTTGTCATTCGATTTTTCCTTCTGATTTTGAACTGTTCAACTCTCCAAATAATACTTGAGCAAGCTGATCTATGCTACCAGACGAAAAACGTCATCACATTCAATACATTCTCGAGAATAGAATCAGCGCCTTAGATATCAGATATTCTCTGAATATATCAATCTGTTTTTCATATAAAAAAGATAGGATAAGTAAATACAATCGCGGCCTAGAAGAATAAAAAAAGTATGCCTGGACTCAAGCATACTTTTTGAAATATTTAATCTAAATTTATTCGATTTATTGAGTATTGAAGATTCTCTTTCTAGATTAATTATACTGATTATTTCTAATCAACACGGATCTCAATTCGACGGAAAATAGGTTCTGCTTTACCTAGCTTTTGATTGGCTTGTAGGCAGCCCCAGTGACTATGCTGATCAAAGGCTAACAACTTCAGTGTTTCTAGTTGATCAAAATCAATCTCGAAGCCAATTTGCGTGTAAATTGCAGTGCTTAGGGTGGGAATGATGGGCGATAGCAGGTAGGCAGCAAGGCGAGCGGATTCGAGAATGGTGTACAACACACGTTCAAGCTCGACCTGTTCACCCTGTTTAAATAATGTCCACGGAGCCCGATCGTCAATGAATTTATTGCAGTCTCGAATCAGTGCGAGTGTGCTGTTACAGGCGGTATGAAATTCCAACGCTTGATAAGCTCGATCGACGCGATCGCCCAGGGTCTCACCCGTCGTTTTCAGGGTAAAGCTGGCATCAAGATCGGCGGGATTCACATCAGGGACGCAACTTCCACAATACTTATTCACCATCTTTAGGGTGCGATTGAGCAAATTTCCGAGGTCATTGGCTAAATCGGCGTTGACAATATTGATAAATCGCTCTTCGTTATAGTCACCATCGCGCCCAAATTCGATCTCTTTTAGGAAGTAGTAGCGTACGGCGTCGGCGCTAAAGCGATCGATCAGGTCGTTGGGGTCGATCGTGTTGCCGATCGTCTTGCTAATCTTCGTGCCGTCTTTGGTTAAAAATCCATGACCAAAGACGCGACCGGGCAGGGGCAAATCGGCGGACATCAACATCGCGGGCCAGTAGACGGCGTGGAAGCGAAGGATATCTTTGCCGATGAGGTGCAGGTCGATCGGCCACCAGTGGCGCAGGGCATTATCGAGGGTGGGTTCGTCGTCGGGTTCGAGCAGGGCGGTGACGTAGCCGAGGAGCGCGTCAAACCAGACGTAGAGCGTGTGAGTGGGATCGTTGGGGACGGGGATGCCCCAATCGAGCTGGACGCGGGAGATCGAAAAGTCCTGTAAGCCCTGTTGGACAAAGTTGACGACTTCGTTGCGGCGACTGGCGGGCTGGATGAAGTCGGGGTTTTGCTCGAAGAGGGTTTCGAGCTGGGTTTGATAGTTTGAGAGGCGGAAGAAATAGTTGGCTTCGTCGCGCCATTCGGCCTGTTTGTTGGGATGCATCGGGCAGTGCCGATCGTCGAGTAGGTCGCGCTCTTCTTTAAATTCTTCGCAGGCGACGCAGTACCAACCCTTTTGCTGTCCGAGGTAAATGTCGCCCTTGTCCCAAACCCGCGCGAAGAAGTCTTTGACGATCGCGGCGTGGCGCGGGTCGGTGGTGCGGCTGTAACGATCGTAGTGAATGTTGAGCTTTTGCCAGAGCGCGTTAAATTCGCCGGAAATTTCGTTACAGAGTTCTTGGGGATCGCGGTTTTGCTCTTCCGCCGTGCGCTGGATTTTTTGTCCGTGTTCGTCGGTTCCCGTAATCGATAGCACCTCTAAACCCTTGAGGCGTTGGTAGCGGGCGAGGGCATCGGCGGCGATCGTCGTGTAAGCGCTACCAATATGGGGGCGGGCGTTGACGTAATACAGCGGGGTGGTTAGCGCAAAACGGTGGCGATCGGAACAGCTCATGGATTTATATCGGGTGGGTCAGGCAAACGAGAATACTAAAAGAGCGGAGCAACCGTCTGTAAGTTTAGCCCAGAGGCGGGTTCTGAACGGTATTCATCTTTAAAGAATGACGATAGAGTCGCGATCGCGGTCGCGATCGGGAGCGGGCTTGGCTCAACACAAAAAAGCGACGATCCTCAAGACCATCGCTTTTCTGGAGTTTCTCTGTCGCTGGGGTCGCGATCGCGCCGATACGATCGCGCCGACGCGATCACGTAAACATCAGCTCAATCAGCCTCGGGCGATCAGTGTATCGAGATAACAGATCACACCGACGCGGATCGTCATTCCTCACCCTGGAGAGGTTCCGGAATTACGAAATTACGAAATTAGGAAACTACGAAATACTAAGCGGAGCGACGGGAACATCATCCCAAGATTTAACGGTACGTAGACGAGCAATCCAGCCCTCGGCGCGTTGCTGCGAATCGAGATTGCTGGAAAACGATTCGTGGCACGCCCGCGCTTTATTTTCGTCGCTACAGGCGATACAGGCATGAATCATCCCCGAGGGATCGAGCTGTTCGTTAACCCAGATTGTTACATTCGTTGTCATGGTCGCATCTCCCCATAATTTCAGGTGATGAGTGTTGGATCAGGCTTTGTCGAAGGGGCTGCGATCGGTGCAGTCCGCGATCGAATAAAGCGATTGAAACGGAGCCGCCACGCGACATCGGTTTCCACTCGACCTGTCACAAAACAGTTACGGACTCTATTGTGATTGATTTACGAACCAGCGGCAAATGCTATGCCATAAGTTTAAAAATCTACTTAAAAATCTACGTTTTAGGACGAACCAACACCGTAAACAGGTATACCTCGCTGGGCAGAACCATAACGGCGATAAGCTTCGGGTTCAAAACCACTCTCATCTACCGAGAATAGATGATACCCGCGTCGTCGATAGCGCTCACGTAGGGTCAGGAATCATCGTCGCTGTTGGGGGCATCGCTCACAATATCCAAGAGTCTTTTTTTCGAGTGATCTTCAAACGCTGTCGTGCGTAGTGAATGGTGCTCTCACAGACTCCAAAGTGTTGAGCGAGTTCAGTTTGAAGCAAGTCAGGATTAGCCTGAATCATCTCTTTGAGAGCTGGCATATCGACCTTATGAGCTTGCTTCGGACCGGTCTGGCGAGCCGCTAGTTGGCCGGGGGGCAGCTTGAGCCAGACATAGATGCGTCCCCGACTGATGCCGAACAGTCTGGCTGCTTCCGATTTTGACCCCCCTTGCTGCACGAATTCCACTACTCGTTGACGTAAATCTAGGCTGTAACTCATTGTCTCTTTAAATATTGAACTAACTATACTCCGTCGTTTGTTCCGTCGTCTGTGCTGCGGCATAAAAGCGCGGGACAACCCATAGAAAATACCACCACCACAGAGCGATCGCACCGATCGCCGGAATGGTCAGCCAGAGCGTATGAAATAGCAGCCAACTGCCGCCCATGATGCAAACGCCGGTGAGGACGATCGACCAAGGTTGACACCACCAGGGTTTATCAGCCCACAGATTTGATGAAGCGGGCGACGACGCGGACGAAGTAACGGGGTCAGTCATGACAAGTTCGTTCAGCGGTAGAGGGGACACAGTTAGCCGACCTTTAGCAGCCGATCTTTAGGATCTCACGATCGCCCGTGTGACGATCGTTAATCGATCTAGGGCGAGCAACGAGCCACGAATTAACCGAGCCGCCGCGATCGGCTGACGGGCAAAAGCGGCGGCCAGAGCCAAGGGTTGTAGAGTGCCGCGATCGTCAAAGGCGCGAGATAAATTCGGAATATTACCCGCCAGATCGTCACTCACCACACGTACGATCGCGGCCTGGGGAAATCGACGCAACAGAGCAACACTTTCCATATCGATCACCGCAATCTTAAAATCTCGGCTAAAACCCCGAAAGTCCCGTGCGATCGCCTGCTTCTCCTCCACCGTGCAAACCGCGAGGTCTACATTGAGCGCATCGACGGGCGTGTCGTGCAGCTCGGCGAGGTTGAGCAGCGCCTCGGGTGGCGTGAGTCGGTAATCTTCATCGGGCTGAGTTTGGCGGCGGATGGAGCGGTAGGCGATCGCCGTCCCGATCGTTAATTCCGGGGAGACGCTGCCGCAAAGTCCCAATAATAAAGGTTTAGCCGTATCGACTAACTCGGATGGGTCGCCTTCAGGTTGGTCTTCATGCTGACCTTGCGCTGATTTATACGCACCAAAAAACTGATCCGCAGGCGTTAATCCTGCGGGAATGGCGACCACTTCGGGGCGATCGATCGCCGGTACATCGCGTAATCCTCGCTGTACCGCTGCGAACTCCGCTCCCTGCGGCACAAAAATGCGATTAAATAAGCGTTGATTTTCCAAAGATTTCAAAGAATTAAAGCTAAAAGAATTACAGCTAATTGAGCTTAAAATTTAGCAAAAAAGTTAGATCAAGCCTCGTCGGTTGGGTTTCGTTTCTCAACCCAACCGAAGAAACCCAACAGCCGTAAAGTTCTTGGCGATTCCGTTGAGTTTTGCGACTTCAGACCTTTGAGATTTCTAAAACCTCAAAGGTCTTGCTCCCCATACGCCATCATAAAATCAGAGGGTTTCTGATTCACGTAGCCAGACCAGCGTACTGTAAAGCTGAAATGCAGCATCCCAATTACTCGGCTGCGATCGCGATATTTTCACATGGGAAATAATGTCAGACATTAGGCTGTAATAGTCGATCGCCGTTTCGGCAAACGGTGTGAATTCTCGCCAAAGAGTCGCCGTCGGACAAAAGCGATCCACTGCCGCTAACATGCCATTCCAATTAATTCGCGTTGTGGCCGTGCTGGCCTGAAGTCCCTTCTGTTCACGTTCAAGCTGTTCGGCGGTAAAAATCGCGCCTTGATCGAAGCGATAACTCCGATCGCAAAACCGCAAAATGCAACGACGATCGGGCAAATGTAAATCCAGTAGCTGCACAAAATCACGAATTTCAGGCTTGCGCTTCACTTTATCTTTATCTCGTTTACTAATGTCATAGGACACCGCATCAATGAAAAATGGAACACCGCCGCGCACCTGACGCACCACCTCTGAATGCGCAAATTCTAGCCGTCCAACCTGTCCCGATTGATCGTGACACACCGCCACCAAATTGGGTTCGACCTGTTCGAGATAATCGACACAAAACACCTCGATCGTCTCAATTTCGGCGCGATCGACCCAAAACGTCTTAACCCCAGCCTGCCGCAGGTCGCGCCCATACACATCCAACGTCGCGAAATCACCGATACGATAGAGCCGCCAGCCGTGGGTTTGCAGTTGCAGGCGAGCGGTGTAGGGGTCGATATCGAGGATGCGGGCGACCTGCTGCGCCAGGTCGCGGCGACGTTCTGCCGGGGTGGCTTCGAGGATGAGGAGGCCGAGGCGATCGGGTTTGGTCAGTTTGGCGGAAGCGATGCGTTCACTGCGGCGCAGGCGATCGCGGACTTCGAGACGCTGCAATCCCTGTCGCGCTTTGGTGATGATGCTTGGCGGAACGTCCCCTGATTTGAGCAAATCACGATAAATCCGCTCGGCGAGATCGAGGCGATCGCGAGCCTCGTTCACGCGAGCCACGAGATATAGCACCGGAGCTTCCTGGCGTCGGCGCTGGTAAATCGGCTTGAGGGCGCGTTGTGCAGCTTGTAGCTCACCGCGATCGAGCAGTTGGGAAATGCGTTGCAGTTCGCTAGCATCGTCAGCCATAGTATTTGGGAATGGTTAGAGCGCGAATTTAAGAGCCTTTTGTAGATCTTTACTCTAGCCCGAGGTGAGTGTCTAACTGTACGCTTTGGAATACAGACCTAAAAGTCGTGATAAAAATCAGAGTATGGCGGTTGTAAAAAAACAAAACGAATAGTTTCTCGAAAGCATTTAAATTCGTCGCATAATATCAAGGCAAATCGGATAGATCGCACTATTTTTATACAGAATTGCGACGATCATCTTCAAACTATCGCGGCAATTCAACGATAATAAAATGACAGTTAAACAACCTACTCAAACATATCTACGATGCTCGAACAATTTCACCGACGCTTGGCCGCCTTAAAAGCAGAATATAAATCCGGCCAAGCCGCAATGGCTGAACTCGACACCCAACGATCGCACCTCCGCGATACGATGCTGCGCTTGTCCGGCGCGATTCAAGTCCTCGAAGAAGAACTCACTCACACCGAACCCTCAAGCGATACCGCAATCCCACTCGCCGCAACCACACCAGACTCCACAAACGCGCTAAACTCCGAACAATTCTCCCCCCCCATTCATATTCCCGCCGAGATTCCGCTACCCAGCACGTACGAAATCCTGGACGCGAATGAATCATTATGATTCAGCCCCTTCTCGATCGTGTCCTTGACCTATTACGTCGTGATCTCAGTGCGATCGTACATAATTCCGACGCACACATCACCTTTGGATCGCCGGTTCCCTCGAAACATAGCAGTATCGGCATTTATCCCGGCTCGATCGATCTGGCGGGTTATGCTCCCCTCCGCGATGAGTCGCCAGTGTCGGAGCTATATCATGCTCGGGTAGAACGGGCGAGCGAGTGTACACAGGAGTTTTTGATCGAGATCCATAGTCACGATTGGGCGGAACTCGATCAGATTATTTCGCTTGTTTCTGGCATTTTGGCGATTCAGCTCGATCCACAATACGAAACCCTGCCGATCGTGGTGTATCGCCTCGGGCAAATCATCACGGAACATCGGCTACGCCGCATCAGTCAGCTCGGTGTGGACTATCTCGGTGCGGCCTCAGAACCAAAAGCCCGGTTAAAGTTTCAAGTCGATTTAAAATTTACCAGCACCATCGATCGCCCAAATTCTATGGCTTTGAGCGAAGAACTCGCGATCGATTCCGATGTCTAAAATTTTAGGGTTAGGATCTAAATCTTTGCTTTGATTGAATGCTCCAAATGTTTGAAACATGCAAGCGTCGTGACGGGAATAATCGCTGGCGGAAGCTAATCCGGCGTGCCTTGAAATGTTGCGATAAAGCCAGTGATGCAAAGGGCGCTGAAGATGCCTGCACCGATGCCGACCGTTTCGATCGAGAGGCCTAAAGTTTCTGCCAGCACAGAGCTGGGATCAAGATCGTCGTGCGGTCTGGCCAGTGCATCAAAGCTAAGAAGTGCTGTAAAAGTACAAAACGCGAGCAAAAATCCGCGTAAAACGATTTTCATGATTACGACCTCTGCAAAATATGCATATTGACATCCTCACCGGGCAAAAGCCACGGTGATTCCCAGACCTCACGATCTGAGTTTCTGCTTCGTAGCACCCGCC
>JAABST010000080.1 GCA_011390275.1 Geitlerinema sp. S16
GCTACGCTGTGCTTATCTTAATCGCCTGCTCGCCTAAGCCTGAGTATTTCTGCTTATTGCATTAATGAGATGCTCCCTGTGTGGGAGCCTGGTGGACGCTCTGCGTCCCCTGGTGGCGACATGGAGCATCTGGGTCTTACGTTGCCTACGCTCCGCGTGGAAACGAGGAAAAGTGTGGGAATGAGAAATGATAGCCTTTGGTATCCTTTATGGCATTTCTTGAAGTAGCTTCGTCACCGACTGTAGCTCCTCCACCCAGTTCGCGACAACATCATCTCGCCACTCTATGAGGTTGAGAATATTGTTGTAGTCTTCTAATAGATCTCTCTGAAATATAGGCTCATGATGAGCAATTCTATTTCTCAGTCTTCTAACACTACTTATCTTGGCGTAAATTTCAGAACGAACTTGTTGGTAGCTTAGTCCAGATTCTGCATTTGGGAAAGCAAACATGATGTTGTCTTTCCATAGGCGTGTATCATGCCTGCTTGTGAACATCTTTTCCCAAAAAAAGAGCTTCAAGTTTGCAATCACTTGTCCCGTTGTTGACTGCTCTCGTCTTGTGGAGCGAAGATTGCTACGTGGACTACCTTGACCACCTGGCAAGCTGCAATAGAAACTGCTATCCCAGGGCCATTGAGGTGTATACACTCTTTCCAAAACCTCAGATACCGCGTTCCGAGCGCTTATCTCAAAAAAATGTAGTGGGAGGAGAAAAGCAGCGGAGATTTGTATATTCCACTGATATAGGAGAAGAGCCTTTTCCCAATCATCATCGCAATAGCTAAGATAAGCGTCAAAACGGGGCTGTGAAATCGTACGGGTTACGTTCGGTAAAGACTCAATACGTATGGGCATTCTATTAGATTCTTACTTTTTCTATTGACTCAAGCCGATTACCACACTATAGTATAAGAAGATGCCATGAAATTCGAGGGCGCACAGCAGCCTCCATTCGTGTGCGATATGAGAATCACGGGAGAGTCTGTTTATTCAGGCTCTCCCGTTGTCATTACTGACACTCTACGAGTAGTAGGGTGTATTTAGTCTTTGGTGGATGATGTTTTCGTGATGATGCGGCGATTAACAAAACGCACCGCTGGGTGTGGGTGAAGCGTAACGGTCTAGTGGTGCATTACGACGGATTTTTAATTGGTTCTGTCTTTCCATAGGCGATCGTCCGTCTAACGCACCCTACCACCTGGTTTCATGGCTTCATCGTTCATCGTTCCCATGCTCTGCGTGGGAATGCCGTGGGGACGCTCTGCGTCCAGTATGAGTGGAGGCGACGCGGAGCGTCTGGGGATTGCGTTGCCCACGCAGAGCGTGGGAACGATGCGACATTGATCAAGCGCACCGCTGGATGTGGGAGAGGTGTAACGGTATCTATTCACTTTTACCCTCACTATTTCCAGAATCACTCTTTTTAGGCTTTTCTTCAAAGGGCTTCGACTCAACTAACTCTAAGTCTATGGGTCTAACTTCGAGGTATTTTACTTTTCCGTCATTATGAGTGATGCGAAGATATAAATAGCAATTTTTGGGATCTGTGATGGTTCTTATATGTTCGCAGTCAATAACTAATGATAGGGCTATCGGAGTGTTTTGGTTTAAAAGCCAGCCTTTTCCCCCAATATAGCTAGGAACTTTATGCTCTTGTGTTGGTGTCGATGTAGCGTATGAATCAAGATGAGATTCTAACGGCTCTTTTCGGCCTTTCATATATAAGTCGATTTGCCAGTCTTCGATAAACGTTGGTTTAACAGAAGAATTAAATAAGGGGACTTCTAAATGTATCTTCGTATTTTCCTTGTAGAATTTCGCTAATTTTGCTACGAATCTCAGTCTTGAATTTCGTGATAAATAATAGTTCTCTATTTGTATCCAGCTTAGTATTCCGGTTGTAGTAAGTCCAAGCACAGTGCTACTAATACTTAGTATGTCGCTAGAGGATTGAGTGTTCTGTCTTGAGTTATTATCCTGAGATAAAGACACTCTTGGAATTAAGATTCCAACAAGTACAAGTACAATCAAAGAGAGGAAGAAAGCAAGATTTTTTTTGTTTTTACGCACTTTCATAAATTATCCTCAGTTTTTTGCAAGGTAAGTCTTACTTACCTTGGCGATCTTTATCTTCAGAAACCACGTATTTGACTAGTTCTTCATCGTGACGATAAAGCTCCCGCGCACAATCCGTCCACGTACCCCTGACCCTAGTAACGGAAACAACTCGTCTCCACCAGCATCACGTACAGAAAAAAGATAGCACAGACAAAACATCACGATTGCGACTCCATACACTCCCGCAACAACTGGTTAATCTGTTGCTCTGATCGCTGTCCCCGAGACTCCAACCACTCCAAAAGATCACGATCGAGATAAACCGTCACCGGAACCCTGGACGAGTCATGCCCAACACCCAGCCGGACAACAGCCTTCGCAAACAGCCCCGGCGTAACCTCCGGACAATCCGACAAATCGATCTCCCGATCCGTCATCGCATCCAGCCGCTGCCAATCAGTTTGAGAATTGCTCGAAATAGACTCATTGTTCATATTGCGTCGCCTTTCGTGCAATTGCCTTTCGTTCAGCAAGGTGGGCAATGCCCACCCTACCGATCGCTAAAAAACTAGCTCACCAACGCCTCACCACGACGATAAAGCTCCCGCGCATAATCCGTCCACGTACCCTGACCCCAGTAACGGAAACAACTCGTCTCCACCAGCATCACGTACAACAACGCCTCCGTATACTCGCGAGACTGCGTCACACTCGGATCTTCCGCCACCGCACGATCAAACTTCTCATGGAACTTCGCACTGAGCTGATTCATCGGCTCCAGCACATTCTCATAACCACGCACCCAGCTCAGATCATTCGTCCACGACGCACCATCCATGCTGAACTGATGATCATTTTGGTTCAGATCCGCGATCGCCGCATCCACCGCACCCGGAGCCGGACGATCGCGATCGACCCGCGCCCAGATCTTGTGCTGCTGAATCGCCTGACACACCGGGTAACGATCCTCCGAAATACCCGCCGCGTCTAACAGCTCCAGATACTCCGTACCGTTAACCCCCACCGTACTGCCATCACCCGCAATCTGCGGCCACGCTTGCTTGTAGCCATCCGGGAACTCATTCATCATCACGCCGCCATTCTCGCCATCCGCGATCTGCGTCACGCAACAGGGAACCGACTGCCCGCCAAGCTCCTGACGACCCCGGCTCTTCGCCTCATAATACGGCTGCATCTGCGCCACCAGTTTGGTGTCAGAACCCTGGGTTTTGATCAGCGCCGTCATGCTGATGGTGTCACCACGCGAATTCGTCGCCACCAGACGTTGAGGTAGATATTTTTCGTCGCGATCGTACACCGGTGTACCGTCAAGCGTTTCGACCGACCCCTCCTGCACCATCAACCAACGATAACCACACTCCTTCAGCGCTTTGATGTATTCGTAGAGCGCATCGGGATTGTTCGGGAGGTGCATTTCCGGTGGCGAAAAACCCTTCACACGAGCTAGCGCTTCCGTGCCGAACACCGCCGCGAAATACTGCTGCCACGCCTGAATCTGTAACTTCAAATCCGGGATCGGCGTCGAAGGCGCGACGGCGTGGCTCCACATCGTACCGAGCCATTCCACGTGCGGCCAGTAGCGATCGTCCAGCGTGATTTTCTTGAGATTGTCGATCACATCCTGGCGACCCATTTGGATCAAACCCCAGAGCAAATTACCCGAATAATCGAGCATGATGCGCGGATTGCAGCCCTGATCGATCAGCTCAGGGATGAAATCACCCATGCGGCTATAGCAATAGGCGAAGACACTGGCGTTGTGATTGTCGCCATCGTGGGGATTCTCCATCATGTGCTGGAGATTACAAATCAGTTCGCCATTGGCTCCCGCCGGAATCGTTGGCTGGTGCATGTGGAGCGCACAGGCAAAGCTAGCCTTAAACGAATCGAGCTGGAGATTCGTACGCGGTAAAAATACCGGGTTGGTGTGGTTGGTAATCTTGGCTAATTCCGCTTCAGAACCACAAATATTCGGTAAACCATTCCGTTCGAGGCTGAAATTACCATTTTGGGTGGGCGCGATCGCAATCATAGAGCGTTCCTTTTCAAGTCTGTCTAGATCGTAAACCGCTCTATCAATCCCGATCGCTGAAGTTGTTCAAATAAATATCAAGTTCCGATCGAGCTTTATGATATTTCGTTGTAAAACGCAGAAAAACTATGTCCAATGCAGGAAAAACCCTTGAACATTCGCCTAATCTAGACCGAGTTCCCGCTTTAATAACGCGATCGAATCCTGATTAATGTAATTCTCAAAACACATCACCTGCGGCGCACGAATGATATCTTCCCGCGCTCCGTGAATCGCCTCTTTCACCGCCTCAAAACTCGCCTGATCGCAAATAATATGCCGCGCACTGCGTACCATTGCATTCAGCTTATACGAGTTACCAAGCTGCGTCGAAATGACCAAGATTTCATCGCCGCGCAAGCTGTGGACAATCACTTCGCCCGCTCGTAAAATCCCTGAGCTAAGACAGACCAAGCCCAAACACGTATCCTTCGGCAAGGATTGCACTAACTCCATCTCACGGGCGTAATCGTAAATATCGATCGGAATCACCCGCACCGACTTGGGAGCCGCGATCGCTTGGGCATCCCCGATAAAATACCGACTCGTGACCACCGTACCCGAAACCGCCTTATCCAGCGTCTCGGCCAACTCCTCCATCGGCACAAGCTGCACCGGCATATTCAGCGACTCCTCTAGCTCTTGCGCCATGAGCTGCCCCGCACCGATATCCTGCATCGGAGCCGTCACCAGCAGCCGCGCACTACAGCGCAACCGCCAATCAATTTCACCCAAAAACATCTCTCGCGCCTTGTTCAACGAACAGCCCTGTTTGAGCAATTCATCGAGGCTCGATTTCACGATTTTCTCCAGTTCGGGGCTATCGCGTAGGAGCGGCGCACCGGACGATGCGCCTCCCTCGTGACCCAGCGCCCGCACGTAGATCCCCGATCCCGCTTGCGCTTCTACGAGGCCGTCTTCTTCGAGTTGGCGGTAGACCTTACCGATCGTGTTGCGGTGGAGTCCCGTTTGCATTGCGAGCTGGCGGGTGCTGGGTAGGCGATGTCCGGGGGGAAATTGGCGCGAGGCGATCGCGAGGCGAATTTGATTAAAAAGCTGATTCGAGGCGGGAATATCGCTATCGGATTGAATATAAAATTTCATCGACGCTTATAGCTCCTAGGCTTGTAGCTCTCAAGGACAAAAATGAGGGTAAACACGGTGCAAACACGGGGGTAAACACGGGGCGCTCAAACGAGTGTGTTTACGACTGTATAAATACGAGGCTGAATGGTTCGATTTTACGCTGTCGTCGGTTTGGCGGATGGATGGACGGATGGATGCGTTTCCTGACGTTAGGGCGATGGTGCAAGATCCTGGCGGGCTTGGGTGAGGTTGCCGTACAGGATGGCGAGGACGCCGCGCAGGGTGTGAAATTCGGGGATCGTTGGCGCGATCGCGATCGCGCGATCGATGGTGTGGTAAGCCGCGTGGGGATGGAGGCCGATGGTTTCGACGACGGCGAGATACGCCCAGCCGTAAGGATTCGCGGGATCAATCTGGGTAACACGCTCAAAGGCGGCGATCGCGGGTTCGATTCGTTTTTTTAAGAGCTGCGCGATCGCAATGGCGTACGCCCAATCAATTCGGGGATCGCTCTGAAGGCGAAATTCTAAGGCGGCGATCGTCCGATCAATATAGTCCTGGGTGGGGTCGTACTGGTTAATGCGGGCGATTTCGCGAAAGACGTAATCGAGCTGATCGAGTCCTTGGGGCATGAGCGCTGCTAGTTGGCGGAGTTGTTGACTGAGATCCAGTTCTGGCGATCGGGGATCAGACATCGTGGTCAAATTCGCCAGATTGGGGAGAATCTCGATCGTTATTTTGGAGGGTTGGATTATTTCGGTGATTGCCGTCTGGGGATCGCGATCGCGGGGATCAAGCGATCGCGCCTGCAACTGATAGCGACCGGGGGCAATATCGGCGGGAATTTGCATCGCCGTGCGATCGATAATCTCAAATACACAGCGATCAGGCTGCGATCGGCATGACTGGGGATCAACCTCGGTGAATGGCTTCAGCGCCAAGTTACCCGCTGCCACCGCGTGATCGTGAATCCAGGCCGGTCGATCCCCGTCTTTCGCCTCGGAATTGTCGCCTTCGGATCTGTACCAACCCAGCAGCATGACCCGATCGCGCAGCGTTTCCCAGTCGCCTGTCCAGCGATAGACGATCGGCACGATCAATCCCGGTGTCGCTTGCTCCGGCAGGTCAACGGTTAATGAGAACGTCGCGGGTGAGCTGCGCCTTGAATCGGCCAAAACCTCAACTAAGCGCTCGATTTTTCGATAGACCTCGATCGTCTCACCTTCGGGTAAAGCCCACGTGCCAAAGCGTTCAAATTCACCGCTCTGACGCACCTGCTCGACCATAGCCGCGTAAGATTCCGGAACCGAGCCGGGATCACCAGTTTTGACTAAAAACCACGATAATGCCCTGATATCGGCTGGAACCTGTTCCTCGATCGTCCCCACCTGCCGCCCATACACCGCAAAATCAGCGATCGCCCCAGACAAATTCACATTGTGCTGATTCACCGTCTTGGTTGAGGGCAACACGCCGATCGTCTGCCGCGTAAACGGTTCCGCCTCACGTATTGCCGCAATAATCGCCGCATGGGGATAGTCTGCGCCGATGTAAGCACGATCGGGCGATGCCTGGGGATCGCTCGTCGGCCAAGTTTGGGCAATGTTGGCCGTCAACGCGAGGGCGATCGCGATCGTGCGGATTTTCCATGACCAAACCGACAGCCCCACGGCCAGCCAAATCGCCAGGATTGACACTTCGGGCAAAATGTAGCGCGGGTCTTTATTCGGACTCAACGCACCGAGGACGTAAATCCCGATCGTGATCGCCCCGATCCAACGATAGGAATCGGAATGTATTGTTGGATGAAATTTTTGATAGAACTTTTTGGATTTTTCAAGCTTTGGAAGCGGTTCGCTCCGAACACTTGCCTTGCTTTGTAAGAGTTGAGACCGCATGAATCTAGAGCTTGATCGCGATCGCCACACTGTAACGCAACCGCCCACGATCGCCAGCCCCAACAGCCAGGGATAGGCGCGATCGGGCAACCCCTCCAGGTAATACGTCCACGCCCGCCAGCTCCAGACGCTGGGATCACCCTCCGCGATCGCCGAATCCACCGTCGCCCGTTTCCCCGACGTTAAAATCAACAGCCAATTCGTCCCATACCAACCGCCCCACACCCAACTCGATACCCACAACGCCGCCATCGCCTGCATCACCCGAGCCCAGCGCCGCCGCCACACCGCCGCCAGCACAATCCACAGCACCGGCACGATCGTAAACAGCACCACCGTCTGTTTCACCATCAACCCCAGACCGCCGATCAGCCCAACCGCGATCGCCCAGAGCCACCCCTCGCGATCGCGCCAACCATCGCCCGATCCCCGCCACCGCGTCAGCCCCCACACAATCGCCGCCACCGCCGCGCAGACCGCATAATCCAACACGAAAATCCGCCGCACCGCCAGCACTCCCGGCAAAACTAACACCAGCAACGCCGACCAGAAACCGACCCCAAATTTTCGTCGGTGTGACTCCGGTTCTGATTCCCCGCCATCGAACAAATACCGCCCCAAGCCATAGGTCGCCACCAGCAACACCAGCGACGCGATCGCATTCACCCATAACGCCACATCTGCCGATCGTCCCACCCCATTCGTGATCCCCCCCGCGACCAAGTACACCAACGGCGGAATCTTCGACGACAGTAGCCATAACGACCTCCACCACTCATCCGAAACCAAATCCCCCCAGGACAGCGACGCGATCGCCCGCCCATAATTCAGCGCCCCGGTTAAATAGTCCGCCTCATCCCAATCCGGCACATGGCGATCGAGCGCCAGCCAAACCCGATCCGACACCGCGATCGCTAGCCACACCAGACCCAACACGCCGCCTTCCCAGCTACGCCAACGCCGACTTTCCACCCCACGCTTCATCAATCGACGCCCAAACACAACAATTCGCGATCGTTTCTCTCCCCGGAAACCGACCACCCACGAACGTAGGTATCTTGGAGAGTAAACTTGCAGAAGTTCGCGCCAAGTTCCCCATAACTTCGCGACAACCGTGCAAACGCGCTAATCCTTAGACTCATCAAACAATTTTCATGAATAACCTTTTCGGACGTGTGAGCCGCACGATCGCCGCCACTGCCGCGATCACCTGCGTCGGATTCGCCTCCAGCGCCCGCGCTGACGAACTATATAACCCGCAGACATTCCCCAGCAGCGGCAGCATCAACGGCGTCCTCTCCGAAGCAGGCATACCCTCCGGGATGGGCGGCTATTTCTACGATTACGTCGTTAATCTCAACGAAGGCGATCGGGTCGAAATCGAAGCCTTCTCCGACAGTTTTGACACAATCTTGACACTGATTGGCCCCGACGGCTCGACAATCACCGAAAACGACGACGGCCCCGACGGCTCCACCAACTCACTAATGTACACACGTCTAACCGAATCTGGACGCTACACCATCCGTGTACGTGCCTTTGGAGTCGCAGGAGAAGGCCCCTTCACCGTCGATCTCGTACGTTTGCGGCCCATTTAGACCGTTCGGCCTTCCGAGAGACTCGGGGACAGGAGCGATCGGCTATCCATACGGGGTGTTTCCAGCGATTGTCATCAAGAAATCCTCAAAATAGTTGCCAATCCTCAAAACATACGCTAAGCTTTCTAAGCGTTAAAAAACGCGCCGGGATAGCTCAGTCGGTAGAGCAGAGGATTGAAAATCCTCGTGTCCCCGGTTCAAGTCCGGGTCCTGGCATATAACAACACTTTGAATGCTAAGTAACCGCTAAGAAGATTTTCAACTTAGCGATCAGCCATGTTCTTCTCCACCTCGCCATCTGAGGTCTTGCGAGCAAATCTCCGCGCATCAGTGCTGTAAGTTAAGCTGAGTGTGTTGAATTGGCGATCGAGGCTAGGGACGGTTGTATCTCTCATCGACTCAAAAGCACTCGCTTTAGAAACACACCAACCAATCTCTATTGTTTTGATAGGGTGTTTTGATAGGGATAGATGAGGTGTTATTTCTATTGCATAACTCCTAAACAAAAAGAAGTTTAGGATTATCCAGAGCCTGTATAACCTCTTTCATCAAGTGCCGGAATTAGTATGGATTATGTGGGTAATGGCTCCCGCTTGATGCGACTTGATTGATTTATCTATAAAAAATCATTATCTTGAATAGCTGAATGGAACAATAGAAGATCTATTTATGCTTAATCGGCCATGCAAACGAAATTTCTGGAGACAATATTTTTGCTTCCTGATATCGACTCAGATATTTCGTCTATATAGTGAGAATTATTGAATCAAAAATTAATGCTTCAATCAATTCCAACCTTCTCAGTAAGACCTAGATTCGACATCCCTCATTTCAAGCATCAAACAGTAGCTTAACCCTTGACGGTACAACATTCCTAACTTGTGTTTCCACTGTGTTTCAACCTAGGTAAAATACTTTTATGACTCCTCGCACGTTTATTTTCGGTATCGTCAAGCAAAACCCTTTATTGGTATTCCTCGCCTTAGCTGCGAGTTTCTCAGGGGCTATCTTCAGTAGCGTTAGTATTGCATTGATTGTACCGGTCGTCCTTAAGCTTTTAAACTTCGGAGACGATATGTTTAAAGGTGGCCCCCCAATTCTCTCTAAGATTTTGGCAGTAGCAGATCCATTTCCAGAACAGTGGCAAGGACCGATTCTGGTTGCCATCATATTAGGGATGATCTGCCTTAAGAATGCTGCGGCCTATTCCACAGAATATTTAAATGGTTTACTAAGTCGTCGTACCATCACCAATCTACAAATTTCTGCGCTCCGTCTACTGCTTAACGTTGATTTAGACTTCTTTACGAAGTTTCAAATTGGCGAGATCACAAACCGTTTTGGCAATGAGATAACTCGGGCAGCAGGAGCGTTAACATCGAGTGTTAACTTGGCTTCAATCTCGATTACGATTCTTGGCTTTTCAGTATTGTTAGTTTCAATTTCGTGGCAGCTCACGATTGTAGCAGTAATCTCACTGACCGTTGCGGCACTTCTAAACCAGACTTCCATCCAGCGGGCTAAGGGATTTGGTATTGTCTTATCGCAAAAATCAGGTCAACAAACATCACGGTTTCTCGAAATTCTACGGGGCATTCGTCTACTCAAAACAGTCGGTGAAGAGCAGCGCGAAATTGATGGGGTTTCAGAATTGATTCTTGCTAAAAATCAAGCTTCTTTTCAATCGCAGATGAATTTTGCACTGATCAATCCGATTAATGAGCTTGCGGGTGTAACGTCGCTGCTGATTATTGTGCTTTGGGGTCGCACATTTTTTGCAGAGAGCCTGGAATCTCTCTCTGGAATTATATTGACTTATTTGGTACTACTATTTCGTCTCTTGCCTTATATCTCTCAGCTTAACCGAACCCGTGGTCAGCTTTCCAACTACATTGCCAGTATCGATATTGTTTCCGAGTTTCTAGATACTTCCAATAAGCCTTTTATGCAGGAAGGAAATCTTAATTACTCGGGACTTGAGCGCAGAATTCGCTTTGAAAATGTAAGTTTTTCCTATCCCGGCGCAGAAGAGCAGGCGTTGAGTGAAATCTCACTAGAGATTAAGAGAGGGGAGACGGTTGCTTTGGTCGGGAGTTCAGGAGCCGGGAAATCAACCTTAGCGGATCTTCTGCCGCGTTTTTATGACCCAAACGAAGGTCGCATTACGTTTGATGGTAAAGATTTACGCGAATTTTCCCTACGATCGGTACGACGAGCGATGGGGGTTGTGAGCCAAGATACGTTTTTATTCAACAACTCAGTTCGTTACAACTTAATGTATGGCAGTGAAGAGAAAACAGAGGCTGATCTGATCGATGCGGCCAAGCGTGCCAACGCGTATGAGTTTATTGTGAATATGCCGGACGGTTTTGATACGCAGGTGGGTGAGCGTGGTGTGATGCTCTCTGGTGGGCAGCGTCAGCGTTTAGCGATCGCTCGGGCGCTGCTACGCAACCCCGATATTTTAATTCTTGATGAAGCAACAAGTGCGCTCGATACGGTCTCAGAGCGTTTGGTTCAGCAGGCGATCGAAGAGCTATGTAACGATCGAACAACCCTCGTTATTGCTCACCGTCTATCGACGATTCGCAATGCTGACAAAATTGTCGTGATGGAAAAGGGTCGCATCGTGGAGGTTGGGTCACATAGTGAACTTATTGAAAAAGGATCGGCTTATGCAAGTCTATATGATGCACAATTCTCTCAAGAAAATAAAGATGCACTACAGCGTGCACGGGTTGAAACATTGATGGATATGTCGTACGAAGTTCGTACACGTCTGAATCCAATGATTGGTTTCTTAAATTTGTTGGTTGATGATGATGTGGAGTCTCCAGAGGAACGTCAGGAATTGATTGAAGATTCTTATGATGCGTCTGTTCGCTTACTCCGAACATTGCAATATATGGAGAATAGTGCGAAATCTTCTGCTCCGTCTAACTAGTTAAAGTTGGAGCTAAGTGGCCATTCATTCTACGATTAAAAATTGATAGACAAATGACGTTATCTCCACTTATCTCCCCTGGAGATCTGGCTCAGGTCTTGGCTCAACCGGATCGAGCCAGCGTTATTGTTGACTGCCGTTTCAGTTTGCAAGACCCCGATCGCGGTCTTCGAGACTATCGAGAATCCCATATTGCCGGTGCGGTCTATCTCAGTCTCGATCGCGATCTCGCTGCACCGATCGCACCGCGAGGTGATGGCGGACGACATCCACTGCCGCCGATCGCAGTGCTGGAAGCGACGTTTTCTAAGCTAGGAATTGATCGTGGCGTAACGGATGTATTTGTTTACGATGATTCTCGGTTTGCGTTTGCGTCGCGGTTGTGGTGGATGTTGCGGTACTGCGGACACGAGCGTGTGTTTATTCTGGATGGAGGCTTTCCGGGGTGGGTTGCGGCTGGGTTGCCGGTGATCTCTGAGATTGGGGATCAGGTTGAGAATCAGGTTGTAGAGACGAGTTCAAGCCCGCCCCGCTCGTTTGTCGCGCAGGTGCAGCCACGCTGGACGGTGGATCGCGAACAGGTACTAGCCATGATTGGTCGGGCAGATGTGACGATCGTTGATTCGCGCAGCCCGGAACGCTATCGCGGCGAGGTCGAGCCGATCGATCCTTACGCTGGTCATATTCCAGGGGCGATCGAACGGTTTTGGCAGGGGGTCACCGATGAGGCTGGATTTGCCAAATCGTTTGACGTGCAATGGCAACGCTGGCAGGCGATCGCGGATCTCAATCCTGATCGCGTCGTCGTTTACTGCGGTTCTGGCGTGACGGCCTGCGTGAATTTACTCTCGATCGAACTGGCTCGTCAGCATAATCCGAGTCTATTGATCGTCCCTCAATTGTATGCCGGAAGCTGGAGCGACTGGTGTGCCCATGCCACTCATGCAAATGACCCAACCATTGCTCGTGGTGCATAGTTTTTTTCGTGCGACTGTTCCCTAATGTTTAGTATTTCGCAGAGAATTTTTGAGTCTGTCGGCCTCGCCTTGCCTGTGAATCTTGTTCTCTGACCCGCGATCGGCCTGAACTGCATTAAACTAAGGTCTGCCAGAAATAAGGTCTGCCAGAAATACCGATTCTGTTTTCACGTGTTTACACGTTTAAACGAACTATTTTTTGAGCCTTAACCTCCGATTTTTTCCGCTCACCCTCGCCCATCCGAACGATGACGATTACGCTCAACACTCTCGAAACTCAGCTCGAAGACCTCCAACAGGCCGCCCTCGCTGCAATTGCTGATGCGGTCGATCTCGACGCTCTCGAACAGTTGCGTGTCGCCTATCTCGGTAAAAAAGGGCAACTTTCCAAAATTCTCGGCGGTATGGGCAAGCTCGATCCGAGCGATCGCCCCAAGGTCGGCAAACTCACCAACGAAGTCAAAGCCGCAATTCAAACGGCGCTCGATACGGCACGCGAAGCGCTCCAGGTTGCCCGCGTTCAGGCTCAGATCGCAGCCGAGACGATCGATGTCACCATGCCCGGAACCCTGCGTCCCCAGGGTCGCCGCCATCCTCTGGCCAGCACCATCGATCGCGCCCTCGATATTTTTGTCGGCCTCGGTTACACCGTCGCCACAGGGCCGGAAATGGAAAGCGATCATTACAATTTTTCGTCGCTGAACATGCCCGAAGACCACCCGGCGCGAGACATGCAAGACACGTTCTATCTACCGAACGGCCACCTGCTCCGCACTCACACCTCGCCGGTACAAATCCGCTACATGGAGCAGAACGATCCGCCGATTCGGGTTGTGGCTCCGGGTCGGGTGTATCGTCGCGATACGGTGGATGCAACCCACTCGGCAGTGTTTCACCAGGTGGAGCTATTGGCGGTAGATAAGGGTCTCACGTTTACGGATTTGAAAGGCACGATCGGCGAATTCATCCAACAGATGTTTGGTGACGTTGAAATCCGCTTTCGTCCGAGCTATTTCCCGTTTACGGAGCCGAGTGCAGAAGTCGATGTCCGCTGGAAAGGGAACTGGCTCGAAGTGCTTGGTTGCGGCATGGTTGATCCAAATGTACTGAAAGCGGTGGGTTACGATCCTGAGGTATATACCGGGTTTGCCGCCGGTTTCGGGATCGAGCGTTTTGCCATGGTGCTGCACCAAATTGACGATATTCGCCGAGTGTACGCCAGCGATCTGCGCTTCCTGCGTCAGTTTTAGGTCTACATGATAATGACATCGCGAATCACCGATCGAGGCGTAAATCCTACAAAATCAAGCGATTCATGCACGATTAACAGTGTTCCGATCGCTCCCCTAGGGTATATTGCGTTCAGCCGCGTTGATTCGTTCCTAGGACGGTGTAACTGATAACTCGCTATGAAATTGCTGTGCCTGAGTAACGGTCACGGAGAAGATACGATCGCCGTGTCCATTTTGCGGCAGATTCGGGCGATCGCGCCAGAGATTGAGCTGGCGGCATTGCCGATTGTCGGTGAGGGACGCGCGTACGCGACGCTGCCGGATGTGGCGATCGCCGGGCCGGTGAAATCGATGCCGTCCGGCGGATTTAACTATATGAGCGGGCGTCAGTTTTGGAACGACGTGCGCGGCGGTTTGCTGGGGTTGACCTGGACGCAGATCGCGACGGTGCGATCGTGGGCGAAACAGGGAGCGGTGATTTTGGCGGTGGGGGATATTGTGCCATTGGTGATGGCACGGCTGAGTGGGGCGCGGTTTGTCTTTGTGGGGACGGCGAAATCGGAGTATTACCTCCGCGACGAAATCGGACCGATCGCCCGTCCCGGTATTAATGACGCGATCGAACGCTTATCGGGGTCGGTGTATTTGCCGTGGGAGCGTTGGCTGTTGGGGTCGCGTCACTGTCGGGCGATTTTTCCCCGTGATGCGCTCACGGCCAAAGTGCTGGCTCAATTTAGCCTACCGGCCTTCGATCTCGGCAACCCGATGATGGACGATCTAGAACCGTCTGATCGCTGCCGTCAGGCGATCGAAGGGCGTGCGCTGTCGATTTTGCTGTTGCCCGGATCGCGATCGCCGGAAGCCCAGCGCAATTGGGATACGATTTTGCGAGCCGTCCCCCCGATTCGTGAAGCTTTTGCTGATCGCGCGGTGACCTTCGTGGCGGCGATCGCTCCGGGACTCGATCGCCAGGATTTTCGCTTGGCGCTCGATCGCTATGGCTGGCGATCGACCGAACAAACGCAACCTTGGCTTAACGACAATCAGGCGCAAACCTTGACCCTTGCCCGCGCTCAGTTTGTCCTGAGCCAGCACGCCTATGCCGACTGTCTCCACCGCTGCGATCTGGCGCTGGCGATGGCGGGCACGGCCACGGAGCAATTTGTCGGCCTGGGGAAACCGGCGATCATTTTTCCCGGCACAGGCCCCCAGTTTTCGCCCGCCTTTGCGGAGGCACAAAACCGTCTGCTCGGCGCATCCGTCATCTACTTAAAACGACCTGAAGCGGCGATCGACACGATCGTCCGCCTCCTACAATCGCCGGACTGGCTACAAACCATTTCAGATAATGGCCGCCGCCGCCTTGGAACAACGGGAGCCGCCCGCCGAATCGCCGAATGTACGATCGCACAGCTCACT
>JAABST010000081.1 GCA_011390275.1 Geitlerinema sp. S16
CTTCGCCTACACTTGCTCGCTGGCATCCTCAACTTTGACTTTTCTCTCTCCTTCTGATTCGTGCAAGAGGTCTATTGAACCGCTTCAATGTATTGGGCCGATCGAAGAGCATTTTACTCGCCAAACTCAAGCCCGTGCGTCCGTGCATAGCTACGCACGGTGTTGTGTAGCAACATGGCCACCGTCATCGGACCGACACCACCGGGAACCGGCGTGATGGCACTGGCGATCGCGGCAGCACCGTCAAACTCCAGATCACCAACCAGCTTGCCTTTGCCCGTCTCGGGATTTTCGATGCGGTTAATCCCCACATCGATCGCCACCGCTCCGGGCTTGAGCATATCGGCGGTAATCATCTGGGGACGACCCACGGCGGCGACGACAATATCGGCTTGGCGGACAGTGGCCGCGAGATCCGGTGTGCGGGAATGGGCGATCGTCACGGTGGCATTGGCTTCGAGTAGCATCAGCGCCATCGGTTTCCCGACCAGGATGCTCCGCCCGATAACCACGGCGTGCTGACCACTGGGGTCAATCGCGTATTCCTTGAGGATTTCCATCACGCCTGCCGGGGTGCAGCTCCGTAAGCCCGTCTCGTTGCGAACGAGTCGCCCGAGGTTGGTGGGGTGGAGGCCGTCGGCGTCTTTGTCAGGGTCGATGCGGAGGAGGAGCGGGACGGGGTCGAGGTGGGCGGGGAGGGGGAGTTGTAGGAGGATGCCATCGACGCGATCGTCAGCATTCAGGCGATCGATTTCGGCGGCGATCGTCTCGGCACTGGTGTTGGCGTCCAGGTGCTGACCAAACGAGGCAATCCCGACCCGTTCGCACGATCGCTCTTTATTGCGAACATAAACCGCACTGGCGGGATCGTCTCCAATCCGCAAGACGGCCAAACCCGGCGCACGGCGACCGTCTGCCGTCCATTCAGCAACGCGATCGGCGAGCTGTGATTGAATTTTTTGAGCGAGCGCTTTACCGTCAAGAAGACGCGCCGTTTGAATGGCCATTCGAGGACTTCCCCTTTCACAAAAAAACTGTCAGTAATCGGCGGTTATGGGGAAATCGCGAGCGGCGCGTCACGTTGCAGCCCTGCACTATGAGACGATCGCCCCATGCCGCTGAACACCTCACACACCCTAGCATTTTCGCTTCGCTGGCTTCGATTCTTGTCTGCTGATCGTGTCCGTTGGACGTGGAGAGGGATCAGTACGATCGCACTCAGCCTCGGCCTGATCGCCTGCAATAGTCCTCGCCCAGAGGTCATGGCGATCGCCGATCTCGTTCCTCCCGCCGCCGAGGAAGCGCAGCCCCAAAGCAGTCCTGAGCCAGCGGGACAAGCTGAACCGACAGACCAAGTCGTGATCGTTACGGGCGTCATTGTCCGCCGTGTGCCGCTTGTGAACGGGGCTGCGTATCTTCTGGAGGACGATACCAGCGCCATTTGGGTACGAACCGATCGCGTCCCCGATGAGACGGAAGGAGAGGTTATCGTTTCCGGGACTCTCGAATCGCTGGGGACAGACAATTCATCTGCTCAGGGATTACAGGATCGGTATCTTCAGGAGCAAACTCGTAGCCCTGTTCAAACTTCGCCCTAAACACACAAAAACACGATTATTTCGATCCTAAGTGGGGATGCCTGAAAAGTTACTTACACAGCTCAAATAGTGCCAATTGTTTTACGAATACTCACTGATACTCACCGACGCAGGGCAAGCTTTTCGTGATTAGGGTCAAGTTAGGTCAACCCAGAGGGTTGTTCTACCTGAGTCTTTCGATGCGCTCTCTCAAGGTTCGCGAAAGGCATTGTGCCTGAGTTGTAGTCAGAGTAACGGGACAGGGTGGAGTCGAACCACCGACCTCGCGCTTAGGAGGCGCTTGCTCTATCCTTCTGAGCTACAGTCCCAACTGTCGAAGTGGGCTGAGTAATCGTAGTCGCTTTGATGAGCTGGAGCCAACGGGAAAAATAACCGATTATTTCAGGTCTTAAGTATTGCCATTGCGTAAATATTCAGAGGACTATTCTTGATTTTTGATCGTTTCAAGACTCTCGATTTAAGACCTATTTTAAGCCGATCGTTTTGGGGTCAAAATTGTTAGGTACTTCAAGACCGCTTAAAAGACCGATCGCGTGGGGAATGGCACGCGGGTGACGATCGCTAGAGGAGAGATAGGTCTGACCCAGGGCAAGGGTTTGGGTGGAGCCACCGCCGTCGAGCATCACAGCAGCGATCGCGCCAAAGCGTTGCAGCGTCAGGATGGCATCGGTTTGGGTTGCGTGGCTGGCGACCAAGATCAGAATGGTTTCGGCGAGTCCATCCCCATCGCGATCGGCAATCCCAATAAAGGTTCGACCCACGGCACGATCGTGCCCTTTGTCAGCGCAGGGATGTAGCCCGACCATCAGATCGGGAATGCTGGAAAACAAGGGATTATCAGGCTGACCCAGTTCGGGAAATGGCGCGATCGTTGCCGTTTGACTCTCGATCGCCAGCATCATTTTTTCGCCATCATATTCACCGGTTCCAGCGTAACCACCGCTGATGATCTCGCCCTGTGCTTTGACGGGAAACGCCAGCCGTACCGGTGTCGATCCAAAAAACTGTCCGTTAATCGTGGCAAACGCGCGATCGGGGTAAGCCGCGCGGAACGCTTGCCAGTGATCGTGCAGCGATCGCGGTGGCACGTGGGGATCGCGCTGGGTGTCGTAGGCCGCGTTCGGGTGAGCTTCGAGATAGGTCGGATCGAGAGCGATCGCGCCTGCAAGGTCGAGCTGTGCGCCTTGGCTGAGATCGACGCGGTAGATGAGGGTTGTGGCTTCGTCCATCGTGTGACGATCGTCGCGATCGTTATGGTCACCGGCCTCGGAGGGCAACCCGTGGGTCTCATCATCATCGTGGTTATTCCGACGGTCATGATAGGTCTTGCGATACAGCGCAATCCCCGGAGCCGTCAGCACCGGATCGACGCTGGGGTTGAGTAGCGCCGTGGCAGAGTCCAGATTTTCGATCGGCAGCTCCGATAAGGGTTCAGCTTCCTGCGATCCTTGTGTCGTGATGGTGTTGATCGTGTTTGCGGTGAGTGTGGCGAAGGTTGCCATACAGGCTTGGTATGAGCGATCGTCAGGACGGCCCTGACTCTGACCATCGGCGTCGGTTTCCTCTGTTGACGGTGGGACGAGACGCATCGCGGACATGGCCATCTGAGGCGGGCGGGTACGCACAGACCGATGAGCGATCGGCAAGGCATCTAGCGGACTGATCATTAGCGCACCAGACAGAAAATGAATGGCGTGAAACCAGGAATGCAGCAGCATGACAGTAAGCCCCTAAAATATGCCTAACGCTCGATATTTTCGACGATCGATCGCGGATCGATCGAGCCACAATCTAGATCTCAATTAAAGACGACGGAGGAGACCGTGAAACATACGAGCGGTTTGCATCATACGAACTCGGCACAAGTGCGAACGGCGATCGATGAAATTCCCGAAGCCCTACGCGATACGCCGATCGAGCCTATCTCCTCAGCCCCGTCTCCCTTGAGCCGTCTCCTCGCCGCTCTTGCGATTATTTTTGGCCTGAGCGCGTTGGGGTTGGCCGCCACGATCGCCTGGATGTGGTTTACGCCAACCGTCGCGAACCGAGACGTCAGGGATCGGCAAACCGAAACCCCGGCGCTGGATGCCACTGACGATTCCGCTGATTCAGCAACGTCGCGTCAACCGTCCCGCCTCGACGCAGCCGAGGATACCAGCGCGATCGAATCGCCCGCCGAGACGGCGGAAGACATCGATCTCTTGGGGCATCTTCCCTACAGCGAAGCGCCGCTCGATGAGCTGGTTCCCGTCACCAGCGATGGTTTTTGGGAACTGCGAGAGGCCGCAGCGAATCGTTTTCTGGCAATGCAGGCGGCGGCGAAAGCCGATGGTATCGATCTGACGGTCTTGTCTGCGTTTCGGACAACAACCGATCAGCAAGCGCTGTTCTTTGAGGTCAAAGCGGAGCGCGGTCAGGTGGCGACAGAACGCGCTGAAGTGAGTGCGCCTCCGGGTTACAGCGAGCATCACACGGGTTATGCGATCGATTTGGGCGATGCGAACGAGCCTGAAACGGATTTATCCGTAGACTTCGAGCGCACCGAAGCGTTTGCATGGCTCGAAGCGAACGCGGCCTATTTCAGCTTTGAGCTATCGTTTCCGCTCAACAATGAGCAGGGCATCGCCTACGAGCCTTGGCATTGGCGCTTTGTGGGCGATCAAGACAGCCTCGAAACGTTCTACCGCGCTCGCTCTAATAACGATCGCGATCGCCGCAGTCCCAGCGATCAATCGACCGAAAAAACGCAGCGTTAAAGCGTTAAACAGGACGGCGAGTCCTTTGCGGCTCAAGGCTTAGTGACTTCAAAAGGTCTCTGGAGACGAGTCGCAGACGCTTCTTCTTGGATGATCACCTTGCCTGTCAGCGGCGAGTTGACCTTGAGATCGATTAATCGTGGCGGCGTCGAAAAAGACAGAACGGCAATGAGGGGAATGCCAACAGTGCAGGCGGCTAAGATTGCGCCAAGGATCTGTGACCCTCCACCAAGAGGGTCTTCAGGGCTGGGATGCCTACCGGATTCCATAAACTGGGGAACTTAAAAAGGTAAAAGAGTAGTGGGTTAGGTTTGAGAGTGATAGATGTTCGGAAACATCTAAGGCAATCCTAGTTATCGAGGAAGTCTGGAATAACCCATTTCGGTTCTTCCGTTGCCGCTGTCATGCTTTTCTTGCGGAGCGCTTCCTCTGCAATTTCATGCATTGTTTCGAGGGATACGTCGTTAATAAACTGACTGGCTGTGGCGGCATAGTCACGGTTGGGGCAACGCTCACCGAGGATGCATCCATTAATGCATTGAGTGGCGCAGTTAACAGTGGTTTCCATCGTTGGGGCGAAGGCCGATATCTAAGTTTGCTATGACTTTACTGTAGCACTGACAAACGTTTGGTAACCGGGAGTTGAGCGATCGAAGGATCGGCCTTCCGAACTTGCCTTCGGGCTGGTATCGGGATGCTGTGAACTCAATCTGAGTTTTAGTATGTGTTGGCTCTGCTCCCTCACCTGTTTGACTCTTTAAATCGAGATTTCTTGAGCTATTTTAATGGTGAGATATCCCGACGATAGGCCGCAGCGTCCAGCCCATCGCCTTGATTGCGTTCATCATCATCAATTTGCCGATCGAGGCGTTCGATGCGGTTTTCCGTAGCGGGATGGGTACTGAGAAGCGTCGGTGGGCGGCCACTGCCACTCGCTGCCGCCAGCTTTTCAAAAAAGGTGACGATACCGCTAGGGGCATAGCCCGCCGCCTCTAGCATCGCCAAGCCCACCTCATCAGCCTCGTATTCGGCTCGCCGACTCGACGGCAAACTCAGCGCCAATTCGTAGCCAATCCCCACCAAAACGCTATCATCGACCCCCACAGAACCCGCAACGCCCCGAGCGATCGCCGCCTGTTTCATGCGTTCGATCACATGTTTTTCGGTGATATGTCCGATTTCATGGGCGACGACACCGGCCAGTTCCGCCTCATTTTCGGCCAGAGCAATCAAACCGGTATTGACGTAGACAAAACCGCCTAGCGTGGCAAAGGCGTTAATACTACTGTCATTGACGACCTGGAAGGTAAACGGCAGATCGGGACGATCGCTCACCGCCACCAATCGATCGCCGATATCCTCCACAAACCCTCGAACGCTGGCGTTGCTATAAATCGAGATGTCGCGGTTGGCTTTGAGCTGAGCGTCGATTTGCGAGCCGATCGAAACCTCACGCTCATCGGACATGGTTGAGAGCTGTAGGATTTCGATCGCGCTGGGCAGGATATCCCCCAGCGAAAAACCATATCCGGCTCGCACCGCACCGAGCCAACTTCCGACGGTCAGCAAGCAGGTGACGATCGCGATCGTCACCCCACGACGGAGAGACTTTGAGCCGAACTTGAACGGTAAGCGTGAAAGTTTCACAAGCGATTCGTTGGAGGTGAGCAATGATCAGGCGAAAATTGGGCGAAAATTGGTGATACGCTCTGACTGAATTTGCGCGAAATGTTTACCACGATCAGGCCGCGATCAGGCCGCAATTAGGCCGCAATTAGGCCGCGATCCATCGGGCGCATTGATGCCTCTATGTATATCTAGGCTAACTGATCTAAGCTAAGAGACGTTTTTGCGGGCGTATTCGTTTCTTTCGTTTGTTTCCACTATTCTGTTTAATTCTTTACGTAATAGCGCATGAAGTTCATCGATTCCCACGGTCGGCTGTTTGGCAAAGTGAGTTTGCTGGATCTTGGCGCGGCGATCATCATTGTGATGGTTGCGGCGGCGATTTTTGTCTGGCCGGGAACCGGGTCGGGTTCGCTAGCTCAGGTTGCGGTGAATACTACATCGGTTGAAGTTGACACGATCGTCCGGGGTCTAAGCGTCCGCGATCCGGCTCAATTTATCGAGATGTTAAAGGCCGACGGCAAAACAAAGATTATCATTCGGAATCAGCCCTATGGTGAAGTCGAGATCAAAAGCGTCCAAGATGTACCGCGTCTGGTTGAAGTGCCTCAACCGGATGGGTCTGTAATCGCTCTGCCCGATCCGCGTACCGAGGCGATTTATAGCGTTAACTTGATCGTGACCCTCGCAGGCAAAGCGCAGATGACCGATGACGGTATCGTGTTTGGCAACAATAAAGTCAAAATTGGCACGCCGATCGAGCTGGAAGGCAAAACCTATAACTTCAACAGCAGCACGATCGACGTTCGGGTGCTGGATTAACCTGACATTGGTTCGATTGGACTAGATTCGGCGCGATCGAGCTAAGTAGCGTCAGCCTCTAGCTTGCGTGCAGTCAGAAATATTTAGCTTATGCATTCAACTTATGCATTCAAGCTAATCGTCAAAAAATGAAGAAAAGACGGGTAACGCGATCGATAATATATCGAAATCCAGGCTCCGGCCTAACGCATCATAAAAAATTCCCGTCCGTTATCCATCATGTCGCATGATCGGACGTTTGCTATACGGTTAGCTCAAATTTTCTGAATTTTTCGCTTAAATCAACGACGAACTCAACGACATTAAGGGCGCGTCAGCCCAAACCCCCAAGCACTGAAACGAGTGGAGAACTGCGAATCGATAATTTCGATTTGCCACAAAACCCATGGATCGAATACGAGTATTTTTAACGGGCGCGAGCGGCTGCGTCGGCCAGTACATCGCCGAAGCGCTAATCGAGCAAACGGATTGCGAGCTGTTTCTGTTTTTGCGCGATCCGGCCAAACTCGCGATCGACACTACCCGCCGCGACGGTGTGCATATCATCCAGGGCGATTTAAATGAAATCGGCCAACAGGCGGAACTGCTCAAAACGATTCACTGTGCGATTTTGACAGCGGCGGCCTGGGGCGGTGCGACGGTGACCCACGATGTGAACGTCTCGCGCACGCTGCAACTGGTGAATCTGCTCGATCGCGACACCTGCGATCGCGTGATTTACTTTTCGACCGCGAGCCTGCTCGATCGCGACGAAAACGTCCTCCAGGAAGCGGCACACTTCGGCACGGACTACATCCGCACGAAATACGACGCATTGAAGCAGCTTCGCCGATCGCCGATCGCCGATCGGCTCACGGTGCTATTTCCCACCCTGGTCTGGGGCGGCGATGAACGCAAACGACTGTCGCACCTCAATACAGGGCTACCAGAAATTTTAAAATGGTCGTGGCTGCTGCGATTTATCAAGCTCGACGGCAGTTTTCACAATATCCATGCGCAGGATATCGCCCAGGTGGTGACGCATTTGGTGACGCGATCGCCCGACGAGTACGAGCCGAAGTCGTGGGTATTGGGCGGTCAGGCGTATAGCGTGAATGAGGCGATCGCGGAGATCTGTCGCTATTGTGGCCAGTCGGTGGGGTTTCGGATCGAGCTGAAGTCGTGGTTATTGGAGGCGGTGATTAAGCTATTCAAGATCCAACTGGCATCGTGGGATCGGTTTTGTTTGGATTATCGGCATTTTGTTTATAAACATGCGATCGATCCGTCAAGTTTGGGAATGGTTCCCTACTGCGCGACCTTGAGCGATATTTTGCAGGCGAGTGGGATCGCTCCGGTGAAGTAGCTCTAGGATTGGAATCAAGTTTCGATCTAAGGTGGTCTTAGATTTATCGAGAGACTGGTTATGGATTGGCTGTCATTGTTGATCGAGCCGCTGCAATACGGCTTCATGCAACGATCGCTCATGATCGCGATCATGGTCGGCATCATCTGCGCCCTGGTCGGAACTTACCTGATGGTGCGACGCATGGCACTCCTCGGCGACGCGATCGCCCACTCCGTCCTGCCCGGATTGGCGATCGCCTTTTGGCTCGACTTCAATATTTTCATCGGTGCATTCATCGCGGGCGTCTCCAGTACGATCGTCGTCACCTGGATTCGCACCAAATCCCCCGTCAAAGAAGACGCCGCGATGGGAATTGTCTTTTCCGCCTTCTTTGCTGCTGGAGTTACGCTAATTTCGCTGATTCAAAAAGACAACAAAATCGACCTTAATCATTTTCTCTTTGGCAATATTCTGGGCGTCACCGCTAGTGAAGTCCGCGAAACGGCGATCGTCGGTTTGATCGTCATTGCCGCCGTGATTTTGCTCTACAAGGAACTGCTGTTTTACAGCTTCGATCCCCTCGGCGCACAGGCCGCAGGCTTGCCGGTACAGTGGCTCGACTTTGGCCTCATGGTGGCGATCGCCCTCACCGTCGTTGCCAGCCTCAAAGTCGTCGGCGTTATTCTGGTGTTATCACTGCTGATCACGCCCGGCGCGACAGCCTATCTGCTCGTCCCGCGTTTGCACCAGGTCATGCTCCTCGGCGCGGTGATTGGCGTGATTTCCAGCATCAGCGGCATGTATCTCAGCTATTTCTATAACATTCCATCGGGTCCGGCGATCGTTATGGTGGTGTCGAGTTTCTTTCTGTTGGCGCTGCTATTTAGCCCGCGCCACGGCGTCCTGACCCAGCCGGGAACACTGCTCGGTAAGATGCTGCGCCGATCGAGCTAGCTTGGCTAGTTTTGTAGGGCATTGCCCACCATCACGGATACCGATGCGCGGGCTGATCGTGGTGGGCAATGCCCACCCTACGGGACTATCAACCCATCAAAATCACGTTGTCGAGCACGTGGATGATGCCGTTATCAGCTTCAATATCCGCCGCCAACACCGTCGCATTTTTCACCTCAAAGCCTTCGGTTCCATCGATCGGAATAGGAGACCCTTCGAGCGATACCACCGTACCCAGTTTGATCAGCTCATCCTTGGTGTACTTGCCAGAGACGACGTGAAACTTGAGAATGCGACCCAACTGGGGCGGATTTTGAACGAGTGTTTGCACCGTGCCGGGGGGCAGTTTTGCAAAGGCGTCATCGGTAGGCGCAAAAACGGTAAACGGGCCAGGGCTTTGCAGCGCTTCGACCAAACCTGCTGCCTGGACTGCGGCGACGAGGGTGGAGAAGCCTTCGTTATTAACGGCGATATCGACGATGGTAGGCATGGAGAGTTTTTGATTGTAGAGCTTGAATTCTAGAGTTTTGTAGGGTGGGCATTGCCCACCATCACCGATACTGATGCGCGGGTCGATCGTGGTGGGCAGTTTTGTAGGGTGGGCATTGCCCACCATCACCGATACTGGCGGGCTGATCGTGGTGGGCAGTGCCCACCCTACGAGTTCAGGTTTGCGCTACGCGAAATCGTCCCCCTAACGGTAACCCTGACGTTGAATATCCTTGAGACGGGCTTCGGGACGCAGAAAGCGATCCATCTGAGACTCAAAGAATCGGCGGTTGGCCGTCAGGTGACGCGGATTTTGATCATCGATCGGGTACAGCAGCGCTGCCCGTAGCGCCTGGATGACCGCTGAGGTGACGTTGTACATCGATCGCTGAAAGGTAATCCCAAGCTGAATTAGTTCGTCGTCTTCACCGCGATACTGCTTCGCGTAAAACTCCTTGAGATAGTCCGGTAAAAAGTGCAGCATGTCCTGCATCAGCAGCGTCGGCGGAATGCCCGCACTGCCGACTGGGAACACATCGGCGTACAAAATGCCGTAGTGAAAATCCTTTTGTTCGTCCGGGACTTGGTTCGCCTGCGCGTTGTAAGACTTCGTGCCACGGAACGGAGCCGTACGATAAAACACCGCTTCCACGTAGGGCAATGCCGCTTCGTAAAGCCAGGTGAAACCCGCCGATTTCGGAATAATTTCGTAACACTCATCGCCGATATAGAGATGATGATAAATCGGGCGACCCGCCACAGCAAAAATACCATTCACGAGGAATTCCATCGCTTCAGGAACCGTCGTCATTTTGCCTTCATCGTATAGATCCGACATTTCAAAAAATACCGGAGCCATCACTTCCCAGAATAGGCCAAGATTGGCGTAGTAGGACAGTTCACGGACTTTCTCTAGGAACATGGTTGGGAAGAGTTTGTATAAGCCCAACATCAGTGGATTGCCTTTGAAATAGGCTTTGATCGCCCGATCGGCATTGGCGATATATTCCTCGCTTTCCAGATAAGCGTAAAACTGGCCGCCCATGCCCTGATGCCACAACATCGCCCGCATACAGGCTTCGGCAAATTCCATATTGACGCGATCGTGCCAGAGGTGATGCCACAGCTTCCGCATTTTTCCCGTTTCGCCGCGCTCCATGAATTCCCGCAGTTCTGGGTGGGCGTCCGCTTCGCCGCGCCAGATACGCAGGTCAGCTTCGTCGCCTGCGTAGCTATTTGGGCGATCGAGATACTCCTGGGAAATGAAATATTTAAACGCTGGAATCGGATTGAGAAACACCCGCTCGGCGATGTAGAGCAAATCCCGCCAGTAAAAATCCATCGGCACGGCATAGGCTTTGTAAATGCCGATGATTTGCATCAGGTTTTCCGGCGTATCCGGCAGCATTGATCCGCCTGCTTCGAGACGGTGAATGATATCTGAATAGGGATGATTTGAAGGTGGTAAAACGGTTTTGGTTGTGGTGGTCATGGCTAGATCTGTGGTGAATTGAATGGTGAATAATCGAACAAATTAACGTTGTTTTTTGTCGGAGCGCATGGCCATACGTTCACCGTTAATTGTCCGAACCGGATTAATCCTTAGCGAGCCAACTGCGGCGCGGTGAGGGCTGGCGTCAAACTCGCGATCGGCGGTTTCGCTACCTGCCCGATCGTCGGTAACACCACCTCATTAACCGGAAGCGTGGCAACAAAACGGGCGCTCGTCGGCTCCATCCAGCGCACGAGCCAGTTGGGCTGAAGACCAAAGATCACGACGATTGCCACCAACACCAGAGCCGGGAGACGTTCCGGCAGCGTGACGCGATCGTAGTAAGCCAGCGAATTATCCAGCTTGCCGAAACAGGTGCGATTCAACAGAATCACGAAATATACCGCCGTTAGACCCGAGGACAGAATGCATAACAGCGTGGGGATAGGAAACACTGAGAAACTGCCCTGAAATACCAGGAATTCCGCCGCAAAGCCAACCATACCGGGAATCCCCGCGCTCGCCATCCCGGCAGTAATCAGCAACGTACTGACGAGGGGTAAACCGCGTATGGGGTTGAGCAAACCATTGAGAGCGTCCAGGTCGCGCGTGCCGGTTTTCGCTTCGACGAGGCCGACAAGATTGAACAACAGCGCCAAAATTAACCCGTGGGCGACCATCTGGGCGATACCGCCGAGCAAGCTCAGTTCGGTTCCCGCCGCGATCGCCACCAAGATGTAACCCATGTGTCCGATCGAGCTGTAGGCCACCATGCGCTTGATGTCGCGCTGGGCGATCGCTGCGAGCGAGCCGTACATCACGCTAATCGCGCCGATAATCGCCAACCCCGGCGCGACCAACGCCCAGGTTTCGGGGAATAATTCCAAACCGAAGCGAATCAGGCCGTAGGTTCCCATTTTTGCGAGCACGCCACCGAGGAGAATCGCGATCGGTGGTGAGGATTCGACGTAGGCATCGGGCGACCAGGTGTGGAGCGGTACGAGGGGGATTTTGATGCCGAGGCCGACGAGGAGCAGCGTCAGGGCGATTAATTGCGTTTGCAGGTCGAGATGCGCGGTGGAAATATCGGCGTAGTCAAAGCTAATGAAGTCGCCACCGACCCAAGCCACCACCAAGAACGAGGCCAAAATCAGAATGCCGGAGAGGGCGGTGTAGAGCAGAAATTTCGTTGCGGCGTAACCCCGTCTTTCGCCGCCCCAAATGGCGATTAGCAGGTAAACCGGAATCAGCTCTAGCTCGAAGCAGAGGACAAACAGGAGCAGGTTTTGAGCGAGAAATGCGCCCGCGACTCCGGCGCTGGTAATCAGCAGGAGGGCGTAGTAAAGCTTGGGACGATCGAGCTGATCGTTGGTGCTGTAGATCGCGATGATCGTCAGCAGGGTGTTGAGCAACACCAGGGGCAGCGACAGGCCATCAAGTCCGAGGTGATAGTTGAGACCGATCGGCGTGATCCAGGTGTGGGCTTCGACGAACTGCAAACCGGCGTTGTTGAGGTCGTATTGCGTCGCGAGATAGATCGACCCGAAAAAGGCGATCGCAGCGGTGATCAGCGCGATCGGCTTGGCACGGGAAGGCGAACCCGGCGGATCGGGGATCAGGCTAATGATGATCGCCCCGAGGATGGGAATCAGGATTAGTGCGGTAAGCATGGTGTTATGTCTGGTGTTGGGATCAGGCGTTTAATGGAGAGTTCGATCGTTTGAGTTCAGCAATCCAGGCAGAGCAGGCGTTACATTCCCGCCGACAGCAGACGCAGCGCAGGCAGTCCCATAATTAAGATAAACAGCGCAACACTCAACACGATCGACAAGACATAAAACTGCGATCGTCCCGAGGTGTTGTACTTCAGACTTTCGCCGCCGAACACCGCCGCTACACCAACCAGATTGACCACACCATCAACGATGTAGCGATCGAGCCAGCTCACGAAGCGCGATAGTTGATTAATCGGCGACACCACAATTAATTTGTAAAGCTGCGGCGTATAAAAGTCGTAGGCCAAAAAGTTTCGTAGCGGTTGCGGCACGAGCGTGACCGGCGGATTTGCCGTCGGTGCTAGGTAGAGCAGACTGCCGATCGCCACGCCCAGCAAGCTCGACCAGGTAACGATCGCCCCGATCGACGGAGCCAGCGTGTCCATTTGCGGCAAGACATCCCAGGCGGCGAAAAAGAGCGGCACATGCAGCGTGATTCCGGCCAGTATCGTCGTCGGCAACACCAACAGCCACAGCCCTTCCGCCGATCGGCGCGTCCAATCCGTCACCGCACCGCCAAACATCAAGCCAAACAACCGCGCGACACTAACTCCGATCGCCACATTCGTCGCCAACACCACCGCCAACAGCGCCGGTTCCGACTGCCACAGCCGATCGGCCAGCGGTACGATCGCCCAAAATCCACCCAGCGGCGGCAGCGCCAGCAGCGACAATCCACCGATCGCCACACACAAGCCCGTCACCGGACGACGCACCCATAGCCCGCCCATCTGGGTCAGGTTTTGGGTGATGTTATTCAGAACAATATTGCCCGTCGCCATCACGAGCAGCGCCATGCTGAGGACAAAGACAAACAGCATCATCAGCGCCGTTTGTGATGCACCGACCCCGATCGCGATGAATACCAAACCAAGATAGGCACTCGTCAGATAAGACAGCACGCGCTTAACGTCGATCTGCGCGATCGAAATCGCACTCGCGCCGATCGCCGTCGCTGCCCCCGTGATGATCATGGCCTGGGTCGCAAACCCCGATAGCGCCACCACCGGCATCATCTTAATCAGCACCCATGCGCCCGTCGAGACGATCAGCGTGTTACGCAAAATCGTCGCCGGGTACGGGCCTTCCATTGCTTCATCAAGCCAGAGATGGAGCGGAAATTGGGCGCACTTGGCGATCGGCCCCGCGATTAGCGCACAGGCGAGCAGCGTCGCCACCTTGGGGTCTAAATCGGCTGTGGCTGCCCACTGCGCCAATTCGGTAAAATTCCACGTCCCGGCGATCGGCAGCAGCGCCACCACCCCCATCAGCAAAATCAAATCGCCCACCCGCTTTGTCAGGAACGCATCCCGCGCCCCGGTCACCACCAGCGATTGGTTATACCAAAACCCAACGATCAGATAGGTTCCGAGGGTCAAAATTTCGAGGACGACGTAGCTAAAAAAGAGGGAATTACAGAGAACCAGGAAGCATAAGCCCGCCTCGAACAACCCCATCAGCGAATAAAACCGTGCCCAGCCCCAATCCATTTCGAGATAGGCGATCGCGTAGATTTGGGCGAACAAGTTAAGGCTGGCGATCACGACACATGCCCCGAGGGTGAGCGACGAAACCTCCAAATCGAGGGTGATCGTCAAACCCGCCGCATCGAGCCAGACGAATGACTCAGATATGGCCGACTGACCCCAAATATCCGTCAGCGCGACCAGGCTATGCACCAACGCCATAACTGACAGGACGACATTGATATAACCCGCCGGACGCGGTCCAGTGCGGCGTACCAGACCGGGCGACCACGGCAGCGCCAACGCAGCACCAATGAGGGCATAGCAGGGAATCAGCCAAACATTCTGGCTAAGCAGGTGAGCCATATCGTTACCTAAAAAACCGATAAATGATCACTTCACGTGCATCGACTGGATGCAGGTATCACCGGGACGATCGAGACCACCCACAGCGAAACCATAAACACACCTCACGCTAGACATACATGATCGGTGTCTCTCGTTCTTTGTATCGTCTTTTGACAATAAAAAGGACGTAGATATAGCTAAAAGACTATCTTATTTCAGTATCTAGCATCGCAAAAAAGCGATACAAAGCAAAGAAATATAGCCAAAAAACTATTTATAGGCGCAATAAGCAAAACCATAGGTTAGCACCATAGGCCAGCACGATCGGTCAGCATGATCGCGATTCATGGTCGTTATGACCGTCTCTCGTCACGCTGCTGTCGTCAGGGTGAGGTCTCGCGACGACGGGCGCGATCGCGTCGAGATCCAAGCTCAAAACGCTTTGGCGTAATTTTCGGCTCGAATCATTCCGATTCCATTAGACCTCTTGCACGAATAAGTTAGAACAGAGAGAGACGCTAAAGAAAGTTAGAAGGCCAATGGAGTACAGAACA
>JAABST010000082.1 GCA_011390275.1 Geitlerinema sp. S16
GGATTTAAGACTCGACGCGATTGATCGCTTTTTGCAGAATGCCGCCATCAGTGAGCGCGGCGACGTGTATCTGATCGAGCGTGGCAGTCATGATCCGATCGCCAGTTCCGACGGCGAACAGATGATCACCGAAAGGACGGACGGGACAATCACGCGTCGCACCATGTCCGAATTTTCCCAGCTCGATCGCGTCGTCCGAGCCAGCGAGCAAAACGGAGCGCAACCCTGGGACGTTTCGGAGCGGCAGCACTGGTCAGTTGTGCTTGACGGCGATCGCTACTTTGTCCAGGTCGTGCCGATCAATCCCTCGATCGAACTCGATTGGCTGCTCGTGACGATCGTGCCGGAAGCGGATTTTTTCGACCAAATTGACACACAAACCAATCAAACCATCATCCTGTGTGGCGTGGTGTTAGTCCTCTCAATTACCGCTGGAGCGTTAATCGGTCGCAGCATTAGCCGCCCGATTTTAAGCCTGAGTCAGGCCACTCAAGGGATTGCTTCGGGACAGCTCGACCCGCAGGCATTAGCGGTACGATCCTCGCGACTGCGGATTCGTGAAATCGAAACGCTGCGGCACGCCTTCCAAACCATGCAAGGACAGATACACTACGCCTTTGATCGATTAGAAGGTCGCGTGGCCGAGCGCACGGATGAACTCAGCCGATCGCAGGAGCGTTTCGCCTCGATTTTTCGAGCGTCGCCCACCCCTAGCGCGATCGTCTCCCATAAAACGGGGCGGATTCTTGAAGTTAATGCCAGCTTTTTAGAGCTATTCAAGCTGGGCGATCGCGCGGATGTGATCGGTCGTAGCGAGCTGGAATTGGGGCTATGGAGCAATCTCGATCGACGGCTCGAATTGGTTGAACGGGTCGAGCGCGGCGACGAAATTAAAACCGAAGAGGTCGAATTTCGGACGAATACGGGGACGACGCTAACGGTGCTGCTATCCGCAGCGGAGATCGATCTTGACGGTGAATTGTGTTTGCTCGCAACGGCGATCGACATTACCGATCGTCGCCGTCTGGCGATCGAGCTGCGACAGTCCAAGCAGTTTCTCGACAGCATCATTGAAAATTTGCCGCTGGCCGTATTTGTCAAAGATGTAGGCGATGATTTTCGCCTGATTTCCCTCAATCAGGGCTATGAAAAAATCTCAGGTCGATCGCGCGAAGAAATCCAGGGCAAAACCGTCGCAGAGTTATACCAATCAGACCAAGCCGCACTGTTTCGCCAACACGATCTCGATACCGTGGCGGAAGGCACGATCGTTGAGGTCGAAGCCGAGCCGTTTACGAACGCGATCGGTCAGACCATGACCCTGCGAACCTCGAAAGTTCCCATCCGAGATGAGCAGGGCGAGATCACCTATCTGCTGTGTATTTCCGAGGACATCACCGAACTCCATCGCAGCCACGCAGAACTCCACGCCCAACGAGAAGCCGCGCTGGATGGCATTCTCGTCTTCGATGAGCGGGGCGAGATTTGCGCCCACAATCAGCGCTTGCTAGAGCAGTGGGGGATGTCGGCGGATCTGTTTGAACAGGGAACCGAAGCGGTACTTCAGGCCATTCGATCGCAGCTTCGCTTACCGAATGAGTTCAGCGCGACTCTGGCATATCTCCAAGAATTTCGATTTGACACCAGCCGCGATGAAATTGATCTCATTGATGGTCGTACATTTGAGCGATATTCCAGCCCGCTCTATTCTGAATTGAATCGCTCAAACTTCAATTTCAGCAATGAGTATTACGGGCGAATTTGGTTCTTTCGTGACATGACGGAGCTACGCGAAAAGCAGAAGCAGCTCCGAGCCAATGAGGCGTACATGCGGATGATTCTCGACAATATTCCGCAGCAGGTGTTTTGGAAAAATACAGACTTGGTGTTTGAGGGCTGTAATCGTCACTGGGCAGAGGCGGCAGGACTGACCTCGCCGGAGGAGGCGATCGGCAAGACCGATTTTGATTTATTGCCACCGGAGTTGGCCGAGGAGTTTCGTCAGCGCGACCAGCAGATTATGGAAACGGATACACCAGAGCTACACGTCGAAGCTGTGAAGTTCAAACCGGGCGATGATGGGACGAAAATTTGGCTGGATATCAATAAGCTGCCGATTCACGATCGCGAAGGCCAGGTAATCGGTATTCTGGGCGTGCTGGACGATATTACGGCACGGCGGGAAGCGCAGGAGGCTTTGCGTTTAGAGCAGGAGCGTTCGGAGGAATTATTGCTGAATATCCTGCCCAAGCCGATCGCGGAACGCTTGAAAGTTGATCGGGGAGCCATCGCGAAACACTTCGATCGGGCGACCATTTTATTCGCCGATATCGTTGGGTTTACGCCGCTATCCGCTGAACTAGAGCCGATCGCACTGGTGGACTTGCTCAACCGCATTTTCACAGCCTTCGATCGGCGAGCCACGTTTCACGGGCTGGAAAAAATCAAAACGATCGGTGACGCCTACATGGTGGCGGGGGGGATACCGATGGAAAATGGCTATCACATCGAGGCGATCGCCGAAATGGCCTTAGACATGCAGCAAGCCATCCAGGAATTACGCCAGGAACTCGATCGCGATTTTGCCATTCGGGTCGGCATTCACGTCGGCCCCGTAGTGGCGGGCGTGATTGGTACGAGCAAGTTCATTTACGATCTGTGGGGCAACACCGTGAACGTCGCGAGCCGGATGGAATCCTCGGGAGCCGCCGATAAAATTCAGATTTCGGCTGCCATGTATAAATGCTTAAAAGGACGCTATCTGTGCGAGCCTCGGGGTGTGGTCGATGTGAAGGGTAAGGGGTTGATGGAAACGTACTGGCTCAATGCGCGATCGCCGTTTTATCGTTACGTGAGCGAAGCCGAGCGAGTACAACTCTAGGAGCGAAAAACCCAGCCACTCGAAGCGAATCAAGCTCAACAAATGCCGTCCGGGGAAGCCCAGGATTAGTCAGACTTAGAGTCTTGCCCGGAAATAATCGCCCATCCCACATCTGCGTCAGTCCTGATTAGGCGATACGCTCAAGCTGTATGGTCAGTTCAATCATTTTTAGAACAGACCGAGAGCGTTGAGCGGAGTCGTTGGCGTAGCCTTCGCGCCGCGAATAACGCGGTTTTTGAGCCAGTAGAACAGAGTCAATATGTCTCATTTTTTAGTGAGCTGACTATACCTCTTCAATACGCACCACTGCGGTCAAACAGCATGATGTATACCGTTTTAAAAATAAGGACAACGTCGTACAGCGGAGTCCAGCGGCGTTGATAGCGTAGATCAAGCTCCACCACATCCTCAAAACTTTTCACCCGCGATCGGCCATGCACCTGCCACTCACCCGTAATCCCCGGTTTAACACTTAAACGCTGCCAATGACGTAGGGAATAGTGCTTCACCTCATCAGAGGTCGGCGGCCTTGTCCCGACCAGGCTCATATCACCCATCAGCACATTCCAAAACTGCGGAAATTCATCAATACTCGTCTTCCGCAGCAGCTTACCGACGCGGGTCACTCGTGGATCGCTCTTATTCTTAAACATCAGTCCTTTACTTTCGTTGGCGATCCGATTTTTTTGAACATCAGCCCGATCGACCATCGAACGAAACTTCCAAATCTTGAATGGACGACCATACAGCCCATGCCGTATTTGAGAATAAAACACCGGTCCTGGACTGTCGATCGCGATCGCCACTGCAATCGGCACGAGTAATAGTCCCAAAAGAGTCAAACCAATGCAGCTTCCGATAATATCGATCGTCCGTTTGATCGGCGAGTCGATCGACGGATGAGTCCGCGTTTGGGTGGATACGATTGACGTCGTTGAAACCATGAGGCTCAGGAAGGTTCTTTAGCGTTGTGCGGGCGGTAGAGCAAACGACAGCAAACATTCATGCCATATGCTGATAACCAATTGGAGCATTTTTTGATCATTCATGTCATCCAAGTATTCATCAGCCAATGGTGTGACGAGATTTTTTCAAGAAGATGTCTGAAAAAGTATAGAACTCAGGTCGCATAACTATCTTATTTGTCTGCGAGCTAGACGCTTTTGCGAAACACACTCTAATTATCCAAAGGATTGACATCCTTTTTCTGAGCGCAAAGACGTTTTCAAATATCCTCAACGAACAAGCCATTTCAGAGGAAAACCTCTAAAAAACTCGATTAAAATTATACGGGATGGTAAGAATCTCCCCAGCAGGCAGCCAAATTGAGCCGCCTTAAATAAAACCTTATCATCTGTTTTATGGTGGAGAGATCGTATAGATTGCAGACCTTACCTATAGGATAGAGCGATTGCTTTCGTTGGTGACATCGTAGAAACACGCGAATTTTCTTGAAGTTTTAGAGAAGTTTTACAGGGTTGGTACTGGATATACTGAGGATCTCGACGTGAGCCGTCATCCAGGATCAGAGTCCTACGATGCGAGTTGCGATCGCGGCTGACAGGCACGTTCAAGTCCCCAAAACGCAGCTTCGGTAATGAGGTCGCCCATACTACGTCGCAGACGATCGCGCTGGCGAGTCCACGTTATCTCGTTGGTGGTATAGACCGCCGGTAAACGATTCAGGGCATAGGCGATCGCGTCGTTGATGTCGCAGCGTGCTTGATGCTCGATCGATAACTCGTTCAAACGATGCTCAAGTGCTTCAATCACGAGAGCTTCCATGACGTTGCGGTAGGTCGGTTGTGAGGTCATTGCAGTAGATGAGGTAGCTTTACCGGGACTTAGGGAGTCAGGCTGATATCGTTAATTTCAGGGAACAACAGAAAACAGCCTGGAATATCGTTCACGGTCACGAGACAGATAATATCTGCCCAAGGATGATTGAGGGTTGCTCGACCACAATCAAGATATTTGCTTGTACAGCCGTCGCAATCCTTGCTTGCGATCGAGACGTTGAGATTTGGCTGATTGTTTCGACTGCTTTAATAATTTCAATCGAACATAACGTGATTCCTGAATTTATTTATGAAAAAGTCAGGAGCTGTCGATACATTTATCCTCAAGTAAGCAACAAATAATCGACTACTTGTCTTGTTTATAACTCAATTTTAAGACTTGGTCTATTGAATCCCAAGATTGAATATGATGAATAATTTAATTAAAGCTAAGTAATAGGTGATATTCACTACTTTTTTATATTCAAAAAGTAGTGAATGTTACGTTTTTTTAATGCGTCTACGAGGTGGGATTGAAACTGGATAGGGCTACAAGTCTAGGTTCTAGACTTATACATTGACCGTCTAAAATTACGCAAAAGTGTGGGCGCATTGTCATAATCTCCCGACTAATTTTGATGGCTGGCGTCAGTCCCAGACTGACGTTTATCAACTAAACTCGCTCAAGTTCAGGCACGGTTTCGAGCTGCGAGGGGACGGCAGGCGGATCGACATCGTCTTCGCTCGGAAGCCAGCTCACAAATGGCAGCGGTAGCAAGGTCGTGAGATTGGTCACGAGCACCAACAGCCACAACTGCTCGAAGTTCTCTGGTGTGACGTGCATCCAGTGGGTCAGGATTGCGCCCAACTCTTGCGAGACGGCTCCGGCGATGTTGAAGACGGACATGAGTAGAGCGAACAACGTCGCTTCGATGCCGGGTGGACACAACCGCGCGGCGAGGACGAGGACGGGCATAAAGGCGATCTGACCGGCGACGGTTAGCACGAGACTGTCGCCAAGGCTGAACCAACGATCGTCAATGCCGATCGCGCGGTTGGCGTGCGTGACCAAAATCAACGCGGTGAGGCCAAGTCCGGCGGAAATCACGATCGACCAGCCAAAGATCCGACGCAGCGGTACGGCCTTAAAAAAGCGTTGAAACATCCAGATTCCCAGTAGTGACGCAACGCTGGTCACCAATCGTATCCGCCCCAAAAATTCCGGCTCAAAGCCGAGTTCATTGGTCGAGAAGAAGAAAAAGGCGGAATCAGCGGAGGGGGTCGCCTGCCAAATGAAGAGAAACAGCGTGGGCATCCAAATGGCCTTTTGGCTGATTGCAGTTTTGAGCAGCGCCATTTGCTGTTTGACTTGGGAAAAGTCGGCGCGATCGCTCGTCGGCGGTTCGGCGATCAACCCGGCAACGGCGGAGACGATGAGGGGAAATGTCGCTGTAATCAAGAAGATGGTCTGGATGCCGAACTGTTGCAGCAGCGCCCCGCTTAGGTATGCCGTGATAATCCCGCCGATCGCCGAGGCTCCCCAACAGAGCGATTGCAGCGCTCCGGCATTGCTGTGGGATTCGACCCGCGCTCGTTCGACGACGAGGGAATCGACGATCACATCACTCACCGCAACGGAGAGGGAACTGAGGGCGATCGCGATCGTGGCTTGCCAGGGTTTATCGACGATCGTGGCCAGTGCGATCCAGGCGATCGTGCCGAGCAGTCCCGCCAACACCAAATACGTCCGTCGCCGGTAGCCGAACAGGGGCAACCCATCCGAGAGAAATCCGAAGAGCGGTTTGACCATCCACGGGAGCGCTACGACACCGAGCAGGGCAGAGACTTCCGCCGGACTGAGCGCAAGGTCATCTTTGAGGAAAAAGCTAATGGCAAGCCGTGCGAGACCGAGAATGCCCTGAACGAAGTACACCAGCAAAATGGCGATCAGTTCCGGGGTCGGTTCGTTGCCGAGTAGCAGCTTGTCCTTGAGCGTGGTTTTAAGGCGATCGAGGGTGTTGGGGGTAACGAGCATACGTTACGGGGATTAATGTTTCTTAATGATTTCGTCTCTATGATAACCGGCCTGCCAACTGTCTGTTCATTCGGGCTGATTCACCGTTGCGATCGCGGCCAACTGTGCTTTGGCCTTTGACAATGACTCGAACCATTCCCACGTCGGATCGCTATCCGCCACAATCCCGGCTCCGACTTGACCCCACACCCGATCCCCGGTTTTTAAGAGTGTCCGAATCAGGATATTGAGATCCAATCGTCCCCGCCGATCGAGATAGCCGCACGATCCATAAAACAAGCTACGCCGCACCGACTCCAACTCTTCAATAATCTCCAGACACCGCACCTTCGGACAGCCCGTAATTGTCCCCCCTGGAAACATCGCCGCCACCAGATCGATCGCATCACAATCCTCGGCCAAATCCCCCACCACGTTACTGACGAGATGCATCACGTGACTGTAGCGCTCGATCACCAGCAGTTCATCCACCGCCACGCTCCCCCAGGTGCAGACTCGCCCCAAATCGTTCCGCCCCAGATCAACGAGCATCACGTGTTCCGCATTTTCTTTGCGGTTAGCGAGTAATTCCTGAGCGTAGGCGGTGTCGGTTTCGCCGGTCGTTCCTCGGGGTCGCGTGCCTGCGATCGGGCGGGTTTCGGCTTGGTGATCGGTCAGCTTCACCAGTCGTTCGGGCGAACAGCTTGCCATCTCACCCCACGGCGTTTTCCAATAGCTAGCAAAGGGTGACGGGTTAATCCGGTGGAGTTCCTGATAGATTTCCCAGCCGGTGGCGGTGGTGGCGTGACCAAAGCGTAACGATAAGTTGGTCTGAAAAATATCCCCGGCGCGGATGTAGTCCTTAGCGCGGCGTACCATCGCTTCGTAGTCCGCCTGTGTCGTCACAAAATGAGGCTGGATCGCTTTTTCGGGAATGGCTAGCGCGGGTGTTGTATTGCACGAAAAGGTCGGCAGTTGATCGCGTAAACATTGCTGCCACGCGCGATCGAGCTGATCCAACTGTTCCAGCGTCGTTGCCGCCAGCCACAACCGATCCTCCACCTCATCTGCGACAGCGAAACACTCCGGCTCATACCAATAGGCCACCGGAAACGTCAGCAATTCCGGATTTTGCCACGGCAAGCGCTCGATTTCCCAGGCCGCATCATAGCCGAGCCAGCCCAGCCAGCCACCCACAAACGGCAGATGATCCGGCGCGTCACCGATCGCGTTTTGCCCCCACAGCTGATCGCGCAGCCAAGGGAAAATTCGACCGATCGGCGGCGTTCCCATCGCGATCTTGCCGTTGGCCTTGCGGGGTTTACCGGCAGCGATCGAGTAGCGCGAAAGACGTGGGTTATCGCTGCGGGTGGGGCTTTCAAGCAAGGTGGCGATCGGATCGCGATTAAACCCAAGCGCGACGAACACGTCCGATCCCGTTGCCTCCGCCAGAGTCACGGATCGCCACAGCCAGGGAGGTGAAGTCATAGGGGCTACAAGGAGATGCTGATCTAACGGATCTAAATTCGCATTAAATCCGATCGTACAGTCCTTTCATGACCTCTAAAAGCGTCAAAAGTTGTCGCCACTCCGGCACATTGTCGCGCGGACTATCAGCCCATTCGCGCTTGAGCGATCGATGCAGCCGACCCATCAGCACGCGCGGTTCGCTCTCGCTGGTCGCGCTTGGGTCTGCCGCAGGTGTAGACGACGAAAGGTTCGTCGTGATTGTGGTTGTGGTTGTCGTGGTGGTAGACGGGGCTGTGTTCTCCTCGCCTACCTCATCCATCTTTACTGGGTGCGCGTCTTCTAGCAGACCTTGTGCGGTGCTGGCCAGTTCTAGGGCGCGTTCCGATAGATTCTCTGGGAAAGCAGGGCGATCGGAAAGGTAAAGCTCGGCGATTTCGATAAAGAGTAGGCGAGCGTTCTCCGTCCATTGCAGAGGTGGGTATTGCGCCCAGGTCGCTTCAGTCAAGCCACGATTACGCGCGGCTTCGAGTAGTTGTCGGGCTTGTTCAGCCGTCGGCATCGCCTTTTGAGCCAGCCCCATGGGCACGACGGGCGAATCGCCCAAGCAAGCACGTGCTAGATCGAGAAGCACCTGGCGTACCTGAGCGACCCACTCGAATTCTTTTGTGCTCCAGTGTAGGTCAGTCATCTAAGTTTTATGAGTAGTAAATGAGGTCTAAGCGGGTTGAGAGAGACGAATCACAGTGAAATAAAGGTGACACAAAAGCAATGAACATGGAAACAGAAGGCTAACCTATTCCGATCATCTATTTGTCAGTGAGTTTCCACACGCCATCCCAGTCTTCGTTGGGTGGCTGTTGCTCAAATAACATGCAGCGCTCAACGTGAAGTTTGGCCGCTTTGTTTTTCGGATCGATCGCCAACACCGCTTTAAACTCCTCGCGAGCATTGTGGAATGCTTGCTTCGATTTGGCAATAAACGGCGGACGGAGTAGATCGATAAATTTTTCGATCTGCGCCAACTTCATTTCGTTGGCTTCCTCTTCCAGCATTTGCTTGGCGGTCTCATCACTGGTGAATTGCTTGAGTTTGGCGATCGCCATCCGCTTAATCAAGCGCGGCGTTAACTGTTTTACCTTAAACGGTAGCGTCCGATGAAATTCCGCGTCAGTGATCTCGTTCCAACCGGTCGCATTGAGCATCCGCAACAGGGCTTCCTCGCCAATCACGTCAATCAGCGCCTCACGCGACCAGCTACCCAGCATATCCTTGAGCATTTTTTCCGGCTCAAAGCTGAGATTGGCTAGCTCATCGTCCGGCATCTCGGAAACGGTGTGAAGTACCGCAATCAGCTCGTCCATCGAGAGCTTTTCGTAGGCGGGCTGGAGGTAGTATTGACGGCCTGCGTGGTAGCGATCGATGATTTCCTGCTGATCAGGCTCAACCGGGCGAGCCAGTTCGCCTTCCTTCAGTGCGATCAGCTCATAGATCGTCACCGGCTGGGTTTTACCCTTCACCGTGATGAAATCCAGCTCGCGAACCACCAGTCTGTCAGCGTAGGCCAAATAGGTCTGTTCGCTAATCACGAGGTCGGTTCCGTACTGCTTACTCGTCCCCTCAAGCCGCGACGCCAGGTTCACACCATCCCCGATCGAGGTTAGCTCCATCCGCTTGCTCGAACCGATGTTGCCGCTCACCACCTTATCGGAGTGAATCCCCATCCCGATCGCGATCGCTAACTTACCGTCGGCCTCGCGACGCGCATTAAATTCCTCCAGACGCTGACGCATGGCGATCGCCGTTTGCAGAGCGCACCATTCATGATCCTCGAGCGGCGCAGGCGAACCAAAGACCGCCATGAGCGCATCGCCGATGTATTTATCCAGCGTGCCGCCATACTTGAAGACCGCATCGACCATCTCCTCAAAATACTCATTGAGCATCGTCACGACTTCTTCGGGTTCGAGCTTCTCAGTTAGCGTCGTGTAGCTGCGAATATCCGAGAACAGCACCGAGACCTGTTTACGCTGACCGCCAAGCCCCGTATTACCACTGGCCAGCAGCGCTTCCGCCACCTCCGGCGTCATGTACTTGTACATCAGATTTTTGACTTCCATCTCGTCACTGATGTCTTCCATCACCACCAGCGCACCGTTAACCTTGGCAGGATCGATCGCGTCGGCCATGGAATTAATCGACAGGTTGATGCTTTGGTCTTCACGATCATCGCCGTAGACCAACAGTTGATTCGGGTAATATTGCTGCCGGTCTTTCTCCTCCTGGGGATGGAGGGCGGCTGCAAACCAGTCCGAAAATTTTCCTTCCTTCAGATGGATACGATCGGCCAGCGATTGACCTTCCAAAGTGGCAGATTCAGCGACGGAAAATCCGAGCAGTGCGATCGCGCTTTCATTCGCCGCGATGATGTTGCCCGCTTTATCGGTTGAAATGACGCCATTACTGAGGCTGCGCAGAATATCCTTCTGACGCTGTTCTTGCTGCTTCACCGTGGCAAACAGCTTGGCATTTTGCAGCGCCACACCGGCTTGGGTGTTAAACGCCTGCATAAATTCCTTATCGGTGTTGTTAAAGCTAGCTCGCCACGCCTCTGGAGGTTCCGGCCACGTGGTGGGATCGTAGGGTGGAAACTCGCCCTGACGTTTTTTATTGATGAGCTGCGTCACGCCAATTAGCTCATCGTCCGCATTAAACACCGGCATACACAACATGCTGCACGTTCTGTATCCCGTTTTCTCATCTGTCTTTCTCGAAAGCTCCGATCGCTCGTCTTTATACAAATCGAACGGGATCAAAATCGGCTCATGACTCTCGGCCACCATGCCCGCAAACCCGGCATTACGGGGAATCCGAATTTCGGTCGATTGACCATTAATCGGAATCTTCGTCCACAGCTCGCTTTTCTCTTCATCGAGCAGCCACAGCGTACTGCGATCGGCATTCATCAACTCCTTTGCCTCATCCATGACGCGCTTCAGCGTATCTTCCAGATCGAGGCTACTCTTACTCAAAGAGTTCACCGCCGCCATCAAGGCCGAGGCCGCTCTCTGTTTCTGCGTCGCTGCGTAAAACGCCTTGGATGATTCGAGAATCAGACGAATCGAAGGGCCAAACTCACGAAAGACATCTTCATCGTCCGGCGTAAAACCCGTCGGATCGATCCGTTCCTGAAGCTCTAAATGCGGTTGAGCATCAAGCTTGAGCTTATTGATGAGCTGCACCACCGCGACCAGCGTGCCCGTATCTTCATTGAGCAGCGGCATCGTCAACATCGTGTACGTACGATAGTTGTTCTGCTTATCGAGTTTTTGTGCCGTCGCCGATCGCGGGTCGTCGTAAAAATCGTAGGGAATACAAATCGGCTGTTTATGCGTTGCCACTTCCCCTGCGATCCCCACCGTGGCCGGGAAGCGAATTTCTAAAGCATTGCCCTTTTCATCTTTGGCAACGATCGTAAACAGCTCGTCTTTCTCCTCGTCTAGCAAAAAAATCGTCGCGCGATCGGCATGGAGCAGCTCACCCGTTTTGAGCGTGATCGACTGCAACATCTCATCGAGAATTGCATCAAAGCCTTGGCTATCGAGCAGGCTATCGAGCATTCCTAGAGTCTGATTAACAACCTCTAGCTTTTCCTCCACGCCTTTGACAACACTTTTAAAGTCATCCCGATTCAGCGGCGCAAGAAACGTCTGAAAGTTTCCGGATGTCGTCGCTAAAGCACTATTTCCACTTCTCGGCGACTCTTCTGAAGGTGTTTGTGGCGGAGGGTTTCCAGCATAGTTAGCCTGGACGTCGATGATAACGTCCGTCTCGACGGAAGAGTTCGGAGATGCAGAGGTCATAGCTCGCTGTAAAAACGGGGATTGCGGGATAGCGTTGCGTCGCTCAAGACAAGATTTTTTTGCTAACGGAACATTCGTTCGTAATGTCTAACGATGCTGCTAAACGCTTTTTTACAATTTAGGGCGTGTCATCAATTAATCGTAGAACCCTTGTCGGGTAAGCTATTGAACGCCAGACCCAAAAAATATAGGGGCTGTAACCCTTGCTGGGTAAGCGCTAGAAATTTAATTGATGACCGCATCTAGGATTACGACTCGGACAATTACGAGACGCAGATGGCAGCAGAATCGATCGTACTGGAGTCATGCGGGATCTTGAGTCCATAGGTACCTGATGGGTATAAACCCCACAGGGGGCTAGTTTAAGTATAGATTCCAGAGTTTTAGTGAAGTATCGGTTGCAGCCAGAACCGTGTTTCTACACATTATGGACTAGGTTTTCAAAAATCACCCAGTTATACAAGCCTGATTTCACTAAATCGCAGCGACAAATTTAGCCTGTTCTGTCGAGTCAAGACGTTATATCTTGGCCTGCGTTCATGATGGCAGGAGGGACGCGATACCAAAACAAGATGAACTTAATCGGAAATATTGATGGCTAGAATTTCTGCTGAAAATTTATAGAATCTATCGGTCTTTCGATGTTTTTCAGACATTGACGAGATAATCAGCTTGAATTACTTTGTCATAATTTCATGATAAACACCCTTGATCCCCCCAGTTTTGTCATAAAACCATGACAAAACTGGGGGGATCAAGGGTCATATCGTCAGCAGCATGTTGCGAGATGATGAAATATCAGTCAGAATCTGACCCATAAGACCAGATGAAATGCTCGGCTTGAATCGTTCTGAGCGATCAGAGCACTTTGTTACGAATTCACGACGTATGAGGAGGTTATAAACCTAGCCATGGCACAAGAACGAATTCCCCTGGAAGAACTAACCTTGCGTCAGCTCCGTCGAGTCGCGAGCGAGTACAAGGTTTCCCGCTACAGTCGTATGCGCAAAGTAGAGCTAATTTCTGCGATTCGTGCCATTGATCCCAATGCCACGGCGATCGCAACGGGTGGCTTTACGACTGACGATGAACGCGCAATGGTGGGAGCGCCCATCACGTCTACTGGCACTTCCAGCGCCGTGGAGCCTGATATCATTGCTCCGGTCAAGTACCCGAATGAAGTATCGCCAGTTCAACAACGTTTAACTAACCCTGACAGTTCTCCCGTTATGGCTCAACAAGAATCATCTTCTGTCACCCCCAAGACAACAGCAGCTCAGTCTACAGCGGGATTTACGAATACAGCAGAAGAGCAGGAAACGGTTGAAGCGGCCAAGTTTGCCATGGGGATCGCGGAAACCACTCCCCCCACTCCAGAGGAAATGGCCGCGATCGATGCAAATTTGCCGGAGCTCCCGGAAGGCTACGGTACAAGCCGTATTGCATTGCTCCCCCGCGATCCCCAATGGGCTTATTGCTATTGGGATGTGCCGAACGAGCATAAAGAAGAGCTGCGCCGCCAAGGTGGGCAGCAGTTAGCTCTCCGAATCTACGACGTGACGGATATTGATCTCAACGTTCAAGCACCGCACAGCATTCAAGAGTATGTCTGTGATGAACTGGCGCGTGAATGGTATTTGCCGATTCCGGTGAGCGATCGCGACTACGCCATTGAAGTCGGTTATCGCACCGCTGATGGCCGCTGGTTGATGCTGGCACGTTCTGCCTCTGTGCATGTGCCGCCCGTCTTCCCCTCGGACTGGGTTGAGGACGTCTTTGTCACGATCCCCTGGGATGAGAACCTACGCGGTCAGACCTTCGCGACCCTGGTTCCTCCGGCCAAGAAGGTGATTAAAGGCGCTCCGAATCCGCAGTACGACGAAGTCTTTAACCTATCGGAAGCCACCGAAGCCCAGCGCATTGCGGGTTCTCTGTTTGGTTCGATGCACCAAGTTCCGGAAGAAAGCCTCAGCTCCTTTATCTTCCCCTCGGGTGTCGGTAGCTGGGCTTCGGTTCCCACGGCCTCCGGTATCGGTGCGGTAACGGCTTCGGGAGTTGGCATGATGGGTATGGCGGAAACACCAGAATTCATCACTCCCTCGGGGGCAGGTCTGGGCTTCAGTGCTTCGGTTCCCAACCGTGAGCAAACACCGCGTAAATTCTGGCTGGTGGCGGATGCTGAGCTGATTGTGTACGGCGCAACGGAGCCGGATGCAACGGTGACGATCGGTGGACGTCCGATTAAGCTAAACCCGGATGGTACGTTCCGCTTCCAGATGTCCTTCCAAGATGGCGTCATTGACTATCCCATCATGGCTGTGGCGGTCGATGGTGTCCAAACGCGATCGGTTCATATGAACTTCGAGCGCGAAACGCCGTCACGCAACACCAATACGAAGGCTGAAGCTGTGGAAGAGTGGATTTCCTAGGATTTCTGATCTCCTAAAATCCGACCTGTCGGTAAATCGCTACGTTTAAGCCCTGACGATCACGATCGTCGGGGTTTTTATTGATCTTCTAAAGATGTTCAAAAACGAAAAACGACAGCATCGCGAAATCGCTTGCTGTCGTTAAAATTGAAGACTGAAACGCTGAACCCACTGATTCAGACGTAAAACTCTAGATGAGCTTGACACCGCGTAAGGTTAGATAGATAGCCGACGCTGTTGCAAACGCACCAACCAACATTGCGAGATATAAACCAAGTACAGACACGAGCAAACGCTCCTCTATTTAATAGAACCGAATTTATCTAGCCTCAATTAAACCCCGTCGTTTAACGTTTAGGCAATCTCTGTTTGACCAGTCGGCATTTTCGTGAACGATGCAGCCAAAAAAGCGAAAACCGGAATCTGCCATGCAAAGCATGATTCTGGTTTGGAGCTATAGCGGCAGGGATATTCGGTTTACGCTATCGTGAATCGGCGGTGAGTGATCACGATGATCCGCGCGAATCGCGGGTGATTCGCGGGTTTACTCGTCGTCAGCGTCGTCTTCATTCGTCGGATAGACGAATCCTTTCGATCGACCAGTGAGAATCGATTTACCGAGCGAAAGCGCCTTTTCAGCCGCTTTTTCAGCTTTACGATTCCAGTGAGCGCGACGCTGATCGCGCTTCGTTTTCGAGGTTTTCTTCTTGGGGAC
>JAABST010000009.1 GCA_011390275.1 Geitlerinema sp. S16
CTTTTTTCTATATTTCCCAAATTCTGCACATTGAAATTTTATACATGGTTTGATCCACTTATCGGACAAACCATCAATCTCTCCGCCATTCGACCATCATGCCGTGTTCCGTTTTCGTATAATGTCGGAACACCTCTCGATATTGTTCGACCTGCTTGGGAGCCATAAACCCGTGGACGAGACTACCCCCGTTCGCCCCGTTCTCAATGAGATCGCCCCTGAGATCGACCCTAAGCTGACCCCCTCCCAGCCCGCCACCAGCGGCGACACGCGCAGCCAATCGTTACGCGCTGAAATTCGTGCTGAAATTCGTGACGATATCCTCGTGGAGGATTTAGCCCCTCGATCCACCGATCCAATCGACGAGCCAAAACAATCACGCGATCGCAATTTTGAACAGGCGATCGAACTACTCGAACACTACAGTTTTGACATTGAAGGTGGCTCCGCTCGCAGCTTTGTAACGTATTGGGCGGGTGATTTGCCGAGTGAATGGCTACGGCTGGCAGTACTCGAAGCGCTCTACCAAGGTCGCTACAAAGCTGTCTCAGTTTCACAAATTTTGACGCTATGGGAGCGCAAACAACAGCCACAAACTCACTTTAACGCAGAGTTTGAGTCCTTAATTTGCGATCGGCTGTTTGCCGAAGTTGAGGCAGAAGTTGAGGTTACTGTAGCCGAAACCGCCATAGAAAAAGATCCTGCGGCACTTTCGGAAGGTTCAGAAACGCAAGCCGAAAGTTCCTCTAAGCCAATGGGTGATTTGATCTCAGACGTGACACCGGTTAGACTGCCGGACATATCCTCACCCAGTCACGACACGATCGCCCCTCAGCCCATACCCGAAAATACCGAAGACACTGCCCAACCTGGCGAATCCGACTCCTCCAGCCTGAATCATCAACGTTCTCACCCCACGCAAATCGCCCAATTTGTCCCCGAAGGTGAAAGCCACGTCTATGACAAGCTCCGCGATCTGGCACGGGCTGGCGAAACCGAGGAGGAGTCGGCTCCCCCACCACCCTAGCGCCACTCGGTAACGCTAACAAAAATACGTGTTGCCGTCCGTGAAGACGACAACACGTATTACAGGTTTGAGGGGTGATCTCAGTTCTACATCTTCTACCTCTCAAACAATGATCAAAACTTACTTGTTATACGCTTTGATGCATTCTTCAATCAACGGAAGAACCGCTTCAACATCTTTCCAACCTAAAATTTCGACTTCTTTTTTCTCCAGGTTTTTATAGGAGTCAAAGAATTCGGCAATTTCATCGAGACGGTGTTGTTCAACATTAGCCAGCGAGGTGTACTGAGCGTAACGGGGATCTTCCGCCGGAACGCACAACAGTTTTTCGTCACGATCGCCACCGTCGATCATTTCCAGCATTCCGATCGGACGTGCTGCGATTAAGCAACCGGGAAACGTCGGCTGATCCATCAGCACCATTCCATCGAGCGGGTCGCCATCATCCGCCAGGGTATTCGGAATAAAACCGTAGTCGCCGGGATAATGCACCGACGAAAACAGCACGCGATCGAGCATCATGCAGCCGAGATCTTTATCAAACTCGTATTTATTTTTGCTGCCGCCCGGAATTTCGATCAGAACGTTAACCAGACCTTCTTTAGGCTGAGGCTTGATTTTAGTGATGTCCACAATAGTTACAGAAAATAAACGTTGACGGTGAAACAGTACCACTGAAATCACAAAAATGCCGGACGATCACTATGACCGCACCGGCATTTTTGTTAATCAATCAGTTTGACATTGATCGATTTAGCGAAGCACGTTAATTAGTAACGCACCGTACCCGTACCGGGCTTGTAAACGATGAAGCTCACGGTTTGGCACTGTTTGATGTTGTCGAAGCCAATCACGCGGATGTAGCAGTTCGAGTATTCCTGACGGCACTCACGCACTTCAGTCAAGACATCGTTGGACGTACGAGCACTAAAGAGGGGCAGTTTCCACAATGTCCAGTGGTGGCAATCGGGAGCCGGATCTTCTTCAAACTCGATCGCGGGGATGAAACCCTGCGCGAGCATGTAGTCAATCTGACGGACGATTTGCTGATCGCTCAGCGGGGGGAGGTACGACAGCGTTTCGTAACGACGCTCTTTTGGCAGCGTTTTCATGAATCCTTACTCCTGTGAGTCTCGTTCGGGTTGAGCATCTAGCTCGGGATGGGACGATGTCTCATCCGAGTCAGACGAAATATCAGAGGTTTGGGTTAAGCGTTCGAGCATCAAGCGACGAAGGTTAATGTTCGCCTGGGTGATATTCGATCGCACCAATTCGGGAAGAAACTCCAGCACCGTATCGGCAATCTCGGCACGAACGGTCAGGATTCGGAATACCAAATCTTTCCGTTCGCCAGTTAATCCGCTCAGGAACTCGTCATCATCGCGGATGGGATGCTCGATCGCGTATTGCCGTAGCCAGATTGCCTGGGGAGGATTGGTCTCGTTAAGCTGCTCGATGATGAGCTTGACGGCTTGAAACGTGACATAGGTCTGTAACGTTTTGGCCGCCGCGCTCGCGAGGTGCTTGGAATCCACGATCGCAACCCTCTATCCCAAACAGTACTGGAATGAGTCGAACTTGAATGTGAGGCGATCGATTAGATCGTATCGACAGCTTCAAATTCAAACTTGATTTCTTTCCACAGTTCACAAGCCACAGCCAGCTCAGGGCTCCACTTGCAAGCTTCGCGGATGATGTCGCCACCTTCACGCATGAGGTCACGACCTTCGTTACGTGCTTGAATACACGCTTCGAGTGCCACACGGTTTGCGGTCGCACCCGGAGCATTACCCCAAGGGTGACCCAGCGTACCACCACCAAACTGGAGGCAGGAATCGTCGCCGAAGATTTCCACCAGTGCGGGCATGTGCCACACGTGGATACCACCGGAAGCGACCGGCATTACACCAGGCAGCGACGCCCAGTCTTGGGTGAAGAAAATACCGCGCGAGCGATCTTCTTCCACGTAGTCTTCGCGCATCAGGTCAACAAAGCCCATGGTGATGCCTTTTTCGCCTTCGAGTTTACCGACGACGGTTCCCGAGTGCAGGTGGTCACCACCGGAGAGGCGGAGGCACTTCGCGAGAACGCGGAAGTGAATACCGTGGTTACGCTGACGGTCGATGACCGCGTGCATTGCACGGTGAATGTGCAGCAAGACGCCGTTATCGCGGCACCATTTCGCCAGGGTGGTGTTCGCTGTGAAACCACCGGTGAGGAAGTCGTGCATGATGATCGGGGTGCCGATTTCTTTCGCGAATTCGGCGCGTTTCATCATTTCTTCGCAGGTGGCTGCGGTGACGTTCAGGTAGTGACCTTTAACTTCGTTGGTCTCAGCCTGAGATTTTTCGATCGCTTCTTGAACGAAGAGGAAGCGATCGCGCCAGCGCATGAAGGGCTGCGAGTTGATGTTTTCGTCATCTTTCGTGAAGTCCAGACCACCGCGAAGGCACTCATAAACTGCACGACCGTAGTTTTTCGCCGACAGACCGAGTTTCGGTTTGATCGTGCAACCGAGCAGAGGACGACCGTATTTGTTGAGGTGATCGCGCTCAACGGAGATACCGTGCGGTGGGCCTTGGAAGGTTTTGACCAGAGCAACCGGGAAGCGAATGTCTTCCAGGCGCAGCGCTTTCAGTGCTTTGAAGCCGAAGACGTTACCGACCAGCGAGGTCAGAATGTTGGTGACCGAACCTTCTTCAAACAGGTCGAGCGGGTAAGCAACGAAGCAGAAGTACTGATTGTCTTCGCCCGGAACCGCTTCAACGTCGTAGCAACGACCTTTGTAGCGATCGAGGTCGGTTAGACCATCAGTCCAAACCGTCGTCCACGTACCGGTGGACGATTCAGCGGCCACTGCTGCTGCTGCTTCTTCCGGAGGAACGCCCGGTTGGGGCGTCATGCGGAAACATGCGAGCAGGTCGGTATCTTTCGGTGTGTAGTCGGGGGTGTAGTACGTCAATGCGTAATCTTGTACACCCGCCTTAAATCCAGCGGAGGCTTTTGTCTGAACCATCCCTCTAATATCTCCTTGTTTCTGTCAGGAATACATCTCTCAGCATTTCCACCGTCTATAAAACGAGTGGAATTCTTGGTTCGGTCACTCGACTCTCGCGTCTTGATTGAACATCAACCAAAACGAACAGAGACAGGGTCTCATCAAGCGTTTTACTCCTTTGCAGGAGCCAGTTCCCGAGTGCTTCTCGGTACTGCGACCGGCCAAACTATGGAGGTCTACTTATGTTTTTTTGTGTAAGCTATCGCCGGTTTTCGCGTGACACGTGACTCCGGAGCGTAACGAAACATTCGACACGCGCTCGGCATTGTTGGGTCTACGATCGTTAGTTAATCGCTCGAAGACTCGTGACGTGCGGACAATCATAAAGACCAAACTTTGTGATCGACCAGCGAAAAGAATCGGCAAATTTTGGTATTAACGTCCCATCATAAACAGCTATCACTTAGGGTTTGTGAAGCGCTGTCGTAGGGCTCGAGATCAAGACTAGTCTTGCTTTAAAGCTTGAGAAGCAAACTGTCAAACTTGACCGTACTTGAACTCGGATGGGCGTTACTTATTGCTAGTGGCTTATGGGGCTTCTTGCTTGAGGTATCGTACCATGCTTGCGATCGCTTAACTGCTAGAAAAAAATCAATCCCGCAAAAAACAAATAGCGATATTCAGACCGCCTCATTAGTGGAACTGATATATATCGAAAACCATCTCATCGCGAAGTAAAAGCGACGACGACGCCGATCTCTGCATCACGATTGATCGACAACGACAAAACTGAACTGATGCCTTGCGCTGTAAGCAATACATTCTTGTTGAGGATGACAAGATTTTTAGGGGGAAAGCCATTTTCGAGCAAAGCACGATCGCCTAGCATCCCGACTCTCGATGAGCGATCCCCGCAAGACCAAGTCGTAAAAAGTCGAAATATTACAGTTAACTAAAATTTAGTTTAAGAAAAAATAATATTCTGGCGTATATCGCTTGAATGGGATGCGGTTTTATTCAATTTTTCATGAGGTTCGTTCGGGTTCCTTATAGGTATTTAGACTTATTTGACGACAGGAAAGGCGCGGCACTCCAGGCCACTCTAAAACAGCGGATTTAGGTCTCTGGTGTGTTACGTCGAAGAATACTGTCAATAATGCGATTGACGTGTTGACGTCCATACACATTTTGTGATTGTGAGATCGAGTGTGTAATGGTAATTTCTTCGATGATTTCTTCTGTCGCTGAATCATTCGCTGAGTCATTGTTGTGTGGCTCATCAACCGGGCGATCGTCGTTCTTCCCGCTGTCCAATGGAGCCGCATCTTGTTTTGCGGGGTTAGCTATTTCGGAATGAGAAGGTGGTATGTCGTTCGCACTCTTCTGTTTACCGTTGATCGCGCCATCAACCACGCTGTCAATCACGCTGTCAATTTTGGGCGGGGTGGGATCAACCGGCGAGAAATTCATAGGACGATCCGTCAGTTCATCCGCTTGAGATGCCGTGTTGACGACGGGATCAACCGTTGGGCGTTTCCAACTTCGGATAAACGGGCTTGACGTGAACGGAATTTTGAGACCCGAATTGGGTTGAGGAGCGGGCGAGGTTGCTGGGGGAGTCTCGGGGATCGGATCAGCCGAAGAAGTCTCTTCCTCGATCGTGCTGTTGTGACGATTAACGGACGACGGCTCGGGATCATCCCAGGGATCGGCCAAGTTATCGACTTCCTGGGGAGTGTCGGCCACTGGGCACGTGAGTGGAATATCGCGCTCCGGTAAGCCATGCACGCTATGGGCGGAAATCGTTACGCCTGAGTCGATCGCGGCCTCAAATAACGTCACCGCAGAACCAATAATTGACAGTGCGCCAATCTTGCTCCAGCCCACAATCAAAACACCAACTCCCAGAACTGTACCGGACTCGATGATGATGTCACCGCTACAGGCTTGCAGCCAACAGCCTTCGCCAATAACAACACCTGCGCCAATTTCAATACGGTACGGCGCACTCGTTTGCAGTTGGGCTGAGGTTGCGATTAAGGCCGTGTCATGGATACAAAGACGATCGGCGTGGATTTCGGCGTTGGCCTGAGAGTGGTTATCCGGCGATCGCTCGGGCATGAGTCGTGTGGAGAAAAGACGAAAACCCGCTCAGAGCAGAGCTTTTGGGACAGTAGATGTGATCCAATCCCAAAAGCAAAGGCGGTATGGGTTGCCAGGGGCTGCCCAATGCGCAACACCGAGAGCGGATTTTGCGAGGAGATGTACGGAGGTACTAGGGACGCTGGACGATCGCTTCGAGGACACGACGTTTGGCCTTCGGGTCGATACCGATGACACGCACGTACTCACCCTGGTAATTGGCGAGGCTAGCCTCTAGTGCCGGAATGACCTCACGATCGCTCGAACCGCTGATCGCACTAACCGTTTGCCACGATCCCGTACGGAAGCGACGCTTGCTCGCGTGCTCCACACCAATCTTGAAGCCCTGACTTAGCAATGTCCGAATTTGCGAGAGGGTTTCAGTGTCGATCGAGCTGGACGAAACGACATGGCTATAGGACGCAGCCGCGCTTGCACCGTTGCTACGAACCGCGCTAACTGTCGTCGCTGTCGAGGTCTTACCGTCTGGGCGCTGGATAATCGTTTCAAGCACACGACGTTTCGCCGCCGTATCAATACCCAGCAGGCGAACATATTCGCCATTATGGTCAGCCATGCAGCCTTCCAGTGCCGCAATCACAGCACCCTCTTGGGTCGCTTGGATCGGCGAACAGGTTTTCCACGACCCGGTACGGAAGCGACGTGGTGATGCGTGCTCAGTGCCGATCGTGTAGCCTTGGGCGAGCAGCGATCGTACTTGTTCCACCGTCTCCGGCTCTAGGCGACCCGACGAAAAGGAACTCGCCGAAACGCTTGCGCCAGCATAGGATTTTCCAGAAGACACGACTTTGCCATCCGGACGCTGAACAATTAGCTCAAGCACCCGACGTTTTGCGGCAGCATCAACGCCGATGATGCGCACGTACTCGCCAGCGTGTTGCGCACAAAATGCTTCAATCTCCGACAGCACCGCAGGCTCGCGGGTTGCGCTCACCGTCGGGCCACCGAGCCAAGAACTTGTTTTGAAACGACGCTCGTTAGCGTGTTCCAGGGTGATTTTGTAACCGTTGCGGATGAGCGAGCTAATTTGGGGTTTGACATCACCACCTGCGATCGGTGCAGCCGTTGCCGTACTGCCCGCATAGGAGGTTGAGGATGCCGAACGACCGCTTGTAATTGAGGCCGTTTCACCGGGACGATGAACGACCACTTCGATCACGCGCCGTTTTGCGGCCACATCAACACCAATAATCCGCACGTACTCGTCCGAATATTGAACGATCGTCGATTCAAGCTCGGCAGCGGCACGATCCGCGCTACTCGCCTGAAGACGTCCGGCACTCAGCCAAGAGCCGGTTTTATAGCGTCGTTTATTCGCATGTTCAACGCTGATTTGATAGCCTTGGCTGAGGAGCGAGCGGATTTGCTCTCGCACTTCTGAATTCGCACTCATGGTTTCTGGGGGGGTGTAACTAGATACAGACGAGCTAGCAGGGCGTCCACTATCTTGAGAGCTAGCTTGGACGTCGGCGATGCAGCTTTTGTCAGCCGCGCATTGGTAGCCTGCAAGCAGGGCTTCATTGACGCGCACTACGTGATTGGCGAAATCTCGATCCGATTCCAACGCATCCGGCAGACGGTCCGCCTGCGCTTGATTCGTCACGATCGCGCCCGACGGGACGTACTTACCATCAGGAATCGCCACATCCTGAACTAAGGCGTGCGCCATAATGACGCAACCATTACCCACTCGGGCGTTAAATACGGTCGAACGAAACCCGATAAAACAGTCATCGCCCACGTAGGCCGGCCCGTGAACCAGCGCCATGTGGGTAATGCAGGTGTTTTGGCCGATCCAGACGGAGTATTGTTTCCCATCTTCGCCAACCACGCGCCCCTGTTCAAGGCCGTGAATGACGACACCATCTTGGATGTTGGTGCGATCGCCGATAAAGAACGGAAATCCTTCATCCGCACGAATTGAAGTACCCGGTGCAACCAAGACACCCGCACCAACTCGCACGTCACCGATGATATTCGAGAACGAATGAACATAGGCCGACGGATCGATATTGGGCTCGGCCAAATCTTTCGACCAAGGAGTGGGAGGAGCGGCTCGCTTGCGGACAACCATCATGCTTCTTTTTAAGTTCTAACGTCGGGTCGCTGAGTCGAGAGGTGATCGCCGAAACGGCAAAGAACGAAGGTTTGGACTTTGCCAACCTCTCTAACAGCGCAAGTGATCGTTGATGGGTGGATTAAACGGTCTTAGGGGTTATAGATCTGTTGATTGCCGATCGTCACCGTATCGATAATGCCGATAACCATGGCATCGATCGGATTATTTTCCTGTCCGGGTTCGACCCGAGCCGCGCTGCCACGGCTGACTAGAACCCATTCATCGCGTCCCGCTCCAACCAGATCGGCGGCAACCTCATATTGAGGTAGAGGCTGGCCAGTCTCGTCAAGCATTTCCAGCACGAGAAGCTTGGAACCCCGCAGGCTAGGCAGCTTTTGGGTACAGACTACCGTGCCACGAACCCTAGCTAATTGCATGAATTCTCACAGTTTACGGACGACGGATCGTACGCGGAGAACCAACGCTTTCACGGAATTGCTCGACCGCTTCGGTGTAGCGAATCGGTAGGACGTACTCTAGGTTTTCGTGAGGACGCGCAATGATGTGGGTGGACAGAACTTCGCCGCCGTTCACGCGCTTGACATTTTCCACGCCAGCACCGACCGACGCTTGAACTTCCGAAACATCGCCGCGAACAATCACGGTGACACGACCCGTTCCGATTTTTTCGTAGCCAACGAGCGTGACACGAGCGGCTTTAACCATCGCATCAGCGGCTTCGACTACGGCGGGGAAACCGAGGGTTTCAATCATTCCAACTGCAATTGACATCGAGACAAGCTCCTAGGCTTTAAAAAGGTAAAACAACGTTATCAACAACGTCGATCGTGACGAAAATACATAGTTCGGACTTTTAAATCGAACTTAATCGAACCAAAAACCGAACGATGAACCGACTGATTCGCAATTTGCACACGATCACCGATCCCCCCACAACGGCAGAGGTCACTCCGGCAAATCGTGTCGCGAATAAAACCTAATCGCCTTAGTAGGTACGGAACTGATCGACTTCTTCGGTGTAGCGGATCGGCAACACGTATTCGAGGTTTTCGTGAGGACGCGCAATGATGTGAGTCGAGAGCACTTGGCCGCCGTTCACACGGTTTGCCGCCTCGATGCCAGCAGACACAGAAGCTTGGACTTCCGAAACATCACCACGGACGATAACGGTGACACGACCCGAGCCGATTTTTTCGTAGCCCACTAGAGTAACGCGAGCCGCTTTGACCATAGAGTCAGCGGCTTCTACGACAGCGGGAAAACCGAGGGTTTCCACCATTCCAACTGCGATAGACATAGTTCTTGTACTTTTTCCTTTTAAAAGAGTGAGAGCTTCGTCAAGCGCGACGAGCTTTCAGGTTGGCGCGATGCGCGACAACCTTGGTGAACGAACAACGAACCCGAAACGTAAAGACAACTCACATGGTCTAGTTGACGCTGTTACCACTAGCCCTCTGAAAACAAGCGACAACCAGATGAGTGTCCGATCTAACCCCAAAAATGAAGTCAGGTTTGGGGTTGATGTAGCAAGAATGCTGAATTAGATGGGAAAGCGATCCCAAAATTTTTATGCCCGCTATAGAGCGTATGAAACTTTGTACCGTTTGGCAACATAGGTAATGATGATGTTTACCTACGGGATAGGTTAAAGATTGCTAATCATCACGATGCTGTTCAAGCTGGGCTCGATCGCCAGCGAAGGCGGGCTGTCGCTACACTCTTGAGACGAGGCGACGCTGTTCTATAAATCGCGGCTAGCTTAACGCTGGAACGATATCGGGCGTTTGCGATTAATTTTTGACTGGGCGTTGTGCAGGCGATTGAACTCGCAGGGACATCTCCTATCCAGGTTGCGGCCTCCCCAGAAAAACCTGGAGTCGCTGGCCTGTAAGGATTCGGAGTCGGTTTGTCGGCTCGTTATTGCGGCCTCACCACAGGTTGATCTGCACACCCACAATGCCGCAAAACCGAGGGCGCAAAAATCGGATATCACGGACAGTCTGCCGAATCTTGAGTGAATACTTTTGGCCTGAATCGTTACAGCACAAGCTTCGTCATTCTAAACAATTACACTGTGAACGCATTCTCGGGACTTGAAATAATAGACTTAATAGTCTCAGTCCGCATTTTACATATTTAACAATTATTAATAATCAACCCCCATGGCAGATATTTTCCTGCAAACCTGCTGGTTCGTTCCGTTCTACGGTGCGCTTGGGGCGCTGTTAACCCTTCCGTGGTCGTCTGGGTTACTCCGGCAGACGGGGCAGCGTCCAGCGGCCTATATCAATATTCTGATGACGCTTTTATCACTGATACACGGTGGTATCGCGTCCTACGCGATCGCGGGACACGATCGCTACCAGTTGGTCTTTTCCTGGTTCCAAGCGGCGGATCTGGATGTGTCGCTGGCGATCGAGGTGTCTTCGGTGAGTTTGGGCGGTGCAACCCTGGTCGCGCTGCTCTGTTTTTGGGCGCAGATTTTTGGGCTGGGGTATCTGGAGAAAGAGGCGTCCTTGGCTCGCTTTTACGGACTGATGGGGCTATTTGAAGCGGCGCTCGGTGGGATTGCCCTAAGCGATTCACTCTTGCTGAGTTACGGCTTGTTGGAGATGCTAACGCTCTCGACCTATCTGCTGGTGGGGTTTTGGTATGCTCAACCGTTGGTCGTGACGGCGGCTCGGGATGCGTTTTTAACCAAGCGGGTCGGCGATATTTTGTTGCTGATGGGGATTGTCGCGCTGTCGAGTTATGGTACAGGGCTGACGTTTAGTGAGTTGGAAGCCTGGGCGGCGACGTCGCCGGTTCCGGATGGGGTGGCAACACTGATCGGGCTGTCGCTGATTGCGGGGCCGATCGGCAAGTGCGCCCAGTTTCCGCTGCACCTGTGGCTGGATGAGGCGATGGAAGGCCCGAACCCGGCTTCGATTTTGCGAAATTCGGTTGTGGTTGCAGCCGGGGCGTATGTATTAATTCGCTTGCAGCCTGTGTTTACGCTGTCGCCGATCGCAGCGGATGCGCTGATCCTCATCGGTACAATTACGGCGATCGGTGCATCACTGATGACCTTGGCGCAGATTGATATTAAGCGGACGCTGTCCCATTCAACCAGCGCGTTTATGGGTTTGGTATTTGTGGCGGTGGGTTGTGGTCAGGTGGATATTGCGCTGTTGTTGCTGTTTGCCCACGCGATCGCCAAGGCGCTGATGTTTATGAGCATTGGCGGCATTATTCTCAATACTAATACGCAAAACATTACAGAACTCGGCGGCCTTGCCTCCCGAATGCCCATTACGGCACTCGCCTTTCTCGTTGGCGCAGCCGGTTCAACCTGCCTGCTCCCCTCGGGCGTGTTCCTAACCTTTCGCCATTGGCTAGAAGAGTTTCCAGAGATCTCGCCGTTCGGTGTTGCGGTTTTGATCATCGTCAATCTCGTGACCACTCTGAGCTTGACGCGGTTGTTTCGGCTGGTCTTTCTCGGGGTTCCGCAGGCGAAAACGCGCCGTGCTCCCGAGGTGAACTGGCTGATGGCCGTGCCGATGCTGACGCTGATCGTCTTGACGATATTGGTTCCGGTGGCACTCTATCGCTGGAACTTGCTGGCCTTGCCGCAGGGAGTGCCGCTCGTTGCGAACCATGCGATCGTCCAATTTGGCACGCCACTGCTAATTCTGTCCGGTTTTATCGGGGTTGGAATTGGGATCATGCTGCCGCTGTTGCGGACGGGGGCGCGATCGCTCAATCCCACGATTCGCTTTTGTCAGGACTTACTGGCCTATGATTTTTACGTTGAGCGCATTTACGAAGTCACGGTCGTTTGGGCGGTGGTGCGCCTGTCGCGGCTGTCGGTGTTGTTCGATCGCTATGTTGTAGACGGGCTGGTAAATGCCACGGGTTTGGCCACGCTGTTCAGCGGTCAAGCCCTGCGCTACAGTTCCTCGGGACAATCACAGTTTTACGTTTTGACCATCCTATTAGGAACGGGATTACTCGTCTTTTTGGCGATGAATCTACCATTTTAAGATCGCTTTTTAACGCTTGAAAAAGCTGAATTACGTCAACACTTTTTAAGATTATTGCTTTCGCTTTTCCACGATTTCGCTGCTCGAATAGACCTGTATCGATACGTCATAACTACGCTTAAATACCCCGATTCATGCTCTCCGCTCTGATTTTTATTCCCCTGACGATCGCCGCGATCATTGGCCTCGTCCCCGAACGTTTTACTGCAAGTTGGCTACGATCGGCCATGCTGGTTATTGGTAGCGTCTTATTCGCGCTGACCCTGGCGATCGCGTGGCAATTCGACCTCACAAACCCCAGCTTTCAGCTCGTCGAGCATCACGCTTGGCTCGAAATTTTGGGTGTCAGCTACTCCTTAGGCGTCGATGGTTTGTCATTGCCGCTCCTCGTCCTCAACGGCTTTCTGACGCTGGTGGCGATCGGCTGCACGTCATCTAGCCTCGATCGGCCCCGCTTTTACTACAGCATGATGCTCCTGCTCAATGCCGGGGTGGTCGGCGCGTTTGTCGCCCAGGATTTAATCCTTTTTTTCCTGTTCTACGAACTCGAACTAATCCCGCTCTATTTCCTGATCGCGATTTGGGGTGGAGCGGAGCGCAGCTATGCCGCCACCAAATTCTTGTTGTACACGGCCATCTCCGGCGTAGCCATTTTGGCCTCCTTTCTCGGGATTGTTTGGCTCACGGATGCCCCGAGTTTTAGCTATGCCACCGGACTGGGATCATCCCTCGCGCTGGGAACCCAGGTCATCTTACTCGTCACGTTGCTAGTTGGCCTCGCGATCAAAATTCCGATTTTCCCCTTCCACACCTGGCTCCCAGATGCCCACGTCGAAGCCTCAACCCCGGTTTCCGTGCTGCTCGCGGGAGTCTTACTCAAGCTCGGAACCTATGGCTTGCTGCGGTTTGGCGTCGGGATGTTTCCCGAAGCGTGGCTGGAGATTGCGCCGTGGTTGGCGACATTGGCCGCTGTGAGTGCGCTCTACGGTGCGTTTGCGGCGATCTCGCAGCAGGATATGAAAAAGATGGTCGCCTATTCCTCGATCGCGCATATGGGCTACATCCTGCTCGCGGCGGCTGCGGGAACCGAACTCAGTTTGCTCGCGGCTGAAGCGCAGATGATCGCCCACGGTTTGATTTCGGCACTGTTGTTTTTGCTGGTGGGGATCGTCGCGAAGAAAACCGGGACGCGCGATTTGAATGTGTTGCGCGGATTGCTCAACCCGGAGCGGGGTTTGCCGGTTGTCGGGTCGCTGATTATCATCGGCGTGATGGCTAGCTCGGGACTGCCGGGGATGATGGGTTTTATTGCGGAATTTATGGTGTTTCGCGGCAGCTTTTTGGTGTATCCGGCGCAAACCTTGGCCTGTATCGTTGGCACGGGTTTAACGGCGGTGTATTTCCTCTTGATGATTAACCGCGTCTTTTTTGGGCGTTTGCCCGATCGCTTTGCCAATTTGCCGCCGGTGAAATGGTTCGAGACGTTACCAGCATTTGCGATCGCAGGTTTACTCATCGTCTACGGCATTCAGCCATCCCTATTCCTCGATTGGAGTAAGGCACAAATCGCGACGATCGTCCCCGGTATCGCATTACAAAGTGACGTTCTCGACAGCACACTCTTGCACGATACCGTTCACTCAAGTCTGCACGCCCCTGTTCTTTCTACGACGCTGCGATCGTAATGTCCACGTTTTAACTGGCATCCTCCCCATGCTTAGCTCTGCTCCCACACCCTCCACTCACACCCACGCCGAACTCATCTATCGTCTCGAACAGGGTCAGGCTCTCCTCGCCGAAAATGACGCGAACCTGATCGAAGTGGTCGGCATTCTCAAAAGTTATGGCGTCGTCCTCGGTGAGTATGCTCGCGTTCTGAAAGATATCGCCGCGCGACAATTTGTTTCGCCATTTCCCGTCTTTAAATTTTTTGAAGGCGAGATTTCTTTGGGTAAAGTGTGGCGTCACTTAATGCACGATCGCATTAATTTTGAGTACGCCGAATATTGCATGAAGGGGATGTTGTGGCATGGTCACGATACGAAGTTCAGCGAATATCTCGACTCGCCGGATTTCAAGACGAATGCCGATCGGGCGATTCGCGCCTGGTTTCGCGGCAATCCGCTCATGCTCACGATTCACAAACTCCTGCCCGATTTGTTCACCGAACAGGCGCGACAACAGGCGTACTATCGCAACCTCGGCCAATTTTGGACGGTCATGAGCGATATTTTTCTCAAGCTCAGTGATGCCTACGATGCGGGCGAGGTGCGATCGGTGCAGGTCGTCTCGGAGTTCATCCTGGCGGGCTTGGTCAAAGACGCCGCGAGTCCGATCGATTACACGCTGTCAATTCGCGGCGAAGCATACGATCTGATTCCCACATCCTGCGGGTTCACCTTTCTCCCCGATGCCGCCGTCCCTTACGTCGAGGCGATCTTCTTTCGCGGTGCGCCCTTTTTTGGCACGGTTTCGTTCAATGCCCAGGCGTTTCAAATTTCAGGCAATCAAAGCGAGTTTGCCTACGGGGCGCTGTATGCCGACCCGTTGCCGGTGGGTGGGGCGGGGATTCCGCCGACGCAGTTAATGCAGGATATGGCACGACATTTACCGGATTACCTCAGTGCGATTTATGACGGTGGCACACGTGGACGGGGCGATCTGCTGGTGAAGATTTGCGAGAGCTTCCAGAAGTCGATGTTTTGCGTAACAACGGCGGCGATTTGGGGGCTGGCTCCCCATCCGATCGCGACCCATGAGCCGCAGGAACTGCACGCCAATCGCAAATATTTTGAGGGTTGGCTGACACGGCTAAATGAGTCGCGGGTCAGTCGTGTGGGGTACGACGAATAGCGGTCTAACGTCTTGAAAACGCCAACATAAACCGAACCGTCAAAACAAACTTAACTGCGAAGGTTCAACGATCGGCGCGGCGATCGCAGGCCAGTCCAAGGGCGGGAGATCAATCCCCGCTTCGGTCAGCATCGTGTGAAACCGCCGCGCGGTATGGGGTGAGTGTTCCTCGATCGGGCAATGCACGAAAAAGTAAACCCGTTTCCCCGCAGCGAGCCAGTCCCCGACGCGATCGACCCATTCCCGTAAAAACGGCAGATTTACATCAAACTCTGGATGGCTAATCAACCGCACAAAGGCATAGTCACCGATCGCGATCGGCTGTAGCGGCAATTGGGGCTTTTTGCGTTTGGAGTGTTTTTGTGGGTCGTCGTCGGTGCTGTAGATCGGGCGGGTATCGAGTAGGACGCGCCCGACGTTGAGCCGATCGAGCATGGCGTTCAGCGTGTCGGCGCGATCGGCCTGGAACCAGGCGGGGTGACGGACTTCCACGGCGATCGGGGCGCGATCGCGCGGCCATGCGGTGAGAAAGGTTTCGAGGTCGCTTAGGGAGGCGGGGCCGTAGCGGGGTGGCAGTTGCAGGAAGCTAACGCCAAGGCGATCGCCCAGTCCGGCGATCGTGTCGTGAAACCGTTGGGCAAGCTCGATTTGCGGCACGAGTAAGCCCGCATGGGTGATATCACGGTGCAGCTTGAGGCAAAACTCGAAATCATCCGGGGTGCGATCGACCCAGCGGGCGATCGTCTCCGAACTGGGAACCGAATAAAACGTGGTGTTGCCTTCGACCGTGGTGAAGCGCTGGCCGTATTGGTCGAGAAAGGTTTTGGAGTTGCTGCCCTTGGGGTAAAAGTCGCCGATCCAGCCGGGGAATGACCAAACGGCGAGGCCAAGCTGGAAAGCGGGGCGGTGTTTTTGGGGCGAATGAATCGCTGGAGAAGTGGGAGCAGAATTTGTCACGATGGCAGCGGCGCGTCATGGGCGATCGCGATCGACATTACCGGAATCTGAGCATCATCGTTCGTCTCGATCATTAAAACATCGGAGCAAATGCCCGCGAGCCGATCCAGTCCTAAAAATATCGCTAAAGTGGTTTAACCCAGATCCGCCGATCAGACCGATCGAACGATTCACCGATCGAACGATTCACGCCTAACAACCACCGCACGCCTTCAACGCCATGAACATTCTGGATCAGATCGCCCAGCGACAACAGGACAATTTCGCCCTGCATGAGCAGTACCTGAACCCCCAGATGGTCAATGTCCTGAAGACCATCGGTTTCGATCGCCACTACGTCAAAGCCGAGGGCGCGTACTTACTGGACGATCGCGGCGATCGCTATCTCGATTTACTCAGCGGCTTCGGCGTCTTCGTCATTGGGCGCAATCATCCCACCGTCGTTAAAACGCTTCAGGATGTCCTCGCGGCAGATTTACCCAACCTCGTCCAGCTCGATGTCTCGGTGCTGTCCGGACTGCTGGCCGAAAAACTCCAGACATTAACGCCGCCGGGACTCGATCGCCTCTTTTTCGCCAACTCCGGCACGGAAAGCGTCGAGGCCGCGATTAAATTCAGCCGTTGCGCCACCGGGCGATCGAAAATCGTCTACTGTCACGGCGGCTATCACGGCCTCACGATGGGTTCACTCTCCGCCACGGGCGACGCTCATTTTCGCGCCGGTTTTGGTCCCTTTTTGCCTGACTTTATCGAAGTGCCGTTCGGCGATTTGGCCGCACTCGATCGCGCCCTTTCCCGCAAAGACGTTGCCGCCTTTATTACTGAGCCAATCCAGGGTCACGGCGTGAACATCCCCAAGCCCGACTATTTGCCGGAGGCGCTCGCATTGTGTCGTAAATACGGCAGCTTATTTATCGCCGATGAGGTACAAACCGGGCTAGGACGTACCGGTAAATGGTGGGCAGTGAACCATTTTGGCGTCGAGCCGGATTTGCTCTGCATGGCGAAGGCGCTGTCGGGCGGGCTGGTTCCGGTCGGGGCAGTGGCCTGTCGATCGTGGATTTTCGACAAGGTCTTCAACCGGATGGATCGCGCTGTTGTCCACGGCAGCACCTTTGGTAAAAATAACCTGGCAATGGCGGCGGGGCTAGCCACCCTGGAGGTACTTGAGGCAGAGGGCTGGATCGACCATGCCGCAACGATGGGACGTCAAATCGTTGAAGATTTGCAGCCCCTCGTCGCGCAGTACGATTGCCTCAAAGAGGTGCGCGGCAAGGGCATGATGATGGCGTTAGAGTTTGGCAAACCGGAGAGTCTGCGTCTGAAGCTGGCCTGGAAAATGTTGGAGACGGCGAATCGTGGGCTGTTTTCCCAAATTATCACCGTGCCGCTGTTTACCCGTCACCGCATTCTTTCCCAGGTCGCGGGCTATGGCATGAATGTCGTGAAGTTTATTCCACCGTTGATTTTGACTGAAGACGATCGACGCTGGATTGTGGACGCCGTCACCGATGTGGTGGCCGATGCCCATCGAATTCCCGGTGCGGCCTGGGATTTCGGTAAAACCCTCGCGACCCAGGCCATGCGATCAAAGGCGGGCAGCCGTTGATGGTGGTTGAGCGTGACCGTTCAACGAGAAGTACTGGGGTCTTGAATTAGAACGTGTGCGCGTGCAGTACCTCCGCGTCACAGATATAGGTGATGCCCGAATAATCATCGAAAAACTGCGCTGCGACCTCATCTGAAATCTTCAGAGCCATATCCCGATCGGCGGTAAGCACCTCAATCTTGACGTTCGAGAGAATATCGCCAACGCTAGGTTGCCCGGACGATCGCACGTTGCGACTGCCTTTCCCCCCAGTGGCCATTACCGTGTAACCGGTAGCTCCAGCTTTGTCGATGATCTTGGCGATCTTGCTCAGCAGCAATTTTTCCGTGACGATGACGAGTTTGCTGACTTTCTGGGTCATGTGTGTTACCTCTTAACGCTTGCTATTGTGACAATTCAAGGCAAAAACCTATGATTCAGCTTGAACCATATCTTTAAGTCTATGCTAAAGATCGGCGAATTCACTACCCTCTACGGAGAAAGATCGAATCAGATTAGCGAAAGTTTTTATACAAAAACACTTATCTTTTTGGTGCTACAACCACCATTCAACATCAGCATCATAACAAAAGTTCCGATCGTCCAAGTGCTTTTGATATAAAGCTTTTAGCTATTTTTCTAAGACTTTTATCCCTGCACTGAGCGGCGATATTTTGACCGCATCTCCGCGCCAGTTATCAAAAGCTCAGCTTATCCATCGATTTAGATAATTGTGATCATGGACTTGCGTAGAGCATGGCAGCCGCAGCAAATCTAAGTATAAACTCAACAATATCGTCAGAGAGAATGCATCGATGTCTGTCTTCTATTCGACATCAATGCGAAGGTTTGAGCGATCGAGTCTCTCTCCTTGAGTCTCCATTCACAGGTGAATTTCTAACAGGTGTTTCCGTAGCGGTGGGCTTTTGCCCGCCACCGTCACACACATCCGATCGGTATGGAGCGGACACCATGAACGAGTTTGACTCAACTAAACTGCGAACCAAATTTGATAACACCAGCGCAGGCTGGCTCGTGCAGGTCTATAGCGGCGATCGCCGCCTGATCTGCGTGCTCGATTCGTCCCACGCCTGGACTTTTCTGCTGGGCTGTGGGTTCGGTCTCTTACTGGCGGTGGGGTGGTCTAACCTCGCCAGCCACAGTCCGGCCATGACTTATGAGCCAGCAACAACGCTTCCCGAAATGTCGATTGATTAGCTGCGATTGATTGATGATGCGCCCTGGATTGGTCTGTGGTGCAATAGACCTCTTTCATGAAGAATCGAATAGCGAAAATGTGAGGGCTGAGCCTGTCGTTCGCTTCGGTCGGCTTACGATAGCCCGTCACCTTCTGCGAAACGTGGCCGCACTATTTGCTGCGCAAAGACTACGCCAACAACAGGCTCAGTGCTCGATTGCAGCGGTGCGACATCGACAATCTCATTAATCTCATTGCCAGAGACAAGACCACATACCAATAGACCCTAAAGCTGTTTCAGATCGCCCGGGGGCGACAGGTCGCGGATAACGAAAATTCCGCGATCGCAATTCATCTCGGGCAGAGAGATAGGTTCTTTTTTGAAAATCAAAAGAAAAGCTTATGAATTAAATTTGATATTACTTGGCTCGTTTATGTGTGGCGATCGCAATTCCGGGCGCTTTTGCAGATAGACTTAAGCGCATGGAGATTCAAGCCTTGATAGGCTTTAATCTATGAAAGATGCTGCCGAACAGCAACACCTTTCACCCAACTCAGGGGGTGACAACCTCTGAACAGCCTGTCGATAGGTCTTTACGTAACACCTGTGCTGTAGGGATGAAGCGCTTCATCTCTGCTTTCTTCAACTCTTAAAAGCTCACGTATTACAATCACCAATCCTCTGACTTCGGATGCGTTGAGCCAGACCCCCCAGGATTCGAGACCATTGGCCTGTCGTCCTGACCCCTACTACCTGATCTAAAGGAGGAATTACAACGTGGATTTCTTGTCCGATTTCTTAACGCGCTTCATGTCGCAATTGCAGTCCCCGACTCTCGGCTTTCTGATTGGTGGTGGGGTTATTGCTGCCCTCAATAGCCGACTGCAAATTCCAGATGCGATTTATAAATTCATCGTCTTCATGCTGCTGATTAAAGTCGGCCTGAAGGGTGGGATTGCCATCCGTGAGGCTAACCTAGCAGAGATGCTGTTGCCTGCGGTATTCGCAGTGACGATGGGGATCTTAATCGTCTTCATTGCGCAATATACGTTAGCGAAACTACCAAACGTCAAAACCGTGGATGCTCTCGCAACTGGGGGTCTATTCGGTGCTGTTAGTGGCTCGACCCTCGCCGCATCCCTGACGTTGCTCGAACAGCAAAACATGCAGTACGAGGCTTGGTCTGCTGCGCTCTATCCTTTTATGGATATCCCGGCGCTGGTAACGGCGATCGTCTTAGCCAGCATTCATGTCAGCAAGCAACGTGTTGCTCTCGATGAGACTCTCCGTAAACAAGAGTCGTTCACCAAGCAGCCGATTACCGCTGGCGGGTATAACGATGAGTCGGAGTATCCCAGCACCAAACAAGAGTATTTCAACCAACAGCGCGGCACGCAATCGCAAAAAGTCGAAATTTGGCCGATCGTCAAGGAAAGTCTCCAAGGTTCTGCCCTGACAGCATTGCTGCTCGGTCTAGCGTTGGGTATCCTCACCCGTCCGGAAAGTGTTTATGAAAGCTTCTTTGAGCCTCTCTTCGCTGGTTTGCTTTCGATTCTGATGCTCGTCATGGGTATGGAAGCGACGGCTCGGATTAATGAACTGCGTAAGGTGGCTCAGTGGTATGCCGTTTATGCCTTTATCGCACCGCTGGTTCATGGTCTCATCGCCTTCGGTTTCGGTATGATTGCCCACTACGCTACGGGCTTCAGCCCTGGTGGTGTCGTCATCCTGGCCGTGATCGCTTCCTCTAGCTCGGACATCTCGGGGCCTCCGACTTTACGTGCAGGTATCCCGTCGGCTAATCCCTCCGCTTATGTGGGCGCGTCTACCGCCGTGGGTACACCGGTTGCGATCGCCTTGGGGATACCGCTCTACATCGGTCTTGCTCAGGCGTTGATGGGTGGCTGATTCCAAAGTCATGCGACCTAGAAGAGGTCTGGGCGAAGGGCTGCTTCGCTGGGGTTAACGTTCCGCAGGTACGAAGTATGGTCACCGACAAGCTGGGGGAATAACCCCGGCTTTTTTGGTGCGATTAGTCCCGAACCTTCCTCGACGGCGCCATCTGCGATCGCTCTTTCCCCCATCAACGGGTAACATCCGCCACATTTCAGCGATCGCCGAACCTTGTACCCTGCCAGAGGACACTCGATCGACTCAACTTCAAGCTTCACAACCTCACAACCTCCAAATCTCACAACCCCCATGACCCCCGAAAGCAAACCGCCCTTTCCCCCCTTCACCGCCGAAACCGCCGCCCAAAAAGTCCGCGCTGCCGAAGACGGCTGGAACGGACGCAACCCCGAAAAAGTCGCCCTCGCCTACACCCCCGATAGCGTCTGGCGCAACCGCGCCGAGTTCGTCCACGGTCGCGACGAAATCATCGCCTTCCTCAAACGCAAATGGGCGAAAGAACTCGACTATCGCTTGATTAAAGACGTGTGGGCATATACCGACAACCGGATCGCCGTGCGCTTCGCCTACGAATGGCGCGACGATTCCGGTCAGTGGTATCGCGCCTACGGTAATGAAAACTGGGAATTCGCCGCCAACGGCCTGATGCAGCGCCGCATCGCCAGCATCAACGACCTGCCGATCGCCGAAGCCGATCGCAAATACCACTGGCCGCTCGGACGACGTCCTGACGATCACCCCGGCCTTGCGGAATTAGGGCTGTAAAGCTTAATCGTTTAGAGAGTGTTCACGTAACTAATGATGCGATCGATCACCGCCTCGATCGTCATTCCGTCCGTCACCAGTTCGATCGCATCATCGGCCTTAGACAACGGCGCGATTTCCCGCGTGCTGTCCTGATGATCGCGCTCGATAATGTCCGCTTCGAGTTGAGCGAGATCGACCTCGTAACCTTGAGCTGACAAATCGCAAGCGCGACGGCGAGCGCGTTCGGCAGGCGTCGCCGTTAAAAAGATTTTGATCTCCGCCGACGGAAAAACGCAGGTTCCCATATCGCGACCCTCGGCCACCAGTCCACCTCGATCGCCAAACGCCTGCTGCTGCTTCATCAGAAATTCACGCACCGCTTTTTGAGCCGCAACCGTGGACACATTCGCGGTCACCTCCGGCGTCCGAATCGCCGTCGTAATCTCCGTGCCGTTCATCGTCACGACACAGCCGCCGTCGCTCTGGGGCTGCATATCTAGATCGCAGGCCGCGACCAACTCGGCGATCGCCGCTTCGTCATCCAGCGCGGTTCCCGTCTCCATCACCAGCCAGGTCACGGCGCGGTACATCGCCCCCGTATCGAGATAGAGAAAACCGAGACGATCGGCGATCGCGCGGGTGACGGTGGATTTTCCAGCGCCAGCGGGGCCGTCGATCGCGATGATGGGGGGGCGAGTTTGTAGCACGATGTTGTCAATAAGTCGGGTTGTGCCGAGGCGAGCGGCCAGGGCGAGTAATGCACGGCGATCGAGCTGCTCGATGGGTGCGAGCGAAACGGGATCAACCAGCTCGACATAGTCTAAGTCGAGTTCGGTCACGGTAGCACAGTGCGATCGCACCGTATCGAGAATCGTCCTGCGATCGCGATCGCCCGCCGTCACCATAGCCGCTGCCTGCTGCAATGCTTGAAACAGTACCGTCGCTTGCTCACGTTTAGGCTGACTTAAATACTGATTTCGCGAACTATAGGCCAAACCCGACGCCTCCCGCACGATCGGACAGGGGCAAATCTCGACGGGAATATCGAGATCGCGTACCATCGCCTGCACAATTGCGAGCTGCTGCGCGTCTTTGCGGCCAAAGTAGGCGCGATCGGGCTGCACGATATTAAACAGCTTCGTCACGATCGTCGTCACCCCGTCAAAATGCCCCGAACGCGATCGGCCACACATCACATTCGTCATCGACTCGGGCGGGATAACTCCGGTACGATCGTGATCGCTGCCCGCCCGCGCCGCCAGCCCCAGCGCTTGCGGAGTTGGCACAAAAATCGCATCAACCCCGAGGGTTTGACAGAGTTCGCGATCGGCCTCGAACGTTTGCGGATAGCGATCGAAATCTTCCGTCGGTGCGAATTGCAGCGGATTGACAAAAATACTGACCACGACGATCGCATTTTCTGCCCGCGCTCGCTCGATCAAACTGGCGTGACCCGCGTGCAGATTGCCCATCGTCGGAACCAAGCCGATCGATCCTGCCTGCTGGCGTCGCCAAGCACGAAGTGTCGTGGGGGTCTCCCAGATCAGGGGCAGAGGCTGCGAGGTCAGCATGGCGTTACAACATATAGGCGTTTGCACTATATATATGAAGACACGAAAGATGAAATAGAGCCACGAGACTCAGGCACGTCGCTCTATTCGCTTTGATCGCTTTAATCGCTTTGCTCAACGCTCTGATCAACAAAACGATAGAGACCTTGAAGGCAATATCTCTATCGTTTAAAAGATTCAGATGAGCAGCACAGAAAGAATCCAACTGCGACGACCCTGGACGGGCACTTGTGCGCGGGTTGATCGTGGTGGGCAGTGGCGCGACCTATCTAAAATAGTAGTTTAGGATTTTGCTGTATCGCTTACTAAGTAAGCATCTCGAAGATTCTCAATACACCTCTTTAGAAAAGTCGCGCCACTACGGGCTGATCGAAGAGTTTGAGTAGGGCATTGCCCACCATGACGGCAAAACCCGCTCAACTCAAGCGGTCGAAGAAACTAGAACGGTGCAAGGTCGTGGCGGAGTCGTTGCGTTTACTCGACGATCGAGATCTCAACGTAGGCCACACCACTGGAAACCACACCGAGTTCTTCCGCCGCGCCACGCGACAGGTCGAGAATCCGATGTCCCGCGAACGGACCGCGATCGTTAATCCGGACATTGAGGCTACGACCGTTATTCACATTGGTGACGCGCACGATCGTATTGAAAGGCAGGCTCGGATGCGCGGCACTGATGCCGTACTGATTGAAGATTTCGCCGTTAGCGGTGTAGTTCCCGTCGAAGCCTGGACCATACCAAGACGCTTCGCCCGCTTGATAGACAATTTCTTCCGAGGCGGGTTCGTTATCGCTGTTGTCGGAACGATCGACGTAGGCGAGGTTGCCGGTTCCGTCGAGTAGAAATTGGCTGGAATGCTGTAGAGGAGGTAGATCCGGAGATGACTGTTGCAAAGCCGCCTGGGTGACGCGAGCCAAGAGCGGCGCTGTTTCAGCGCTCACTGCACTTTCTCGATTGTCGAGGCTCACTAGGGCTGGGCGATCCGTCGTGCTCTCGAATTCAGAACCGTTGTTGGATTCAACCGTACTTGCGGTGGCAATCTGCATCGGGACGGAGACGAAGACAGCGGCGATCGCGCCGCTCCAGAAATTTTCGTTCATGTAATGGGTAAGTGTTTCACTTACTAACCCCAATTCGTATCCTTACGAGCGATATCGAAATCAGGGGGAGAGCCTAGATTGCTGAGTTGAGTTCGTGGGTGAACGAGTGGCGGATAAACCGCTTGCTTGCTCACGAATTAAACGTCTCAGAGCGCCTGAAATCCTTTAGTAACAAGGGATTTAAGGAATCTAAACCCATGCCGGGTTCATGTTGTTTGCTCGAAGCTGCAACAGAATAGCATGAAGTTTTATGGAGTTTTGCGGTCGAGTCTCTCCTGCGCCTGAATAAGACCATCCCTCCTTTGAACGGGTATCGCCTCGATCGACCGCCAAATCAGAGATCGAGAGCTTGCACAGCCGCGCATCTCAGTCTCCGGATTTTGTGATATTAGAAAAAGTGATGTATTCGATAGGTTTTAGCCGGTCATACGACTCGCCTCTCGGTATCGTCAGCATTTCGCGCTAAAATTCGGCCTGCATCCAGGGTTCTCTTGAACACGGTTTTTAGACCCCTAAAACAGACTGAAGACAAACCCAAATATCAAACCCAAATATCGAACCGAGGAGGTCGAATTTTCTATGGACTATCGTGAAGCTGGTGTGGATATTGCGGCGGGGCGTGCGTTCGTCGATCGCATTCGCGACCTTGTCCAGGGAACCTATCGACCTGGGGTTTTAGGTGGATTGGGTAGCTTTGGCGGTTGTTTTGAGTTGCCGACGGGATACACGCAGCCCGTTTTAGTGTCGGGTACGGATGGCGTTGGGACGAAGCTCAAGCTGGCGCAACAGCTCAATCAGCACAACACCGTCGGTATCGACCTTGTGGCGATGTGCGCCAATGATGTTCTGACTTCAGGGGCAGAGCCGCTGTATTTCCTTGATTATTTAGCCACGGGTAAGCTCGATTCGGATTGCCTCGAAGCGGTGGTGCGCGGTGTGGCGGATGGGTGTAAGCAGGCCGGTTGCGCCTTGCTTGGGGGCGAGACGGCGGAAATGCCGGGATTTTATCCGCCGGGTGAGTACGACATGGCGGGCTTTTGTGTCGGTATTGCGGAAAAGAGTGCGCTACTGGATGGATCGAAGCTGGCGATCGGGGATGTGGCGATCGGCTTGGCCAGTACCGGCGTGCATAGCAACGGGTTTAGCTTAGTGCGATCGATCATCGATCGCGGCGGCTACAGCCTCAGTGATACCCCGGATGTACTCGGCGGCATCACCCTCGGCGAAGCGTTGATTGCCCCCACACAAATTTACGTAGAAGCCGTCAAGGCGATCGAAACTGCCGCGATCGATGTTCATGCAATGGCACACATCACCGGCGGCGGCCTACCGGAAAACCTGCCGCGCTGCTTAGGCGAAGGCCAAGCCGTGCAGGTTGACCCCGCAAGCTGGACGCCTCCCGCTATTTTTCGCTGGATTTCTGAGGCGGGCGATGTCGCACCGGCGGATATGTTCGACACGTTCAATATGGGTCTCGGCTTTATTGTCTTCGTCGCGCCCGATCGCGTTGATGCAACCCTGACGGCACTTCAGGCCACCTCGATCGCAGCATGGCGCATCGGCGAAACGATCGCCGGTTCCGGCGAGGTGCAAGGCATTCCGCTCGTGGAGCGTTAAGTTAGCGTTAAGCCAGCATTAAATCAAGATTCGCGCCACGTCGATCCTTGCTCCTTGAGTATTGCCAATCATGCAAATTCGCGAGCGCTACGTCCTCGTTGTCGATTTAGAAGCGACCTGTTGCGACGATCGCAGCATTGCCCGTCGGCAGATGGAAATCATCGAAATCGGTGCGGTCATGCTGGACTTGCGCGATCGGCGGGTGATCTCCGAATTTCAGCGCTTTGTTCACCCCATACGCCATCCCCAGCTCACGCCCTACTGCCATCAGCTCACCACCATCACCCAAGCGGAGGTGGATGTCGCGCCGACCTTTCCGCTCGTTCTTCAGGAAATGCTGACCTGGCTCGCGACCCAACCCCAACCCTTTCGGTTCGCCTCCTGGGGCGCATACGACAAACACCAGTTCAAACAAGACTGCGCGTTTCATCGCGTTGCCTACCCCTTTTTAGGGGAACATCTCAACCTCAAAAAGGTCTTCGCCGCCACGATCGATCCGCATCAAACCTGGCCGCTGACCCTTGCCCTCAAACACGTTGGCCTACCCCTCCAAGGAACCCATCATCGCGGTATCGACGACGCTCGCAACATTGCCGCGATCGCGCTCAAGCTGATCGAAACGTTGGCGTAGCCGTTACCCAAGGTCAGTAGAAATACTCGAAGGTTTCAGATCACACGCACACTAACTTTACAAAAAAAATACAAATATCTGGAGAAATCGGGGAGCTACTTTACCAACTCTTCAACGTCGAGACCAGAGAAGAAGAATAGTATAGAGGGTAGGTAGTGGTTTAATCTTCTGGCGCAACTAGGTCGGTCAACTGGTCAACTCCTTTGGTCATCGCGTTGATGTCTGCTCTGCTTAAAAGATGTCTCATCTTTTCCTCACAGATCGCTCCAACGTGGTTCATCGAACACCACATCAAACACTATCTAGTCATCCATCCTAAATCCTTCGCCCGTCGTCCCATGAAAAAACAACTCCTAACCGCCTTCACCTCTGTTTCGCTCCTCATCGCCGGTGCGATCGCCGTTCCCGCCACCGCCGCCATTTTTGGTTCGGGTGATGATAAAGCCAGTATTGACGCCAACTCACAACTCAGTGATCTCTATGATGACTTTGGCGGCGATAGTGGATCGGCTGACATTACCGTTGATGACATGCAAGGCATGATGATGATGATGTTGTCGATGGAAGTGGGTATTTCTCCCCTCGACCTTTTGCAAGATCCGTCGAGTGTTGATTATTTGAATGATAAAGGTGATGCCGTGAAGTCCGGCAGTGAAGAACTTCCCCACGGTTTCGGCGTGATTACCAAAGACGGCTGTACGGCAGACGTGGGCTGTGCGATCGGTGCAGCGGGCGTCAAGGTTACCCTGGTCTGCATGGCGCAAGTTCCGGCTAAGGGCGGCGATTTGAGTGACGCGGAAGATATCGCGAACTGCATGAAGGAGGTCGATTACGATCGATACATGGCCGCTTCGGCCTGTACCTATGGCACGTGTCCTGGATTTGCCTCGATCGGCCAAGACGACCTCTACGCCTGCAATACAGAAACGGGTAGCGATGTTATGGCATTGTTCAACTAAGGTTGATCGGAGTCTGACGTAATACGGGCTAAATGACAAAGAAAGAGGCGATCTGTTGTTTGTAGATAGATCGCCTCTTTCTGTTGGATACATCGCGAACAATGCGAGGATGAGTCATGCTTCTCAGCAATTCTCAATCTGGCCTTTTCTGGGCTTTGTAGCGTTCCACATTATCAACTGTCGAACGAGAGAATGGGCATTACGAAGGATCTTATTGATCGAGATTCTCAATAAAGTCGCTGAAATTTCCATATTGAGAACTGCTGCATGCTTCTATTCGGTATGCCTAAAGTTTATGAGTGTCTACGACGAATTTCCGCCTGAATTTTGGCAAGGGATCGAACAGTTTAATCATGGTCAATTTTATGATTGCCACGATACCCTTGAGGCGATCTGGCTGGAATGTTACGGCACAGAGAAAAAGTTTTATCAGGGCATCTTACAAATTGCCGTCGCTTGCTATCACCTAAGTAATCTCAACTGGCGAGGCTGTGCTATTTTGCTCGGTGAGGGCATGAGCCGATTGGGTCAATATCCCGCAGATTATGCCGGTATCGATGTTGACGCGCTGATCGATCGCAGTCAAGAGATGCTATTGATCGTCCAGCAGGCGGGAGAATCCGGGGTCAATCAAGTTGCCCGAGAATATGGCTTGATCGGCGAATCCGTTACGGCATCAGACGTTGAGCGATCGTTACCGCACATTAAGCGTGTGTAGATCTAGACAGGTGTCACATTGTGGCGTGAGATGTATAGACATCTTGATACGATGTGATGTAGTCACGTTACATATTGTTAGCCGATCGCCAGTGTGAGCTCAGACGTCAATTTCTCGCCTCGATCGTGGAGGTCTCTTCGATGAACGTCATCTCAAAGTTTGCCAAGGCTCGCCTATTGCTCGCCCTCGCTCTGCCCCTAGCGACCATCGGCGCTATTGTGCCGACCTTACCGACCTACTCTCAAGTTGGCGCAAGAACCCCGCTCACCGTCCGCGCCGATGTCCAAGAAGCCGATGCACGTACCGGCATTGTCACCGCACGCGGCAATGTTCAGATTGACTATCCCGCCCGCAACGTAACGGGAACCTCCGACCAAGCCCAATATTTCAGCAATGAACGTCGCCTTGTGCTGACGGGCAATGTTTTTGTTTTACAAGACGGCAACAGTATTCGCGGCGAAGTGGTTGTCTATCTGATTGATGAAGGCCGATTTGTTGCCGAACCGTTGCCCAATCGTCAAGTTGAATCGATCTATCTCGTCCCTACGGATGCTGAGCAACCGATTCCACCCGCACCGAGACCGCCTGCCCTCAATCCCTAATATCTGTTTTATCCGATCGTCCGCGATGGTGAGCTTGCTCGATGAAAATCGTTCTTGAAAACGTCCAGAAATCCTACAGTCAGCGCACCGTCGTCAACCGCGTCAATATGGCAATCTCACAGGGTGAGGTTGTTGGTCTGCTGGGGCCTAATGGTGCGGGAAAAACGACCACGTTTGGAGTGGTGACCGGTTTGATCGCTCCCGATCGCGGCAAAGTTTTGCTCGATGGTCAGGACATTAGCCACAAGCCAATGCATGAGCGATCGCACCTCGGGATCGGCTACCTTTCCCAGGAGCCGAGCATTTTTCGGAATCTGTCTGTGCGGGACAATCTGATGCTGGTGTTTGAACAAACGGGCGTGCCTAGCCGCGATCGAACCCAGCGACTCGAACGCCTACTGCGAGAATTTCGGCTGGAAACGGTCGCCTCAAGTTTTGGGCGTCAAATTTCTGGGGGAGAACGTCGTCGTACCGAAATCGCCCGATCACTGGCCTCTGGACACGGTGAGCCTTATTTTCTGCTACTCGATGAACCGTTTGCGGGCGTTGATCCGATCGCGATCGCCGACCTACAACAGTCGATCGCCGACCTACGCCGTCGCAATATCGGCATTCTCATCACCGATCACAACGTACGCGAAACGCTCGAAATCGTCGATCGTGCCTACATCATGCGCGAGGGTGAAATTTTTGCGTCTGGCAGTCCCGACGAGCTTTATGCCAATCCTCTTGTTCGCAAGTACTATCTTGGGGCAAGATTTCAGCGTTGAGACACCTGGCCAATTCGTTCATTTTTTGGAGAAACTCTGAGCTAACCCGAGTTGATTAATTCAGATTTATTATTGGTGATAATGGGTCTGTATTTATATTGTTTTTTAGAGGCTTAGAACAGCTATAAAATCTAGCGTATCTTAGCAAAAATAATTTGATTGTATCTTGTCGTGAATTTGCAATTATTTTTGAATTTTGCCGAATTAAGTTGATCATTTAAATAAAGGTAAAGTGATCCCAATACCAGAAATAGCAATGCTAGGATTAAGCTAAAATTCTTTCTTTATATGATGATGCTTCGCCATAAGTCTTTCCGTGCCGCGACCCTAGCGCTATTCCTGAGCCTCACGCTTGTCTTGACGGGATGCGCTACGGCAAAGGCTCCCACCCCGCAAAGCGCCACATCTTCGACGATTTCAACCCCCAGTGAAATCCAGAAAACAGACGCCGTCTCCGATGCAGCCCTACCGGGGAGCGCCTTTAATACCTTTTTCCCCGAAGCTCAAGATGGTTTGGAGCGAGTCTATACTCAAGAAAAAGATGGCTTCGCGGAAGCAAAACTCAAACAAGACGGAACGGAGGTCGCGAAATTAGCCATTACCGACACGATTAGCACACCGGCGGCGGCTCAAAAGTTTGCAAATGCAACCGAGATTACTGCGGGATATCCTTCGATGTCGATCGGTAGCAAGCAAACGGCAATTTTGGTCAACGGGCGATTTCAGGTCAAGGTTATTTCTGTTGCAGATAGTTTTACGGCAGACGATCGCAGTGCATGGCTACAAAAATTCGATCTCAATGGCCTGTCAGGACTACGTTAAATTGGCTTACAGATCTTGGGTTTGGATTCGGTTAAAAGCTGTTTTTTAGGTTTGCTTAATTTGAGTTTGATATGGACTGGAGGCGCACTGGACACGATGTTTTTATCAGGCAAGTCAAGAAATTGATCATTCTAATATCGGTTTACTATGGCTGAAATTAAAGTATCCCCCGTGGCGAAACATTGAATTTTTGGTTGGAATTAGACAGAATATGACTAGGCGGAGCCTGCGCCTATTTTCTGGCTTCTGCTTCAGTCAATGACTTGAAGGTTGCTGCATGATTCGCGATCCATTACCGTCCAAAGCTTCAGGCCGCGATCGCCGTCAACACCGCCGCACCCAGCTCGCGATCATTCCTTCCTTTTCGCTCACATCATTGGTCACGACCTCGATCGCGACCATTGCGACGCTCTTGCTCTCGATACGCCCGAGCCAAAGCGCCGAATACCTAACCCTGACCTATGGAAGCTTGGCTCGCACCGTGGCAATTCGTCACCTTGTGCAGCTTTGTGATACCGGCACGCTGCCAGATGAGGCGCATGAGCTAAGCGCAACACTGGCGATGCTCTCTGTGGACACGGATGAAATGTGCCGCACACTGACGGAATCCGTCGCGATCGATCTGGTCGAGTTCGATCGCGCTCTGCGTTCGCAAATCGGCGAGGACTTGCTCTTTGTTATGGGTCAAGTGGTTCACAATCGGCCTCGCGTTGCGACGATCGTATCCCTGCGTGGCGCTCTGCTGGCCGCCGGTGAAGATGGAGCGATCAATGCGCTCGAAGTCCTAGAGCGCTACCCTACTCCAGAGGTTTTGATCGATCTTGAACGTCTATTTAGCGACGATTGGATTGAGGATGGCTTCGCGGATTTCTCTCGTGATTTTGCCTGGGACGGTTGGAACGATCGGGACTCCCCATAGATTCATCGGTCGGCCTGATTTGTGTGCTAGTTTTCTAATTTACGGCGCGACTTTCGCGAGCAGATTATGGCGAAAAAAGGCTTTCCACCGATCGTCTATATCCTTTTCCTGATTGCCGTGGCCGCTGCGACGAGCTGGCTGTTTAAATCAGGACGTTTGACGCCTCCGCCGATCGCGGGTCTGAATGCATTACGGGGTGAGGGAGGCGATACGGACGATTTAGTGCTGTTGGGCGACACGTTTAGCGGCTATAGCACCTTTCGCGATGGCGATTTTCAGGCACTGCTCGCGGAGTCGGGATTGCGCTTGGTGTATGAGGATGTGTTCGATCAGGGGGAGCGGGCGGCGCAGCTCGATCGCGGGGATGCGGATCTGCTCGTGACGACGATCGATCGCTTCCTGCAACATCAACCCCAAGGTCAGATTATTGCTTTGATTGACCGGACGATCGGCGCCGATGCCGTTGTGCTCAATACGCCCAAATATCCCCAGCTCAAATCACTCAACGATCTCAAAACTCTATCCGCCTCTGGTATAACACCGACGATTACCTACGCTGAAGACACACCCAGCGAGTATCTTGCCCGTGTGTTGAATGTTCAGTTTGAAGGATTTGATCTGGGTCGTTTTCAGGTTATGGGCGTGGCCGAAGCCTCCGAAGCCTGGGCGTTGCTCCAAGATCCGAGTCAGGCGATCGCCGTGGCGGTTCTCTGGGAGCCGTTCGTGACCCAAGCCAAACGTCAGGGATATACGGTGGTTTTATCGAGCAACGATACGCCGAATACAATCATTGACGTTCTCGTGGCCTCGGATCGCACGATCGCCGAAAATCCGGAGGCGATCGCCCGACTCTTGACGGCCTACTACCGACACATTGACAGCAACACCCAAAATAACGCCCGCCTAAAAGCACAAATCCAAGCTGACGGGAACCTGTCCACCGAGGACGCGGAACTGGTACTGAAAGGGATTGATTTTTTTACCTCGATCGAAGCTGACCAGTGGATGCAGGACGGAACCCTCGCGCAGCGTCTTCAGGCAACCGGTGCAATCCTGACCCTCGCGGGTGAAATGAATGCCCCACCCTCTGAGCCAAACACGCTCTATTCTCCGCAGTTTATCCGTGAAGCGGTCACCAATACCGAAACGCTCATTGGTCTCATTGAAGCGGATAACCCCAAGCTCGCCGCCGCCTTAAAAGGACAGCCGATCGCCGCCGAGACTGCGCCGGTAAATCCTGAAGCCGTGCGCCAAGAGGTACAAACGGCCACCCCGATCGGCAACCTCAATGTACGTGGTGAGGTGAAATTCACCACCGGTTCCGCTCAGCTTACGCCGGACAGCCTTCAAACCCTCGATCAGCTCGCCACAGAAATCAGCGAATTTAACACAGACACCGTCGCCGTCCGAGTGATTGGCCACACATCTCAAACCGGCTCCGCGCAGCTCAATCAAACTCTGAGCCAGCAACGAGCCCAAGCCGTCGTGACGTATTTACAATCGCGTGGCATCAGTCGCAAAATCATCGCAGAAGGCAAAGGCTACAGCGAAACGTTACCGAACATTGCGCCGACCGACGCACGCAATCAACGCACTGAAATTCGTCTAGTTCGGCTTGATTCTTAACGGGCTAAAACACCACTATTTCGCAGTGCAAGACCCTGTGGTTTGCTAATTTGCGTAATTTGCGTCGTTTTCCTAGGACGACGAAACCGCGATGGGCAGATGTTCAGTCACGTAGTCTTCAGGGATAAACGCTTGAACTGGCGGAACGTTAAAGCGATAGCCCACATTCCGAACGGTTTGAATAAAGGCGGGCTGGCGCGGGTCTAATTCGATTTTTTTGCGGAGCGACAGCACATGGGTGTCGATCGTTCGAGGATTGTCGATCGCGTCCGGCCATGCTCGTTTTAATAGCTCCGATCGGGTTAGCGGCACGCTTTCCGATTGAGCCAAAACGTAAAGTAAACTAAATTCCTGAGGTGTTAGTTCAATGAGCTGATCTTGAACCTTGACTCGGCGCTGAACGAGATCAATTTCAAGCGGGCCGTAAGTCAATTGCGACGTTGGCGCCGGATGTTTCTGACGCCGTAAAACAGCTTCAACTCTTGCGAGTAGCTCCTGCATTCCAAACGGTTTGCGAATGTAGTCATCGGCTCCCGCTTGAAGTCCGGCAACAATATCACTTTCCGTACAGCGAGCTGACACGATCATGATCGCGCAATCGTATTGCTTCAGCCACTTACAAAAGTCGAGACCGTTACCGTCCGGTAAATCAACATCAAGCATAATCAGCGAGGGCTTTCGCTGCATACACAACTCACGGGCATGGCGCAAACTCGGGGACTGACAAACGCTATAACCCGTTTGCTGCAAGTGCCAGCCGAGGAGTGAGCGAAGTTGAGGATTTGCCTCAACAATTTGAATACAAGATGGATTCACAGTAGCTTCAGTCCTGTTTGTCAAGTGGCTTGAGGTAACATTAACAACCTAACTGTCATGAGTCTGTAACGCCTGCTACTCGCTTGCTAAGACTCTCCTTCTCTTAGCTTTTGTTCATATTGATAATTCCATCCGGTTCGATAACGTTTTTCGGTCAAGATAGCTAAAAAAAAATCAATTTTTCCGGTTCTTTCTGCATCTTGATCAGAGATGGTGATACTTCACTTATGGTTCTCTAAAGTCTGTATTGACTCATATACTTAAGTTGAGAGGATGCATAAATGCCGCATACCGCCACATCACTATGACTTCAGATATTCCCAATTCACCCAATCGCGATCGCTCCACGCTGATGACGGCGATCGTCTGTGGTGTCCTGATTGCATCTGGCGCGATCGCAGCGTTTGGGGTGTTGCGTCGGATTGAAGCAGGTGCTGAGATGCGAGCGATAACGCCTGCGATCAAACCGACGATCGAGACGCCGATTTCGCCCGTCCCAGCCGAGCAAAATTCAACGGCAGAGAACAGTGAAGCGACTGATCGCCAAATAACAATCGTTACCTACTGGTTGCAGGACACCGGAACCAGCTTCGAGCTAATGCCCCTTGCGGAAACGGTGGACATCGATCCAACGGCAACCGCAGGCGATCGAATCCCAGCGGAGATCGCGATCGAGACGGCGTTGGATCGCCTGTTGTCGTCGCCCGCGCCTCAGGATGCCGGTCAAGCGATCCCCGCAGGCGTGACGGTGAATCAGATCGATCGGCAAGCGGATGGAATTTATCTCGATCTATCGTCGGAATTTACATCGGGGGGAGGTAGCGCCTCGATGCAAGGGAGACTGGCGCAGGTGGTCTACACCGTGACGGAGGGTGAGGAAGAGATGCCAATCTGGTTGTCGATCGAGGGCGAGCCGCTGACGCTGCTCGGCGGTGAGGGGCTACTGGTTCCATATCCGATCACGCGCGAAACGTTTGAGGCCAACTTTTCGCTGTAACGCTAAAAGACGCCTGCACTGGGCATCACGGTAATTTCTTCGACGACGGCGGAATCGGGCAGCGAGAGGACATTAACGATCGTCTCGGCGATCGTTTCTGGGGTGAGCATAGCCGCGCGATCGAAGTCGGCATTGACCGTATCGGTATCCCAAATCGAGGTGTTGACCGAACCGGGACACACTGCCGTCACGCGAATTCCGTTGGCGCGTTCCTCGGCGGCAATCCCGCGCGTCAATGCCATCAGCGCAAATTTGCTGGTGCAGTATCCCACCCAGCAGGGAAACACTTGCTGACCGGCAACGGAGACGATATTGACGATCGCGCCGCCCCGTTGACGCATCGCGGGTAACACCGCCTGGACGCACTGAAAAACACTGGTAACGTTCAGGTTCATCAGGGTTTGCCAATCGTCGAGTGGCATGGTGTCGAGGTTACCGGTGTAGGCCATTCCGGCATTGTTGATCAGGATGTCGATCGAGTGGCGTTCAGCGATCGCGGCGATTTTTTCGCGTACGGTCGTGACATTGGCTAAATCGATCGAATAGATTTCCGCGTTAACGCCGCAGGTTTTGACATCTTCGGCGACCGTTGCCAGTTTTTCCAGCGATCGACTGACGAGAATCAGATTCACTCCAAGTTTCGCGAGGGCGATCGCGGTGGCGCGACCAATGCCGCTGCTCGCTCCGGTAATCAGGGCGCATTTGCCGTGTAGGTCTGTCATGGTGTTTTAAAAAAGAAGCGAGTTTCAGGTACAGCCAAGTAAGTCAAGCAGGACTTACGTAAGATGGGTTACTTCTGGGATGGGCGATGATTTCCGGGCAATACTCTTAATCAATCTCGAACGATTGGGGAAGGCGGGTATAGGCTCCGATCGGATCGTTAAAGCTGGCCAAATCGCTGAGTTCGGTTTGCAGGCGTTGCCATTCCCGCTCGATCGCGGAGGCGTTAGCACTGGCGTTTGAGTCTGAATGGCGATTGCCACCGAGGCGAATGCCTTCAAGACGTTCAATGATTTTTTCTTCGAGGGTTTTGGTGCGGGGGTATTCTTCCACGTACCAGGTTTCGAGCTGGGCGCGTTCGGCGGCACTGGCGATCGCCATTTCGAGACCCCCCAGGCGATCGACCAAACCATTATCGAGTGCTGCGGTTCCCGACCAAACGCGACCGCGTGCGATCTCGCGCACTTTCGCTTCGGGCAGGTCGCGACCCTTGGCCACTTCGCTGACAAATTGGCTGTAGATGCGATCGATAAATTTCTGGATTAACGCCAGTTCAGCGGCGTTTTTCGGACGTGAGACTGTATCGAGGTTGGCAAACGGTGCGGTCTGTACGCCATCCCAGGCGGCGTCGTTATTGGTGGCTAGTTGTTCGAGGTTGAACAGTAGACCGAAAACACCGATCGAGCCGGTGATCGTATTCGGTTCGGCGACAATTTCATCCGCCACCATCGAAATCCAGTAACCACCGGAAGCCGCGACGTTACCCATCGAGACCACGATCGGCTTGGTTTCAGAGATGAGCGCCACTTCTCGCTTAATCACCTCCGAGGCTGCCGCACTGCCACCGGGGCTATTCACCCGCAGCACCACCGCTTTCACATCGTCATCGAAGCGCAAATCTCGCAATTCTTTCGCTAGCCGATCGCCGCCAATTTGATCGCCATCACCCTCACCGCTAACAATTGCCCCTTGGGCATACACCACCGCGATTTCATCCGCATCACGATCGCTTTCATGGAGCTGAATCGCTTTGGCGTAGGCTTTCGGGCTAATATCGCGGAACGGCTCATCCAGTTCGGTAATTTCAGTCAGTTCCTTCAGCCGTGCTTCAATTTCGTCGGTATAGGCGACGCGATCGACGATTTTTTGGCTGACGGCTTCCTCGGCCATGAGCATCCCCGTGTTATCAGCGATCGCCTGAATTGCGGTCGCGTCGATTTGACGATCTGCTGCGATCGTCTCCACAAAGGTTCCCCATAAATCATTCAGTAACGCGGTGGTTTGCTCGCGGTTCTCGGGGCTGAAGTTTTTACGAGTTAAAGGCTCCGCAGCCGATTTATAGTCACCGACACGAACGACCTGAACTCCGACGCCATACTTTTCCAACGTACCGCCCAGGAAAAGCGACTCTGAACGTAGGCCGTTGAGTTCGACGCTGCCAAGGGGATCGATCGCCAATTCCGTGGCTGCTGTGCCGAGGACGAGGGCGCGTTCCGACCAGTCGCGGTTGTAGGCGATGATCGGCTTGCCAGAGGCGCGAAACGTGTCGATCGCGCGTCGCACTTCCAAAGCGTTGGCTAATCCGGTCGCAAAACCGCCGTTTGTCCCGTCTAGGTAGAGGCCGACGATATTGGGATCTTCGGCGGCTTGTTCGATCGCGCCGGTGACCATGCGTAGGCTAATGCTGCTGGTGTCGCGATCAGCAAACAGTTGCTGTAGCGCTTCGCCGGGATTCACGTCGGCTTGGGCATCCTGGATCGGGATTGACAGGTCGATCGTTAACACCGTGTTGTTTTCGACTTCGGGGCGGACATCCTTGGAAGCGGAGGCGATCGACAGGATGAACACCGCTGTGAGTGAGACGATTCCCAGTCCTGAGAACAGGACAAGAGCCGTGAAAGAGGCCAGTACAGATTTAAAAAAGCTACGCATGAAGGAGAGACAAAGGGCAGCGCGAACGACCCTCATTCTAACGAGCATTCCGACGAGTTCGCGGGTCTTGGGGTTTTTCTCTGGTTCCTAGGCTCTGTGTCGAAACCATAGAAGCGACGAATGATGCGTTGGATGCTTTTGTTTCGCCCATCACGATTCAGCCTTTACTGTCAAACGACACCGCGCGATCGTCTCCAAGCCCACCAGGTACACCGCCAGTGCCTGCCAGCCCACCGCCGTGGGTTCCCGCGACGTTCCCACCCCAGCCAGTACATCCGTCTGCAAAACAGTCCATAACTGCCGGAAGCTCTGCCCAAGACGGTTTGACTCGTCATCGCCTGACACGGCTGAGATCTCCGGTGTCAGGCCCACGGAGTCCGCACGGTTTGCCATCTCCGCTAATCCGATCGCGATCGGCGCGATCGATCCCTGAGATAACACCGATCGCCACGGTCGCAACTGGTCAAGACTCACCGACTCGATCGCGATCGTCTCGTCCTGAGCTGCGAGCCACGCTACCACCCCTGAATCTTGTCCCTTTTTCGCCGCCTTTTCCAGCGCGTGCAGCAAGACCGCACCCCGGCGACCGAGCCGATCGACCCATAGCGGAAAAATGGATCGCCACAGCGGATCGCCAAGATACTGCGCCGCGATCGCCTCGATCTCGCGATCGCCCAGCCCTTGATTGTTCGCCTGATCGCCCAAGGCCGTCGCCGCACAGTAGGCTTGCAGCGCCACATGGTCAAAGGAAAAGACATCGCGCGATCGCTCGGTCAAAATGCCCTGCTGAACCACGATCGCATCCAAAATCGCATCACCATCCAGATAATCCGGAGCCTGAAGCCGCGTTTGTAAAAATGACTTGAGCGCCTCGACTAACTCCCGCCGTGCCAAAAATATTTGCTGATTGCGACTCGCCTTCAGGGCAATTTCACTAAAAAACTGCTGTTGTAGCGTCACACCAAAATCGGGATAAATCGGCGATCGAGGCACACGCTTTAAATCGCTCCAAGTACGGAGATAGAGTTCGATGATTTCTTGATAGAGAAAGGGGCGATTGTGGAGACGTTCTAGGCTGGCGGGGTCGGTTAGGTTAAACAGGGTCAGGAGCAGGGGCGATCGGCTGAGTTCGGTGAGGTCTGGATCGTGGGTGATGGTGTCAGTGATGGTGTCAGCCGTGCGGGTTTGATCGGTGGTGTTCTCCTCTGATTGGATGGCGGTCGGTGATGTTTGGGTCGCTGTCACATCGGTGATGACGGGGGCTTCTGGGGAATCGAGATCACGCGGTGAACTTGTCTCAGATTGATTATCGTTCGGACAGGCGATCGGACGGGTGATCGGACGGGCGATCGGACGGGCGATCGCCCACTGGTATACAAAATGCTGCACCTGAAGCGGTGTCAGCGGTAATACCACTGCATCAACGAATTGTTTGAGGTTGTATTGATAAACCGATGATCGACAGGAACACAAAAACCGATTTTTATTGTGGCGATCGACAAAATCCTGGATCTGACCGATCGCCCCATTGCGCTGCTCGGTGGGCAATTCATCCAAACCATCGAGCAAAATCAGCAACTTACCGCGATCGAGCGCCAGTTCAACAAACCCATCCGCCTCGGGAAAGCCACAGACTTCAAACTCATGCACCAGTGCCTCCCGCAGGTTAAACTCCCGGTCTGCAAACCGTTTGAGTTCAATGAACACCGGAATCAAACCGCTCGACAACTCGCTGATCGTGTCCGCGATCGGGCTACGAACACTCGTCCCACCCTCCGCAACGTTACCGCCGTTATGTTCGCCCATTCCACCCGCCGGACTACCCGCATTACCGCTACCCTTCGCTCCGGCTTTCCCCCGCAGCGCTTCGAGTCCCACCTGTCGCAACACCGTCGTTTTTCCCGATCCCGGCGTCCCTAGCACCATCACGTAGGGGCGTTGTCGCGCCAACTCCAGCGCCGACAACACGACGCCACTCGGCTGGGCAAACTGCCCCGTCTGGGCAAACCCCTGCTCACTTTCCTCCACCGAGGCAAACCGCCGCGCTTCCTGTTCGATCGACACCCGTAGCGGAACCGCGATCGCCTCTAGATCCAGCGGTTGCCGCATCCCGAGCAGCTTGATTTGACCGTGGCGTCGGGTGTAGCGGTTGGCGTATTCGCCCGATGCGGTGTAGATCGTTTGTTTGGTGGCGCGATCAATCTGCCGACCGAACAGGCCGAGAATTTTACCACCGCTATCGACGAGGGATTGGAAAAGCGGGACGGCAACCCCGCTTACGGCGGTGAGGGCAACGGCATCAAGGGGAGCCACGATAGGTTCGGGCGATCGAGTGATCGGCGGTTCGTGAATGGGGGCTGGGTTAAGGGTAGCCTGCGATCGTCGTGGCTATCAAGGTCGCCTCCAGCATGAATCACGCATGAATCACGCATGAATCACTTACACGTCGGGGCGGTATCCCCATTGTTGGATGTAGGGCTGCCAGTGGTGGTCGATCGTGGCGATCGTTTCGGGGTCGATCGTGTATTGATTTTGGCGATAGTCGCCGATGTCTGTCAGGTAGCGTTCCAGATGAGGCCGAGCCGCTGCAAAATCGGGCAGGTTGAGCTGAGTGAAGATTGTTTCGAGTGCTGTGAGTGGCTGCGCTTGGAGGTCTTCAAATGGGAGTTCGATGAATTGATCGGCGGGTAGATCGGCGGTGTCGGTTTTGAGGGCTTGCATTAAGTGGAGATAGCTTTCGAGGATGAGCGGCTCGATCGGCAAATCATCGTAGGACTGCAAGGCCAGCTCGGGTAACAGGCGCGTGAAGTAGTGGCGTGTCGAGGGGAAAACACGGTAGGGATTGCGGTAAATATGGATGAATTTCGCCGTCGGCCAAAGATGACGCAAATGGCGGATATAGCCGGTATACACGGGATTTTTGATCAGTAAGGGTTTGTGTCCCTGCTGGATCGATACGGCCTGGAGAAAATGGCGATGGAGCCGTTGCCAGCGATCAAAATCATCGGCCTGGACGCGATCGCCCGTCTGAAATACATCCCGCCGAAAGTGTGCCTCAAACTGCTGCGGAAAATACATTCCGTGATAGTACGAAGCTGCGCCCATCGTGGCTAGGGGAATCGAATCTTCCTGGGGCGAGGTGGGCGTCACGGCGACGTTATCCACAAAGCGATCGTTGGGTAGCGCCTGTTCGAGCAGCGGTTCAAAGGCACGGACGATGCCCAACACATCCCAGGGTAAGCCCGTCGCCAGGGGCGTGATGTAGCCAAACTGGGGAGATTGTGCGAGTAGATTATGTAAATGGGTCGTTCCCGATCGCCAGTAGCCCACGATGAACACGGGATCGGGCATCGGTGCGCTGTGGGTTTGGGCGATGGCAAATCCAAGCCGTTCGATCGTCGAAAACGGCCACCGGGCGATCGATACGGCCAGGGCGATCGCCACCTGCGGCCAGCGGTTGATGGCGATCGGTCCATGGCTCAGTAACAGTTTGAGTAGAGTGTCGGGATTGCTGCCACAGAGGGGATGGAACAGGCTCGCCATAGATAGTCGGGTTCGGAGTACGGGGACAATTAAACAATTCAGAAGCTGGAGAAGCTATAGCAAAAAACGATTTGCTTAGGACGTATCAAAAAAAGCTGAGAGCACTGAGCGGAGTCGAAGTGCGGTTTTCAACTTAGACGAGAGTGTCCTAATCTAATCGGCTTCTGCTATATAACCTAATCCGGACAAGAGTTTTATCTTGGGTCGCTCATCAGCATGACAAAAAAGCGATCAACTCACACCGTGGGTAGCCTGGAGATTTTTTTAAAATAGTGATGTTTGATCTGGGTTGCTGATAGATACGGTGACGGATGGCGTTGTGGCAAGGGCATTGGCGTCTTGGAGTTGGTCTACAGAAATGATGGCGCTGGTGCAAATGCGATCGAGCAAATCAGCCTGCTGCGGTTCTAGATCAATGAGTAAACCGAGAATATTGAGCAGGTTTAGCAGCTCGGTGGTGTATTCGGCGAGCCAGCGATCGGGCTGGATCTGATTCAGTGGCGACGGCGGGCGACGGTTGCCGATGATGGGGCGCGATCGGTCTTGTTTGCGATAGCTAAACCAGTGAACGATCGTCTGTTTACCGGAGACTTCGTAGTGCCACATGGCAGCGGTGACGTTGTTGATATAGCCGTCGCCAACCAGGAGCCGATCGCGATCGGGGTCGTGGCCGATCGTGTTGGGCATGTGGTCGGGGTCGTCGGGGATTGCGCCGTCTTTGGGAATTGTTGGACGGCGATTTTTTGGCAGTCGCGGCGCTCCGGGGGGTCGATCTTGCTCGCGATCGGCCATGCGTTCGCCGTAGGTGTGGAGCCAGAGGATACGTTTCCCGAGTTCGGCGGCTTCGCGGAATAAGTCGGGGTCGGCGGTGATGGGGATACGTAAACCGGGAGTGGTGAGGTCTTGGCGGAAGCGATCGGTATAGTGAGGGTTGGCGGCGATCGCGGCGATGTAGGCGAAGGCGTCTTCGGGTGTTACCTCAAGTTCGTAGGTTTGACAGAGGAAGTTGAGGAGGGCGGATTTGAGGTTGGGGATGGTGGCGTCAGCGTTTGCCCAAAGGGGAAAAACTCGACCGCCGCGACCATTGTAGTGATCTAAATCTGGAATCAACCCTGCAAATGTAATTCCAGAACCTAATGATGGTGATGTTCTTGATAACGCCGTTAAATAAATCTGAGATAAGGAATAAACTCCCCAAAGTTTTGGATTGGCCTGATTAATAACTCGAATATCGGGGATGATCCACTGACGATCGAAAGAGCGAAAAGCATACGGCATGGGGGGGAGAGCCCCTTTATCCTCTTCCGCCACGGATAGGAGCCGTTGGGGCTGTCCTGGTAGCGAATTGCTAACGACCTTTGCTGAATGTTTATCTCCGGGTTTCCCATTTCTCAAATGGGGATGAAAGAGAGCTTCTTTTTGATCGCTGGGCGCATTAATTAACGTGTTCCAACGCGCTTCTAAGGACTCCTGATCCGGCGCAATAATCCAGGTTCGACCCGGCATCACACCCGAACCATCGTAGTTAAATAAATGTTGCAGACAGGGATAACTCAGCCATTGATCCGAGGACGTGGGTAGGAAGGGCGATCGCGAACCAAGCTGATGACAGTCGCTGTCGATCGCGCAGTCTTGCCAGCCAGAATCATCTAGGCCAATCTGCTGAAGAGTTTCAAACTTTCGCTGACGCTTGCCCGCAGGTAACGCCCGAAACTTTACCGTTGCCAGTTTACCGTCCTGCTTACGATTCGATCGACTCGCCAAGACAATACAAACCGGCTGCTGTACCCCCTGAAAAATTCGCGTATTCACCTCTGGCTGATGTCCCTCCGGCGAGCAGTCAATCACCCAAATGCGATCGCACGACTCCCGCAAATACTCCCGCATTCGCTGGAACCCTGGCCCATTCAAAAAGCCCGCCACCGTAATCAAACAAACAATCCCCGATCGTTTTTCCGAGTGACAGTCAAATACTTTCCACGTCGCCCACCGCCAAAAATACACATACAAATTGCGTAAATGCTTTGTATGAGCGCTGACCCCCCACTCCTTTGGCGGCATCCAATCCAGTAACGGTGCAGGCGTTTCGGTTTGTGTATTGCCCGACTCTACCCAACCGCCGAAACCTTTCGCCCGCTCCCGATAGGGCGGATTGCCAATCACCACCGTCACCGGCTCCTCTCGCTTGATTTGATTGGATGCTTGCCGTGACTTGGCGATCGCCGGAAAAATTCCCCGTAACATGCCCGCATCATCCTCCGGATCGCACAGCGTATCCGTCACAAACATCCGTAACTCCTCTCGGGGCGTCTCCCCCGTCAGCTCGATCGTCTCCGCCAAAATCCGCAACTGCGCCACCGCAAACGCCCCCAATTGCAACTCAAACGCAATCAGCCGTTTTAACGTCGCCTCGATCGCTCCCTTCACCGCACCCTCACCCTGATCCTCGCTCACCGATCGGGCGATCTGCTTCAACACCCCCAGCACATACGTCCCCGTTCCCATCGCCGGATCGACCACCGTAACAGCGGGCGACGCTAGCCCCGATCGCAAGCCAAAATCATCACTTTTTAACACCTCATCCACCAGCCGCGTCATACTTTCCACCACTTCTGGCGGCGTGTAATACGACCCCGTTTCCTTACGCAGCGTATTATCGTAAACCTCCAAAAAATCCTCATAAAAATAAAGCCAGGTGTCCGGGTCGCCCTGACTAATCGTCGGCCAATCCACCGCGTCTAAAACTTTGGTCAATGCCTGCAACGACGTTTTTAGGGTGGCCTGATTGGCAGGATTATTCGTCAACAGTCGCAGTGCCTCGCCGATCAGCGAATTCGTATCGCGCAAATCGTCCGCAACTCGGTTAAACCCTTGCGCTAACTTGATGCCCTTCGCCCGTGCCATCAGCAAACCGAACGTCACCGCCTGGGCGTACCCGTCCGCAAATCGCGCATCCGACGCATCGGGAAACAACAATTCCCGCCATGCCCCGGCCAACGTCGTCAGCGCCTCGCTTCCCTGCGTTAACTGCTCGGTCACCTCATCGCGTAACAGCCGACACAGCCGAGCGCTAATCCCTGCTAACTCCTTGGCATTGCGCGGCGCGATCGGCTGCCACAGAAAAAATGCCTGAAATAAATCCAATAACCCCGCTGGCGGCTTTAGTCTCTCGCCCGCCGTTTCAATTTCGTTCTCAAACGAAATGATCGACCCGACCTGCTCGCCATCCTGCCAGAGGCTAAAGCTATTACCGTCGGAATAAATCAGATTTGGCAATGCCTGAAGCTTCTGCCACTGGGCTTTGTCGTGTTTGTCCTTAAACTTTGTCGGGTTTGCCCCCTTTCCCGGTGCTTTGAGTTCGATAAATCCAACAAGCACCTGTCGCACCGTCACTGAATAATCAGGCCGTGTTTTGAGTTCACGGACGGCGGATTCTCCGATCGCTGTGACATCAACAATGTTCAGGAGTTCAGCAAGATCGCGCAATAACTGCTCAAAGGGTGCGCGTAACTGATCTTCCGGCTGACCGATCGCCACCGGACTCGACAGCTTGGCCTTGAGGGAATTCCCAAACGTAGCAACCGCAGATTCTAACGTGACGGGCATACTTTTCTATATTTAGCGGATCTAGGCTTGGCGGAAGGATTGTGCGGCTCTTGTGTTTTACGCCAAGCAGAGCAACTCGATCAGTTCATGACATTGCAACATGGCAAGTGTTGGCGGTCTCGGAGCTTTGACGCACCTTGCAATACTAACGAAAGGAAAGGGGGCAACTCAACCATTGAGCGCCCCCACAGCCAGACAAGACAAACGAACATTAGAAATAAACGTCAGACACGTCTACCACTTCTTATACGGCAAAAACTTACCGCACATCGTGATTTGCACCCGATCGCCCTTCGGATCTTCCACCTTATCCACCTCAAGCGAAAAATCGATCGCGCTCATGATGCCATCGCCGAACTTTTCGTGAATCACATCCTTCACCGGCATCCCGTACACCTGCATGATTTCGTACAGACGATAGATCAGCGGATCGGTGGGAATCACCGGATCAAGACCACCCTTCAGCGGCGAGATCGTCAGCTCCTCGGCCATCTCTTCCGGCAAACCGAGCGCCGCGATCAGTGCCTTAGCTTGCGACTCATCAGCGCTCGCTTGACGGTACATAACCGCCGAAATCCAAACTTCATCTTGCCCGATCGCCGCTTCGAGATCCGCGTAGCTAACGCCTTTCGCTTTTTTCGCCGCCAGCAACGTTTGAGTAATTTCAGGAATAGCCATGGTGATTGTAGATTTCTTGATTTTTTGACTTGAGGATTAATTGAGCTGTGAATTGAAAGCGAGAAAACGATCAATCAAACGATCCGTTAAATCGCTCGGAGCAAACCGGTTCAATTCATAGCTAGCTTAAGCGGCTTTCTTCGACGGCGCGAGTCTCGCGGTAAAGATGCTGTTCCATCTCGTGCTTGAGTTCGCGATAGGCCGGATGCGCCTCGACCGACTCGCGATCGCGCGGACGATCGAACGGCACATCAAGTACCTCATCGATCTTGGCCGCCGGTCCCCGCGTCATCAGGATAATGCGATCGGAGAGCAACAGCGCCTCATCGATGCTGTGGGTGATCATGATCGCCGTTTTGCGCTTGCGTTCCCAAATGCGTTCGATTTCCTCCTGGAGGAAACTGCGCGTCAGGGCATCGAGCGCCCCAAACGGCTCGTCCATCAGCAAAATCTGCGGATCGATCGCCAGCGCCCGCGCAATCCCGACCCGCTGACGCATCCCGCCCGATAGCTCCTGCGGATGCTTGCGTTCCGCACCGGCAAGACCGACAAGCTGGATATGCTCGCGCACCACATCCTTAAGATCCGCTGGTGACAGCGTCGGATGTACCGTCTCGACTGCAAAGCGGATGTTTTCCTCAACGGTCATCCACGGCATCAGCGCGTAATTCTGAAACACCATGCCGCGATCAGGGCCAGGGCCTTCGATCGGCTGACCGTCCATCATCACATCGCCATCGCTGGCGTAGCTCAAACCCGCGATGATATTGAGCAGGGTTGATTTACCGCAGCCTGAGGGGCCAATAATTGAGACGAACGTATTGCGCTCGATGTCAATATTAACGCTGTCGATCGCCAGAAAATCCGACGACGTTTTGCCCGTCATTTTGTTAAACCAGCCTTTGCGCCCCGGAAACACCTTGCTCACATCGCGCAGCGCGACCTGAACATCGCCACCGGCCACAAAGGCACTCTCATTTTGCTGGCTCGAATCCGTTGAACCTGTCGAATCGATCGAAACACTCATTCGCTTTTACCTCCAAAGGAAACCGCTCGCTCGATGTAGGCGAATATCTGGTCGAGAATGATTCCCACGAAGCCAATAATAATGATGGCAACGAGAATATTCGGAAGATAAAGGTTATTCCATTCGTTCCAGATGAAATAACCCAACCCCGTACCGAGCAACATTTCCGCCGCAACGATCACCAGCCACGCAATCCCCATACTGATACGCAAGCCCGAGACGATATTGGGCAACGCCGCCGGAATAATCACGCGGCTGATGGTGCGCCATTTAGACGCGCCGAGGGTTTTCGCCACGTTGAGATAGTCTTTGCTGACATTGGCCACCCCAAAGGCCGTATTCACCAGAGTCGGCCAAACACTGCTGATCAAAATGATGAAAATGCCCGTCTTTTCTGAATCCCGGAAGAGATACAGCCCGATCGGTAGCCACGCCAGCGGCGACACGGGTTTGAGCAATTGTACGTAGGGATTGAAAGCCTTCGAGGCGACGGGAGAAATGCCGATGAGGACACCGAGCGGTACGGCGATTAGCGACGCGGCGGTATAGCCGATCGCCACCCGTCGCAAACTAACCAGCAGGTTCCAGCCGATGCCGAGGTCGTTGGGGCCATTGTTGAAAAATGGATTGGTGACCCACCACCATAGCTCTGTGAGCGTTAAGCTCGCCGTGGGAACCCCTTTCGAGAACCAGCCCGATCGCGCCCCGATTTCCCAAAATCCGAGAAAAATAATCAGCGAGAGTAGAAACAGACCGATCGCACGGACGTTTTCATTAACGGCTCCGTCGCGTTGTCGTTTGCGAACGCGTTGCATGGCGCTAGTCACAGCAAGAAACCTCCATCATTAAAACTCTAAGCAGCTTGAACGTCGTGTAATACCAAATCCGTTTATGCATAGACTCAGATCGTCGTTCTGAGTGAACACCGCACTTCGACAAGCTCAGTGCTCACAGGCGCGATTTTTCTTGGGGTATACATGACCGGATTTGGTATAAGGTGAGCCGATCGTCCGTGAATAAAACAGCGATCGGCTCGATCGAAAGATTTACGTCAATCTTGTTAACGTGAAACGCAACGTGAAACGCAACGTGAAACGCAGCGCTAAACGCCGAATTTTTCGATTTGCGCTTTGACATAGGCTTCGGGGTCTGAGGGATCGAACGTGTCGAACGCCAGCGTTTCCGTGCGGTAGACCTCCGCCGGAGGCTCTTGGCCGAGTTCTTCGGCCAATTCACGAGCGAGATCCGTCAAGAAGATTTGATTACCCACCTCGTCGTAGGTCTCTTTCGTAATCGCTTCGGCGACTTTGCCATCACCTTGGAGATCCCAGCGGACGAGCTGCGACGAAATCCAGTTGGCGAAACTCTGCCAGGGGTACGGATCGAAGCCGATGCGATCGGGAATATCCAGCGTGTTGCCGTTGCCGTCGTCAAATTTACCCGTCAGCACCGCTTCAACCACCTCGGTCGGCTGGTTGAGGAACGCTCGATCGGAAATCGCCGCCGCAATTTCCTTGCGGTTGTTCATATCCTGGGCATAACTGGCAGCTTCGATAATCGCTTTATTGAGCGCCCGGAACGTGTTCGGATTCTCATCAATCCAGGACTGACCCGCCGCAAACGCACAGCAGGGATGCCCCGGCCAGATCTCTTTCGTTAGCTTGTGAATGAAGCCCGCACCTTCGTAAACGGCGCGTTGGTTAAACGGATCGGGCATCAGGTAGGCGTCAATATCACCGGCCACGAGCTGGGCGATGCTGTCCGGCGGCGGAACCGGGCGGATTTTTACGTCGGTGTCGGGATCGAGACCACCAGTGGCGAGGTAGTAGCGCAGGAGCAGGTTGTGCATCGAGTAAGGGAACGGTACACCGATGACGAAATCTTTGAAGTCCGCTGGGCCGTTGACATTGCCACGATGACGCTCGGCGATCGTGATCGCCTGACCGTTGATATTTTCGATGCTCGCCAGCTTGGTGCTAAACGGGGCGGAACCCAGACCGAGGGTCATCGCGATCGGCATCGGCGCGAGCATGTGATAGGCGTCGAGTTCACCGGCGATCGCCGAATCGCGCACAGCGCCCCAGCTCGGCATTTTTACAACCTTCGCATTGAGGCCGTACTTTTTATAAAAGCCCAGCGGTTCCGACATGATGATCGGCGTTGCACAGGTAATGGGAATAAATCCAACCTGAATATCGGTTTTTTCCAGATCGCCCGTGGCCGCATCACCCGCCGCCGGATCGGTATCGGCAGCATCATCACCGGGATTCGGCGCACAGTTCGCCAGGGAAACGAGAGCCGCCCCGATCGCCACATTACGAATAAATTCGCGGCGCGTCACCGCACTTGTACGACGTGCATCTCCAAAAAATTCGCCCGCCTTAGCACCAAACGCCGCCGCAAACGCATTATCAAGCCCACCCGCAACACTAGCTAGATCGCGAATCAGACGCTCACGTTTTGGATCACCGTGGGACGCCATTTTGAGAAATAACGCCTTACGCACCTCGGCGCTGCTGACCGCATCAGCCATTTTCAAGGCGGAGTCTTTGTACATGCCCATGCGGATCAAGTCGTCGAGCATATCGACCGGATCTTGCGGCAGGGTCGCCATGTAGTCCCAGTGGTCTTGGGTGTTATGAGACCCCTGACACATGAGACACGAACGAGAATCGGTTTCCAGTCCTTTGGCTTGAAGACCTGGGCTGCTCGCAACACTCAAGGAGCGATAACTTTGGGAAAATCTCACGATAAAACTCTCTCGTCGGTGTATTTAGTCAATAGAGACCAATGTGTGACACATTGCATTGCATTCAAGGCATCGATCGATCACACCGTAGCGAGCTTAATGATCAACCTCACTTTTTCCGATTTCGAGCATGGATCTGCCTCCTGATCTAAAAGCTGCTATGGCATCTAGATGTTTAATGCTCTGAATTTTTAAGACTCTTTATTAGCTTCGACGTTATCTAAAAACGGTGGATAAGTATCGTCTTATATTATTTCGAGGCTGAGAGTCTTAAATCCAAAAAATAGAGATAGCTAAGGTTGAGAATCAACAAGGCAAGCTTGATACGAATGCGTAATACGCCTTGCTTTATTGGTGCGTGCTTATTACAAAGCTTCGATCGATGTTTTTGTCTTTCAAATATAAAAACAACTTTACAATGTGACACATAGACAAGAGAACCAATATATGAGGCTGCTGTCTGTAGCTTTGGTTACATCGCTCACATGGCTTAGGCTGTAGGTGTTCGAGACTTCGTGAGAGTTCTATGTTGCGTTTGATCGTTTAATTTCAGCATGAAATTGAGATCTTCATGACTCGGGTTGAACGATGTTTTAGCGTATTAATGCAGAAGCTAAATCAACCCCTGCATTAATCTCATTACTTATATTATTCGGCTTCCGGCGTGTTTGGCGTTGCTTCCGGTTTGGGAGTTTCTGGTGTTTCTTCCGGTTTATTATTGCTTGCCGTAAACGGTTGTAGTGCCAGTGATAGATCGATCGTCAATTGATCCGGTGTGTTTGACGCCAGCGTTGCACCAAAACCGCGCATGGCTCCGAGCAATATTGTTGACTGTGGAGACAGGAGTTGGCTCGCGCCAACGGGGATGCTTTGAAGCTGTTGATACACCTGAGCCAGGTTGAAATAGGCGTAGCCCGTTTTCTCCGATGGCAGATCTTGCATCACATCCTGAAAATCAGGATTGGTCGAGAGACTGGTCTCTGGGGGTTGGGCGATCGCATCGATCGCCGGAGCGCTGAGACCCACGATCAGATTGCGATCGTCGCGCCAGCCATAGCCAAACAGCCCGCCCGCACCGATGCCGGGAACCGGAACTGTCCATTCTTTAACGTCGATTTCGCCCACTTTGCGATCGGCTTGGCTGAGCGGTACGGGGATGCGGCTCTTGAGGGCATCGGAGAGTTTCGTTAGGGCGGTGGTGGCAGCAGCGCGATCGCTTGTTTCGGCGGTGGCGGCAGCGGCAAGACCGAACTGTTGCAGTAAACCCGTGGTGACGGGAAACGCGCCGATCGCCGCTTCACCGTCCATCCAGCTAAACACGTCGCGATCGGCATCAAGCCCGATGTTGCTCAACCCATCGCGGACTACCGCCAAAGCCTGTTTCGCTTGGGGAAGTGCGGTGTCACCTTCGGCGCTGGCGACAAGCTGTGTCCAGGTTTGGGCGATGTTGTTCCCCGCGAGGAGGAGGATTGTCTGCTCAGGGAATTGGGTTTCGGGGCGATCGGAAATGGGGACAAATTTGGGCAGTTCGCGATCGCCATTGAGGAAGACGTTGATGCTGCCGTGGAGACCGATGTCGGTGACGTTAACCGTGGCGATCGAAGCGCGAATCGGTGGTGTTTCGCTGGATGTTTCGTCGGGTGTTTTAGTGGTGTTCTCGTCGGTGTTGTCCGCCGTATTGGGCGAGGGGAAAGCGGAGGTGTCAGGAATATAAACCTGAAGTAATGGACGATCGACATCAGGGCTTTGATCGAGGGCTTGTTGTAGATCCTCGTTGCTGCTCGCCGTTGTTTTCGCCTTCACATCGTCGATTACATTTTGCATATTTCCGAGCGAACCGGCCATGATTAAATGGTCGTCGATCGTGGCGATCGTCGTTCCGCGTCCGGCCTCGTCGGGGCTAACTTGGATGATTTTGATGCCTTCGTATTCAGACTCGATCGCTGTGTCGCCCGCCTCGGATTGTAGGCCGCTGGCAAATTTGATCGCTTGAAGTTTGTCGCGAATCGCGATCGCAAAGTATGCATGGAGGTCGGGGCCGCCGGGTGCTTCATTGGCGATCGGTGTCGCCAACCCAAGGGTCACGCTACCCACCCACGGCTTGAGGTCGCGCTCCCATTCCAATCCCGGTGAAAATCCCGATAAAATTGCCGTCACCCGTCGCTGCATTTCCTCCTGGGCTTCCGGTGTGCCGAACTGCGCTAAATCGTCAAAGGTGGCGGTGGTGAGATGGGCGATCGCGATCGTTTCGTCCGGCAACATCGCCGCGTTTGCCTCTGCCGTCATTCCGGCAGCACTAGTACGATTCAACGTCCAGTAGGCGGCAGCTCCCCCGCCGATCAAGACCGCAGCACCGATCGCGGGAAAAACACAGCCGAAGCCTGATTTTTTAGGGGAGGAAGTCTCAGTCATAGCAATTTTAGTAAAAAGAAATAGGCGAATAAATCCGCAGAATCATGATGCGTCGTTCAGACTAGGTCATCATGAAGTGCCGTGTGTCTACAGCCAAACCTAGAGGAATTACGCACAGTTGTTGATAGGGAAATCACGACCGCAGCTCAATTAATAATGAATAATTAAGGATTGTGAGTTGTGAGTTGTGGATTGGAGAATTGTTCATTCAATCTTCGATCACAGCAAACCCGCCGATTCGTAAAGGCGTCGCAGCGCGGCCAAGATGCGGCTACCGTAGTCGAGTTCCGGCGACCAGCGTCCCGATAATTGCTCGATCGCCGGAGCGATGCCGCGCGTCACGAAGCGAAAACGCGGATCGAGTGGCGGCTGTTGCACTAGGGCTTCGGTGCTGGCGTAGGCTTTCAGGTGTTGGATATGCGCCCGGACGCCGAGACGCGCCGAGGCAAAGGTGGCGCCACTGGCACGACCATCGGCGGAACCAAGGTTACCGAAATTATTTTGGGCGGGGTTGAGGTCTTGGCGAAAGCGAAGATAATCGGTTTCGACGCACATTTGAGCGAAGGCGATGTCGTAGTTGATGCCCTCGATCGAGCCTTCCTCTTGGTACAGCTTCGGCAGGTCGGGATATTGGCGTTCGGCTCCAGGGTTGGCTTTGGCGAGAAATGCCTGCATCTGAAACGGGGTGGTGTTACCGTGGCCAACGATTTTATTTACCTGATTAATGCAGATCGACAGAATCGATCGAATAATCACCGATCGTGACGGATTATCCCAGCTCACCGAAATGTTATATTCCCGTAGCTCCACCGCCCGCACATGCACCACGCCGTTATACAGCACACGCCGCACCTGCGCCGCCTGCGCCAGATCGACACCCAAACTATCGGCCAAATCGATCGGAATATACGCATTCCCCTCGACCAAAATGCCCGGTTCGCCGTGGGGTTTGCCGTTCATGACGATGCCAATTTCGGGATAGGCCGAGGTGGTCGTACCGTTGCGAGCCAACCAGTCCACGAGACCGGCGACCAATCCAGCGGCGAGGTCTTCGCGACGGTTTTGGATCAGGGCGCGATCGTCGGGATTGGTCAAAAAGCCAACTTCGGCCAGTAAGGACGGGACGATGATTTCACGGCAAAAGGCAAGACGACCGACGCCGCCGTTGGAGTCGGGCTGTGCGCCCCGGCTCGACAAGACGGGCAGGTAGGCGATGAGGCCACGCAGCAGCCGATCGGCGTCGCTAGCACGGGCATCGTTATTCGTAATGTAGTAAACGCTTGCCCCTTTGGCGACGGGGTTGGGGGCGGCGTTGGCGTGAACTTCGAGGGCAATATCTCCCGTACGAGCGCGGGTGTTGATCCACTCGATCGTCTGCTGTTGGCTGAGATCGTCGGGAACCGACAGCACCGACACGCGCCGCGATCGCAGCTCGCTGACCATGGCATCCCGTAGGCGGATCATCTCCTGCGCTTCGGTCGTCCCCCCGGCGATCGTGCCGGGATCTTGTGTACCGTTCTCGTAACCACCATGACCGGCGGATAGAATCACCCGTCCCATTGCTGTCTCCTCGATCGCAAGCTGTGTCAGCTACCTACACTTGATATCTACGAATTTGGAGCATATCTACAAATTCGGGGCGCATTCGCCCTCACAGTTTTAGCATGTCGCCTTTCGTCTCGCATGGTTGGCGATCGTTCTACGTGACTCGAAAAAATTTCGTTTCAGCGTAATTGTCATCACAAATATTAGGAGTTATCCAGCGTATCTTGCAGATTTTTTAAGTTGAGTTGTGATGAGCGATCGCGCGTCTCCCGTGGTGCTTTTTTAAAGGTCAATTCACCACGGCTAAGATCATAAAATTCCGGTCGGACGCGATTTTCGAGTAAGTCTTCGATCGTTAAAATCTGAATTCGAGCATAATCCTGACCATTTCCAGCGGAATAAACTCCGGCTTTCGCCGCTTCGCTGATCATGACCCGAGTCGGTGGCGTCATCGTGACAAATAAACCGATATCCGCTTGACGGGCTTCCATCGTGCCACGCAAGTCCCGAATCATCGACACACCCACATTTTTGCCACCCTTCACACTCACGACAATTTGCCGTACCACCGTCGGATCTTTCTTCGTACTGCTCGAATCAACATCTCGAAAATAAATTAAGCCATCGACACCACTATCTGCGCCTTTCTTTTTATCCTTATAGGGTTGAGCATTCACAAGTGAACAAGCCCACCATTCAAACTGATAAGTATCACGATGAAAGAGATCGCGAGCCGCATCCAAGGTTTTCGGTGTTCCTTCCACATCAAACTGAATGCCAGGTTCGAGTTTGACGCCGGTTTCATCCTGAACTTCCCGATCAGGAAAGGCATCGCGTAAGCGTTTTTCGATCAGGGAAATCGCAAGATGAGTGATGTCAATGCCGATCCATTGGCGATCGAGTGATTCTGCGGCGTGAACGGCAGTGCCACACCCGCAAAATGGATCGAGAACAATATCACCGGGATTACTGCTGATTTTAATGATTCGCTCTAGCAATGCCTGAGGTTTTTGAGTTGGATAGCCTAGTCGCTCCTTGGCTTGGGAATTAATCGGGGTAATATCATCCCAAACACTATTAATAGACTGACCTGGCTGCTCATCTAAATAGCGCTTAAGACGTGGTACTCTGTCTGAAGCTGACTGGATAATTAGCCCGTCATCATAGGCTTTTTGCATCCGTTCCTGAGTCCAGCGCCAAACTTTTTTAACCCCAAGAAATTCATAGGTTAAATTTGGTCGATCTGGATTTGGATTAATGAGATTGTCAAGTTGATAGCGCCGTCCATCTGGATCTGTATGGTGATACTTTTCAGCTATTTTCGGTGGCAGTTTTTTGGGATCGTATGGAATATAAGTATGTTCGAGATTCCAGGTAAATTGATCGGACTTTGCATAGAATAAAATCACATCATGATTTTTTGGGAAGCGACGTTTTGCCAATCCTTTGGCGGCTGTTCGTTTCCAGATAATTTCATTATTAAAATTGACGGGCGAAAAAATGATATCGAGAATCATCTTGAGATAATGACTCGCGGTTGGATCGCAATGGAGATAAAAATTACCGGTTGACTTCAAAACTCGGTGTAGCTCGACCAAGCGAATCGCCATCATGACGAGATATGCAGACAGCGAATTTTGTCCCAGCGTTCGTACCAGCAGGTTGAGCAAGTCTGCGAGTTCACCTTTTTGTTTAAGCAGATCGTTTAGGTAGCGTTCTGACTGGATACCCCAAGCCCAAGTATCCTCAAACGCTGCAATTTGTGCGGTCGATCGCTCTCCCTTTTGGCTTTTAAACAGAACGTTGTAGCTCGTCTGAGAGTTAAAAGGCGGGTCGAGATAGATCAGATCAACCGACTCATCGGGTATATGTTCACGCAGAATATCGAGATTATCACCGTAATACAGTCGCCGAATTGCCATCGATTTCCAGCATTAAAGACAATATTCTTGATTATTGTACTGTTGATAATGAGATTCGTCGAAAATTGCTGAGACCTCATTACCCCTGAAGGCTTTTTCCGATCGCCATAATGGATGATAAATCTGCTCGACTCAACGGTTTGTTGTGTCTATCATTCCAGCTTTTTTAGACCTCCTCACCTCATCATGATCCTCCCCATTCCGAACCATTTCAACCCCGATCGCGTCAGCGAACTGCGTCGCATCCCCTACGCCGACCTCGCGATCGCCGCCAAAACCTGGGCAACCACCCATCAACTCCAACCCGCCACCGCCGACACCACCCGCATCGGACTCCTGGCGATCGATGTGCAAAACACCTTTTGTTTGCCCGACTTCGAGCTATTCGTCGGCGGACGCAGCGGAACCGGGGCGATCGACGACACCGCCCGCCTGTGCCGCTTCATTTACCAACACCTCGATCGCCTCACCGAAATCATCCCCACCCTCGACACCCACACCGCCCGCCAAGTCTTTCACCCCGCCTTTTGGCGCGACCCCGACGGCAACCCACCCGCCGCCATGACCACGATTACGCTCGATGACATCGACGCCCGCCGCTGGCAGATTGACCCGAGCATGGCCGCGATCGCCGCTGATCAGGCTGGATTTCAAGGCGATCTCGACGCCTACGCCCGTCACTACGTCGGCCAACTCACCGATGACGGTAAACTTCCCCTCACCATTTGGCCGTATCACTCCATGCTGGGCGGTGTCGGTCACGCTCTTGTCCCTGTCTTTGAGGAAGCTTGTTTCTTCCATAACATCGCCCGATCGAGCCAAACCCGCTTCGAGCTAAAGGGCAACAATCCCCTGACCGAAAATTATTCCGTTTTGCGCCCCGAAGTGATGACCGACGATCGCGGCACGGCGATCGCCGCTAAAAATACCGCCGCGATCGAGCATCTGCTCCAATTCGACGCCGTGATTATCGCTGGACAGGCCAAAAGCCACTGCGTCGCCTGGAGTATCCGCGACTTACTCACCGAAATCCAGGATCGCGATCCGAAGCTGGCAAATCGGGTCTATTTGCTCGAAGACTGCATGTCACCCGTCGTTGTCCCCGACGTGGTGGACTTCACCGACATGGCCGAAGCGGTCTTCGCCGAATTCGCCGCAGCCGGTATGCAGCGCGTCACCACGGCGACACCGATCGCCGACTGGCCGGATTTCCCGATCGCCTAACGGCCTCTCTGCGATCCGTCTCGGGCTAATCCGTCTCGGGCAGATCCGGTCGATCGTGCGATTTGGGTTCACCGATCTTGAGTTGTCGCTTCGAGGTTTTCAGCACATGCCAAAGTTCTTTGACCGCATCGTACGCCTCCTCGGGTGTGAGTTTGCCGCTTGTTTCGAGATTGCAAATAAAGCTAACCCGTTGGGCGAACTCTTGGAGATTGGCATTGAAAACAACATTCTCGGGTGTAAACTCGCCATAGTAGCGGCCACGCGGAAATACAAACTTTTCAGCTTCATCGGTCATGGTTTAACTCCAGCTAGAACGAACACTCAAAACTTAGACCTTCGCATGGCTATGATGCGTCACGAAAGCTGAACTTAAGATAATTTTAAGCTTTTTGTGGGGAAATACAGATTGATTTAGGGGCGATTACTGGGCGAATCTGCGTCGCGGCAATAGATGGTGTAGGCGGCGTTTTTGTAGTCCGCTGCACGGTTAAAGTCGGCTTGTGCAGTCGTGACGAAACAATCGGCGTCGTAGCGTTCCATGATGGCCGTGGCCTGGTCTGGGTCGAGCTGCTGATAGGCGGCCACGAGGTCCGATCGAATGTGGGCGATCCGCCGAGGGGTCTCGGGGTTGATCGCGGCAAGTTCGCGCTGCGTTCCGCCAGCGGTGAGATCGTCGAGACGGTTCAGCCATTCGATAACGCCCGATGCGGTTTTCGGGAAAAAATCAAAGGTGACGACGGTTCCGCGTTCTGCGAGGAACTGCACCCCGCGTAAATTGGGCGGCGCGACGATCGTCGCGTCCTGCGGTGTATGGGTTTGAATCCAGGCGTATAGTTCTCGCTCGGCGGGCGGCAGTCCTGAGGTTAGCCCCTCCTTGGGGTTCCCCAGAAATGGCACCAAATCGAAGCTCGTGCGCAGGACGATCGGTACGACCAACAGCCAGCACAACCCATCAACCCCGGTGAAGGTTAGACCCAACAGACCCAGGCTTTGCAGGGCGCGGACGAAAAATAGCAGGGTGAACAGCGGCAGGAGCGTGTTAAACAGGCTGAAGGGGTCGTACTGCAACAACGAACCCGTGTCGTTAGTGGGGGCGATTAGCAGACCCAGCCCAAAGGGAATCGCGCAGACCAAAACGACCAGCAGGGCGCGACGCTTGGCAAAGCCGCGATCGATCTCCAGAGCCGCGCGTCGCTGGGTGACCGCGACCATATAAACCGACAGCGCCAAGACGATGAGATAGGTCGTCAGCTTGAGCCAGCCTGCGGTGTACCAGGTCGCGGGGTTGAGGTGGTCGGGGAAGCGGAAAAAGACGGTGATTTCGGAGGCTAAGACGTCGGAAATTGGCGGCATGGCGCTTCGTGTTTGCCACAGTCCTGGCAGTGCGGCGATCGCACCGATCGCAAACGGTACAAACACTTTCCAGGTGGCTTTCGTCCGCAGGGTTCCGAGAAACACATCTTCCAGGAAGCAACAAATCAAGATCACAAAAAAGCCATAGCCGCCAGTGAGCAAGTGAAATGACGCACCAATCCCGGTGAAGAGTGCCGCGAGGTAGCGCCGATCGCGCAGAAACAGGCCGATCGCGATCAGCAGGCAGGCATAGGCGATCGACTTCGCCCCAAAATCTGGCAGGAGGAACTCATCGGCGATCACACTTTGGGGATCGTTGGCCGCGAGCAGTAAGCCGTAGGCCAGTAAAAATAATTTGAGGTAGTGGCGTTTGAGGTTGGGAAAGCGTCCGGTACACACCAGCAGCAGCGAGGCGATCGTCACGCCTGCAAACCCGAAGTAGACCTGTGATGCACTGTCGATCGGGACCAGACGATTGAAGCCGAGCCAGAGCGAAATCGCCAGGAGCGAGGCTCCGAGCCGCAGGTCAAGCTGGCGCGTGATCAAGGCCAACCCCACGGCTAAGAGACCGTAGCAAAACAATCGCCCTATGACGATCGTGCCGATCGGGCCGATCCACCCTACAAATCCGCTCGTCACCCACTCAAACAAGCCCGGATGACTAGTCGCCTGACGCAGATACCAATCCTGCGGTAACCATGCTGGATCGGCGATCTGACGCGCGATCGTTAATACCTCAATTTCGTGGCTGAGGGGCTGAAATGTCCAGTTATAGGGCATCAGCAGCAGCGTGATCGCGGTCAAGAGGGCGATCGTGCGCTGCCATAGAGGAGCCCAGGCTGTTGATGAGCGGTAATCAGACGAGCGGGAAACAGTCACAAGTGGGAAAAGCGCCCAAACGGCATATACAACGGCAAGCACCCTCTGTTTTACAGCGGGTAGCGAAATCCTACCGGTAATTGTCAAGTTTCGTTATTCCACCGACCGAAAGTACCGGAACAAAAATTTAGACTCGTAGGCTGAATTGAGGAATGAAACTCAACCGCAGTAAAGGTTTTAGCGATCCCGCTGGATTTTGCTACGTGCAGCCCAATCTACGAATTCATGCTGCTTTGAGACCATCTCTTTCAGGATGTCTGCGTAAGTCCTGAAAGTTCAACAACGTGTATTGTCGTTCCTCTGCTCTCTGGGAAGACCGTGCTGGAGGCTCTGCGTCCTATGCTCTCACGACGCAGAGCATAGAAACTTGTATCATCCCGATGTTCTGCGTCGAAATAAATACGAATTATCGCTCGTTTTAAGCTTAATTGATATAGGATGATCTTATGACTGAATGGATTACGGAAACGATGAATTCCTTAGGCTACTTTGGAATTGCCTTTCTGATGTTATTGGAAAATCTTTTTCCGCCGATTCCTTCGGAATTAATTATGCCGTTGGCGGGTTTTGCGGTAGCCCAAGGGAACATGCAGCTTGTTCCGGCGATCGTGGCGGGCGTGATCGGTACAATCCTGGGCGCTTATCCGTGGTACTACGCTGGGAAACGAATTGGCCAAGTGGGGTTAAGACAACTGGCCGATCAGTATGGTCACTGGTTCGGTTTGTCGGGTGCGGATATTGATCAAGCCGATCGCTGGTTTCAGCAATACGGCAATAAAATCGTATTATTTGGCCGATTAGTACCCGGTATCCGAACGCTGATTTCCCTACCCGCTGGTGTGGGTGCAATGCCGTTAGTTTCCTTCACGATTTACTCAACGATCGGCTCTATTCTATGGGTCGGATTGCTAACGATCGGGGGTTACAACATAGGCGAAAACTACGATCTAATTGCAAAATATATCGACCCAGTTTCAAAAATAGTTGTCCTGTTCCTCGGACTGTTTTTCATTCTTTGGCTTATGAAGAAAAAGTTTTTAACAGAAGCCTGATTTCCTCATATTTCGCTAATTTTCTCAGGACAAATTACCCTGAAAGTGAAAAATAATTGATCGCTCAAACCGCCCTAATCTGATCGGCTGATCGGCAATATTTCGAGAAGACCATCATTCGAGAAGACCATCAAAGCGACCAAACGATATGGCTTGCGTGGTCTACCACGATCGCACGATGCGATTACGACCGGGTGCGCCGAGGCGAGTGTCGGCTTCGTTTTCCAGGCGAGGGGCGATCGCGTCGGGGGATCGATCCGCCTTGCCCCAGTATTGTTCGAGGGCGCGTAAGAGCGTGTCCTGCTGTTCCCGAAATTTCAGGGTGTAGTCTTCACCGTCATTGAAAATCGCAAACCAGACCAATCCGCGATCGCGCGTCGGGAACACCCCCGCCAGCGTACTGGTATCCCAGAGCGTCCCTGTTTTTACCGTGGCATTGGCGGGCATCGCTCGATCGTCCATCGTGCCGCCATCAATGCCAAAAATCGGCAGCACATCCCCTACGGTTAATCCGTAAGACCAAAGATGACGCTGAATCGCGGCCAAGACCGCACAGGCCGCACGCGGAGACATTTGATTGTTGCGATCAAGTCCCGATCCGTCAGCAAGCTGGATCTCGATCGCCGGGACGCGAGCCAGTTGCGCGACGCGGGCGGCGATCTCGTCGGGCGTCCCCACGCGATCGGCCAGTTCCTGCGCTAGGACGTTATCGCTGTAAACATTCATATGTTTCAGCAAGCCGATCGCACTCAGCGATCGATGCACAATCACCGGCTCCGGGTCTCCCAAACGGTTGCTCTTGCCGCGACGGCGATCGTTGCGGATCGGGATCTCCGGTCGGGGCGTCCCTTTCGCCATGCGTAAATAGGCCGATTCAATCTCCGGTGTCCAATTATCCGGCGACCAGGTGCGGCGCAGCATCGTCGCAACTTTGTTCGGATCGCTTTCTCCCTCCAGCGCCACATCCCCCTCCACGACGATCTCGCCCACCACGCGATCAATCCCCGCTTCTTGCAGCGCATTCCCCAATTCCAGCGCCTCTTCGTAGACGAAAAACGGATCGCGATCGCCCGAGACAATGAGCTGACCGTACAGCGTCCCCTCCTCCACCTCACCGCGTATCAGCACCGTCGTTTCGATCGTCCAATCCACCGACAGCGCATCCAGCACCGCCAGCGTCGTCGTCAGCTTCGTAATCGACGCCGCCCGTCGCACCTCCGTCCCCTGGTGCGATCCCAGCCCCGTAATGTCCGCCTGCAACCACAGTCCCTGATCCGCACGCTGCATCCCCGCCCCTTCCAGCGCCTTGAGATACGCATCGATCGTCCGATTCACGTCAAGATCCGTTTGTGGAACCGCCACCCCCCAGGCATCCGGTGGCGGCAGGGGACTGCGCGAGGCCGAGGCTTCGACGCCCGCTGTTTCAAGCCACAGCGAAAGCAAACCAGAACTGATTAATTCAAGCACGATCAAGCCTAAAGGTCGTGAGGTTTTGTGGGTTACACGCGCCTTGCCGAGTCAGACGCTGCGCCACTGCATCAGGTTAAACCATCGATTGTCATTTCGCGGTCAATCGGCACCGCCATCTGCCCGAGAGTGACCGCGCGATCGGTAGAGTCCGTAGCGTTTTCACCCACATCCGACCCAGAACAGAGACCGCAGACCAGCCGTGGAATTGAGGGCTTAGGAGTAAAACAGTTCACGCCCGATCGCTTGAAATTGCGTCATCTCAGGCTTTTATATTTACTGTCAAGTCGTCTGGTAGAATTCTGTGAGACTTTCACCGTTAACGAGAGATGGCATTGGCAAGGGCAAGAGTTGCAGTAGATGTAATGGGCGGGGACTACGCGCCCGATGAAATTTTAGCGGGAGCTGTCCAAGCACAGGCCGAACTTGAAGCCGATGTCATTCTCGTTGGCGACCCCGAGACGATCGCGGCCTCTCTGGACAAGCAAGGCTTAACCACGGATGCCAAAATCGTCGCATCCGAAGGCGTGATCGACATGCACGACGAAGCGATGAGCGGCCTCAAGCGCAAGCCAAAAGCGTCGGTCAGCGTCGCGATGAGCTTGGTGAAACAGGGAGAGGCGGACGCCGTCTTTTCGGCGGGTCATTCCGGCGCGTCGATGGCAGCGGCTCTGCTGCGAATTGGTCGCCTATCCGGAATCGAGCGTCCGGCGATCGGTGCGATCATGCCCTCCGCCAGACCTGATCGTCCGCTGTTGATGTTAGATGTTGGCGCGATCGTGGACTGTCGCCCTCGCTACCTTGAGCAATTTGCCCGCATCGGCACAATCTACAGTCAATACGCCCTCGGCATTGAATCGCCCCGCGTGGGTCTCCTCAGCATCGGCGAAGAATCGAGCAAAGGCAACGACCTCACCCTAAAAACGCATCAACTGTTGAAAGACAACGCCCTGATTCCGTTTGTGGGCAATGTGGAAGGACGTGATGTTCTTTCGGGTGACTTTGATGTCGTCGTCTGCGATGGCTTCGTCGGGAATATTCTGCTGAAATTTGCTGAAGCCGTCGGCGATGTGATGCTTCAGCTTTGCCAGGAAGAAATCCTTACGGATCTCGATGACACCACGAAAGCGACCCTCGCCCCGCGTTTTAAACGGTTTAAGCAGCGGGTAGACTATGTCGAACACGGCGGCGCATTGCTGCTCGGGATTGATGGCATCTGTGTGATCGGCCACGGCTCGTCGAAAGCGCCGACCATCTATAACGGTATTCGTCTCGCGAAGGATGCTGTTGAACGTGGTGTCATCGATCGCCTGCGTGAAGCCGAACTCGTAACCCCATAAGCGGTTATGGCGTTACGGCAAGTCTGCTTGTCGGATCGGCTGCGGGGTCTCCGAAGGTCTTTGAGTCGCCCGTTTGTTTTCCCTTTTCAGTTAGTGTTTCGATAATATGGCGACTCCCGGTATAGCGATCGTCGGCTGCGGTTCCGCCGCTCCCACGACCGTGCTCGACAACGATACCCTCGGCAAACTTGTCGAGACTTCCGATGAATGGATCTCGACGCGCACTGGCATTCGTCGTCGTCACGTTGCGCCGCCGGATTTATCCCTGGTCGATCTCGCGGCTCAAGCCAGCGCACGGGCGATCGCCATGGCCGACATTGATCCCGCCCAAATTGATCTCGTCGTCTTAGCTACATCTACCGCAGACGATCTCTTCGGTAGTGCCGCCTCGATTCAGCACGCCGTCGGAGCCAAGCAGGCCGTGGCCTTTGACCTGACGGCGGCCTGTTCTGGGTTTCTCTTTGGACTGGTGACCGTGTCGCAGTTTCTCCAAAGCGGCGTTTATAAAAATGCGCTGCTGGTGGGAGCGGATATCCTCTCGCGCTGGGTGGACTGGGATGATCGGCGTACCTGTGTGTTGTTTGGCGACGGTGCGGGTGCGGTGGTGGTCAAGGCCAATCCGGATTCGCCCGGTTTGCTTGGGTTTGACATGCATAGCGATGGTAGCCAAAACAGTTGTCTGACCTTGCGCTATGAGTCGGCAGAACGTCCCCTGATCGCCGGAATTTCGGCCAATCGTGGGCGCTATGGTTTCCTCGATATGGTGGGCAAAGATGTCTATAAGTTTGCAGTGACGCGTGTGCCGGAAACGATCGAAAAGTCGCTGTTTCGGGCTGACCTGACGACCGAGGATATCGACTGGTTATTGCTCCATCAGGCCAATCAGCGCATCGTTGATGCGGTGGCCAAACGTTTGAAAATTCCAATCGATCGCACCTTGGGCAATCTGAGCGAGTATGGCAACACCTCCGCCGCGTCGATTCCCCTCGCGCTCGATGAAGCGGTGCGATCGGGGCGGGTCAAACCGGGCGATACGATCGCGGCGTCTGGTTTCGGCGCGGGTCTATCCTGGGGATCAGCAATTTTTCGCTGGGGCATCTAACGCCCTAAGCGTATGCAAGCGTCTTAGACAAGTGCTTGAAACGTGCTTGAAACGGTTTCACTGCCACGACGGACGCAGGCAAAATCCAAAATAGCCAAGGTCTCACAGCCGGACTTCATCTCTCTCATCACTTATTCAACGACACAAGGATCAACTATTTAACGTTATGGCTAAAACTGTATGGGTCTTTCCGGGACAGGGATCGCAGGCACAAAATATGGGTCTTGATCTACTCGATCGTCCCCATGCGCGTAACACCTTCGATCGCGCTTCTGCAATTCTCGGCTGGTCAGTACAGGATCGGATCAGCGGTGACGAAACCGAACTGTCAAAGACCATTTACACCCAGCCCTGTCTCTACACCGTTGAATGTATCCTCGTGGATCTACTGAAGGCAGCGGGTGAAACGCCCGATTTTGTCGCCGGTCATAGCCTGGGTGAATACGTAGCGCTCTATGCTGCCGGAGCGATCGACTTTGAAACGGGTTTGCGTTTGGTGAAGCGTCGCGGTGAGCTGATGCAAAGCGCAGAAGGGGGAGAAATGATGGCGATGATGAAGTTCGATCGCGACCAGCTTGAAGCCGCGATCGCCGCCACGGAAGGGGTCGTTTTGGCGAATGATAATAGCCCGCTCCAAGCTGTGATCTCGGGTACGCCCGAAGCGGTCGAGGCGATCGCCACCAGTGTCAAAAGCCGCCGCGCCGTGAAACTCAACGTCTCGGGAGCGTTTCATTCGCCCTTCATGAAACCCGCGTCTCAAGACTTTGACACCGTACTCGCGACCGCTCAATTCAACGACGCCGCGATTCCGGTGATGTCCAATGTAGACCCAACTCCAGAAACCGCCGCCGCCGCTCTGCACGATCGCCTTTCGCGCCAAATGACGGGATCGGTGCGCTGGCGCGAGATTTCCCTCAGCTTGCCCGATCTGGGCATCGATCGCGTCGTCGAAGTCGGTCCCGGCAAAGTCCTAACCGGGCTGATTGGCCGCACCGTCAGCGATCTCGAACTGGTGAATATCCAAGGCGCGGACAATCTCGCAGCAGTTGCTGTTTAAGAGTATTGCCCGGAAATAATCGCCCATTTCAGAAGTCCGATTTTTTGGAAGTCCGATTTTTTGGAAAAGTTGGACTTCTCGCCCTCCTCCAGACCCGGCAAGACATTCATGACTACGGCCAATCTCGAAACCCGCGATCGCGAGCCCTTCGGTAGCTTCATGCTGTATCACCTGCTGAAGTGGCCGGTGGTCAATCCCCTCTTACGTCTGTACTTGTGCGGTCGCATCTACGGCGCAGAACATGTCCCCGCCCAGGGTGCATTTGTCGCTGTCAGCAATCACGCTAGCTACGCCGATCCGCCGCTTCTGTCCTGTGCGGTCGGGCGTCCGGTAGCATTTATGGCCAAGGAAGAACTCTTTACCAATCCAGTATTGCGCGAGGCGATCCAGCTCTATGGCGCGTATCCCGTACGTCGCCAAAAAGCCGATCGTCACGCGATCAAAACGGCGCTCACCATGTTGGAACAAGGCTGGTCAACGGGCGTATTCCTCACCGGGACGCGCACCCCGGACGGAACCATCACCAAACCGAAAACCGGCGCGGCGCTTCTCGCAGCGAAGGCGGGCGTTCCGCTCTTGCCCGTCAGCCTTTGGGGTACTCAAGAGATCTTGCGCGGTGGCTTTCCGCGTCCGGCTCCTGTCACCATTCGGATCGGCCAACCGATCGCACCCCCCGCCTCAACCACGCACAGCGAACTCGATCGCGTCACACAACTCTGCGCTGACCGTATTACCGAACTCCACAACCTTGGGCGCTAACCCCAAGTACCTCGCAATCACACTCAACATCAACGATCCCATCGACCCGCACCCAAAGCACCCCATCAACAACAGCTCGTCAACAACAGCCCCTTAAAAATACTTAATCAAACGTCCATTTCACTTCTTCCGCAGCACGCTGTTTCTTTTTCTCTAAGTACTGCTTACCGAGTGCCGAGATCGGCTGCATTCGCTGCTTGCTTTGTTGAGCGCGACGCTGACGAGCCTGCTGTTCGGGGATAATCACGCGATCGACCAGAAAATCGAGAGTTTGCTTCCGAACCCAACCGCGATCGATCAAAATTTCGGAGAAGGCTTTGCCGGTCATTTCGCGATCGTATTGCAATACCGGTAATTGAGCCTGAACAACCAAACCAGATTCTAGTAGGTAAACCAGTAAGCGTTTTTCACCAACGCGCTCTTCATGAGTTCGCTCGCGTTCGTCGATTTGTGGGTCGATGGCTAAATCAAGGCTATTCATTACGTCTATCCTGCTCTGGTTTATGGCAAATGTGGGGATGCCCTCATGGTGATGCGAGGCTCTGACACGCTTCTGCTATCTAGCGAGACTTGCTACGTATACTTAGTAGATTTTGAGGGTAGCTACATCCATAGTATCAAACTTATATCCGTAAATCTACGAGACTATCGAGAGCGTATCAATCCTGAAAGGTTTCAAAATAAGGCTTCATAAGGCTGCAACGGGCTAAATTAGACGGTCACGAACAAAATGAATGAGATGATCGTCTGAAAGGCTTAAGAACAAACCGCTTGACTGACATTTTTTTGATACCGTATGCGCTTATCCCTCCGTCACACCATTCGTTCTACTTTCTTCCTGCTGGTCGTTTGGAGCGTAGGATTTACCCCTTCGCTGCACGCGGAGCTGTTTGATAGCGCACTCGATCGCCTACCCGTCAGTGAAAGGGTGGCCTTACGCGACGGGGATGTAACGATTAGCGTCAGCGATGAGGGTCTCTATACCGTACGAGTTTTAGTGGACACCTCAGCCGCTCAGGTCTGGGAGGTGTTGACGGACTACGAAGGGAGTGTGTCCTATGCTCCGAATGTGGTGTCGAGTACCGTGCTTGAAACGGACGGCGATCGCACGATCGTTGAGCAAGTGAGCGAACGTAAAATTTTGTTTTTCACCTTTCGATCGCGTATCTGCAGCGAAAATATCGCTTCGGGTGAACGACGGATCGATTTTCGGGCGATCGATGGCGATTTTCCCGTACTTGAAGGCTACTGGCAAATCGAACCGATCGCGCCGTTTTCAGGCGCCGACCCGACGGCGGTTCTCCTTGAGCAGCAGGTGACGGTTGTACCGCCCGATGGTGTTCCGGGCGATATTTTTCGCGATGCCTTCCAGACGTCTCTTGTGGATCTGATGCAAGCTTTGAAAGGCGAGATCGAACGTCGTGCGGCGATGGGGACAGAGTAAAAATTGACAGGACTGACGCAAGATGGGTTAGTTCCTGAGGAGAGCGAGAAGTCCGATTTTTTAGAAAAGTCGGACTTCTGGGATGGGCGATTTTTTCTGGGCAATACTCTAACTGCCCCAATTTTCGATATTTGCGGACTCGCCACCTCCGGAGACTCGCGCCGATCGCCACGGCCATTGGTAACATTCCGCCAGCAGCCACAGCGCCGAAATACAGTGCGCGGCTCCAACCGAAACCACCCAAACATAGGGAACCCACGCTCCCCGAGAACCCGCCAGCGGCGGAAAGATATACACGGCCAGACCTGCGATCGTGGTGGGCAATACTGTAAAGACGAGAAGGCTAACGATCGCCAGACCGTTCAGACGTAAATCACGTCGGTAGGTCGGCAACCAACGATCGCGCTGCCAGTGATAGGACAGCGCCGGAGCCGTGCTGAGCGATCGAGCAATCTGCGATCGCAAATCCAACTCAACGAGGTTTCCGCAGTAGGTGCAGCCGTGAGCCTCCATCATTTCTAAACGATACAGCTCACCCCGACGACACGTCGGGCAAGGGTAAATTCGGTCTCGTTGTGGTCGTTGGCTGGATAAATTCCACACGATCGCGCATTCCTCTAGACAGTTCAACCACTCATTCAAGGGTGACTCAAGATGTATCGCTAACGGCTTGAAGGGCGATTGTCACCCACTTAAGGCTGGTCGTTCAAACCAATTCACGCCAATTTAAACCAATTCAAGCCAATCCAAAACCAATTTAAACAGCAGACGATCGTCACAAAAAATTCATGGTAATAACTGTGACGAAGCAATGCATCCCTCGCTGATGCCGCCCAGCCTGAAACCTGTGTGGGGTCAAGAAAGGTCGTTCAAAATCGCCGGTTAGGGTGGGTTAAACATACACAACCCACCCCTTCAAACCGGCACGTTTAGCCGAGTTGGTCGTCACGGCGATACTGAAGATACGCTGCAACGAACAGTCCAATCAGGGTAGTCGGAACAAGACCCAGCACAATACCAGAAAGCAGGGGTTCGATCATGTCGAGAAACTCCTAAAACCAAGCAATAACAACTCAAACATACTATAAGTTTTTTGGCCACGTATGACGGTATACCCTAATGCCGAGGTTTGATACGGTTCGCAGCGTGGCAAACAGGGTGAGGCTTTAAACAGATCTTAAGCTTTTGCGATCGCGATCGCAGATCCTAGATTTTGGCTAGTGAGTCTTTTATGATTGATACATAGATTCATGAATTTTTGTACAGCCCCCGACGCCCCAGAGTCCATTGAATAACCAGATTGCCGAGATTGAACTCGATATCCCGTTTCAGCGAGTAGCCTTGGCTGTCATTGCAGGCTTGTTATTCATCAGCCTTACGATCTATGGGGTCAGCCAATGGCAAGCCTCCGACCCCTACATTCGCAGTGTTCTCCGTCTGGAGGGGCAACTGGAACATGGGCAAGAAATTTTCCAGATGAACTGCGCCGGATGTCATGGCATTCAAGCGGATGGCTTGGTGGGGCCAACGCTCCACGGCATCGCAACACGCCGAACCTCCGCGAGTCTTATTCAGCAAGTGACCAGTGGCAAGACTCCGCCCATGCCGCAGTTTCAGCCCAAACCCCAAGAAATGGCTGACCTGCTCGCCTACTTATCTCAGGTGTGATGCTCGAAGCGTTTTGATTCCTTTGATGTGATGTCGAGTGTGGTGTCGAGGTATCACCGGATGACGCACTACGATAAAATTCCTTGGACATACGCAGTCATTGATTAGAATCCGGTAATACCGTACTCGCATCGTCAGGATGCGCTGATGAATTTCGGTGATTCGCGTCAGTCCTTAAATCATTGCCCGATCGCCCGCGAGATAACCCTTGGCCTCTTCTGACTCTTCCCTCACCCCCGTTACGATCTATACCGATGGAGCCTGTAGCGGCAACCCTGGCCCCGGTGGCTATGGTGTTGTGCTGCTGTACGGCGAGTTACGCAAGGAATTATCGGCAGGGTTTCAGCGCACCACGAATAACCGGATGGAATTGCTCGCGACGATCGTGGGGTTGGAAACGTTGAAAAAGCCCTGCGCGGTGACGCTGTATACGGACTCGAAATATATCGTCGATGCCATGAAACAGGGCTGGGCAAAGCGCTGGCGTGCCAATGGCTGGAAGCGGAATCAGAAAGAAATGGCCAAAAATCCTGACCTCTGGGAGCGTTTGCTTGAGATTGCGGCACAGCATCGCGTTGATTTTTGCTGGGTTAAAGGACATTCTGGAAATGTCGAGAATGAACGCTGTGATCAGCTTGCAGTCGCCGCTTCGCACGGTTCCGACCTCGCGATCGACACGACCTATGCTCAAGGCCACGCTTAATCTCTCCAGATGATCGTCCCCGCTCCCGCCCCCGCCCCCGATCCTGGGCGTCAACCCTACGCACCCCCCCGATCGCCCGTTCTCCACATCGGCAACCATCGCTTTGTGTGGGGATCGCGCACCTACATCATGGGCATCCTGAATGTGACGCCCGATAGTTTTAGCGATGGCGGCGAGTGCGATCGGGTCGATACCGCCCTCGCTCGCGCCCGTGAAATGATTGCAGCGGGAGCCGATATTCTCGATCTCGGTGGGCAATCTACCCGTCCCGGCTCGGAGGAAGTCGGCGTTGAAATTGAATGCGATCGCGTGATTCCCGCAATCACGGCCATTCGCGCGGAAAGTGATATTCCGATCTCGATCGATACCTACCACAGTGCCGTGGCTCACGCCGCGATCGCCGCCGGAGCCAACCTGGTCAATGATGTTACCGGCGGTCAGGGCGACGCCGCGATGTTACCGACGATCGCGGAGCTAGGCGTGTCAGCCTGTTTAATGCACATGCGCGGCACGCCCAAGACGATGCAGTCGCTGACCCAATACGACGATGTGGTCGCGGAGGTTGCCGAGGCGCTGCGTCATAGCCTAGAGCAAGCCCAGCAAGCGGGTATTGACCGCGATCGCCTCATCCTCGATCCCGGCATCGGCTTCGCCAAAACCCACGACCAAAATGTTGCCCTGCTGCGTCGTCTCTCCGAGCTACGCCAACTGGGCTATCCCTTACTCCTCGGCGTCTCGCGTAAAAGCTTCATCGGCAAGCTATTAAACCGCCCCGATCCCAAACAGCGTGTTTGGGGAACTGGAGCGGCCTGTAGTGCCTGTATTGCTGCGGGAGCCGATATTCTGCGCGTTCATGATGTGGCGGAAATGCGCGATATCAGCCGCGTAGCGGATGCGATTTATCGTTTCTAAGTCGTCCCTAAGTCTCTAGATCGAGGCCAAGGGGGGTCGATCGTCTTCGTCTTCTTCGTTCGGGCGAGCCGAACCTTCCGGGGATGAATCATAGATGGCATCCAGGCGATCGCGCATATCATCAATGCCAATTGATCGCATCACGAGCAGTGGCTCCTGGACGACTCGTCCAGCGTCATCTAGCATCTCTGGGTGAGGCATCGACTGAGTCCGTCGTGCGGTGGGAAGGCTGCGAACAGGCCGTCGGGCTTCGTTACCGAACGCTAGCAAGTTCCGAATCAGATTCCCGACGGCGATAAAAGCCAGAAATGTAAAAGCCAGAATGTAGAGAAGTTGCAGCATAGGTGAGACTTGGCAGACGTGTCAGCAGGCGTAGCAAAACGGCGGAAAAAGCTTCGAGCAAGGCTTAAATAACGGAAATTACAGGGCTATAGCGATCGGCACTGTATTCATTTCGCATTGAGACTAGCGACTGCAATACGATTTAAGGTGTCAGGGCAGTTTATCTCAAACAAAGCCTTAATTTAAGTTTGAAATAAACGAAAGTCAGAAAACGAAAGGAGGCTTAAGTCAACGACCACGGCAAGATCGCAAGATTAGAGCGATCGAACATGGACATCAGCTTTGGTTTGCTAGGTTGTGGGCGTATTACGTTCGGTACGTAGACGAGCAGAAACCTTCCAACATTCTGCGAGCAGGTGGTGCCACGGCATCAGTACAGACATTTCGACGCCCGCCTGACAGCCGGTTGCCTTGAGCAACATTTGCGAGGTGGAAACTTCCTGTTGCGCTTGAGTTACGCGAGCAAGGAGATCGGCCTGTGCGGCTTCCCCCAAGAATGCGATCGGCTCTCGCTCTAGGAGTGTACGAGACCGGTCAAACCAATACTGGAAGTCATCCAACAGTGGTTCTAAGACGGTCTTGAGCAAGCTGGGCTCTGGTAGGTTTTGACTGCCCATAATCTAATACTAGTTCACTGACGGATAACCAATCTTAACGTTATTCACATTTGTTTACAATCTAGGCTCCGCGATCGAGGCCGTGGATTGTGTCTGCGAGATTGGTTCCTCTCGTTACCGTTTTTTGCCTTATCGCCAGATGTATTGCAATCGTGGGAGGCTGTTGAACGATTAGGAGTTCCGCGTTTAACCGTTCGTACGACGGTGGAGCATTGTTTCTGCTGTGTAGAAATCTGCTGAAATATCAAGCAAGAGACGAATGGGAGGAATACTTCGGCAGCTTTGATGAAGTCGTCGCAGTCCGGTATGAAAGAGATGCATTGCGGTTTTCATTGTTTTGCGTTTGTCGGTAACAACGGATACAGCGTATATCTCTATTCTAGAAGATGTGTTCCAACAAATTCGATAACATCATCAATCTGTGCAGGGCAAACGCATATTCTAATTTTTCGCTGTTTTCGGCTTGTTGGCTGATGCTGTAAGCCCCGTGTTTTAGATGCGTAACTTAGAACTCAGAGGCATCACTCACGCGCGTGAGCCGGGTGGAACAAACCGAAAGACATCCACGATGACGCGCATCCAGCCCTCTGCGAGAGATTTGAGAATACGATCGCCTTTTTCCACCGTCGCGATCGTGGCATCCCCAACAACGCCGGAGTCACTGATATCGTCGGTCAGCCAGGAATAGGTCAGTGCGCCTTTGGTCTGAAATAGTTCCGCGCAGTCGGGCGGATATTCGCAGACCGCGAGGTCAGTACGAACGCGATCGGGATCGAGGGCTAACATCAGGCTGGTTTCGGCGTCACCTGCGTGCATTGCGCGATCGCGTTCTATCTCGCTCAGTAATGATTTAGTCTCATTCGGCACACGCCAAATAAACACGGGAAACACCCAAAAATCTGGATAACGCGCATGAATATCAACGGCAGCGATCTCCATGATCTGAGGCTGGCCGCCGTGCGCATTGGCGAAGATCAGCCTCCGAAAACCGGCGCGATACAGACTCTCGGCTAGATCGTGCAGGACGGCCAGCAGGGTTTCCGCCCGTAGCGAGATCGTACCGGGGAAGTTTTGATGTTCGTTGGATTTGCCGTAGTACAGCGGCGGCAGGACGTAGCAGGGTAGGTCTTCGGGAAGCCGATCGCAGGCCGCGCCGATCGCACCACAGGCAATGGTGCTGTCAACGACGAGGGGCAAATGGGGGCCGTGCTGCTCGATCGCGCCGCAGGGCTGAATAATCACGGCCTTGTGGCGATCGGGCATCGCCGCGATGTCGTTCCAGGTCAGATAGGGAAAGAAGCGATCGGGCGGAATATAGCCATGCATAAACGAAAGACACGCTGACCGCGTTGGCTGAGTCTGTTCGATTTGACGATTATTGACGTATCAAGATATAGACGTATCGATAATCATCAAACCGAATGGGAGCTTACTAAGCCGTCATTTGCTGCTGTTCGGGCAACTCGATCGCGCGTTGGGGCAGATTGAACCGATCGCCGTGCGTCAGAACATGCAGGCGTAGATTGAAGATGCTGATCGGATCGATCGAGCTGATGTGCTTGGCGTTGGTGTAGCTCATCTCGCCCGGATCAACAATGGTGACCGTTCCTTTACCCACCACCTGAATCGTATCGTGGCCTTCAAACATGGCACAGGTATCTTCATCGATGCCGATGCCGATACGATCGGGGTGGCACGACACCGCGCTAATCAAGCGAGCCATCCGGTTGCGGTTATGGAAATGCTGATCGACGATCGCTTGCGGCAAAAATCCCAAGCCCGTGGTCATATCCACCAGCGAACGGTTGGGCGACTCGGCACTACCACCACCGGCAATCATGTGATGCCCCATGATGGCAGCTCCGGCACTGGTTCCAGCGAGGGTCACCTCACCGCGCTGAACCAGTAGCAAGAGCTTCTCCATCAACGGTGTGTCCGCCAGTAGCGAACACAAACGCAGCTGATCGCCCCCTGTAATGAAAACGCCCGTACAGTCGTCGAGATAGTTTTGCCAAACCGCATCTTCGCTTTGGTAGCGCTCGCGAATATCGAGCACCTGGATATTTTGAGCGCCCATATCGCTAAAAATCGTGCGATAGCGACTGCCGATCGCTTCGGGTTCGCGTGAAGCGGATGGAATAATGGCGATCCGAGACTCGATGCCTCCCGAATACTCAAAAAACGTGCGGAGAATTTCGCGTCCGTGAACTTTATCCTCAGCTCCCCCTATTACCAGAATTGTGGAGTTGCGTGACGAAAACGTGGAGGATTCATTAGCGGCGGATTGCGTCATAGTGGCGAACGGCCTCGGGCTGGACGTCGAGGCAAAAGCGTTAATAAGTTTGTAATTGAAGAAACCCGCTCGAATCGCGGCAGAGTCCAGAATGTTTGTCCTAATGTGCCGTTTGATTCGACGCATTAGAAGCTCAGATTATGGTTTACGATCGAGCAATATTGACTTCGATCCTATCACGCTTTTTCGCCGGTTCAACGTTTAGAGAAAGCCCACGTATAGCCTTAAGACAGGCTTAAGAATGATTGGCCTGACCCGCTAAAATTCACTAACATCGGCGCTGACGGGTCATGCGTGGGCAACATGGGTAAGCGCACAACATCCCGATCCGAGACAGCCCGCTGCATTGATCGTGATGTTTTATGAGATTTGATTGTGAGATTTGATATCGTTACCCTCTTCCCTGAGTTTTTTGGTTCTCCGCTCGAATCAGGGGTGATTGGTCGGGCGATCGCGCGAGAGATCGCGACCGTTTATTGTGTTAATCCGCGTGACTTTACCGAGGACAAACATAAACGGGTCGATGATGAACCCTACGGTGGCGGCGTCGGTATGGTGATCAAGCCTGAGCCGATGTTTGCCGCTGTGGAGTCTCTGCCCTGTTTGCCACGGCGTGAAACGATCTTGCTCACTCCCCAAGGCAAGCCGATGAGTCAAGCTCTCTTTCGCGAACTCGGGCAAGGGTGCGATCAGATTATCTTGCTGTGCGGTTGCTATGAGGGGATTGACGAGCGGGTGACGCAGTTGGTCACGCGCGAAATCTCGCTGGGGGATTTTGTGCTGACGGGCGGAGAAATTCCGGCGCTGGCGTTAATTAATGGGGTGACGCGCTTGCTGCCTGGGACGATCGGCAAGCGAGCGTCTCACGAAGAAGATAGCTTCGAGAATGGCTTGCTCGACTATCCGCACTACACCCGCCCGCCGGTGTTTCGTGGTCAGGCTGTGCCGGAGGTGTTGCTCTCGGGAAATCATGCCGCGATCGCCCAGTGGCGCTACGAACAGCAGCTCCAGCGCACGCGAGAACGCCGCCCGGATCTGCTCGATCCCACGGAAACCACAGCGCCAAGCGGCTCTGCTTGACAGTGCTAACCTTAAACAGTCGAGCATCTATATTTTCTCTAAATATTCCGCCACACCCGAGCTTGATTTTTTGCTTTATCAAAAATCAATATCAATGGCTCGTACCCTGAAATTTCAGGATTTTAGCGAGAACCGCATCTCTAGACTGATTCGCTCCAATTTCCTGCTGTTTAGACGTCGCCAAGCTGAATCTATGAACGTTTTGCGTCCGTTGTTCGCGTTCACTCTCATGACCGTTATCGTGAACGTTGTTTCATTCGATCCGCCGACCGCGCAACCCGTTGCGTTTGGTCTAGAAAGTGCGATCGCACGTCGCAGCGGTGGACGGTCTAGCGGCGGTTCGTTTGGGCGATCGCGATCGTCCGGCTCTTCCTCTGGCTCTTCATCCGGTTCACGCTCAAGCAGTCCTTCGACCAACCGATCCAATAGTCCCTCGACCCCGCGATCGAATAGCACGACGACGACAAGCCCCAGCCCTAATACACGCGGCAATACCGGCGGCACAACCCGTGGGGGCAGCTTCAATCGTTCTCCCTCGCCCGCTCCCGTCGCGCCGACTCGTACCCCAACCCCCCAGCCCGATCGCGGAATCACCCCCGATCGAGACTACATCGATCGAAATTCCAACCCAATTCCACGACCCGTCATTATCCCCGTTCCGATTTACAACAACGTTCCGCCCAATTCCTACGATTCCAGACCCCAAGTTCCGGTCCAAGAAAACTACGTTTCTCCAAATCAAACCGATCAGACCAATCCAAATACACCGACGACCAATTCGAGTGGGGTAGGCGGCGCAGAGTCTGACGATCTGACCTTTGGTGATGTTCTGATTCTGATTGTGATCTTGCTGGTGTTTGCCTTGATTGCCGGTGGAGCTATTTTCCTGGCATGGCAGCTACTCAAGCGCTTGATCTCCCCTGCCGGTGCGGGTAATGCACTCGAAAACGACGTAGTTACCGTCAGCAAGCTGCAAATTGGTTTATTAGCAAGCGCCAAGGATATTCAAGCCAATCTCACCCATCTCAGCGAGATCGCCGATCTAGACTCCAGCGCTGGCCTTGCGACATTCGCGACGAACTGCACGCTCATGTTGCTGCGTCACCCTGACTATTGGACTCATGCCGCATCAAGCTCTAAAACGGTGAAAACACGCGCCGAGGCACAGCAGCTATTTGAGCGCATTTCGATCGAGGAGCGAATGAAATTTGATACGGAAACGTTTTCGCGCACGGGCGATCGTCTCGTCGTTGAGGATCGATCGATCGCCACGGCAGATGACGAGCTACCCGAATACATCGTCGTAACGCTGGTCGTCGGGACAGAAAATGATGAAGCGTTATTCCCGCCGGTGCATTCTGCCGAGGATCTCGAAGCGGCTTTAAAGACGATCGGCAGTCTGAGCGGAGATTATCTCAGCGTGTTTGAACTGCTCTGGACGCCGCAAGCCGCTGAAGAGAGCTTGACGGCGGATGAATTAATTGAGCTGTTCCCAGAAATCGTGCCGGTTGGCTAATTCCCCATGATTTAGTTCTTAATTTAATGTTGATGTTGATCTTTGAAATGATTAAATCGCAATTTATTGAATCGTTCGGATCGTCTCTAGCTCCGAGCCGGTTCGCTCAGACCGGGCGGTAGCGGTTCATGACAGATCGCGTGAATCGCTGCGATCCGTTCAAACAGCGCCGGGTAAGTTTCGCGATAGGTCGGTAGCAATGCCAGAGGCGAGAGCAAGGCCGCTGCGGCGATATCCGCCACACTTAAGGCGTCGCCGACTAAAAAGGATTGGGCTTTCCAGGTGCGATCGATCCACGGCAAAGCCAAGTCCAGCCGTTCTTCCGCGAGTTTCGCCGTCACCGCATTGATGCCGTACTGCCGACGCACGATCGCGATCACGGCCATGCTCACCAACGACGGGTCGATCGCTTTGCCCTCGTTGGCGCGGTATTGGTAGTAAACGAAACGAGTCGCGGTTCCGATGCTTGCGTCGAGCCAATCTTCGAGCTGGAGGGCGCGATCGCGCTGATCGCGATTTTCAGGAATCAACTTTGAGGCGGGATAGCGTTGATCGAGATAGGCCAGAATGCGCGACGAGTCTGTAATGACGGTAGAAGACTGATCGCGATCGTCCATCAAAACGGGAACGGTCGTACACTGCGTTAGAGGTTTGAGCTTGAACACATGCAGCCCCGGCGTGAGATTCTCGATCGTATACGAACAACCCTTATAACCAAGAGCTAGTCTGGCTTTACGGCAATAGTGCGAGGTACTAAACTGAAGCAAGTGCATCATGCTGTTAACTAAAAAATCAGTGCAAAGTTAGTGCAAGGTTAGTGCCAAATTAGAGTGTAATTTTGTGAATCACACCGAGTTTGTCTCTCTTTGTCTCTCCTAACCGTTAGGGCTTGATGGGGATGTGTAAAACATTAAATTGGACTAGAGACTAGCGTTTTGTGAGTATTTGCGAAAAACTCGATGCTAGTATGGTTTGCGAACTCTGCAATAGTGCGGAAACGATTCTACTCAGGCTGTAAAAGGCTTTGAATGCACTTGCATCTATAGATTGGCGGCTAAACGGATTCTTTTGCGGATCTGTCTTTGTCTCTGCTTGACTCCTTGACCGTTATTCTCGTCTATTGAGTATTTTCATGGCCAGCGCATTACGATCGCCGCTCTCCCATCCGTCGTCCGATGGCGATATGAGCCGCGCCGCCCTCAATCAGCAGCATCCGGGACAGCGAAAACGAGAAAAACCCGCCCGCGTTACGGTGATTGTCCAACCGAACAGCGAGGCGGAACGCTTACTTGCAACGTTGAAGCACATGTCAAGCGTCGCCTGTAGCGTGCTGCTCGTGGCGGCGGGACTGGCCTATGGGGATCAGGTTTACGTTGATGTTCAAATGGATAACGCTCGCGATCGCCTAACGACTTTGCAAGACGATGAACATCAATTAAACGTCTCGATCGAAGCTTTGAAGTATCAAGCGGCTCAACTGGGCGAATCCCCCGACACCGACCTGATCCCCCAAACCCCGGATCGTTTCATCTTTGTTGAACCTTCGTTATCTCGCCCCGATCGTCCCACAAACAACCTGACCCCTGCTGCTACGCCGCCACAGTTTCCGATCGGCTACTAATTCCGTTATGGCTTTACAAGCTGTAGGTTTAAACGTTGTGATTCTGCAAGCTGTAAAACGACAAGCCGTGATTCTGTCCGTCGCGATTCTGCCAGCCAGCGTCAGCCTTACTCAAATGCGATGACCGGCGAATTTTCCCGTAATAAACTTCGACGTTATGCCGCACGCATGACACAATCCCGCGCGTCTACCGGCGCAATCCGTGCAGGCTGGTTGCACGTTTGGTCGTCGATGGCAGTACCGTCGCGGTTACGTCTCACCTTTGTCGGATTGTTGATCTGTGGCGGGGCGATCGCACTGTGGGTTAACCTCGTACGCCTTCAGATTGTGGGCATACCGCAAATACGCGCGGTACTGGTGGCACGCAATACCCCCAATGTTTCCACCGCCGTTCACCGTCGCCCGATCGTCGATCGCAACGGGCATATCCTGGCGATCGATCGCGCCACCTATACGCTCTACGCCCACCCGCAACTGTTTGACGAGAAACCCTACGATATTGCCGTTCGTCTCGCGCCTCTCCTCGATCGCTCTGTGCGCGATCTCTACCGCACCTTACAAACGGCTCCAAGCGGTATTCGACTCAACGATTTTTTGACACAAAGCGATGCCAAAGCGATTCAAGCCTTGCGTTTAAATGGCCTTGAACTCGCCGAACATCCAACTCGCCTTTATCCCAATAATGACTTAACCGCAGATATTGTCGGCTATGTTGATTTTGATGGGCGAGGTCAGGCCGGAGTCGAATATAGCTATCGCAATCGCCTGACGATCGAGCCGGTAACAGACGAAACCACCGGAGATCAGGCTGTGACGGAGGAACCAGACCGTGAACCGTCTAGCGAGTTAGAAACGTCCCAGCCGATTCCGAGTTCTGACACGGCGAACCCAAACTCAGACCCAAGCTCAAGCCCAAACTCAAACCCACCCAAACCATCGCCCGAGTCGGCCTTGGAGTCTTCTCCTGACGATGCGGTCGATCAAGCCCCTGATCGAACGATCGCGCGAAGTCTCTCCGATCTGCAATACGACGAATACACAGGTAGCCGTAACGATCTGCGCTTGCAGCTCACCCTTGACCTGCGACTTCAGCGCACAGCCCGCCGTCTGCTGACCGAAACGGTGAAGACATCCCAGGCGAAACGCGGAATCCTCATGGTGATGGACGCCCGTGATGGTTCGATTCTTTGTTCCACAACTTACCCGTCCTACAACCCCAATGCTTACTTTGAAGCGGATATCGAGCGGTTTAAAAATTGGGCGTTAAGCGATCTGTACGAACCTGGGTCGACGTTTAAGCCGATCAATGTGGCGATCGCCCTGGAAGCCGGGGCAATCCAGCCGGACGATCGTTTCGATGATCCCGGTCAGATTTTTGTCGGTGAATGGCCGATCTCAAACTTCGATTATGAGCAGGCCGGTGGACGCGGCAATGTGAGCGTCACCGAGATTCTGCGCGATTCGAGCAATGTGGGCATGGTCAAGATTGTCAGCCAACTCAAAGCCACGGACTATCATGACTGGCTGACTCGCCTCGAAGTAGATCGCCTCACCGGAATTGATTTACCGTTTGAGGTTCAAAGTCAGCTCAAAAGCCGTGACACCTTCGCGATGAGTTCGATCGAACCGGCGACGGCAGCGTTTGGTCAAGGGCTAGCCATTACCCCCATCCAACTCCTCAAACTCAACGGCATTCTGGCCAGTGGCGGCCAAATTGTGACGCCGCATGTGGTGCGTGGCCTCGTGGACAGTGACGATCGCGTGGTCTGGACGCCCGATTTTCAGCCGCCCCTACGAGTGCTATCGCGTTCCAGCACCCAGGCCACGATCGCGATGATGGAAGAGGTCGTTTCCACGGGAACCGGTAAAAATTCTCAAATTGAAAACTACCGCATTGCCGGTAAAACCGGCACATCCCAAAAAATTAATACTCAAGGCGGCGGCTACTCCGAAAATGCTGTTGTGGCGAGTTTTGTCGGGATTATGCCGGTGGAAGATCCACGATATGTAATTTTGGCCGCGATCGATGAACCCCAAACGATACGAGGCGGAGGCGCGGTGGCTGCGCCGATCGTCCGTCAGATGATTGAGCATTTGATCGCGATCGAAAAAATTCCACCCAGTCGATCCACTCCCTAAGTTCTGCTTTTTTTCCAGTCAAGATACTGGCAACAGGCAGATTTTAGATCTTGAACTATCCGTTCATCGGAAAGGCTTGAAACGCAGCAACAACACCAAACAAGACGAATAAAGCACCGCCCAAAAAGGTAAGCCAGCGCTCCGAGATCCGACCGGCAATTAATTTGCCGCACACAACCGCGATCGCTGCGCAGATAGCATGACCCAGAGTCGCCCCCAAAATCACGCCGATCGCATCGTTATTCGCCGCTAACGTAATCGTGGCAAACTGCGTACGATCGCCCCATTCCGCCACAAACGTTAGCGTTAATGCTTTAAAAATGATGGCGAGAATAGAGGCATTATCGGCCAGATGATCCTTCTGATCGACCTCCGCTTCGGCCTCCTTTTGTTCTTCATCAAGCCCCACATCGGGACTAATACGGCTTGCGTCGTAGATGAGCTTAAACCCAAAGCCAAGAAACAAGACGACCGTTGCAATTTCAACGTAGTGTTTCGGGAGAACGCTAACCGTTTTTCCGAGCAAGACTGACAAAACAGTCATCAGAAATAGGGCGATCGTAACGCCAATAAAAACCCAGCGACGCGGATGTCGCATGGCTAAAATTGCGCCAATAAAGAAGGTTTTATCACCTAATTCTGAAATCGTAATTAGCAGTAATCCCGCTGTAAACCCAGTTAGCATTTAGTGGCTTTTCTCATATTTTTCTCATTTTTAGTGTGACTTGATATTGTTTTTTAACAATGTATTTCACACTGAAAATAATATCACTTCCAAACATTTCAAAAAATACTTTCGGTGGGGTTTAAATACATTTTGGCAATGTTTATGGCAGCCAGTGGGGGCGAATTCCCGCCAGACCGAGCGGCTCGATCGTCGGTTCGACGGCGGGACGTTCGGGAGTGGGGCGCACATTACTTAGCGGTACGATCACCCGTAAATCGCCACCAACAATGGCTTCGCCGGAGGGCGTACGAGGGGTGTCAAGCCGTTTTTCCTGGGGGGATTCGGTCTGTAGTTGGTCAAAAATAATCGCTTGGCCGTCGGGTGAGAGGCTGAACTGTAGGTCTCGTTGATCGGTTTCAAAGCGTGCGAGTTCGCGTAGGGTGAGATCCGTGAGATTGATCGCCACGATCTGTGGTTGTGCCTGATAGGTTTCGGTATCTAATTCGGTGAGCAAGAGTGCATAAAGTATTTGACCGGTTGGATCAAATTGAGCGTCAATCACCGTGCCGGTCAGCGTCAGTAATTCCTGGGGAACGTCTTGATTGACCGAAAAAAAGATGGATTGCGTATAGTTCGGATTGAATTTGAGTAGTGCGAGCTGCTGGCCGTCGTCGCTGAGATCGAGGGCGCGACCAAACTCGGGGAAGAAAACGATCAGTTGAGCTGGATCGGTGAGCGGATCGAGGGAAATAATCGCGATCCCTTCCCGCTGAGACAGGGCGATCGCGCTCCCATCCGGCATCAGCGTAAACAGGCCGCCAGGTTCGGTTTGAATGGGGAGCGTTTCGCCATCACGCACGAGCCAGAGACCAAAATTCGCGCCGGGGTTTTGCCGATCGGCACGCTGCACGACGATCGTTTCAGCGTGGGAGGCCAGGACGAACTGCAAGGTTTGATAATCCGAATCATCGAGAATCTTCGTCAATCGTCCAGCCGGTTGACCTGTAATGCCGGTGGTGACGCTGTAGAGCTGGACATCCAGCAGGCGTTGATCCGTGGCGTTGCGATCGACCGCTGAAAACAGCAGTTTTTCACTGTCAAAATAGGGGTAGTAGTCCATCACGCTCAGATCGGGCGGCGTCAGGATGGTTTTTGCATCTTGCGTAAAGTTATACATCACAAGACGACCACGCTCCTCCGACTCGGTGCCGATATAGGCGATCGCCCGATCGGCACTCCGAAATGTGGCGGAAAAGGGCGCGATCTTCACCTCGACCTTGTTGGCTAAGTGTCCGTCATTCAAACTGAGGGTAAAGTCAAATCCGTAGGGAGCGGGTTGATCAAGGGTGTAGATTAACTCCCGATCGTTCCAGTCAAATTGACCGGGCAGGGCGGGATCAATCTTGAGATTTTTTTCGATACTTTCGTGATCAACAGCGTGAGAAAACACGAGTGAAAACGATCGATCATCAGCATGAATCGATCGTTCCGCCCAGCTAAAGTCACGCACGCGGGGAGACCCTGGATACATCGTCACAACAATAATTGCGCTAATCACAGCCAGGACGATCGCCAGCAGAATCGATTTCCGGCTTCTTATTCGTGTCCACATCGGGTCTCTACCTCGTTAATACCAGCATCTTGAGCAAACAAAATCCAAGCCAGACTAAAATACCCGACAAACACGACAATTGCAGAACGTGTTTATCGGGTATTTAGCAGCGTTGATAACGCTTAGCTTCATCGAGCCAACTCGTTATCGAAGCTCAGTAGGGTCTGTTCCAAGCGGAAAATCTTAGAACAAGCCCAGAGTTAGGGACTTGTCGATCGGCATTGCCGCACCGATACCGAGCCACAGGGTGACTGCCGTACCGAAGAGGAAGACCGCCGTTGCGACCGGGCGACGGAACGGGTTTTGGAATTTGTTGACGTTTTCGAGGAACGGAACAACCATCAGACCCAGGGGAACCATCGTTTGCAGCACGATACCCAACAGTTTGTTCGGGACGATGCGCAAAATTTGGAACACGGGATAGAGATACCACTCGGGCAGAATCTCAAGCGGCGTTGCAAACGGGTTCGACGGTTCGCCAATCATGGCTGGGTCGAGCACGGCTAGACCAACGAGGCAGGCGAGCGAACCGAGGATAACCACTGGGAAGGTGTAGAGCAGATCGTTCGGCCAAGCGGGTTCACCGTAATAGTTGTGACCCATGCCTTTGGCAAGCTTGGCACGCAGAGCCGGATCGCTCAGATCGGGTTTCTTGAGTACAGACATATTATTGAAAAGTCTCCTGGGCGGGGGCAGTTGTCACTTCGATTCCAGAATGTAGAGAGCTAGAAACAAAGCTAGACCGACGCAAGTTAATGTCAGTCTAGCAAACTTTCCCGGACGCTCTGCTTGTCTCGAATCGAGAAAACATGAAACCGTCAAATATTGAATAGCGTTAACACGCGACTCGAAGAATTCCTGCGGCTCAAACACTTAACCAGACTTTAATTGAGGATAAGCGGAGCACAGTATTGCTCGATCGCGCAGTATTTCGATGGGCTTATAAAGGACCCGAAATACCTTGTTTGCGGATCATCAGGAAGTGGGTCAGCATGAACACAGCGATCAGCCAAGGCAGAACGAAGGTGTGTAAGCTGTAGAAACGGGTCAGGGTTGCTTGACCGACGCTTGTACCACCACGGATGAATTCAACCATGGTGCTACCGACGATCGGAATCGCTTCGGGGACGCCGCTCACAATTTTCACAGCCCAGTAACCCACTTGATCCCAGGGCAGCGAGTAGCCGGTCACACCGAAAGACACGGTGATTGCAGCCATCGCAACGCCGGTAACCCAGGTCAGCTCACGGGGATTTTTGAAACCACCGGTGAGGTAAACACGGAAGACGTGCAGGATCATCATCAGCACCATCATGCTGGCCGACCAGCGGTGAATGGAGCGAATTAACCAACCGAAGTTCACTTCGTTCATCAGGTACTGAACGGAGGTGAAGGCTTCGGTAACGGTCGGCTTGTAGTAAAACGTCATCGCGAACCCGGTGGCGAATTGCACCAGGAAGCAGACGAGGGTAATACCACCGAGGCAGTAAAAGATATTGACGTGCGGAGGGACGTACTTATCAGTGATGTCATCGGCGAGCGCTTGAACTTCAAGGCGCTCGTTGAACCACTTGTACGCCTTAGATTCTGTGACTTCTTTCGAGAACATAAAGCCAGTGCGTGGATATATTGCGTTTTTTGAAGGTTCCGATCGCACGATATTGACATCGTCAGCGAGTCGGACTCAGAGTATGCAGAGTTGACATGCTCCCCGGACTTTTAAGTTCGAGGATTCTAAAGCTAGGCGAACAGGCTAGGCTGCTGCTCTACTTTTTGGCTTAACGCTTCAACGGGCATTGCTAGCAAGCTAGTCTGATGCGCCCTCCACGTTCGTTTTGAGTCTCCGAGTATCCCCCGGCGACTTCGTATAATCTAACAAAACAGAGGCAAGATGCGGACTCAAAGTCCGGGTCTTGAGACCCACCCCAGAATGGTCAGTGGCTTCGTAATGCTCTAGAGATCCTTACTAAGGAAATGTAACACAACTTAGTAGTTTACCTTGGATGGTTTCGGGATACAGTCCTTTAAATTTTGACAGATTTTGCTCGACTTCAACCATTCATCGAAACCAACCCGTCTACGAGATGAATCACCGTTCGGATCATTTATCCGCGAGCGCGGTGTCACCTTTCAGATCGGTGATGCATTCTATCGGAAGTCGAGCCGCCTGAGTCGAGATTTATCGGTACTGGCTGGAGCCATTGAGCGATCGCGTCTCGGATCATTGCGCGTCTTAGATGCGATGGCGGGTAGCGGCGTGCGGGCGCTGCGCTATTGGCAGGAGGCGGGGGCAACGGATCTGTTGGTAAACGAGGGCAATCCGGACGTGCTGCCGCTGTTGCGTGCGAATCTAGCCGCACCGATCGCCACCGGAGCCGCAACCCTCGCCAGTAATGACGCTAATCGCGCCTTTTTTCAGTGCTACATCGATGATAACTATTACGACATCGTCGATGTGGATGGGTTCGGTGCGCCGGTTCCCTGGCTGAGTACGAGTCTGTGGGCGGCGCGGCTGGGTGGTTTGGTTTATCTTGCCAGCACCGACGGACGCACGGCCACAGGACATTTACCGGAGCAAAGCTTGCGGATGTATGGCGCACGGGCGCGATCGCACCCTGCCGCTCACGAGCAAGGCTTACGGTTGATGATCGGCTCACTCCAGCAACAGGCCGCCGTTAAAGGGTTTGGGATTGCGCCGGTATTTTCGCTATTTCGCGGCGAGGTTTATCGCGTCATGGTGCGCTTAACCAAGGGGCAAAAGTTGCGCGATCACAACTATGCCTATCTCGCCTACTGTCATGATTGCGGCAACTATCAGGTTTTACCGTGGCACAAAATTGGACAAGCCAACTGTCCCCACGATGGCCTACCACTGACCTTGTCTGGGCCGCAATGGGTGGGTGAACTGCACGATCGCGCCTACCTCGGGCAGATGCACGCCGAGGCGATTCAACGTGACTGGTCGGACGTGGCGGACTGGCTGACCGGTGCGATCGAGGAGGCTGAAATGCCGCCCTATTTCTTTAAACTGGGTGAAATTGGCAAGCGGGGACAGATGGATATTCCGAAACGCGATCGGCTGATTGCGGCGTTGCGTGATCGTGGTTTTCGAGCCAGTGTCAGCCATGTCAACCGAGAAGCGTTTAAGACAACAGCGGATCTACAAACTTGTATCGCGATCGCCAAAACTTTTGGGGACAGTGTGTCGTAAGAAGGGGTAGAGGATTACCGAGATGTCTTGCCCTCGGTATGATAAAAATGCTTGATAACTTCAAAGTCGTGACTTACAACGTAATTGATTTACGCTACGTAAGGCCATTGAAAAAATGTCATCGCGCTCCAAAAACCAAGATACTTTAATGTAAGATTTTAAAACTTAAATTTGTATTTTTAACTCATTTCTTTGACTAGCCTTTACGTTAGTAAATAGTAAATTTATAAAATGACGAACTCTCCCTTGATTGATTCACTAGTACTTTATGTCAGGCAAAAACTATTGCCTAACTTAAACGTTTCTAGCGTCAATCCTCGTAATCCCGTAAAAGTTCATGCATTTCCAGACCCCTGGGAATTAGTCGGAGTTGGTAACTATGCTGCCGTATTTGCCCACCCAGAATTTCCTGGATTAGTGGTTAAAGTCTATGCACCAGGAAGGCCAGGTCTCGAAGAGGAAATTCTCGTATATCAGCTTCTTGGTGAACACCCTAGTTTTTCTCAGTGTTTTTATTCAGAAAATCCATTCTTGATTTTAAAACGGATCTACGGTGTAACACTTTACGACTGTGTTCACCGAGGTCTAAATATTTCAGAGCAGGTTATTCTAGATGTGGATTCTGCGCTAGAGTATGCAATACAAAGAGGTTTACGGCCTCATGATGTTCATGGTCGAAATATCATGATGTTAAACGGACGTGGAGTCGTCATTGATGTCTCTGACTTCTTACATCATGATGCTATGAAAAAATCTTGGAGTGATTTACGCTGGGCATATTACCAACTTTATCTCCCCATTATTGCCCGATTCTCTTGGCATATACCTTACAGCGTTCTTAATCTGGTTCGTAAACTGTATCAAATAAGCCGTCGATAATATCAAAAGATGAAGAACATTATTTCGGTTCATTAACACTATGCTAATTAATTTTCAACGAACTTGTTATGGCGACGCGACACACTATCGGCTTGACTGGAGGCATTGCAACCGGGAAAACCACGATCGCAAAAGCAATCGCCGATCGCTATGGGCTAACAATCCTCGACGCTGATCTCTACGCGCGTGAAGCCGTAGCCATCGGATCGCCGATACTTGCTGCGATCGCTGATCGTTATGGACTGGATCTGTTGTGTAACGATGGAAGTCTTAATCGACCTCGGCTCGGTCAGATCATCTTCGCAAATACTGCCGATCGCCTCTGGCTAGAAGCCCAAATTCATCCATTTGTACATCAACGCTTTCTGCAAGATTTGCCGAGTGCTAGCAATCCCCTGATCTATGTCGTCCCTTTACTCTTTGAAACCGATGCGATCGCCCTAGTTCAGGAAGCTTGGGTTGTCTGGTGTTCCCCAGAGGAACAGCTTGCACGACTCATGCAGCGTGATGATCTCGATCACAACGCCGCTCAACAGCGAATCGCCGCACAAATGCCACTCAAAATCAAATGCGATCGCGCCGATCTCGTTCTCGATAATTCTGGTAATCGCGATCGCTGGCGAGAACAAGTACGAGATCGGTTAGGCTGAATTTTAGAGACAGCAAAGTTTGATACAACCGCAGTAATCTCAACTGCTAGATACAAAGCTTTACGTCCAAATTACAGGCTGAACAAATACATTCACAGCCTGCCCGATCACTTGCTTCGAGCGATCCTACTCCCATCTATGATTTTTTTTCTTCGTCAACGTGCGTCAATTTTGTTCTCGATTTTGTCTCCGACTGGTCTCATTCACTATTGCTACCGGCCTTCTCAGTACAGCCGCCATCTCAGCCTTCCAGATCAGCGCCTCCGCTAATACTCTTAATCTTTCCCGACGTCGAACCTTCAACGAACTTATCGAGCACAGCGAACGCCTTGCGTTGCGGGGTGAAATCCCTGCCGCTTTTGCCATGCTAGAAGAGGCAGACGCCTTAAATTCACTGTGGGGAGTGAGCGCCGCGTCATGGAATATTGTGTGTTGGTATGGTAGTTTGCGGGGCTATGCCGACGATGTGATCCAAGCCTGCGATCGGGCGGTAGACCTTGAGCCTGATAATATTGAAATCCTCGATAGTCGTGGGCTCGCCCGCTCATTAATAGGCGATATTGACGGCGCGATCGATGACTTTTCAACTTTTGTTCGCGAAACCAATGATGAAAATCGACGCTATCAACGCCAAAACTGGGTTCAGATGTTGCAGGTCGGTGAAAATCCATTTACGGAAGAGGTTTTGCAAATGCTGTTTATTGACTAACTCACGAGATTAAACCGGATCTCTTCTCAATTCGCTTTGAATAATTTAGTTGAATAATTTAGAAATATAGTGATCGATTCTCTTACTTAAATCCTCGTATTCAATAAGACTCCAATTGATCAGAGTAAATACTTCTGGATTTTTGATTACAGAGAGAGACGAATCCGTTAGCGGCAATACGACGTAAACTAGAAACTAATAGAATCTATATAGTGTCTTTATATGATTTATGACAATGATCGAATTTCAATTTTTGTTGATGGCAATAATATGTTTTATGCTCAGCAAAAAAACAACTGGTTTTTCGATCCCAGGCTTGTCTTAGAATTTTTCCAAAATGAACGCTCCGGCATGAGTCTCGTTAATGCTTTTTGGTATACCGGCCTGAAAGACCCCCAAGATCAACGAGGATTTCGTGATGCTTTAATTGGTCTTGGGTATACCGTCCGCACGAAAATACTGAAAGAGTATTATGACGATACATCGAGGCGCTACTCTCAAAAAGCTAACCTTGACATTGAAATTGCGATTGATATGTTTAATACAGTCGATCAGTATAACCGTGTCGTATTGTTTAGCGGTGATGGTGATTTTGAGCGGGCGATCGAGCTACTGCGATCGAAGAATACGCATATTACAGTTGTCTCGACAGAAGGCATGATTGCCCGTGAACTCAGAAATGCTGCGGATCGTTATATTGACCTTAATAGAATTCGGAATCATATCGAAAAACTAGAGTCTTAAACGTAGGCAATGACCCGTTAAACAGGACAAATGCATACTTGTGCGCGACGACGAGATCTCTTGGAGAGCAAGATTCCCGCGCTACGAGCAAACTGAAAAAATGATCGTAGCGCAGGCGTACTCGCTTGCTTTAGATCGAAGAGTTCAAGCGAAAAATTCAAACCTGCACTTGCCCTTATCCGTCAAGATCACCCTTAAGATCATCTTTAAATCAAAGTACTCAAATCCTCTGCCGCCTCATTCAGTAACTGCGTCCCTGTTTTAACCTGACTGATTCCAGAGGCACTTTCCTGAGCTGCACTATTGAGCGAACTCATTGCTTCGACAACCTGTTGAATCGCCGTAACTTGCTGCTTGATGGTTAAAGAAATCTGCTGATTATTGAGTACAACACGATCGACTGCGCCTTGAATTCCGGACAGGGAGTTGGATGTTTCCTGAGAGCGAATCACGCCAGATTCTACGGTCTTGGTTCCCTCATCGGTGACCATCACGGTAGAGTTAATCGCAGTTTGAATATCGGCGACGAGATTACCAATTTGTGCGGCAGACTGCTTGCTGCGATCGGCTAATTTGCGGATTTCGCTAGCCACAACGGAAAAGCCGCGACCGTGTTCTCCAGCTCGAACCGCCTCAACGGCAGCATTTAAGGCCAGCATGTTGGTTTGATTGGCTAAGTCGCTCACGAGCGTCGAAATATTACCGATCTGGTTGGTTTGCTCGCTGAGTCGCAAAATTTGCTGGGCGATCGCGCCGACTTTCTCCTTCAGTAAAATCATGCTTTCCATCGTCAGCTCGACGGCTTGAGTGCCGCTTTCTGATTCCTGAAGGGCTTCGCGAGCGCTCATGGTGGCGGCCTCGGCCTGCTCCATCACCTGACGCGCGGAGGCATTTAGCTCGTCCATCGTAGTGGTGGTCTGATTCACGGAGGCAGCTTGCTGGGCTGTTGCACGTTCCTGTTCGGCGACTGTCGCCGCAATTTGAGACGAAGAACTCACGATCGAGGAGGAAGCGCGATAGAGCTGTTTTGAGATGAGCTGCGTAATAAACCAATTCATGAACAGCCCAACGCCAATTAGCGCCGTAGCGGAGAGTATTGCAACAAGAATTAATGCCTGAAGTGAGTTTTGCTGATTTAGTCTTACTTCATCAACAAGTTCGATTTGTCGTTGACGAAATTGTTCAAATAAGGTCGATACATCTTCAATCAAGCCTCGCGCATCATTGGTTTTCCAGCGCTGAATCGCCTCCGCTGTTTGACCCGCGTCCACCAGTGAAATCAACTCATCATTCAGGATATCTAGCTGCCTGACTGCCTGACTGAGAGTTGTAAAAATTTCTTGTTGTTCGGGATCGACTAATGCATCTGCTAATACTTTTAGTGATTCATCTAGCTGGCTTTCTACTGAATTATAAGTGTCAAGTGACGCTTGATTTTTCTCTAGTAGGTAGCCGCGAGTTGCACGAGACAAAATTTGAACGTTTAGAGCGATCAAGTCAATTCGCTCTAAATTATCCATGAACAAATTTAATGCCTGTGTTGTTGATCGCAACGAGCGGACATGCGACCAAATACTAAGACTGGAAACGACTGCGACCAGAACAGGGACGGTATATCCCAAAGTGATCCAACGTCCGATTTTACCGTTTGTTTGCATCGTTTGAACTATCCACAGGTCTCAAATTTTAGCCGAAAATATTCGTACATTCAGAGTCTATCCAATGAATTTTTAGGGTCGCCTTTCTCCGTAATCCGTCGAATAGGTCTAATATATTGTTCAAAACAATATACCTGCAAAGCTAAGACGCATCAAGACATCTCATGCGATAGCTTTTCTCTGTTTTTCGAGGATTTAGTTGGATTGACTTAGATTGACTCTGGATATTGTGTACAGCTAATTTCTGTATACATCATACTTAGGCTTTTTTCGCTCTCTGAGTTTGGTACGGCAAAAATTAACATCTCTGCCAAAATAGCAGGATAACGTTACAGGCTTTCTACTCTTAAAGCGGACAATTTTGGTCTGGAGATGCTGGGGTGAGAAGTTAGGCGGCGGCGATTGAAAAGGCATCTCCGGGAATGGGCAGAATGCTACGAACTTCAGGGTAGCGATCGGCGAGGGCTTGCTGAAATCCGCGTTCGGTTCCAGACGCGCTGAGTAAACCATTCAAAACGCCGGTAAACTCGATGTCGCCGCGTGTGGTGGTGGGGATAATGAAGCGTGGATGGAGCAAACGCGCCACATCTAGGGCTGCGTCTTCGCCTTTAATAAAAGCGCCGACGATCGGCAGATTTAAGCCCACGATCGGTATGATCGCCGCATCAACTGGGTCGGCGGCTTCCAGGCTCGGGCGATGGTGATAGCCGTGAGGTTCGTAGTAAAGGCTGCCGGTTGCGCTCCGAATAAAGTAGGCGTTTTCGAGTAGTGTTGGGCCGATGGGCGCTCCTGGGACGGCTTGTATCGTGATGCCCGCAAGGGTTGTGCTTTGCCCGTGTTCGAGTGTTGTGATGTGGGTGTAGCCTAAGTCGCGGACGACACTAGCGCCATTGGGGGAGGCGATAACGGGGATGGAGGGGTCGAGCTGCTTGAGGGTCGGCGGATGGGCATGGTCGGGCAGACCTTGGGAGAGCAAAATGGCGTCGATTTTCTCGGGAATGGCTTTGGGTTTGGTGCGATCGCCTTTAAAAAACCAGGCTTGGTTCGCGAACATTAACGAACCAACCAACCATGGATCGAGCAGAATATGGGTTCCGTCAAAGTCAAATAACCACGTGTTGCTGTCGAGGTAGGTCAGTTGCATAGTGAGTTGAAGATGGTTTTAGAGGCTTGTGGGTATCAGTGCTTGGGACAGAGGTGTTTATAAGCAGGATGATCCGATTTCTATTGTGACGAGTGTTGCGATCTAAGAAGTTCGCGATAAGACACAATAATTTCGCTGCGATCAAGCGAAAGTTAGGTCAATCATGGGTGATGTCTAGAGGATGATCGCGAGCTGTCCTGATGATTTCTGAATCATCAGCAACTGTAACGCTTTGCAAAGCGGAGTGCGGTTTTGGGGTTACTCGTCATTGATTGATCAATGTCGAGCAAAGCAATCTCTGCGAGCCGAACTTGAACAGGGTTTTCGTATTGTTCTGAATTCAGGTCGGACTTGGATAAGTCTGATACGATCAGAATCAAGATACATAGCCTAGAGTAACTAAGCTTTCACGGCGTAGACGATAATCTGTCTACACCGACACGATGTAGATCGATACATATCAGGGTATATACCCAACTCTTCTGCACCAAGATCATGGCGAAAACGGCACATCACAATCTCAAGGGTCAAAGCCTCGAACTCTTGCAACGATACCGCCAAGAGCCTTCGACTCTGATTCGTAATCAGATCGTTCAACTCAATCTCGGCCTTGCCCGCAAGGAGGTCTATCACTGGCTTGAGAAGTGTAACGAGTCCTATGATGATCTCTTGCAGGTCGGCAGCATGGGTCTGATTCGGGCGATCGAGCGGTTTGATGCATCGAAGGGGGTTGCCTTTAGTTCGTTTGCGATCCCGTATATTCGCGGCGAAATCCAGCATTATCTACGCGATCGCAGCACCACGGTACGCATTCCGCGTCAATGTATCGACCTCAAGCGCAAAGCCTCTCGCGTGGCGCAAACCCTGCGTGACGAGCTGGGTCGGATGCCGAATGATACCGAAATTGCCGCACGCCTTGGGGTTTCTCTCGATACCTTAGATGATGCGCAACTCGGTTACCGTAACCGAGATCTATTGAGTCTCGATGCTCCCGTGGGTTCGCAGGACGAGGAATCCCTTTCGCTGGGATCAATCGTCCCGGATCAGCGCTATCGCAGTTTTCAACTGGCTGAAGAAGATCGGCTGCTGTTACAGCAAGCCCTAACAAAGCTGGAAGCCGGAACCTGTAAGGTGTTGGAGTTTGTCTTTTTGCATGACATGACTCAAAAAGAAACCGCCGAGCAACTGGGAATTAGTGCGGTTACTGTGTCCCGTCGTCTCAAAAATGGTCTTGCATCCCTGCGATCGAGCCTGCACGGTAGCCCCGAAAATCCGGATTTAAACAAGTAGACGATCGAACCTACTTTTCTAATCTTTATCTAATAATGATGAAAAATCGACAACCTCGCCCTGACTTGTGCCAAGTTGAGTCCGGGTGATACAAAAGGGTGTCGATTTATTTCGATTAATGACGAATTTCAAACGATGAGTCGGTGGATCTGATGTGCCTACGCGAGATCGACCGACTCGTTGTTTTTTGGCGTGGGCTGTCGTAATCGAGCAACATTTTATCGAGTTTTATCGAGGGGTTAGGGCGAAACACAATGGGGTTAACGGCGAGCGGGTTGGACGTACGGGTGCTGAAGAGGGAATGGCTATCGAACGTTGGTCCGGATATCTTGGCGGGTTTGCTGGTGGCGCTGGCGCTGATTCCGGAGGCGATCGGCTTTACGATTTATGCCGGTCTCGACCCAAAAATCGGTCTATTCGCGTCGTTTACGATGTCGGTGACGATCGCGATTTTTGGTGGTCGCACAGCGATGATCTCCGGCGCAGCGGGGGCACTGGCGCTGTTATTCAAACCGCTGGTAGCGTCCCACGGGTTTGACTACGTAATTGCAACGACGATCCTGACGGGAATTTTGCAGATCATTTGGAGCGCGATCGGCCTGGGGAAACAGCTTCGATATTGCAACGACGATCCTGACGGGAATTTTGCAGATCATTTGGAGCGCGATCGGCCTGGGGAAACAGCTTCGATTTATCTCGCGTGGCGTCATGGTGGGCTTCGTTAATGCGCTGGCGATTTTGATTTTTCAGGCGCAGTTGCCCGAGCTAGATAACGCAAAACCGGCGGTGTATATCATGGTGGCGATCGCCCTCGCGATCATCTATATCTTGCCGCGCTTCACGACGATCGTGCCGTCGCCGCTGGTCGCGATCGTCCTGCTCACGACGTTTTCGATCACCCAAGGTCTCGACGTACCGACGATCGGCGATAAAGGCGAGCTGCCGACATCGCTACCGAGCTTTATGCTGCCGGATGTGCCGCTGAATCTCGAAACCTTGGGCGTGATTTTGCCCTACGCGGTCATGCTCTCGATCGTCGGTTTACTCGAATCGTTCCTGACGGCGAACGTCGTTGACGATCTGACCGATTCGTTTAGCGATAAAAATCGCGAGGCCACGGGTCAGGGTTTGGCGAATATCGTATCGGGATTTTTTGCGGGAATGCCCGGTTGCGGCATGATCGGCCAAACCGTGATCAATATCCAATCCGGCGGACGAACTCGCCTTTCGACGCTAGCGACGGGGGGATTTTTGATGTTCCTGACGCTGGTGATGAGCCACTGGGTGCAGCAAATCCCAATGGCAGCGCTGGTGTCGGTGATGATTATGGTCTCGATCGGCACGTTCAACTGGGCGTCGATCGCCAAAATCCGCAAGCTACCGCTGAGCGAAACGGTCATCATGCTGTCCACAATGGGCGCAACGTTGCTTACGCACAATCTGGCGATCGGCGTCATGATCGGGATTACGCTGAGTACAATTTTCTTTTCGAGCAAAATCGCCCAGCTTGTCTTTGTGGATAAAACCCTGAGCGAAGACGCGCTGGATCGCACCTATAGTGTCGCGGGTCAGATTTTCTTCGTCTCCGTCCCGGATTTCATCGATTGCTTTGATTTTAAGGAAGATATCGAGCGGGTCACGCTGGATTTAACCCATGCGCACCTGTGGGATCAGTCGGCAGTGGAGGCGATCGATAAAATCGTCTTAACCTTTCGCCGCAACGGCATCGAAACGCAATTAATCGGAGTGAATGAAGCCAGCGCAACTTTGATTGATCAGTTAGCCGTTCATGATAAAGACCCGTCTCTGCAAGATTTGAGTCTGCATTAATTTGCATCAATTTGAGTGTGAGCTGATCCGATTGTGAAGCGACCCCACGGTTAGCCCGAGCCTCAGAATCAGGTTAGGGTATAAGCGAATTTTCTCACTCATCAATGCCTGAACCCTAACGATGACATCGACAACACAGATTAATCCCTTCCTGAGCGGCAACTTTGCCCCCATTCACACGGAAATCGCGACTGAAAATCTAACGATAATCGGCCAACTTCCTGCTGAACTCAACGGCACATTTTTTCGCATTGGCCCGAACCCGCAATACTCGCCGATCGGTCAATATCATTGGTTCGACGGCGACGGCATGATCCACGCCGTTAGACTCGACAACGGCCAAGCCAGCTATCGCAATCGCTGGGTACGCACCAAGGGATTTGAGCTTGAACGCGCTGAAGATCAAGCGATCTGGCCGGGTTTGCTCGGAGTGCCGCGTTTCGATCGCCCCCACGGCATGATGTCTAAAAATGTCGCGAATACAGCATTAGTCTGGAGCGCCGGGAAATTGCTCGCGCTTTGGGAAGGCGGCGAACCTCACATCATCGATCCCGTCAGCCTCGAAACCCTCGGCACACAGACCTTTGACGGCCAGTTAACCAGCGCCTTTACCGCCCATCCCAAAGTTGACCCCGAGACGGGCGAAACCTTCTTCTTTGGCTACGGGTTTACGCCGCCATTTATAACCTATGGCGTCATTTCGCCCAGCGGGAAGATTGTAAAAACCGAAGCGATCGATCTGCCGATGCCGGTCTTGATGCATGATTTTGCGATCACCGATAAACATGCGATTTTCCTCGATATGCCGCTGACCGTGGACGGGTCGCGCTACGAAAAAGGCGAGCCGCCGATTTTCTTTGATGCGTCGCGATCGAGCCGTTTCGGCATTTTGCCCCGTGACGGCAACGGCAGCGATATTCGTTGGTTCGACGTGCCGAGCTGCATGATTTATCACGTCACCAACGCCTACGAAGACGGCAATACCGTCGTGCTTTATGCTCACCGCAAAAACGCGACCAGCATGTTGGTGGCCGATAACGAACTCGATACCGATCGCGCCTACCTCACCTGCTGGCGCTTCAACCTCGACACCGGCGACGTTAGCGAAACCCGCCTAGATGACAAACCGTCCGAGTTTCCCCAGGTTGATCCGCGTTTTGTTGGCCGCAAAACCCGCTACGCCTTTGCTGCCGTCGATGCGACTGAACATGTACCCGAGCCGCTTTTTGGCGGCCTGGTCAAATACGATCTAGAAACCGGCGATCGTCAGGTCTATGCCTTTGGGGATGGACGCTATGGCGGCGAGGTGGGCTTTGCGCCCAAACGCGGATCGGAGGCGGAGGCCGATGGCTGGCTGTTGGTCTACGTTCACGACACGATCGCCGATCAATCCGAACTGCTCGTGCTGTCGGCCAACGATCTCACCGCCGAGCCGATCGCGCGGGTCATATTGCCGCAGCGTGTCCCCTACGGCTTTCATGCCATCTGGATCGGAGCTGATCGTCTGACCGCCTAGCTCTTCTCAGAATCACAATCTCGCCAAAAAACGCGATCGGCCATGCTCCAAACGCCACCGATCGCGATAAAATCTAATCCGCACGATCGATCATCTCGCGATCATCATGGTGTGACCTGGGCGGTTGGCCGAGCGGTTTAGGCAGCGAACTCATAATTCGCCTCAGGCGGGTTCAACTCCTGCACCGCCCACTTTTTACGTTTAGATTCCTGGCTCTGATGCGTGTTCAGACCATTCGCGTTTAAACCCTCAGCACTGGAAATGCTAAGGTAGGGCAGCATTAATCCCATTTTTAGCCTGCTGAATCAATCTGATCCAGCGCAATTTTGGCTTGCGTGACAACCTGCGCATCTGTATCATCCGTCATCCGCTCAAGCCAGCCCCGCGCCCGATCGCCGCCGAGACTTCCCAGCGCTTGAGCCGTCCGAAACCGCACCTGGGAATCGTCGTGACACATAAACGTTTCGAGCTGATCGATCGCCGACGTATCACCCAAATCGCCGATCGCGCCGATCGCCGTCGCCACCAGCAAATCATTATCGCTAGCCAAGGCATCGAGCAATACTTCGATCGCCTTGGGTTCGCCCATCTCCGACAGCGCCGCCACAATACTCAACCGCAACAGCCAATCCGACGTTTCGTGATACAGCGCCGCGATATCCTCATATGCCTCCTTCAACGCCAAGGCTCCGAGAGAATCCGCCGCCGCCGCTTTCACATCTAGCTCACTATCGTTATGCAGTCGATCGCGCAGCAGTTCTAGCGAGGCATCGCGATCAGCATTACCAATTTTTGCAATTTTGCTAACCGCAGCGTAGCGCACGCGAGCATTCGCGTGAGTGATGAGCGGCGTAATTAACGTCAGTGCTTCCTCATGGGATAGCGTATCAAGCTGATTTAGACCGGAAATGCAGTCACCATAGTCTGATGATTGCAACAGGTCACGAGCAGAAACAGAAGCCATAAAAAAGGTGTTTACATCCGATAGAGTGATCAATCAGAGACTAAAAAAGAGATATTAAAAGTGGTTCCTAGTGTACGACTTAGACCGATTGCTTGAGCAGCAGTATGACGGATTTGTCATCACGGCCTAATCGTGGAGATGCATTCTAAGCCAGGCGGGATCGACCGTCTAAGACGAGATCTGCTGGGTTCTTAAGGCTCCAGCACGGCCATGGTGCGAATGATGTCACCGCGCGTCAGGATGCCAACCAGCGCCTTAGTCTCCGCCTCGACGACCGGTAGGCGATGTACTTGCTTGTCGTGCATCAGTCGTGCGGCTTCGCGAATCGATTTGTCTGGCTCGATCGTCACGATATGACCCGAAAACATCACCTCGCCCACCGTTTGACCGATCGCCTTGTGTAACTCTTTTTCGTAACGTCCAGGATTATCGAGATAGATGACGCTATCGAGAATCTTGATAAAAGCTGGTTGGCGCACATCCGTTTCGCGCCACATGAGATCGGTTTCCGAGATCACACCGACCAGCTTGCCGTGATCATCGAGCACGGGTAAACCGCTGATACGCTGTTTCGCCAGGATTTCGATCGCGGTTTGGATCGGAGTGTCGGGGCGAACCGACATCGGTTCGCGGGTCATGATATCGGCAACAGTTTTGGTCATGGTGTCGCGCTTTAGAGTGTGTCTTTGAGGTCAGCCGTGCTGGCTCGGCGTATGGAAAAAGTATAAACGGTCACCAGCAGCCCCGTACGATCTCTCCAGTGCAAAGGTCTGCTCCATAACGGGTCATAACAGGCGAAAAGTCGTCTCGAATCATGCAGGATCAATCACGACCGTTAACATATGTGTACAGCCCTGGGGAACAGGCGCATACCATCACGGCGGCGCTGCATCCAGTCATGACGACCATCGTTCACGATTTCCACTCAAACGCAACAGCCCTCGCTTGTTCATCGATTCGCCTTTCCGCCATGACGAACCCAAGCACACCCAATCACACCACGATTGAAACGACACATCTAGCCGACGGGTCTAGCGAGATGCCGACGACACCGACCGTCTACGTTTGTCAGCATCGAAGCTGCCACGATCGCGGCTCAGAACAAACCCTCGCGGCCTTCATGACTCATCTCCCCGACGGGACGATCGCCGTGGCCTCCAGGTGCATGGGTCAGTGTAGTTCTGGGCCGACGGTGCGTATTGCCGCAGACGAGATTTGGTATTGTCGCGTGCAAACCGAAGATGTCGCAACTATCGTCGATCAACACATCCTCGGCGGCGAACCCGTAACGGCAAAACTCAACCCGCGTTTACATCGAACGTTCTACGGCTAAACCGAACAGCGATCGCGATCCGAATTGCCCAACAAAAAAACCGACCTCTTTCGAGATCGGCTTAACAAGATCGCTACGTGAAGCGTGACGCGAACGATTGACGATCGCTTTCCGAACTAACCTCCAATGGGTTTCGCATCCTTCGGAATCAGCTTGATTTTGGTCGCGAGACCAAAGAATTTCAAAACGCTGATCATCATCCAGGTGGCATCAATTTCCCACCATTTAATCCCGTGACGCGCCGAATACTGGTAAGCGTGGTGGTTGTTGTGCCAGCCTTCGCCATAGGTTAGGAGAGCAACCCACCAGCAGTTGCGCGACTCATCGTTCGACTCATAGGTCTTGTAGCCGAACTTGTGGGTTGCACTGTTCACGAACCACGTGCAGTGGAACACAGCAACGATGCGCATGAAGATGCCCCAGACCACGAACGACCAACCGCCGAGAGCGTATAGGGTCAGACCGAGGACAACCTGCATGTGAATGAAGTATTTGTCACAGAAGTTGTAGAACGGATCGTTATAGATGTCCTTTGCGAGACGGGGGACATCCTTGTCTGCGGGAACTTCTTGGAAAAACCAACCAATGTGGCTCCACCAGAAGCCTTTGTGCGAATCGTGCGGATCAAGATTTGTATCCGAGTACTGGTGGTGTTGACGGTGTAGACCAATCCAGCTGATCGGACCCGCTTGGCAGCTCAGTGTGCCGCAAAACACCAAGAAGTATTCTAGCCATTTCGGTACTTGGAAACTTCGGTGGCTGACGAGGCGATGCCAGCCTAACGTAATTCCAACTCCACCGGTAATCCAGTGAAGAAAGACAGCGATTCCCACCGCTGTCCAGCTAAAGTTTTGAGGTAAAAAAGCAAAAGCAGCAAAAACGTGAAGTGCACCAATCCAAATAATGGCGTACCAGTTGCGCTTAACTCTTTCTGTGGAAGCAATCGTCATGCAGTGACCTTGAGTGACTGTGAACTTTTGTCTGAACTTATCGAATTCTAACAAAATATGGGTTAATGGTAACAAGTGGAATCTTTATTCCAAAAAAACTCGATGTTTTGTTGTTCGAGATTGGATGAGTAACGTTAACGAATTAGTTCGAGATGCCGAGCAATCGCTTCAGCCACGCTTTTCGCAAATCGATTCTAAGGTTAAAACAAAATTACGCCGTGTGCTAGCTGCCTTTCAAAAAAATCGAGTTGGTGAGCAGCATTTTGCCGGTGTTTCTGGTTATGGTCATGATGATTTAGGTCGAGAAACACTCGATCGAGTCGTTGCTGACGTTTTTGAGGCAGAAGCCGCGATCGTGCGGTTACAGCTCGTCTCTGGGACTCATGCGATCGCCTGTGCGCTCTATGGCGTCCTGCGTCCGGGCGATGAGCTACTCTCCATCGTTGGCGCCCCCTACGACACCCTCGAAGAGGTGATTGGTTTACGGGGAAACGGCCAGGGATCGCTGGCAGAATGGGGGATTTCCTATCGCCAGCTTGAGTTAACAGCGGACGGTAGACCGGACTGGGACGCGATTCGCGGCGCTGTTAGGCCGGAAACGAAGCTGGTTACGATTCAGCGATCGTGTGGTTACTCCTGGAGACCGAGCCTGTCGATCGCCGATATCGAGCGGCTCGTCAGCCTCGTCAAGGCTCAAAACCCCGCCACGGTTTGCTTTGTGGATAATTGCTACGGCGAGTTCGTCGAAGATTGCGAGCCGACAGCGGTTGGGGCGGACTTGATAGCTGGGTCACTGATTAAAAATCCTGGCGGGACGATCGCACCGGCGGGCGGCTACATCGCCGGACGGGCAGACTTGGTTGAACAAGCGGCCTGTCGCCTAACGGCTCCAGGGATTGGCAGCTCGGGTGGCGCGACGTTTGATCTCAATCGCCTCTTGTTTCAGGGGTTGTTTTTAGCCCCTCAAATGGTCGGTGAAGCCATCAAAGGCACGCATTTAGTCGCGACGGTGTTTGAGCGCCTGGGCTATGAGGTTAAGCCGAAGCCGGATGACGATCGGCGCGATGTGATTCAAGCGATCAAGCTCGGATCGCCGCAAAAGCTCGAAGCCTTATGCACTGCAATCCAGCGGTATTCTCCGATCGGCTCATATCTCGATCCGGTTCCTGGAGAGATGCCGGGCTACGAAAGTCAACTCGTGATGGCCGGTGGAACGTTTATCGATGGCAGCACCTCGGAGTTCTCCGCCGATGGGCCGTTGCGCGAGCCGTTTGTCGCCTTTTGTCAGGGCGGCGCACACTGGACGCAGGTTTCGATCGCTCTAGAAGCTGCCGTAGAAGCCATTCTGGCCTTGGGCTAAGCCGTGGCGAATTAACCACGATTTCAGTACGTTGCAGTCGGTTTCAGAATTCCTCAGCAGTAGGGAAAAATCGGGATCAAGTTCGCAGGACTCGATCGACTCAAACTCGGTGAGACGATGAACGTATCGCCATAATCTCCCGACCTGTTTTGATGTTCTGTGTGCGCCATCATGAAGCGTGACCGAGGCGCAAAACCCAGTCGCAGCAAGCTATACGGGGATTGTGTTCGATTTCGCGATCGTGCAACCTTGCCGACGCATCAATCCAGAATTTTGGTGAAGCTCAATGCTTTTTCTCTGTACTAGGGCGTGTCATCAATTAATCGTAGAACCCTTATCGGGCAAGCTATTGAACGCCTGACCCAACCAAAAACTAGGGGCTGTAACCCTTACTGGGTAAGCGCTAGAAATTTAATTGATGACAGCCCCTAAAGCTCGTAATCCGAAACCTCAGTTCAATCATCCTTGTAAACAGAATTCAATCCTCGCATTTCAAGGAAATGATTAATACATTGGCTGACCTAATTTTTGTTATGTATTCCTCAGCAAATGACAGAGAAAGCTCATCAATAAATCGTATTACTTTAGAAACACTTAAGTTGTTTTTGGACTGGAAATCGCTGTTTAATTGACCACTCGATTAAGGTTATTTTTTGAAAAATCCGTCCAATATCTTAAGGTTTTTTTTCTATTTACCTGTATGTTAGACAATCTAAGTGCGCAGCACTAAAGTGCCTCAGAAACTTTATGTTTTGCTTCGATTGAATTATCTATAAGCGTAGAACTACCCAAGCACTTGGGTTAGCTTATCTCTCGTTCATCCGATTATTTATAACATCATGTCGTCTTTCATTCGCCCAGACCTGCTCACCTTTCAAGCCTATTCCGCCAATCCGCAGGAGGAGACACCGATCCGGCCACTCGATCAGCTTGACACCAACGAATGCCCCTATGACCTGCCAACAGCGGTCAAGCAGCAAATCGCCGAAACCTACATCAAGCAGATTCAAACGAATCGTTACCCCGATGGCAGTCATGCTGCTCTCAAGTCTGAAATAGCCTGCTACGTCAACGAAGCGGCGGGGATTGACTCGATCGAGGCGGCGAATATTTCGGTGGGGAATGGGTCTGATGAGCTGATTCGATCGGTGCTGATTGCAACCAGCCTGGGGCGTCCGAGTTCGATTTTGGTTGCATCGCCGACCTTTTCAATGTACGGCATCCTCGCAAAAACCTTAGGGGTGAACACGATCGAGATCCCACGTCGTGAATCGGATTGGTCGATCGACCCCGATCGGGCGAATGCAGCGATCGCCCAAGCCCAGCGCGACGGCCAGCCGGTGCGTGCCATTTTTGTCGTTCACCCCAATTCGCCCACCTCTAATGCGCTCAATGCCGACGAAATCGCATGGCTAGAAACGATTCTAGACGAGACGCTAGTGGTCATTGATGAAGCCTATTACGAGTTTAGCCGCCAAACCTTAGTCGGACAGTTGCGTCCAAACTGGGTGGTTACCCGTACCTTCTCGAAGGCGCTGCGCCTTGCCGCGCACCGGGTCGGCTATGCCGTGGCTCAGCCCGAGGTGATTGCGATCTTTGAGAAGATTCGCTTGCCTTACAATCTACCCAGCACAGCTCAGGCTGCGGCGCTGACCGCTCTATCTCACCGTCAAACCTTGCTCACGGTCATTGACGAAATCATCAGTGAACGCGATCGGCTTGCGTCTGCATTTAGCCCGTTGATGCGCCTCCGCCAATGGCCTAGCGACGCTAACTTTCTCTACGTCCGTGGCGCGGATGACTCACTTAATCTGGCTCAACTCGCAGCAGATCTCCGGTCACGCGGCACACTGATTCGTCACACGGGGGGCGGACTGCGCATCTCGATCGGGACGCCAGCCGAAAATGCGCGTACCCTAGCTAATTTCCAAGCGTTGCTTTCGGGTTCCTGAGCGCAGGAGGATCGGAGGATTAATTAATCTGCGTGGAGTCGTTTTCGGGGAGAGTCGGATCGATCGTAATCTCGCTGGAGGGAGGACGAGAGGCGCGATCGAAGGCATCATTCATCAGGAATATTTCAATCCCCAAAGACAGCCCAAAGGCGTCAAATACGCTGAACATATTGCGCCAAATTTCTTGGGGGAGATGTCCTTGGGGCGACTGCTCAAGATCGTAAATCGTATTTTGCTTCTGTAGCCAGGTGCCGTCTACCATCCACCCTGTGATTTTGCCCAGATTAGAGTAGTCACTTTCGGCTTGCTCAAATAAGCGGCGCTGGACGGTGAATCCCCAACGCCCTTGGCTGTAGCGATGCCATAACTGATCGAGGTGGACTAATTCAGCCGGGGGCAACAGCATGACTTCGTCGAGTTCGAGATAGCCGCGCCCTTCTGCTTCTGCGAGCTGCAACACAATCCGCCATGTGACCCGATCGGCCTCTTCATAGCGCTGTTCCTTGAGCAAGTTTTCGAGATATTGATACTCGGTCGCCGAGTTGGTCTCAGGGGTGGGCGGAGCCGTCGCCGTTGATGCGGTTGATGTTGATGTAGGGGCGGAATCCTCCGAAACAGCGGCGTGAGTGGAGGTTGGCTGTGTAGCGGCATTGATCGCCGGGATGGGCGTAGTTTGCCAATCGATATCGATCTTGGCCTTGACCTGACTGGCTAGTTGCGCCGAAGAGGGCGTGGGACTACTGACCTGTGTATTGGTATTTGCGCTTGCACCTGCATCCATTGTCGCTTCGATCGCCTCACGCTCAAGCCTGCGGTTTCGTGCCAGCAAGCGACGCTTTAACTTAAGGCCGCCAAAGACAGCCAGTACACAGACGATCGTAATTCCGAGCCACATCATCGCGTTTTTATCTCCGAACCCCACATACCAAACGGTCAGGGTAAACAGCACTAGGTTAATTAATGAATACGCAGTGATTGATCAAAATACAGAAAGAGGCAGAGAAAAATTCTCTACCCCTGATTCTGTTATTGAAGCTAAGCGAACCTGCGATCGGTCACGAATCCGTTTTGTCGATGTTCGTTGCGATGCAAATTAACTGCGTAACTAAACCGCAACCGTGGTTTTCGCTGCGAGTTCGCCGCTCGCGTATTTCTTCGCGAAGTCATCGAGACCAATTTGCTTGATCTTGGTGGCATTACCGGCGGTACCGAACGAGTCATAACGCGCGGCGCAGACTTGTTGCATGTAGGTGATCGACGGTTTCAGGAAGTGACGCGGATCGAAGTTCTTCGGATCTTTGAACGCCGCTTCACGGATTGCAGCCGTGATCGCAAGGCGGTTGTCGGTGTCAATGTTGACTTTACGAACGCCGCTCTTGATGCCTTTTTGAATTTCTTCGACAGGCACACCGTAGGTTTCGGGGATCGCACCGCCGTTGGCGTTGATCAGGTCGATCCATTCTTGAGGCACGGAGGAGGAACCGTGCATCACGAGGTGGGTGTTGGGCAGCAGGCTGTGAATTTCTTCAATGCGGCTGATGGCCAAGACTTCGCCCGTCGGTTTACGGGTGAATTTGTACGCGCCGTGGCTGGTACCGATCGCCACCGCGAGAGCATCCACTTGGGTGCGCTCAACGAACTCAACCGCTTCTTGCGGATCGGTCAGCAGTTGGTCTTTGCTGAGGGTTCCTTCAAAGCCGTGGCCGTCTTCCGCTTCACCAGCGCCGGTTTCGAGCGAGCCGAGGCAGCCGAGTTCACCTTCGACGCTAGCGCCGATCGAGTGAGCAACGTCAACGACTTGCTTGGTGACGGCAACGTTGTACTCAAAGCTTGCGGGGGTTTTCGCATCCGCTTCCAGCGAGCCATCCATCATGACGCTGCTGAAACCGTTACGAATTGCCGAGTAGCAGGTCGCAGGGCTGTTGCCGTGGTCTTGGTGCATGACGATGGGGATGTGGGGATAGGTTTCCACCGCAGCCAGAACCAGGTGACGCAGGAAGTTTTCACCTGCGTAGGAACGCGCACCGCGCGATGCTTGCAGGATGACGGGGCTGTTGGTCTCGTCAGCCGCCTGCATGATCGCTTGGATCTGCTCCATGTTGTTGACGTTATACGCCGGGATACCGTAGCCGTTTTCTGCTGCGTGGTCTAACAGCAGACGCATTGGGACGATTGCCATACTTGCCTCCTAAATCGTTCTTCTTATTGCTAGCTTTTGTTACGACTAACATTGAATTACAACAATATTAGGGGAAAGCTTTACCTTTGGCGAACGATCGCTGGTTCTTAACCAAACTTGTGATCTCGTACCAATCCAAGCGGTGATCTAGAAACCGGGTTTTTTAGAAAATTTGGCCTGAAATTGAAACATTCCAGTCAAAACCCGGTTTCTCCGTCATCGCGGTTTAGTAAGCAGCAACACGGACGCGGCTGATGGTTTGCAGCGATTCCGCCAGCGCTCGCACGGCGGCGATCGCCTCGACTTCGCTTTGCAGACGGTTGACGGCAGAACCGACACCGACGCCCGCCGCACCCGTGGCGATCGCCATCGGAGCCGTGACGCAGGAAATACCCGACGCGCACAGCACCGGAACCGACACCGCGCGGGAAATTTCCGCTGCGGCAGCCAAGGTCGGCGCTGCTTTTTCGATCAGGCCGTGGACTCCGGCATGAACCGGGCGGCTGCTCGTACCGCCTTCGGTTTGAATAATGTCCGCACCGGCTTCGACCAACGCTTCCGCGAGACGGACTTGTTCATCGAGGGCCAGGATGTGCGGCACGGTGACCGAGAGGGTAATCTCGGGCAGCAGGTCGCGGGTTTGGCGCGTCAGGGCGAGGACTTCGGCGGCCTCGAAGCGGATGCCTTGGGCGTAGAACGCATCGAAGTTGCCGATTTCGATCGCGTCGGCTCCGGCGGCCACGGGCGCGAGGAATTTCTCGGCTTCCACGGCGGAGACGCACACGGGCAGATCGGTCAGGCTTTTCGCCAGTTCGACCAGTTGCGCATCGGCGGCAATATCAACAAAGGTCGCCCCGCCCAGGTCTGCGGCTTTCACGGTACGCACGACGCTTGCGGCGTTGAAGTTCGTCAGGCCGCTAATGATTTTCAGGGCTTGGCCTCGATCGAAGGCCGGTTGGAGCGTTGCCAGAATCGTCATAGATCTACGTCAAAAATCTTCTAGATAGTGTTTTATTGTAGGTCGTCGTGAGGGGTTGAGAAATCGAGGTTCTTGGAGAAACCGATTTCTGGGATGATCATGGAGGGATTAGAAATTAGAGTTTTGACAAACAATTGCGAGGCCGGTATTTCGCGCGAGTCATGAGCGCGTCATGAACTGAAAGCGTGCCGTTCCCAAGGTTTGCGGCTGCGATCGCTCGCCTGCGGGGAATGCCCGAACGCGCCACTGGTAGACGCCGGACGATCGCGGCGTGTAGTAGAGCCGGAGCTGGATCGTGACGCGCTGACCTGGGACGATCGGCTCGGCAAATTCAACCGTGAGCTGCTCTAATTCACGCTCGTCGGCGGCGGAAATCGACACGGCGACGGCGGTGGCCTCGTCCGAGCGATCGCCCGATCTCGACAACTCCTGACGCTGGGCGCGAGTCGCATCGAGGTCGAAGCGCCAACCGCGATCGAATCCGTCGATCTGCTCGATCGCCACGCGCGACAGCGGCTCGCGGGCATCGTCCGGCACTGCGATCACGAAATTTAGACGGCCACCAGGGATACCGACACGGTCTTCGATGCTGGTGGCGGCTTCGAGCTGCAAGGCGGACTCAAAAAAAACGGTTCCGTCGGCGAGCTGGCCGGTGCGTCCGGGTGGCGCGATCGCGATTGTGGCGGCGGTCGTGACGATCGCGATAAGACAGCGGGTGATCGGGCGGATGGTGGACAAGGTCAAGCGGGACATAGCGGTGGGGTTGGTTTGCTCGCGGGGGTGTGAGAAGTCCGAGTTCTTGGAGAACTCGGACTTCTGGGTTATGGGCGGGGTCGCCAGATTTTGATGGTGTTATCGGCACTGCCACTAACGATCGTGCCACCGTCCGGGCTGATGCTCACTGAATAGATCGTATCGCTATGCCCTTCAAGGGTCTGAACGAGTTCATAGTCATCCATCGAAACACGCCGCACCGCCACAACCGGCGCTATAGCAAAAAACGATTTGGTTAGGACGTATAAAAAAAAGCTGAGAGCACTGAGCGGGGTCGAAGTGCGGTTTTCAACTTAGACGAGAGTGTCCTAATACAATCGGCTTATGCTATGGCACAACCTTCGGCTCCAACTCAGGCGTAATCTTCGCCTGAAGCTGCTGCAAGTTACTCCACCACTGCGCGACCTTGGCCTCCCGATCGCGCCGCTGCGACGCACTCGGCTCCGGCAACCCCACCAGCGGATCGTACCGCGCCGCCTCCTGCGGTAATCCTTGCCAATGTTTAATCCCGTCATTTGGCGTGATGCCATGACCCCGTAGCCAACGTTCCATGTACCCCTGCCATAAAAATTTGTGGTCGTGAGTTTGCGTTTTTAAATCGCAAGATTGCTGACGAATTTCTAACAATGAAAGTGAGCTGGATCGGAAGAAAATCTGCTCCAAATCTTCCGTTTGTGGGAAAATCCGCGTCTCGCTAATCTCGCCGCACAGGATCTCGACCACGTAGTGACTACGGAAGTCAAAAATGCATAACTCCGTATCCTCACTGAATTTACTCGCCTCCAAACACTCAAATAATCGCTCTTGTGTCTCCGAAAGCTGACAATAGGATTCGTTACAAAACAAAATGCGAACCTGATCGAAGCGAGACGTGTAGTGCGACCAAAATTGTGGGCGTTTTTTGAGCTGGTTTTGCTGCCAATCCAAGAGCTGGGGCTTGATTAAGGCGATCGCCCCCTTCAGATCCGACCAGCCGCCGATACTCAGCCAGCGCGGTAACGCCTCCTTTGCCGCCTCCGACAAAAACTCCCAACCCTCGCGACCCTCCGCGCTGCGATACCAATACCGCTGTTCCAGTCAGCGCCGTAGCGTCGCGTGTTCGCTCCCGACCTCTGGACTGACGCGACATAGCAGATCGGAGGCGATGCGGTGAACCTGCGTTTCCGTAAAACCGTCGAAACAGCGCAGCAGCCAGTCGCACCGTTCCGGCGACGGGTTGAGCCGAAAACACTCGATCGCCGCCCCCTCAACTTTGGTCATGCCCCGCAGTTGCGTCGGCAGGCCAAACGAGTGCAACAGCAATCGGGGTAACAGTTGCGCCACGTGAGCCTGATGGAAAATCGCCAGATAGTGACCGTCCATCAGCTTTTTGCTAAGAGTACTCCACGGAAATAGTTGTTCTAAAGTAAAGTTAGAGGGCAAGCTATGAGGAAAAGTGTGGAATGAGCGTCAAATCGATAGAAGTGACCGGCAAGCTGAAATCATTGTGGAGGGAGACAGCGAGGTTGCTGAAAGGAAGCGAGCGTCGGCAGTACATGGCGAAAGTGGTCGAGCAACTCGGTTACGGCGGGCAAATCTGGGCGCAGAAAGAACTGGGGTGGAACCGGGGGACAATACGGAAAGGCCAGCAGGAAGTGGCAAGCGGCCTGCCAATCCGAGACGCATTCGAGCGGCGGGGCCGCAAGCCGGTCGAAG
>JAABST010000083.1 GCA_011390275.1 Geitlerinema sp. S16
CGGGGGCGATCGTCTCGCCGTCCGTGGTGGACGCCAATCGCTGCATTGCCTACCACACGATCGAAAATCGATCGGCGACGCTGCCCGAGGCGATCGCGACGAAACTCGATGGTTGGGTCGCGGGCTGCGATATTTGCCAGGATGTTTGCCCCTGGAATCAGCGGTTTGCTCGTGAAACCGATGTGGCGGAGTTTCAGCCCTATCCCGACAATGTCGCACCAACGTTAAGCGAGTTGGCAGAACTCGACGAAGCGGAGTGGAATCGACGATTTCCGGCGTCGGCGCTGCGGCGGATTAAGCCGGAGATGTGGCGGCGTAATGCCCAGGCGGCGATCGCGGCTCGCAGTTCTGACGACGAGAGACCCGTGGGTTTAGATGACGCGGGTGACGAATCGGGTGACGAATACGGTCGAGATGACCTGTGAATCGGCATTGGCCTGTCCAGATACTGTCCGACGCGCATAAACGGTAATACGATGACACAATAGCGATGAGATGTGTGATGAGCTATTGAGATAGGGCGGTTCGATTGCGTTCGTTCGTCTGGCTCCGTCTGGCTCCGTCTGGCTCGTTCAGTCGCCAGATCCATTCGTCCACTCGCCCCTTCGTCTCGCCATACACCATACGTTGATCCCCGTAAATCGATGACGCCCGATCGCCCCACCGCCGACGCCTCGATCAATCTTCAGCCCTGGCTGGCGGAAATTGACGCCCTCAAACAGCAAATCGAGACTGTCGAACGTGAGGCGATCGCGGCACGAGAAAGCGCCGATCGCTGGCGACAACTCTACACCCAAGAGGCCAGCCAGCGCCGCCACGATCTCGACGCCAACCAGACCGAGATTGACCGCCTTAAAGCCGAACTCGCCCGGTTCAAAGATGCCGCCCAGACCCCGATCGAGGCCGAGCAGCTCACGGCTGAAGTCGCCGCGATCGCCGAGGCAGACCTGCGCGATCGGCTCGTCGCGGCACTTACCCAACGTGAAACCCTGATTCAACAGGTTGCCAGTCTCGAAACCGACCTCGGCCTCGAACGCGCCGAACACGCCAAAACTCGCAGCGATCTGACCGCAGCCCTCGGCGACACCGTTGAAGTCTTTGCTCGCACCAAGGCGAAAATCTCGCAACTGGCCGCCTTACCGCCTCAAATCACCCCAAATCGGTCTTAAGCTGCGCGATCTGTTCCGCACTGAGCGAGGCTCGCACCTCCAACATTTGACCCCGATCGCGAATTACCAGCGTTTCGCCCACCACTGTCACCACCGACGCCGTCAGCGCGATCGACTCGTACTTCGGCTGCGGTACACAGACCCGCACCACCACATCCGGCTTCGATTTCGGCGTGATGTAGAGCGCCTGCTCTGTGCGATCGAGATCTAACCGGCTCGCGGTCAGATCTCGCGTCTGATCCTCATTCGCCTTCGACCAAAACACCGTAATTCCCTTTAGCTCTGGCGAGACGATCGAAAACGTCTCGTCAAACCGCTGCGTCTCCCAGTCCAGATCGATCGGCGCCGCTCCCTGACTGACGCGCTGCTGCCAGGTCACCGCCTTACCGTCGAGCCGCGACCACCACTGCTGCACCTGCGCCAACGCCTCTGCATTCTTCGGATCATCACTGCCGAACTGCCATAAAAGTGCTGCCATCGTTGTCTCCTGAAGGAATTTTTAGAATGGATTTGCTACGGTATCTATCCGTATGCTACATCCGCTTTTGAAGCGTTGCCCTATGGGTTTGCCGATCGTCTATCACCCACAATACGTCGCCGCAATCCCCGAAGACCATCGCTTCCCGATGCCAAAATTTGCGCTGCTTTACGACAAGCTACTACGCGATCGCATCGTTCGCCCCGATCGCGTTTTTCAGCCCCAGCTCGCCCCCACGGACTGGATCGAACTCGTCCACGATCGCGACTACGTCCAGCACTACTGCAACGGAACCCTCGATCCCAAAGCCCAGCGGCGCATCGGTTTACCCTGGTCGCCCGAGGTGACGATCCGGACACGGATGGCGGTCGGCGGCGCGATCGAAACCGCCAAGCTCGCCCTCCAGTACGGCCTTGCCTGCAACACCGCTGGGGGAACGCACCACGCCTACCCCAGCTACGGTTCGGGCTTTTGCATTTTTAACGACATTGCGATTACGGCGCGGTATTTGCGGCGGTACGGTTTGGTCGATCGCGTCTTGATCGTCGATCTCGACGTGCATCAGGGAGACGCCACGGCGTTTATTTTCCAGGACGATCCGAACGTATTCACATTTTCGATGCACTGCGGCGCGAATTTTCCGAGCCAGAAACAGACGAGCGATCTCGATGTGTCGTTACCGATCGGCATGGAGGATGATGATTATTTGCACGAATTGGGGCTACATTTGCCGGATATTTTGACGCAATTTCGACCGGATATCGTGATTTTTGACGCGGGAGTCGATCCCCACGTGGGCGATCGGCTCGGTAAGCTAGCCTTGAGCGATCGGGGAATCTACCGGCGCGAAATGCAAGTCCTGAGCGCTTGTTTAAGCGCACGCATTCCCGTCGCCTGCGTCATCGGCGGCGGCTACTGCACCGACATTCACGAACTGGTGTCGCGTCATAGTTTGCTCCACCGCGCCGGAAGCGAGCTGTATCGCCAATATCGTTTGTGACGGAGCAAAGAACGATTGGGTTAGGACGTAAAAAAACGGAGAGCACTGAGCGGAGTCGAAGTGCGGTTTTTGAGCTAGCAGAATAGAGTCAAGATATTTCGTTTTTTATGGAACTGACTATATCCCTTTTCTGTCACTCTCCGAAAAGAACGTCTGAAACCCTTATTCCTTCGTTCTCACTCTCATTTAGGAAATGGCTGAGATAACGCAGACTCGTTATCGAATCGGAGAGTGATAAAAGAGGAATATAGCGTAAGCCGATTGTGTTAGGACACTCTCGTCCAAGCTGAAAACCGCACTTCGACTCCGCTCAGTGCTCTCAGCTTTTTTACGTCCTAACCCAATCGTTTTTTGCTATACGAATCTACGGCGCAACTGGAATCCCGAGAATACTGGTGGCATTGCCCCAATAAAACAGCCCCGCCACACACCCCGTCATCAATGTCGCCAGCGTTCCCGCCCAGAGCGCCTTCATACCCAGCGCCGAAATATCCGCCCGCCGCTCCGGAACCAACGACGACAAACCACCGACAAAAATCCCGTAGGACGCACAGTGCGTAAACCCGCACAGGACATAGCTCACAATCAGGAGAGCACGACCCGAAATCGCCCCAGCCGCCGCAAGCTGACTCAGTTCCAGATAGGGCGGAATGCTGGTCTCGAATAGGCGGCGACCAATCAACACCGAGGTTTGCCAGAGTTCGCTCCACTCCAGCGAAACACCGGTCAGGAACGTTAACGGCAAAAACAGCATCCCGAGCAGATTCGGCAGCGTGATGATCTGAAATAGACCACCGATCGCCGGTAACGTTCCCAGCAGTCCGAAACACCGGTTAAACAGGTCGACCACACCGAGAACCGCGATCAAAACCGCCGCAATGCCGACGGCCATCTTGACCCCGTCGGTCGAACCGGCGATCAGGCTGTCCATCGGACTGGGGCGTGCTTGCTGGGGATTGGCGTCACCGGGATCGGTGTCGCGGGGAACCTGTCCCAGCGTGACGGGAATGGTATTTTCGGGGACGAGCAGCTTGGAGAGAACGAAGCAGGCCGGGATCGTCAGGATCGAAGCGGAGACGAGATGGCCGGTGATCGCGGGAAAGGTAGGGCGCAGCAGTCCCGCGTAGATCGCCAGGACGGAGGAGGCGATCGAGCCAAAACAGCAAGCCAGCACCGCACAAATTTCGCTGCGGCTCATGCTGCGTAAAAATGGTTTGACGGCGATCGCCGATTCGATACCGACGAAAATATTGGCCGCACCGGCGAGGGCTTCCGCGCCGCTGATTCGCATCGTATTTTGAAACAGCTTGGCGAACAGGCGAACGATCGGCGGGATCACGTTGAGGCGATAGAGCAGACTCACCAGGCCGGAAAAGAAGATGATTTGCGGCAAGGCACGAAAGGCCAAAATGTAGGTTGTGCCGATGTCGAGGTTGTCGGGCGTGAGCCGATCTCCAGGGATTGCCACGTAGGGATCGCCCACCGCGCGAGCGATCCAGCGTCCGGCAGCTCCCGGCCCCGCACCAAAATTGGGCGACACGGCGATCATTGAACTCGCACCGCCAAATAAAAACTTAGCCCCGGCTTCGGAGGCTTCGAGGACAATATTGAGCAAATCATTGATCCAGGCCACCACTTGGCTACCGAGGACAAAGACGATCGCCCCAACGATAAGCTGAAGCCCGATCCCCCAGCGGATCGTATTCCAGGGGATATTCCGACGGTCTTCGGAACCCAGCCACGCGATGTAGCAGAGGGCGACCATGCCCAAGGCGGAGATCAGGTTGAGAATGCTCATGGGCGATCGGTAGCCGATGACCGTCAAAAATACGGGTGAATTCTTCCAACTCTAGCGCTCAACGCCAGCCCGGTGCGGCAATTCGTTACCCTGTGCGGAATGCCTTGGGGGTTGTCCTGGTCAAAAGGAAATTTTGTTTCTTAAAATGTTGAGAGGTGCTGTAGACCGAATTCTTTTAGGATGAGCGCAAATGCAACTGACTTATCGCGGTATCCCGTACCAAGCTTCGATCGCGACGATTGACGCACCGAAACGCGAAGCCCCCGGCTGCTATCGCGGTCACGGGCTGCAATTCTCCCAGCCCGTCACGATTTCCCCGCCGCTCCACGCTCTAAAATATCGCGGTATTCTCTACAACAGCACCGCGATCGACACCATTTCGGCTCACCTTGGGATCAAGGAAATTGTAGGAAATCTGATGCGACCCGTTCTATTCATCGCTGTCGCATTTTTAACGGCTTTCATGGCATCGATCGCGAGTCCGATTTAGCTACGTTTAAGCGATCAATCCGCGTGATTCACCGTGATTCACTCCAGCTAATTCATGCAAACGCCAACAACCCACACCTTAACCGGCGGCTGTCACTGCGGCGCGGTTCGCTTTCGCATCCAGCTCGATCGCCTCGCCGCGATCGACTGCAACTGCTCGATGTGTACCAAGAAAGGATTTATCCATGCGATCGTCCCGCCCGATCGCTTCGAGCTACTTCAAGGCCGCAACGCGCTGAGTCTGTATCAGTTCAATACCGGCGTCGCGCAACACCTATTTTGCAAACACTGCGGGATTCATAGCTTTTACCGACCGCGATCGCACCCTGATAGCTACGACGTTAATGTTCGCTGTCTCGATGACGTGGCGATCGAGCAATTCGAGTTAACGCCGTTTGACGGGCAACACTGGGAAGAGAATGTAGACACCATTCGCCGCGATCAACCAGAAAAATAAGTTTGGTAGGGTGGGCATTGCCCACCATATCGGATACGTGTTCGCAGGCGGAATACGTATTCGCGGGTTAATCGTGGTGGGCAATGCCCACCCTACTTCTACATCACCATGCCGCCATCGACATTAAACGTCTGACCCGTGATGTACGCCGCCGCCGGATCTGCTGCCAAAAAGCAAATCATCCCCGCCACTTCATCGGCCTCGCCATAGCGACCGAGGGGGATAAATTGTAGAATGCCATCTGCTTCAAGATCGCTGGTCATATCCGTCGTAATAAAACCCGGAGCGACCGCGTTCACCGTGACACCACGGGGCGCGAGTTCCTTGGCGACGGTTTTCGTAAAGCCAATCACACCCGCTTTGGCTGCGCTATAGTTCGCTTGACCAGGGTTACCCATCTGACCGGCCACGGAGGCAATATTGATAATGCGTCCGGATTTTTGCTTGAGCATGATTTTGCTCACGGCTCGGGTACAGAGGAAAACCCCTGTGAGGTTGAGATCGATCACGGCCTGCCAATCGGCGAGTTTCATCCGTAAAAGCAAGGTGTCGCGCGTGATCCCGGCGTTGTTGACCAAAACGTCAATGCGTCCGAATTCGGTTTTCGTCGCTTTGACCAAAGCTTCGACTTCATCTTCTTTTGAAACATCGGCTTTCACCGCGATCGCCTTGCCGCCCATTGCCTCGATCGCGGCAACAACCTCATCCGCCGCGCCGCTGGAGCTGGCATAATTCACCGCCACGCTAGCGCCACTGGCCGCAAGGGCGAGCGCCGTTGCCCGACCGATCCCGCGCGATCCGCCCGTGACGATCGCGACTTTATCCTTCAAATGCTGCTGGCTTTCGGGTAGCGCTTCCATCGTTCTCCTGCGTCTTAAAACGTTAACGAGTCATCATTTTACGGCGTGGCTGACCGATTATTGCGTCCGGCTGCCTTTGTCCCGTTTCCTATCTTGCATAACCGCTATGACTCTCCAACTTCCGGCCATTCGCGATCAGACCTTGCTCGATCGCGCCTTCACCCACCGCTCCTTCACCAACGAAAATCCGGGCTGGGATCACAACGAGCGGCTTGAATTTCTCGGCGATGCGCTGCTCGGTTTTCTCGTGGCGGATTTGCTCTACGAGGTTTTCCCCGATATGAGCGAAGCGCAGATGACGCGCCTACGATCGCAGTTGGTCGATGAGCCGCAGTTGGCGGCCTTTGCCCGTCAATTTGAGATTGGCGATCGGCTGTCGCTCGGGCGCGGCGCGGCGAATGATGGCGGGCGCGACAGTGATGCGGTGTTGAGCGATGCGTTCGAGGCGTATCTGGGGGCGCTGTATTTGGATTCGGGGTTGGATGTGGTGCGTGTGTTTGTCGATGAAATGATGGAGGCGGAACTCGATCGGCGTGAGCAGGCCGGTGAGGATGCGGCGACGATCGAGCCGTTGATTGATGTGAAGGGGCGTTTACAGCAGTGGGCGCTGGCGAATTTGAAAGCAACGCCGACCTATGTGATCGTGGGGGAAAGTGGCCCGGATCATGCGCGAATGTTTACGGCGGAGGTGCGAATTGGGGATCGTGCCTATGGTCAGGGCATGGGCAAACGGAAACAGGAGGCGGAAAAGGCGGCGGCGCGGTCGGCTTATCTGGCGATCGAGGCGAAGGATCGAGGGGATGGAGCTTAGGGGCTGTCATCTTCTAGCGCTGACCCAGTAAGGGTGACAGCCCCTAATTTTTGGTTGGGTTGGACGTTCAACAGCTTGATCGAGAAGAGTTCTACGATTAATTGATGACACGCTCTAACTCTCTTTATTTGTTAAGGAAAGTCACACAGGCGCGATGGTTTGGTTTGCTTACGACGTATCATCGCAAAGTATGACGCTTTGGGAGCTATCTGTACGATGGGTAAAAACAAAAAAAAGTCGAATTTACTTCGCGAAATTCAGCAGCTCGAAACGGCCTCGCGATCGGAGGATGAGAAACAGGAATCTTCGTTTCGTCGGTTTGAGCAAAAAGCGTCGAGCCAAGGTATGAAGTCGTTCCGAGCAAAAAAAGGACAGCTCAAAATGTCGGCGATCATGCATGATTTCCTGGCACCTTATACCCGCGATTCACCGACGCTCGGTGAATACCAAAATATCTTGCCCTTAGCGCTTGTGGCGTGGAACACAGCCCTGATGCCACCAGAGCGGCACAACGTTCTCCTCAATAGCTTTATTCAAGTGGCGCTGCCGGATAGTGATCCGATCGAAAATCACAATCTACGCCAAATTTTAGAAGCGATGATTCAAGACAAACTGGACAATTTTGCGGAATACGATCGCGCGATTACCGACTATGACGTCTATGAAGATGATGGAGAGATCCGCCTATCGATCGCATCGTGCGTCACCGAGAGCAGTGAACCCGACTAACGTTATCGTTAGAGGGTGCGTTTGTTCTAACTCGACACCGAACACGAAATTACAAGCCACGTAATCAAGAACCACGCAGTCCCAAACCACCATTGATCGCGCCGTCCCCATGCCCCGCACCTCCACCCTCACCTTCGATCGTGGCACGCTGATCCTGCATCCGCCGCCGCGTGGTCGAGCCTGGGTTGATTTTGCCACCTGGGACGATCGCATCGAAAAATTTCGCATCCGCGCGATCGACTATCGCCCCCTGGTCGAAGCCCTGCGCCAAGCCGAAACCCAATTTGAGGACAACGCCTCCGGTTTTGACAAGCTCGAACTTAAGCCCCAGCTTGCCTTCGAGCCTTACCCCCACCAAACCGAAGCCCTCGCCGCCTGGAAACAGGCCGGACGGCGCGGTGTTGTCGTTTTGCCCACCGCCGCCGGTAAAACCTACCTCGCCCACCTTTGCATCGCCGCCACCCCTCGCAGCACCCTGATCGTCGTCCCAACCTTGGACTTGATGCACCAGTGGTACGCCAATCTTGAAGCCGCCTTTCCCGGTACTGAGATCGGCCTACTGGGTGGTGGCTCCCACGATCGCACCCCACTACTCATCGCCACCTACGACAGCGCCGCCATCCATGCCGAAACGATCGGCAACCGCTACGGCCTGGTGATTTTCGACGAATGCCACCACCTGCCCACCGACTTTTGCCGCGCGATCGCCGAATACTCCCTCGCCCCCTACCGCCTCGGCCTGACCGCCACCCCGGAACGCGCCGACGGTCGCCACGACGAACTCGCGGAACTGATCGGCCCCGAACTCTACCGTAAATCGCCCGAAGATCTCGCCGGAAACGCCCTCGCCGAACACCGCATCGAGCGGATCGAGGTGTCGTTATCAGAAGAGGAACGCGATCGCTACGATCGTTGTATCACCATTCGCAACACCTTCTTACGCCAAAACAACATTTACTTTGGCTCGATTCAAGGTTGGCAAACGTTTATTAAAGCCAGCGCCCGATCGGCGGATGGACGGCGGGCGATGAAAGCCCACCACGAAGCGAAGGCCACCGCCCTCGGCACGGAAAGCAAGCTACGGGTGTTGACCGAACTGATCGAGCGGCATCATGGCGATCGTATCCTCGTTTTCACCAACGACAACGCCACCGTTTACCGTATCTCCCAAAACTTTCTCGTCCCCGCCATCACCCACCAAACCCCGGTCAAAGAGCGCCACGACATTTTGACGCGGTTTAAAGCTGGTGATTATACGGTGTTGGCGGCGTCTCATGTGTTGAATGAAGGGGTGGATGTTCCGGATGCGCGGATCGCGATTTTGCTATCGGGAACCGGCTCGACGCGGGAATATATCCAGCGGCTCGGGCGGGTTTTGCGTAAAGGTAACACCAGTGGTAAACAGGCGATTTTATACGAAGTTATCGCCGAGGGAACCAGCGAGGAAGGAACCTCTCAGCGGCGACGCCAGAAGCCCACGACTGCACCGAAACCGGAACCGATTCGCCAGCTTGAACTGGTGGCGGATTTTGATGAGTTTAACGATTCACCGAATTTACCGAATCCACCGAATTCACCCAATAAATCAACACCACAACCACCAAAGCCCAACAAACTCACACCGCTCTACGGCGAACGACCACACCCGACCCGACCCGATCCACGATCGACCCCCCGCGCCGCCGAACCGACCACCTCCTACGATACGACTCCCGCCACCAACCGCGAAGATCCCCGCGACGCGATCGACGTTGAAGCCGAGACGATCAATACAATCACAGAGGTTATTGATTGAATTTACGTAGAATTTACGTAAATCAAGCCCCAAGCCTGTTAAAGCCTCATGCACAGATCAATCAAAACTTCATGAAAGACCTTACTTTATGAAGAGTTTATGAAGTTCCGGAAAAGTTCTCGACAGTGTTGTGAGCAAATCGCTACGGTAATAACACCGAAAAGATGTAGCCACAGTTACAAAACGACAAGATCTAATTTAGGGATTGATCCATAATCACTTCAGGAAGCAAAGCCCGCTCGCAACCCGAGTCCGTATTATTACCTGAACCTATTGACGGACAAGTCGTAACCCTCACCTTTTCGCAACGTGAGCCCTGTGTCTTTCGCACCGAAGCACGGCACACGTTCATGACACCACGTAACCACCATCTACCAGACGCACGCGAATGAACACTCAGGTAATGACCGCCCCACCCAAAACGGAAGACATTTATTGCAACGTCATGGAGACGCTTGTTGCTGAAGCGGTCGATCGCCGTCTTAAGTGTTTATCTCCAAACAAGGCTCGGTACGTTAAGCGCGTTCAACTCATCACCTACGCGCTCAACCGGCTTCCGTCTCTCTATGCATCGAGTGCAGAAGGGGTCGATCGTCAACGCAAACGCGCCCGTCGAGAATTAGCACAGGAAATTGAGCAAGCGGTGATTCATGCGCTGGCGGCGGTACAGCGTGATCCGCTGAAAACATCGACCCCGCTCATCAATGATCAAACTGAATCCCTCATGGAAGCTGAGGAGGCGCTGAACCAAATTCGTCAGGCGTTCAAACGCGAGGATCTAAGCTGGGGGGCGGTTGCGAACTGGGTGGCGAAGGCGGTGAATCGTCGTCAGCATCAAAATCAGCACCAAAGCGGATCGCCTGCTCAGGAAATAGCGGTATCGAATCGCAATGCGGTTTTACGCCGGATGCATGTTCAGGCTCAGAACAATGCGGGTGATACGCTGATTCCAGACATGAAGGATGCTCCGCCGATTTCAGCTTGGGACACTAATAGTCTTCGTTAGTGGAGTCTTCAGTGGACAGAGCCAGCACGACTGAATCCTGAGAGTATGCGCTTGCTCTGGGCGAGTGAAGGGGTTGATTGAAGAAGATATTTAGAAAAATAGCCCTCTTTTATTGCACGACACGAGAGGGCTATTTTGGTGGTCTGTAATCTCGCAGTTTGCGTTACGTGGGCTTTAATTTGTCAAATTCTGGGCATCGTTCGATAGGTATAAGTACTTTTTTAGATATCCTCTAAGGGTTGATCTTTGCCCCGTCTTCCCTGTGACTTATTTCTCCATTGACCCCGATCGCCGCATTGTCTTTTGTGATTTTGACGGTACGATCGCCTGTAATGATGTGCTTGTCCTAGCCTGCGAAACGTTTGCGCCGGAGGTGACGGCACGGGTGATGCCACAGCTTTACAACTTGGAGCTGTCGTTGCGGGTTGGGGTGCGG
>JAABST010000084.1 GCA_011390275.1 Geitlerinema sp. S16
ACTGAGCAGCGTCCCGGCGGAAATCGGACAACTCTCACAGCTCAAATCGCTTTACCTCAGCTTTAACCAACTGAGCAGCGTCCCGGCGGAAATCGGACAACTCTCACTGCTCACAACGCTTTACCTCTGGGGAAACCAACTGAGCAGCGTCCCGGCGGAAATCGCACAACTCTCACTGCTCACAACGCTAGACCTCGGCTATAACCAACTGAGTAGCGTCCCGACGGAAATCGCACAACTCTCACAGCTCACCACGCTAGACCTCAGCTCTAACAAACTGAGCAGCGTCCCGGCGGAAATCGGACAACTCTCACAGCTCAAATCGCTTTACCTCAGCTTTAACCAACTGAGCAGCGTCCCGGCGGAAATCGCACAACTCTCACGGCTCACAAGGCTTAACCTCAGAGGAAACCAACTGAGCAGCGTCCCGGCGGAAATCGCACAACTCTCACATCTCATCGAGCTTTCCCTCGGCGGAAACCAACTGAGCAGCGTCCCGGCGGAATTTGCACAGCTCTCACAGCTCACCAAGCTTGATCTCTGGAATAACCAACTGAGCAGCCTGCCAGAGTGGATTCGGGATTTGCCCAAGCTAGAAAAACTACGTTTGCTCGGCAACCCGATCGCCATCCCCCCCGAAATCCTGACCGGCGATGAGTGGTACGAAGCAGGCGACCTCGAAACCATCCTCAAATTCGCCTTCACCCCACCCAGCGAAACCCAACCCCTCTACGAAACCAAACTCCTGATCATCGGCGACGGCGGCGCAGGCAAAACCACCCTCGCCAACAAACTCCAAAACCCCGACTACGAACTGACGACCACGATCGAGGACTACGACTGGACACGCGGCATCGACATCCTCCCCTGGGAAATCCAACACCCCAGCGGCCACCCCTACCGCGTCAACATTTGGGACTTCGGCGGCCAAGACATCTACCACACCACCCACCAATTTTTCCTCTCCAGCCGCTCCGTCTACGTCCTCGTTCACGACAACCGCCAAGGCAAAACCGACTTTCAATACTGGCAAAAAAACATTCGCCTGCTCGGTGGCAACAGCCCGATCATTATCGTCAAAAACCAAAAAGGCGACTGCACCCTCGATGAATCCGCCTTTCAGCTCGATAACCTCGATAACGTCACCATCTGTACCACCAACCTCGCCACCAACGCCGGACTCGACGACGTTCGCCGCGCGATCGAACACGCCCTCTGTCACCTCGATCGTATCGGCGAACCGCTGCCCCTGGCCTGGGCAAACATCCGCGCCATCCTCCAAAACCTCTCGCAAAACCGCAACTACATCGACGAATACGACTACTTCAACTACTGCCAACAACAAGGCTTTACCGATCGCGCCGAGATGCGAGCCGCTAGCCACTTCTTCCACGAGCTAGGCATCTGCCTCCACTTCCAAAACGAAAAAAACGCCACCCTCAGCGAAACCAGCCCGCTCGATCGAACCCTCATCCTCAAACCCACCTGGGCAACCGACGCGATCTACAAAATCTACGACGACGAAGATGTCCAGAAAAACTGCGGACGCTTCGATGATGCCAAACTCCACGAAATCTGGGACACCGGCGACGATGCCGACAAACGGCGCGAACTGCTCGCCCTCATGCAACAATTCCAGCTTTGCTACACCCTGCCCGACAGCCCCGGCAACTACATCGCCCCCACCTTCCTCAGCCCCGATCCGCCGGATTATCTCGAAACCTGGGACACGATCGACAACCTGACCCTGCGTTTCTTTTACCCGTTTAAACCCAAGCGGCTCTTTCTCAACTTCATCGTCGCCATGCACGACAAAATCGACGAGCAGCGCCTCATGTGGCGGCATGGCGTTGTATTGAAAGACCCCAGCAGCGACGTTCGCGCCGAAGTCATCGAAGACCGCGACTATCGCAACGCCGAGATTAAGATCCGCGTCTCCGGGACGGGCGACAAACGCCGCTTTTTACAGCTCGTCGCCTTTCAGCTTCAGGACATCCAAAACCGCTACGGCAACGCCAACCAGTTTAAATACACCACCCAAATCCCCTGCAATTGCAGCGAGTGCGACGGCAACCCAGAACCGCACTTTTTTAAGTGGGAAACGCTCGAACGGTATTACAACAAAGGCATTACCGACGATCGCTGTGATGCAAGCCTAGAAATGGTCAATATTGTCTCGTTGATCGACAATATTTCCACCTGGCGTAGCGATCGGGCGAAACGTGACGATCGCGATCGCAAAGCCGAGGCAGACGGGCGATCGAATCTGTTCCACTCACCCGTTGAAGTTCATAATCACAACCATTTTCACCCCCAACAAACCATGACCCAAGAATTAGGACGCACCATCAACATCGGCGGCGGCGACTACCGCGAAACCCACAACAGCGGCAACGCCCAATACGCCGAACGCGACATCGTGAACCACAACAACCCCAGCCCCGCCGAAACCGCCGAACTCCTCAAAACCTGGCTCAAAGACCTCGACCTCAGCCCCACGCAAGATCCCAACAAACTCAACATCGAGCTAGTCGGAGAACTATGCGACGCCCCCCGCGATTGGCAAAATCAACTCTGGGACTGGATGGACGCCGTAATCCGCAACCCTGACACCCGCGACGAAGCGATCAAAACCTTCGCCGAAGTCCTCGGCTCCATCTTCGGTCTCCCCGGAACCATCACCGCCGGAGCCTTCAAAGTCGGCTACACCGCCCTCACCAAAGCCCGCAGAAAACGCAACGAACTGCCCGCAGGCTACGAAAACCCCTTCGATGCATCAGAGCTATAAATTATCGTTCTGACACAGCTTTACCCGAAATATCCTCGGATTGTGGTGCGCTACGGTCGAGCTTCATCGATCGCCTGATCATGATGAATCGCCACCGTAACGCACCCTGCCGGATCTACTGCGAGCCTTAAGTGATCACCGTCGGCGTGTCCATGCCGGTGTACTGACGAATACTAGCGATCGACTCCGCGATCGCGACCAGATCCGCCAGCGCCTCCTGCGTCTCCACCCCATGCTGGCTCGCATCCGGCTCATAACTCTCCAGATACACCCGCAGCGTCGCCCCCTGAGTTCCCGTCCCCGACAAGCGGAACACCACCCGCGACCCGTCGGTAAAACCGATGCGAATACCCTGCTGATCGCTGACACTGTGATCCACCGGATCGGTGTAGCTGAAATCGTCGGCGTAGGCCACCTCGTAACCCTGGATCGTCGTGCCCACCATCGAGCCGACCGCCTCGCGTAGATTTCCCATCAGCGTCGCCGCCGGTGCTGAATCCACGCCCTCATAGTCGTGACGGCTGTAGTAATTGCGTCCGTAGGTCTTCCAGTGGTCGGTCACGATCGCCTCCACCGACTGCTGACGCACCGCCAGGATATTCATCCAGAACAACACCGCCCAGAGACCATCCTTTTCGCGCACATGGTTCGACCCCGTGCCAAAACTTTCCTCACCGCAGAGCGTCACCTGACCCGCATCGAGCAGATTGCCGAAAAACTTCCAGCCCGTGGGTGTTTCGTAACAGTCGATGCCGAGTTTTTCCGCCACGCGATCGACCGCCGCACTGGTAGGCATCGATCGCGCCACGCCCGCAATCCCGTCCTTATAGCCCGGAACCAGCGTCGCATTCGCCGCCAACACCGCCAAACTATCGCTCGGCGTGACGAAGAAATTCGCCCCGAGGATCATGTTGCGATCGCCATCGCCATCGGACGCCGCGCCGAAATCTGGCACATTTTCGCCGAACATCGTTTCGACCAAATCGTGCGCATACACCAGATTCGGATCAGGGTGACCACCACCGAAATCCTCCAGCGGAACACCATTTTGTACCGTACCAGCAGGCGCACCGAGCCGCGTTTCAAATAAATACTTCGCGTAAGTCCCCGTCACCGCGTGCATCGAATCCATACAAATGCTGAGTTTACCCGCCGCGATGTAATCCCGAATCGCGTCGAAATCAAACAGCGACTCCATCAGCTCGGCATAGTCCACCACCGAATCGATCACCTCCACCACCATCGAGCCGATCGTCACGGAACCGGTGCGCTCCAGGTCGATATCGTTCGCTTCGATGATTTTGTACCCTTCGATCGTCTTGGTGCGATCGAAAATCGCCTCCGTCACCTTCTCTGGTGCGGGGCCGCCGTTGCTCGTGTTGTACTTAATACCAAAATCACCATCGGGGCCACCAGGATTGTGGCTGGCCGAGAGAATGATGCCACCAAAGGCGTTATTTTTGCGGATGATGTAGGACGCCGCCGGAGTCGAGAGAATGCCGTGCTGACCGACGAGGACGCGCCCGACGCCGTTGGCCGCCGACATTTTGAGGATAATTTGGATGGCGTCGCGGTTATAAAACCGACCGTCACCGCCAAGCACCAGGGTGTTCCCTTGGTATTCCGCCGGGTCAAGACTGTCAAAGATCGCCTGGACGAAGTTTTCGAGGTAGTTCCGTTCTTGAAAAACGGTGACACGTTTACGGAGGCCAGAGGTTCCCGGCTTCTGATCTGCAAACGGTTGGGTTGAGACGGTGTGGATATTCATTAAAAACCCGGTGCGATCGATTCATCGAAATCACCATATCAAAGCCCGTTCAATTTAACGGTAGATTAACCAGATTCTCTAGTCCCAATTTCCCCAGATTCGGAAAACATCGACAAAAGTAGGGTGGGCACTGCCCACCACGATCAACCCGCAAATCCACATCCGTAATGGTGGGCAATGCCCAACCTACTCAATCTCAGATTAACCCGCGAATCCGTCTCCGTAATGGTGGGCAATGCTCACCCGACTCAGGATCAAGGTGGGGGTGATCGCCGTTGACGATACCAAACCGCTCCAATGATCAAGCTCGCCACCAACGTTAAGGCCAAAATTAAGCCCCAAATGCTGCCCCCCTGCATCAGATCGCGCCCCGAGCTACCGATCGCAATAAATGGCAACAGACCCAACACCGTCCCGATCGACGTGCCGATCGTATAATCGCGCCACGTGACCGCCGTTAAGCCCGCCGCCAGATTGACGAAGCCGTAGGGCAAAATCGGCAAGAGGCGAATCGCAAACAGATATAGCAAACCGCTGCGGCGAATGTCGGCATCGATCGCCTCCCACTGACCGGCCAAACGCGACGCCACCCAATCCCGCCCGATCGTCCGTGCAAACCCAAACGTCAGCAGCGCCGCCCCGATCGCGCCGATGCTGCTCCAGAGCGTGCCGCCCCAGAGGCCAAACAGCGCCCCACCGGCTAAATTCAGCGGTGTCGATGGCAGTAACAAAATCGTCGCGATCGCGTAGGCCGCAACATAGGCGATCGGCGCCCAGATTCCCCAGGCATTGAGCCACGCTTCGACGCGATCGGCGTCGATATCGGCGATCAGGTACAGCGCGATCGCCGTCGTGACCACCAGCAAAAACACCAGCACAATTAACGTACGTTTAGTCATCATTCGGCTCCGTATCATCCGCCGATACGCGATAAACCTGACGCACCAAATAGAGAGGCCGCTGCTTCACCTCGTCATACACCCGCCCCAGATATTCCCCCAACACCCCGATCGCGATCAGTTGCACACTCCCCAAAAACAACACCGCCACCATCAGCGACGCATACCCCGGCACATCATTCCCCGAGATTAATGTTCGCACCGTCAAAAACACGGCATAGGCCAGCGACAGGATGGAAATTGAGACGCCGACATAGCTCCACACTTTCAGCGGCAGTGAGCTAAAGGCCGTAATCCCGTCGAGAGCGAAGTTCCACAGCTTCCAATAATTCCAGGTTGTCTCCCCTGATAAACGCGGCGCACGATCGAAATACACCGTCGTCTGTCGATAGCCCACCCAAGCAAACAAACCTTTCATAAAGCGGGTGCGCTCGGGCAGTTGTTTGATCGCATCGACCACAGTGCGATCGAGCAAGCGAAAATCACCCGTATTCGCCGGAATCGGCACCGAACTTAAGCGCGAAATCGTGCGATAAAACCCCGCCGCCGTGAACTGTTTCAGCCAGCTTTCCCCCAAACGCTGACGCCGCGTTGCACACACCACATCAAACCCATCACGCCATTTGTCGATCAACTGTCCAATCAGTTCTGGGGGATCTTGCAGGTCAGCATCGATCGGAATGACGGCGCGACCCTGGGTGTAATCGAGTCCGGCGCTCATCGCGATTTCTTTGCCAAAATTACGCGACAGATCGATGACGATAATTTGCGGGTAACGTTGCTGACAGAGTGACGCCACGGTGAGCGTATCGTCACGGCTACCATCGTTCACGAGGACAAGTTCGTAGGTCACATCCAGCCTATCGAGTACCTGCGTCAGCCGATCGCACAGCCGTTCTAAATTAGACGCTTCGTTAAAGATAGGAACGACGATCGAAACATCAATAGTCATTATTTCTGATAGAAAGACAACATTTCACTATCTTGGCAATCTCCCAAAGAGCAACGTAGGTCAAACTCAGCGGACGATGTAGGCCAAGGCCGCGATCGTGATGACGATCGCCACCCAGATAAATTGATTGTCGCGACGGTTGATCGTTGCCGGGTCGATTTCCGGTTCCTTGATCGGGCGAATCGGTCGCGGCTTATAGGTTCCCGACGCTCCTTTTTTCGCTTCCCCCTCGCTATCTTCGATTTCGCTCAGATCCGGAATTTCGCTGAACCATTCCGGGCGCTTGGCGAGTTCGGGCGCTTCGAGGATGGCGCGTAGGCGGCGGCCTTGTTTGCGGGTGGGGATATGGGGATGGTGGGTGAGTTTACGACAAAGGGAGAGCGCAGCATCGAGATTGCCGTAGGCGTGGTAGGCCAAAACGAGCCAAATTTTGATCTCGCCACCGATCGGCGATGCGCCCACGCTCAGAGCCGCAGACCGTTCGAGATTCGCGATCGCCTGTCGGTAATATCCTGACTCGAAGGCGCGACGCCCCGTGAGGTAAAGCTGGGCCGCCATTTCAACTTGCTGCTCAGTTGCGTCGATCTGCTCCTCGTCCGGCTCCTCCTCTGGCTCATTTCCGAGTTCTAGATCGGGTTCTGGCTCTGGTTCTGGTTTTGGCTCTGGTTCTGGTTCTAGGTCGATGTCATAGCGCACCATGAGTTCATCGATCGACTCCATCTCCTCCGCCTTCAAATCGTCAAGATCAATCTCGTCAAGGTTGGGCGGCACGATCGCAGGTTGGGTCGTTCCCTGTGCCGGGTTCGTTTCACTAACCTCGTCATGGGTCGTATTGGAAGTCACATTGGAATCGCGATCGCTTGGGTTCACTCGCGCTACTCTCCTCGGTATCAACACCTCAATATTCTAGATATTCTGACATTTTCCCAAACCGGGGGAATCCGGGAAACGTTTCCCCAACAAGCTCGTCTCAGCGTAACGGCCTAAAATCCCAGTCCTGCCGATAACAACTTCGGCGCGGGCATCAAAATTGTGACGAGTAACACCAGGCAGCCTAACCCCAAGGCATCACGACGATTATCGAGTTCTGTCACATCATTCAGCGCCGGTTCATCGCGCGACGGCATCAGGAACAGCAGCAATGTCCAAAGAAAAAGTTCTTCATGTAGCAGCGTTAGCGCCAGCATGATGAATCGCGACACCTGGGCGATCGTCCGCGCAGTGTTGCGGCCAAACATGGCGTGGACAATGTGGCCGCCATCGAGCGTGCCGATCGGCATCAAGTTAAACGCCGTCAAAATGATGCCGAGATATCCAGCGATCGCCACCGGATGCAGCGCGATCGCCTTGCTCGGGTCAAGCCCCTCGGGTAGGACAACCCGACAAATCAGCGAAATCATGGCGGAAAACTGGGGCTGTAGCTCCATGAAGTTCAGCAGATTCGAGTTGTCGGTCACCTCGACGACGGTGGAATGTGCCATCCCCCAAATGAATAGCGGCAGCGTGATGATAAACCCGGCGATCGGCCCGGCGATGCTGATGTCAAACAGGGCTTTGCGATCGGGCATCGGCGATCGGAGTTGGACGAACGCGCCGAGGGTTCCGAGGAAGAACGGGACGGGGATGAAGTAGGGCAGAGAGCTTTTGAGCTGGTAGTGTTTGGCGGCGAAAAAGTGGCCGAATTCGTGGATGGTGAGAATGGCGAGGAGGGCGATCGAGTAGGGCAAACCGCTGAGTAACCAGGCGGGGTTATCGGGCAGTTGATCGGCCTCAAAGCCAATAAATCCGACTCCGGCGGCGGTGGTCGTAAACAAACAGACGAAAAATAAACCCAACGCTAACAACGGGCGATCCACCACTTCGCTCGGTTTGCTGCTCTTGCTCTTGCCGTTATTTTTGCGTTTTTCCGCCTCGTCAACCTCTACCGTTAACGGTGGCGCGGTGTTGGATTCGGGGTTGGGAGCGAGTAGGAAAAAGGGTTCGTTTTTTGAGTTTTCCTGAAAGACGATCAGGAAGCGATCGCCAAAGCGTGACTCAATATTTTTGCGAATCGTGGCGTAGGCGCGTTCGGGATTGGTGCGTAAACTACCGCGACAAATTACGGCTTGGGGGCGATATTCCAGACTATGCAGCGCGTAGACCGACCAATTAAAACAATTGCGGAGCTGGTGTTCTTCTTCGGTGTCGATCGGCCGAAGCTGCTTGAGATTTTTAGAGGTTCCGGTGTTTTGCACGTCAGTATTGGCGGTTGCGGTTGTGTTGGCGGTGGGCTTGGAACCCGCGTTCTCATTCGTGCGATTGTCCGTGGGGCGATCGCGATCGGGCTGTTTCGATGGCGGAATGCGTCCGGCGCTGACGAGCCACCAGTAAACGGCAAAGCACACGAAAAATGTGCCGAAGGCGATCACCGGTGGAACGGGAGTATCTTGCCCCATTACGATAGCCCACAGGGTCAGTAGCGTCGCAGGAGTCATCATCACAGCCCATAGTAGCCAGATCGGCGTGTTTGTGATGCTAGCAACGTTGCGCTGCAAGATGTTATAGGTAATCAGTCCGAGAATCAGGAGCAGCCAGAAAGTCATTTTATGCCCAAGCAACCACGGGCCGTGATCGAAGATGTATTTGCCTTTTCGCCCAACCGCAAAACTCTAGGTGGTACGGCCTACTTCATTGTAAGAAAGGATGCGAATATCCTGGTAGATACTCCGGCTTGGACAGAAGAAAGCCGAGATTTTTTGCTAGAGCGCGGTGGTGTTCAGTGTCTGTTCATTACCCATCGTGACGCGATCGGCCAAGCAAAGCAAATCCAGGCGGATCTGGACTGTGACATCCTGATCCAAGAGCAAGAAGCATACTTAATACCAGATTTGCGGGTTAAGGTGTTTGAGCGGGAGATTGTAATTGGTGATGGTGTGATGGGGCTGTGGACGCCGGGACATACGCCGGGTTCGTCGTGTTTGTATCTAAATCGTGCCGGTGGTGTGTTGTTCTCGGGGCGGCATTTACTGCCCAATGCCGATCGCGCTCCGGCTCCGTTACGCACGGCGAAAACGTTTCACTGGTTTCGGCAGCTTGACAGTATCGCAACACTGCGCGAGCAGTTTACGATCGAGACGTTAGCGCGAATTTGTCCGGGGGGCAGTACGGGGTATTTGCGCGGTCAGTTGGCGATCGAGGATGCCTATAACCAGTTAAATCAGTTGGATTTAGCAGCGTTGCGATCGGTGAAGGCGCTGATGTAGTCGTAGGGCGTAGTCAGTATGCAGCTTGGTGGGCGATGCCCACCCTACATTTGACCTGCTAAACGATGGCCGGACTTACTGCTTGGCGGCGCTGCATTTCCAGATAAATTAGTAGCGCGTTCACGTCTGCCGGATTGACGCCGCCGATGCGCGAGGCTTGGCCGATCGTCGCCGGTTTGACCTTCATCAGCTTTTCGCGCGACTCTTTCGAGAGGGTCTCGATCGCGTCGTAATCCAGATCCACCGGTAGCTTGCGATTCGCTTCCTTGACGATCGCCGCGATCTGGTTTTCCTGGCGTTGCAGATAGCCCGCGTATTTGATGTCAATCTCCGCGCCTTCCCGTTCCGCTAGGGTTAGAGCGGGATTGCTCAGACCGTAACTCGCCAAATTTTCGTAATGAAACTGGGAGCGACGCAGCAGATCGGCGAGGGTGACAGAGCCTTTGATCCGCTGTTGCGTGTCGGCGTAGATTTGCTGGCCGATCGAGTCGTGTTCTTTGACGCGATCGGTTTGTAGTCGCAACTTTTCGGCGGCGATATTCGCCTGTTTCTGCTGGAATAAATCCCAGCGTCGATCGTCAATTAAGCCCAGTTCACGACCCAGGGGCGTTAGGCGACGATCGGCATTGTCCGATCGCAACACCAGACGATATTCCGATCGTGAGGTCAACATCCGATACGGCTCGCGCAACTCCTTCGTACACAGATCATCAATCAGCGTACCGATGTAGCTCTCCTCACGGGGAAACACCACCATCTCCAGCCCGCGCACAAACCGCGCCGCATTAATCCCCGCGACCAATCCTTGCGCCGCGGCCTCCTCGTAGCCCGTCGTCCCGTTAATCTGCCCCGCACAAAACAGCCCCTCGACCCGCTTGGTCATCAGCGTCGGCAAACACTGCGTCGCCGGGAGATAGTCGTATTCGACGGCGTAGGCAGGGCGTAGCATGATGCAGTTTTCGAGACCGGGGAGCGATCGCAACATTTGCCGCTGTAACGCCTCCGGCAAGCCCGTCGAAAAGCCCTGAATGTATAGCTCTGGGATATCGCGACCTTCCGGCTCGATAAAAATCTGGTGGCTCGCTTTGTCGGCAAATCGGACGATCTTATCCTCGATGCTCGGACAGTAGCGGGGGCCTTTGGCATCCACCCAGCCGCCATAAACGGGTGAAAGGTGGAGGTTATCTTGGATGAGTTTATGGGTTTCGGCGGTGGTGCGCGTCAGGTGGCAGTTCATCTGCTCGCGATCGATCCAGACCTCGGGGTCAAAGCTACACC
>JAABST010000085.1 GCA_011390275.1 Geitlerinema sp. S16
GCGGTGGCAGAGAGTGGAATCGGTGGCAATCTCGACATTCAGGCGGAAACCATCCAGGTTGAAGGTATCGGAGGATTTAGACCAAGTAGTATTAATACCAATAGTTTGGTAAATCTAACCACCGACGCGATCGCGGGTGATGTACGTATTCAAGCCAATACGATCAAGCTGATCGATGGTGGTGAAATTGGCAGCACCAATCGGGGAGCGGGTCAAGGCGGATCGATCGCGATCAACGCCGATGCGATCACCGTGCGCGGTGCAGCGATCACACCCAGCGGAAGCACTCAAGTCTCCTGGATTTCCGTCGCCAGCGAGGGAGGTGGAACGGGGAGCATTCAGCTACGGGCGAATACCCTCGCACTCGACGATCGCGCCCAAATCTCCGCAGCCGTTAGTGATGTAGGAGATAGTCAGGGAATAACCCTAGATATTGGCGAATTAAACATCACTAATGGGGCGCAGATTATTGCCAACACCGACTACACCGGGCGCGGTGGTGACGTGATGATTCGTGCGGATGCCGTCACGATCGCCGGAACCACCGACGACGGCAGCTTTCCCAGCGGGATTCTCGCCCAAACACGCGGCGGCGCACCGGGCTTTTTTAGCCCCAACCCTGCCGGTGACTCCGGAAACCTCGCCCTCACCGCCGATCGCCTCACGCTACAAGCTGGCGGTGCAATCTCCGCCGATACCTTTGGGACGGGCAATGCTGGACGCTTAAGCCTGACGGCGAATGAGATGGTGATTGAGGGACAGGCCGCGATCGCGATCGCGTCGTCTAGTAACGCGATCGGAACAGATATCAGCGTTTCGCCGGTACGCGATAGCGATCGACTCCCCAGCCGGATTACCGCTTTCACAGCGGGACTCGGTAATGGTGGCGATGCTCTGATCTCTGGCGATCAGCTCACCGTCCGCGATGGTGGCCGCATTGAAGTCGGCGCGACAGAACTCGCGACAACCGCAAACGCTGATGCTGTGGGCAACTCCGGTAACCTAACCCTACAGTTTGATCGGCTTCAGCTTGATAACGGTGTCATTCGCGCCGATACGATTTCCGGCGATTCCGGCAATATCATCATTAACACCGCCGACCTCTGGCTCGATCGCCGCAGTCGCATCACCACCAATGCCATTGGCGACGCGATCGGCGGCAACATCACGATCGACACTGAAACCCTCGTCGCCCTCCAAAATAGCGACATTACCGCCACCGCCGAAAATAACTTCGGTGGACAGATCAACCTCAATGCCACCGGTGTTTTTGGTGCAGCCGAGCGAGAATTTGATCGCGCGATCGCCAACGATTCTGAACTGATCGCCGAGCTAACGAGTAACAACACCACCAGCGACATTACCGCGAGTTCGGCGCTGGGTCGTGAATTCAGCGGCATCGTGATGATCGAAACGCCGGATATACGCGCCGACGAAGGCGTCACCGAACCCGTCACCCTCGCAGAATCGCCCCTACGCCAAAGCGCCTGCGATACCCAACCGGGCGACACCCCGTCCTCATTTCGCTTCACCGGACGCGGTGGCCTTCCGCCCAACCTCGAACAGCTCACCTTAGAAAATCTCGACGTCATCTTTGCTGAAGCGCAAGATTTTTCGCGATCGGCCACTGGCGCGATCCAGCTTGCCGCCAGCTTGCCGCCCCAGCCCGCGACTTGCTCTTGGTGAAGACAACGCCCTGTAATCGCGATATCCCACTTCTACAGGTCATCGCGCAAATCGGAAAAATCGCGAAACCAGCCACGCCGCCAAAAGAAAACGATCGATCCAGCGGCGATCATTGCCATCACCGCCAAACAAAACGAATAGCCTCAAAACCAGTTAAGTTCCGGCATATTCAGCGGCGATCGCTCCGTAATCTCAGACCAGACCGGCTTACCGAGATCGCCCTGAATATCTAGTCAGATTCAGATCAACGCTGTTTAAGCCTTGGGAAAAAAGCCCGGTGATCATCGGGGTTACCGTCTACTAGTTTAAAGTAGACCTCTCAGATGAGTCGTCTGATCCGTGGGTTTGACCTATGCCGAACCGCTCGATCGCCCCTAACCCAACGACACCCAACCCTTGCCTGCTGCTGATCTGCTGATGTACCTCCGATCGATTTCTCTTCGCCACTTTCGCAACTACCACGAGCAGCGGGTCGAATTTCACGCCCCGAAAACGATCCTCGTCGGCAATAACGCCCAGGGTAAATCCAACTTGCTCGAAAGTGTCGCCTTTCTTGCGACCCTGAGCAGTCCCCGCGTCAGCGGCGATCGCGATTTTGTACACAACGGCGAAGAGATGGCGCAAATTGACGGCGAGCTAGACCGACTCAGCGGGCGATCGGAACTGCAAGCCATCCTGCGGCGATCGGGGCGGCGCACCATTCGTGCCAACGGTGAAACCTGCCGCCGTCAGACCGATTTTCTCGGAACGCTTAACGCTGTCGAATTTTCCTGTATCGATATCGACCTCGTGCGCGGCGCACCGGACTATCGCCGCCGCTGGATCGACAGCCTGATCATTCAGCTCGAACCCATTTACGTGTATATCCTGCGCGAGTATGGCCGCATCCTCAAGCAGCGCAACGCCGCCCTCAAGCAGCTCAAACACGACGCGAGCCACGCGATCGCCGACACCCTACCCGCTCTCGACTACCAGCTTGCCACCGCCGGAACTAAAGTCATCCGCCGCCGCCGTCGCGCCCTCGATCGCCTCGCCCCCCTTGCCCGTCACTGGCATCACGCCATCGGCGGCGAAGCAGAAAACCTGATGATCGCCTATCGCAGTCAGCTTGACCCGGACGACGTTAGCGATCCGGCGTCACGGCAAACCCAGCGCGATCAACCAACCGACACCGACGATCCGCAGGCGATTCAACACGTATTTCTAAACCGTTTACGTCAAAATCGCAGCGCCGAACGCGCACGCGGCTCGACCCTGATCGGCCCCCACCGGGACGATATCGAACTGATGATCGACGATCGCCCCGCCCGTCATTTCGGCTCCCAGGGACAGCAGCGAACCCTCGTCCTCGCGACCAAATTGGCGGAATTGCAGGCGATCGAAACCGTTGTCGGCGAACCGCCCCTACTGCTGCTCGATGATGTCCTCGCCGAACTCGACCTCACCCGCCAAAACCACCTCCTCGACGTGATCGAAGACCGCTTTCAAACCCTGATCACCACCACCCATCTCAACGCCTTCGATGCTCAATGGCTCGATCGCTCCCAAATTTTGACCGTCGATCGTGGCTCGATCATTGCGGATTCTCCGACGACCTTACACATGTACGCCACCCCGGAATTTCCCTCTTCTTAAAGAATTCCAAACTCCAATCTTTATTGTTTCTTTATTTTCTGAATTAATTGTGTCAAATCATCAACACATCAAGGTGCAGCATTCTCTTTTACCCGTTAGGCCGCTCTACTTTTGATTCATTTTGGCAAAAAACATCACTTAACTCTTTACATAGAGAGCATTTGAATTATCTTTCTCTCTGCATCGAAAACAAACCTTTTCGCATTTTTTCCTCTCATGATCTTCCTCTCACACACTCCATAACACTTCAGTTGTACCGCGATCGTGCCAAATTCTTACAGACTGAGACGGGGATTGAGATACTTGTTTATAATCAGTGCATTGTTCTTAATGCTGTGCAAAGCATCGTAACTTACGACTCGCTTTGTCTGTGGTACCTTGTCCGCTGCTGTCCTAGAGGTCTCGTTCCGTAATGCCCAGAATTCTCGTAATCGACGACGATCCGTCCATTTCAGAACTCGTTGCCATCAACCTGGAGATGGCTGGGTATGACGTCAGCAAAGCCGGGGATGGCGTTAAAGCGCAGGCGTTAACGGTGCAGTTAATGCCGGATCTCATCGTGCTGGATCTGATGCTGCCCCGCGTGGATGGGTTCACCGTCTGCCAGCGATTACGACGCGATGAGCGCACGTCCGATATCCCGATTTTGATGTTGACGGCACTGAGTCAAACGCAAAATAAAGTCGATGGCTTTAATTCGGGGGCGGATGACTATATGACGAAGCCGTTCGAGATCGAAGAGATGTTGGCGCGGGTGCGGGCGTTGTTGCGTCGTACCGATCGCATTCCCCAGGCCGCGAAGCACACCGAGATTCTCAACTATGGCCCGCTGACCCTGGTTCCAGAGCGCTTTGAAGCGATTTGGTTTGAGCAGACGGTGAAGCTCACGCATCTAGAGTTTGAGCTGCTGCACTGTTTGCTGCAACGCCACGGCCAAACGGTGTCGCCCAGCGCCATTTTGAAAGAGGTGTGGGGCTACGATCCGAACGACGATATCGAAACGATTCGGGTTCATATTCGCCATTTACGCACGAAGATGGAACCGGAGCCGCGTCATCCGCGTTTTATCAAGACGGTGTACGGTGCGGGCTATTGCCTAGAGTTGCCGTCATCGCCCTATCCTGAAAATGTGCCGATGGCGAGCCGCAAAGCTTAGGTGAAAGTGGTTTGATGGTTGAGGGTTGTTCGCGCCTGTTTAGCGAAACCCACATCAGTTAAACCATTTAGCAGCAGACCTCGGCAGACTCATGACGATCGCGATCGATTTTGGTACAAGCAATACGGTGGTCACGCGCTGGAATGCGGCGACGGGGAAGGCGGAAACGGTGCGCTTGCCGCTGTCGAGTCCGCTGGGTGATGTGCCGGTGGTGCCGAGTTTGGTTTACGTGGAGGACGCGGCCAAGGATCGGGCGATCGTCGGTCAGGCGGTGCGCGATCGCGGCTTGGATGTGACGAGCGATCGACGTTTTTTTCGCAGTTTTAAGCGTGGCATTGGGGCGGATATCCAAGGCTTTTTACCCGAACTGGACGGCGAGGCCATGCGCTTCGAGCGGATCGGCGAGCTGTTTTTACGTCAGGTAATCGAGGCGGTTCGCGCGGTTCCGCTGCCAACCGAGTCGTTAATTTTGACGGTTCCGGTGGAGAGTTTTGAGGTGTATCGCCAGTGGTTGGGGCAGGTGTGCGCGGCGACGGGGGTCGATCGAGTGCGGCTAATTGATGAACCGACGGCGGCGGCGCTGGGCTATGGCGCGACGGCGGCGAAGAATTTACTGGTGGTGGATTTTGGCGGGGGAACGCTCGATTTATCGCTGGTGCAGCTCGATCGCGGGGTGCAAAACCAACGTAACCCCCTGGGCTTCGTTTTGAAATGGGGCGAAAAATCCTTTGCTGAGGAGTCGGGGCAAAAGCTGGAAACGGCGCGAGTGTTGGCGAAAAGCGGTCAGGATTTGGGCGGGACGGATATTGATAACTGGCTGGTGGATTATTTCGCCCAGACTCAAGGACTGGCGAAAAATGCTTTGACGACGCGGTTGGCGGAACGGTTAAAAATTCAGCTTTCTCAACGATCGGAGGCCACCGAGGTTTACTTTGATGAGGTAAATTTCGAGAGTTATGAGCTGAGTTTGGATCGTTCGACGTTTGAGCAAATTTTGCGCGATCGTGACTTTTTCGAGCAGCTCGATCGCTGTCTTAATCGCGTGGTGCAGCAAGCCCAGCGCCAGGACGTGACGATCCGCGAGATTGACACGGTGTTGCTCGTGGGTGGGTCGGCGCAGATCCCGGCGGTGCAGCGCTGGATTGAGGGCTATTTTCCCGTCGAAAAAATTCGCAACGATCGCCCGTTGGAGGCGATCGCGATCGGCGCTCTCCAGCTTGAACAGGGCGTCGAGGTTCAGGACTTTTTGCAACATAGCTACGGCATCCGCTTTTGGGATCGCCGCAAACAAGCCCATAGCTGGCATCCGATCATCCAAGCCGGTCAGCCCTACCCGACGCAAAACCCGATCGAAATCACCCTCGGGGCATCCCTGGAACAACAGCCCAAAATCGAGTTAATTTTGGGCGAGCTGGGCGATCGCACCACTTCGACGGAAATCTTTTTTGATGGCGATCGGCTGATCACGCGGGTCAGCGAAGCCGATGATGCCCCCGTGAAACCGCTCAACGACACCGACGCCGGTCGCGTCCTGGCCGAACTCGATCCGCCGGGTGTACCGGGCAGCGATCGGATCAAGGTGCAGTTTCGCATTGATGATCAGCGTTTTTTGCGGGTGACGGTGGAGGATTTGTTGCGCTTGCGGGTGTTGATTGACGATCAACCAGCGATCGAGCTGGATTAGTGCTTGGCTGGCTCACGCTTGGGGGGAAACCTCTGAGGTTTTAGAAACCTCAGAGGTCTGGTCTCACACGTTATTGGGCGATTCTTGAACGCCTCATTTTATTAGTCGGCGTCATCGCCAGTTTCGCCAGACTCCATAGCGGGATCGCGGGGAAGCTGAAAGAAGAGAGAACGGACGATCGCCTCTGCCTTTTCATCAAGCCGCTCCCAATCCACATCCTCATCCTCATCAAGCAAATCGCGATCGATCTCCACCTCATAGGATTGTTCGGGATCGTCCGTCACCACATAATTTTGAAAACAAATCCGAAAACACAGCTCCCACAAATTGACCGACTTCACCACCTCGCCGCCCGTGCTGCGGGTTAGCTCTAGACAGTGACCCGGAATCGGCTCGGTTACCTCCCGAAATTCGCCCGTCCAAGACGAAGTTTCGAGCTTGCCTCGCAGGCGATCGAGCACGCGAATTAAGGCAGGCTGCATCAGCAGTTCCGCGTATTCCCAGTCGGCTTCGGTTTTGAATCTTGGTTTCATACGGCTTCGACAATCGTGATCAGGCAGGATGGATGAAGAATCACGATCGGTTAGACCGCTACGGTATCACTTTCAGCCGATTCGTTCCGGCTTCATGCTGGCTTTATGGGGGTGAACCCGCTCCAATTTGATAACTGGCTGAATAGTGGCAACTCGTGGATAAGCACCACGTCTAGATCGTATTGGGAACGGTTTTATACCGATCTCCCTTCGCGACGTAATTCAGAAGGTAATTCGCAAGGTAATTTGCAAGGTAATTCGCGACGTAGAGCAGACGCGGAGTTATTGAGCCTTGAGCTTAATTATTGAGCTTCGCTGCATCGATAACTCTATGCCACATCAGAATTGACGAAAAATACCGTAGAAAAAATGGGAACCCTATACTGAGGTGCATTGATGCATCGAACGTGACCCAGCGCTGCGCGATCATCATCGCGTCGCAGCCTTTATTGCCATCGGGGAATATGACGCTAGCTCTAGATCCACTTCAAGATCGCAATGCTCGATCGTTTGACGAGCTACGCTTTGCCCTCAATGCAACCCAGGGTCAATTTAAGCTGCTATTTGGTCACTGCAACTATAGTGAGCTGCGCCAACGGATTGGCGGGGAACTCCTGGCGCTGGCGGCTCAGAGGGGGGATAGCGAACCAAAGATTGTCGAGCTACAGATTGATCCGGAGACCGCGAGCCTGTTACCGTCGCTGCTGGAATGCGCGATGATGCGGCCTTATGCCGTGATTATTTCGGGTCTGGAAACGGCTCCGAATGTTCGGACTGTACTCGATGATCTCAACCAGCGGCGCGAGCTGCTGCGCGATCGCTGCACATTTCCGGTGATATTTTGGCTGGACGATCGGCTGTTAAGCCTGATGGTGCGACACCTGCCCGATCTCGAAAGTTGGGCAACTATCTATGAGTTTGATATTGAACCAGGGCAGTTAATCGAACAAATTGATCGCTTTTGCAATCATGTGTTTGATCGGGTGATGACGCCCAATTCAGACCCGTTTTTGATGCGGTATCCGTTGATTCGCGATCGCGATCGGCTCGAACTGGATTTGGGGCTACGTCGGCTTCAGCGCAGTGGCTACCAGCTCACGCCACAGCTCCGCGCGAATGTTCACTTCATTGTGGGGCGACGCGCCTACGAACAGGACAAGATCGATGTTGCGATCCGCTATTTTCAGGAAAGCCTGGAGTATTGGAGCGCGATCGCGACGACGAAAGCCTTCAGCTCGAAGCCTGACCCTACACCTGATCTCACGATTAAACCCGATCGCGATCCCACGCCCGATCCCACACATCAAAATCAAATCAATGCCTTCGATGAACCTCAGCCACAGCAGCATATCCAAGCCCTAAGTAAGCTCGGTGTGCTTTGGGTTCATTTCGGGCTGTGTCAACTGCCAGGGCATCACCTGCCCGCTGAGGAACGCCAGGATCGTCTCAACGAAGCCGCTCAGTCGTTTCGCCAGGGACTTGTCGCCTTCACTACCGCCCTGCGTCCCGAACTGAACGCAGCAGCGATCGTCTTTCTCGCTCAGGTTCTCGATGATCTAGACGCATGGCGACCCCTGAAAGGTGTGTTGCGACAGGCGATCACGCTGCATAAACAGTATGGGTCACCCATTCGCCTTGCTGCCGATTATCTGCTGCTCGCAGAAGCGGCGGTGCAGGAAACACGCTGGCAACAGGTGCAACTGTGGGCGGCGCGTACGGTTCAGCTTTTGCCGTCCATGCTGCCCGATACGTCGATCGATTCCCATTTTCGGGCGATCCTGATGCAGCTCGCGTATCTTTATCAGGCGCTAGCGGCGCGACAGCGAAACCTGTTACCGGCATTTGAGCAAAGTCTCGACCAGGCGAAAGAGCAGCTAGCGGCGGCGCTCAATGACAACGCGCATGCGATTAATCCGGTGCGCTATCTCAAATGGCTGGAACGATCGCGCCAGATGTATTTCACCTTAGGTTGCTACCGTGAGGCGCTTCAGCTCAAGCTGAAATATCAATCGATCGCCCAGCAATACGGCTTCCAAGCATTCGTCGGAATTGGTCAGCTCGAAGCTCGTTATGATCCCGGCCCGATCAAAATCGAGGGCGCGGCTCCTACGCCGCCAACCGAAGCGGTTTCGCGTGAAATTCAGGCGTCCGGTCGCGGGCGAGATATTCAAAATCTGGTGGCTTTACTGGTGCGCCCCGATCGCAAACTGATCGCCATTCACGGTCAGTCGGGCGTCGGCAAAAGCTCCCTGGTTCACGCCGGACTGGTTCCGACCTTGCAACGGACATCGATTTCGGGGCGAGTGGTGCTGCCCGTCGTCCTGGGGCTGTATGCCGATTGGCCTGCACGCTTGGCTCAACAGATCAATCAAAACCTGAGTGCATTGGGTTATACGTCGATCGCCGGTTTGCAAGACCTGGATGACAAGCCCTGGAAGTTTGATGTCGATCGCATTCTGGAAGCGGTCACCAATTTGACCACGCAGCATCTTGCACTGGTGTTTATTTTTGACCAGTTCGAGGAATTTTTCTTTGCCAATGCTGATCCATCCCATCGGCTCAATTTTTATTATTTCCTCGATCGCCTGCTGAGTTTGCCGTTCGTCAAGGCGGCGATTTCCGTGCGGGATGATTGCCTCCATTGCTTGCTGGAGTGCGATCGTTGGCTGTCGATGGAAGTCACCCAAGGCGATATTCTCAACCAGTCATCGCGCTACTACATCGGTAATTTTTCGCGGGGTGAAGCTCGCAACCTGATTCGCAGCCTGTCCGGCAACCGATCTACGTTTACCCTAGATGCTGACCTGATCGAAGAACTGGTGCGCGATCTTTCCGCCGAAATTTCAGAAGTGCGACCGATCGAGCTGCAAATTGTCGGCGTCCAACTCCAGCACGAGCGCATCACGAGTTTGGAACAATATCGCGCCGCTGGACCGAAGGCGAATTTCGTGCGTCGTTTTTTAATCGAGACCGTCAGCCACTGTGGCCCCGAGCATACCGCCGCTGCGATCGCGCTCATGTTTTGCCTTACCGATAAAAACGGAACGCGCCCCATTCGCACCCGCGCCGACCTGGCACAGACCAGCAACGTCAGCCCTGCCCAGCTCGATGACATCCTGCAAATTCTCTGCGAATGCGGCCTAATCTTTGCTCTGCCCGACCTTCCGGCCTATCGCTATCAGCTAGTCCATGACTATTTTGTGCCGTTCATCCGCCAGGAACAGGAGCTGTACCATTCCGCCGAAACCGAAGCACTGCGCCAGGAAAATCGCCAGCTCAACGAAGATAAAGAACTGCTCGAACAGCTCGCCGAAGCCCAAGACCGACGCCAACACAGTGAGCGCACCTCCCGCCGTTTACTGGCTCTCGGGGCGATCGTCTCGACCATTGGCTCGATCGCCTTTGGGGTACTCGCGACATCGGCTCAACAGGCTCGTCAGCGGGCGGAAACTGCCGAGCGTCAAGCTGCCTTTGCTGCGATCGATGCCCGTAGCTCTGCGGCCACGGCGCGATGGCTCGCCAATGACTCCCTCAATGCGATCGTCGATGGTCTCCGCGCCACCCTGCGACTATCGGCATTTCCCGGCCTGGTCAACGATCCAGACTTACAGGCACTCACCTACACCACCATCCAGACCCTGAATCCGATCCTGCAAAATGTGACCGAGCGCAATCGTCTCGAAGGCCACAGCAACAGTATTTTAGGGGTTGAATTTGCCCCCAATGGGACGTTTTTGGCCAGTGTCAGTTGGGATGAAAGTTTACGGGTCTGGTCGGCCTCGGGTCACGAGCGCTATCAAATTCCGAAGGCTCATCGTGAAGCTGTGACCGCTGTGGCGATCGCCCCCGACAGTACCGTGATCGCGACGGGCGGCAACGATCGCACCGTCAAGATTTGGCAGGCCGAAGACGGGACGCACCAAGCCG
>JAABST010000086.1 GCA_011390275.1 Geitlerinema sp. S16
GGAGGGGGTGTTTGGGTTGTGGCGGGAGGTTGTGGGGACGGCGATCGAGGTTGAGGACTTTTAGATGCAGTTCTTATTTTATGGGGGTAGAATATCGACGATGATGTTTAAGGTACATGGTCGCGGTTACTGGGAGAATATCGATCGTTTGCAGGAGTTGTATGAGGAGGTTGAGAATCGGATTGAGGGGGTTGAGTAGTTGCGGTTACTCGATCGACTGATTTGATCGGTTTGTGTCTGATTCGTTGAAAGCAAGGGGACATCGTGATTATGAAATGTCCTCTTTTTTCTTCTGGAGTGAGAACAGAGGGCGACTGTTTGGGGCGTTTGGCTTTCAAGCCGCTTCAATTGATGTACGTTTGCTTAGTCCGGTAGGAGTAGTGTTTGAGGCGAATCACCTCTCGAACCATGTCCAGCAGTTTTTTGGGGGTGGGGCAGCAGTTATGGGGAAAACAAATCCGTATAAAATGCCAATACGGAGATTATACGGATGAAATCTTAAGAAAACTCGCATAGGGTTGATTAGATGGAAAAAATCCGCACAATTCATAGTTATACGGCTTGATCGTTTGGTAAAGGCGAGAATAAAATGGATGTTAGATTTTTTCTATATCATTGAAAAATACAATACTTTTGCAAGTGCCCTTGCAAAATAAGTCAAAAAGATAATATGGCTGTACTACGTGGTTACGCTCAATGTGAAACATGCGGAGAAAATTATATTTTGCGAGCGGGAGTTGGAACAGAAAAATTTCAGCCTCACACTTTTGATTGTAAGTCTTGTGGAATATCAATATCAGTAATAGTTAGAGCAAATCCACCTAGTGCCCATTTTGAACCCGAAGAAAACGTCGTTATTGAAGATAGTGAAGGCGAAAATGCAGTTATCTTAAACCTGCATCCATTTTTTGCATTTGACAGCGATGAAATACACGATCGTGTAGCATTTCCTTCTTTAATGTATGGATCAAAAATACGACCATATCTAAGACTTGTCCCAGATCAATATTTTATGGGTATTCAGACTCAAGACATAGCACGACAATTTGGTGTGCCAAATGCAGCTAATCTTTGGACTAAAGTTAAAAATATCTTTTTGCTGCAAGAGCAAGAGGGGGCAGAGAAAAGTAAAAGAGTTAGGAAAGAAATTGAATATTACGAAAAGCAACGTCAAAAATATTTCTCGGAAACAAAGGTGTCAACTTCCAAAGAGGTTGTATCTAATTTCTTCGACAGTCTCTTCTATCCACGCTTTGAAAAGATTTTAGAGCCTGCAATTAAATTAATTTACGAGATCAAACGTGACTATCCACAAGAGTTTTCGGAGTTTTTGGAATTTTACTCAAGTAATCTTAAGACTCAGCATTTAAGGCAATATCTTTCAATATTTTCTGATTATTTCAAGATATATAATCAGCTAAGTCAAATGGTTGTACATTCGCGAATTGATGATGAGGATGTTGACGACAAGATAGTTGGCTCAAAGTCATTTGAAGCCGTGAAATTATATTATGGTCAAGCCTATGAATCTATCACGAGCTTTTTTGTGGTATTTGCTTGTCTAAACAATATTTTTCTTGGGCGAACTTACGACCAGTTTCAATCAATGACATTAAGTAAGTATATGAAGGACGTGAGCAAGGAAAAGAAAGCTAATCCTTTTAAACTCACACACCCATTCTATACTTTCACGGATGGTTTAGACAGTACGTTAAGAAACGGTTCACATCATGCTTCGATATGGAGGGACGGAGAAAAGGTTTTATATAGAAGCGGTGGCACTGGTGCTCAACGAGAAATCGCGTACAGTCGCTACCTTCACTTGTGTAATAAGTTGACGATATCGCTGTCGGTGTTATTTATCATTGAGCTTGAGTTGGAAGATGTATAATAAATAAAAATATTTGTACCGTTAGGTAAATGATGTGCAAATCGCCGTATAACAACCCGCTTGGAGCGGACTGTCGAGAGATATCAGCACATTACGAAGGTTATTTGCAGCCGCTCAAGCGGAACGTTAGACCGCTCCATACTTTGACAATAGCAAGCACCTATAGCATAAGCCGATTGTATTAGGACACTCTCGTCTAAGTTGAAAACCGCACTTCGACTCCGCTCAGTGCTCTCAGCTTTTTTTATACGTCCTAACCAAATCGTTTTTTGCTATAGCTTTCCTCAAGACTCTACAGCTAGGCATCTCTATAAAACTTGGTGTAAGTTTTATAATTAAATATTAAGCTGTAGGATGCGTTCCTGAGTTTGGTGGAGTGTGTTCTGGTCACCTCCACAAATCAATCCCCGCACAACACAAGCTTGACCAAAACGCACCGCTTAATCAATCCCCGATCGTAGCCTGAAAACGTGTCTAAGTTATGGGGCATCCTGGTTTTAGGATGTCCTTTTTTACGAATTCATCAGGTGACAGTGAACAACGGCAATACCCTGGACGATGACGATCTGTTGTTCGCATCCTGACGGACGATCGTCTTTGAATAACCCTCCAAAAAATCCAAAACCAGCGAAACTGGAATTGAGCTGTTTCCCAACAAAAACACGAAACACCATGACCAACGCCGCCCTAGAACAACGCCTCGCAGCGATCGAAACCGCGATCGCCCAACTTCAGCAACACCTCGCCACACCACAACCCACCAACTGGCTCCAGCAAATTACAGGCTCCTTCAAAGATGAACCCGCCTTCGATGAAATCCTGAACTACGGCCAAGCCATCCGCCAAGGCGACGAATCCCTGCTCGATGACGAGTACGAGTCATGAAATACCTGCTCGATACCGACCATCTGAGCATCCTGCAACGCCAAACTGGTGACGCCTACCGCAACCTCGCCCAGCGCATGGCACAGCACTCGCCATCCGACTTCGCCATCTCGATCGTCACCTTCCACGAGCAAATGCTCGGCAGCCACGCCTACATCAACCGCGCTCGCTCCCTGAATCAAGTCACGAAAGGCTATGAAATCATGGCGAGAATTGTGAGTGACTTCAGGTTGATACCCGTCTTGCCGTTTGATGCCAATGCCGCCGTCGCCTATGCAGACCTGAAAACGCAACGAATTCAACTGGCAAAAATGGACGCACGGATTGCAGCGATTGCCCTATCTCGTGACTTGACCGTCTTGACTCGCAATGATCGCGACTTTGGCAAAGTAGCAGGCTTAGTGATCGAAGACTGGACGGTTTACTGACAATGGCCGATCGACTCAAACAACGGCAGCAACAGCAACCGCTCCGACACATCCAGAACCTCGATCGCCACAATCACCCCACTCCATGCGATCGACAACAATCCCCAGCACAGTCTCGCCCCTCACCTCGATCGCATCCTGAAACACGATCGTAGCAACCTCAGAATCGTGTAGAAACTTCACCCAGCCTGACAATTCTGAAGCAATAACGCGATCGCCCCAATCCAATGTCCCGACGAGACGACCTCCACCTTCCCCTACGCCGCGCCCTCGAACAAGACGACTGGATTGTCACCGACGATCCACTCGTCCTCATCCTCGAAAAAACTGTCCTAAAAGCCGACCTTGGAGCCGAGAAAGTCTTCACCGCCGAAAAAGCTGGACGAAAAATCGCCGTTGAAATTAAAGACTTCGATTCCTCCTCCGTTATCAGTGAACTCGAAAAAACGATGGGGCAACTCCAGCTTTACCAGTGGGCATTAGAAGAACAAGAACCAGAGCGCAAACTGTTTCTCGCCGTAAGCCAAGCGATTTATCTCAAACACTTTCAAAAGCCGATTTTCCAGATGGCCGTACGGCGCAATAAAATTAACTTGCTAGGGGCTGTCATCAATTAAAGTTCTAGCGCTTACCCGGCAAGGGTTTCAGCCCCTAGATTTTTTATTGGGTCGGGCGTTCAACAGCTTGCCCGATAAGGGTTCTACGATTAATTGATGACACGCCCTAGTCTTGGACCTCGATCGGGAGACCGTTTTGCAATGGATCGAACCCTGAGCTACACAGACATTCTCAAACAAACCGTCCAAACCGCAGTCGCCGACCAACCCCGGCTACAGGCAGTGACGCTCTATCCCGTTTGCGACACCGAATCCGGTCACTTCCTCGTACTCGCCACCGGCTGGGACAAACAACGCTGGATGGACACAATCTTGTTTCACGCTCGCTTGGTCGGACAGCAGATTGTCATTGAAGAAGACAACTTCGAGGAAAGCTTAGTCGAATCCCTCATGGCTAGCGGCGTGGATAAGGAAGATATCGTCACTTCGTTCGATCGCCCTTACCCCATCGATCCACAAATCCCGCTCAAATACTAATTGATTCAAGAAACGGCAGCAACAGCAACCGCTCCGACCAGAACCTCGATCGCAACAACCTGCCCCCACTCCATGCCTGCACTCTGCCTAGGAACAATAGCAAGGCGATCGATGGTTCTGGGACAAACTAACTGGAAAGACCCGAAAACAGCGTGACACTAAAGAGGGTTACACCGATCGCACAGACGATACCCGTCCCTGCGATCCGCACCCAGCGCGACATCTTCGCAAGTCGTGCCGAATTTCCCTCAAACCGCCGATCGGCAATATTCCGCCCCCAAATCGCCGCAATCCCGATCACCGCAAGCGTGATCGCCATGCCCAACGAAATCGCCAACACCATCGCAACGCTGATCCATACCATGTTATTCGCCAGCCCGTAGAGCAAAATCAGCAGCGCCCCACTACAGGGAACCGCGCCGATCGCCAATGACAACCAGCCACCGGTTGAAGTATCTTCATCGCAGGCGAGACAGGAGCAAGCGCCGAGGTGTCGCCACGAGGGGAGGCGCGAGGGGCTGGGGGGTGAGCTGGTTGGGGTTGTTGAAGTGGTGGTGGATTGGGTGGATTGGGTTTGAATGTGATCGGTCAAGCTGGGGTAGAGGAGGGCGTTGGCGGCTGGGTTGGGTTTAAGCGGAGTGGTGGTGGGCTGGGGGTTGAGTGTGTTGTTGTTGATTGAGTTTGAAGAAGTTTGAGTGGTTTGAAACGTTGATCGCAACGCCTGCCAGAGCATCCAGCCACCGATCGTGGCGATCGCGGCATAGCTGATCAGACGCACCACCAGATAGCTCAAAGGCGATGTCGCGAGGGTTTGGCGCAGGACGAAATCGGTCACGATGATAATGACGATCGACGAGAGGACATGAAACACCGCAATGCGTCCCCCCATCAGCAAACCCCGCCGCAGACTGCCGCCCGACCCGACGAAATAGGACACAATGATCGCCTTGCCGTGTCCGGGGCCGAGGGTATGCAACACACCATAGCCAAACGAAACGAGCAGACCGATCGCCAGGGCTTGCCACGATCGTCGCTCCTGGATGTCCGTCATCGTGGTCGTGAACATCTCCGAAATTTTGACCTGGACGGTCTCCCACCAGGAATAATTCCCGTCACGATTCATCCAGCCGAACGGTCCCGAGTTAGCCGAATTGGGCGCAGTTTCAGGGCGAATCACCTCGTAGGGAACCGGCTCGATCGCGGTCAAATCCAGGGTATAGCTCACATCAACCCGCTGGTCCCCATCCACCCGAAACAGCACATGACTCGACGGCTGCTGACGAATCGTCCCTTCGAGCCAGACCTTCGCAAACAAGCCCGGATCATCGATCGGCGTGCCCGGTTCCACGTACACCACCTGATTCGGCGGTGGCGGCGGCACGTGCATACAGGCTCCGACAAAGGGAACCAGCAAAAAGCGGCTCACCTGACCGATGGCATTTTGTTCGATCGGCAGCAAATAGCCCATCATTTTGATGGCTTGATCATTGATCGCGGGGTTGGTCTGTGTCGCTTGCTCCCATTGATAAGCCCTTGCGCGATCGACCTGCCCTCGTAGCTCATCCACATTCACGCCCTGCCGAGTCAGACTTTCGCGCAGACGATCGACCTCTGCCCGATCCTCAGGACGATTGTGTAGCTTCCAATCATCTTGACGGCGTACCAGCTCGGCAAACTCCATCAACTGCGACTCTGGCAGCCGTTCGTAGGTTTTTTCAATGGTCGTGCGTTGATCCGGCTGGAGATCTTCCCAAGTAACGGTTTGCGGGTTCTGGAGACTGGCATCACCCCAAGATGGATACGCTGAAACTAGGGCGAGGACACATCCTAGCCCGAAAGCCCATAGGTATTTTTGAAGCTGGCGCATAGTTAAATTTAGCGAGAATGGTTATCATTCTACTGGCTGTTGTAAGCTTGAGCGTAATGTGAAAATCGGGAAATGCGATCGCAATTCGTTGGAATAGCTCATGAATCACGACGTTGCATGACTGATGAAATTAGAAATTAGACACCAATAGTTAATGTAATGATGCATCGATATTTTATTCGCTTGGGATTGCTGAGTGGTTTAGTCAGTGGACTATTGGGTGGAGGCTGTGCGTCTCAACCGGAGGCGACGGGGGGATCGGAGTCAGAGGCGATCGCGCGTCAGCAAGTCGTGGCGACGACAGCTCTGCTCTGCGATATCACGACGGAAATTGCGGGCGAGGCGATTGATCTAACCTGCCTCATGTCTTCAGGGCAAGACCCCCATACCTACCGCCTCAAACCCTCCGATCGCGCAGCGATCGAGGCGGCTGATTTGATTTTTCATAATGGTTATGACCTGATGCCCGGTCTCGCGGAACTGGTAAAGTCTGTGGGTTCCAGGGAGGAGGCAAAGCCTGCGATCGTGGCCGTGGCGGAACAAGCGGTTCCGGATCCGATTCTGTTTCAGGGACACGCTCATGCTCATGATGAAGGCGATCATGAGCATGATGAGCAGCATGACGATGCAGAAAATCATGAAGCTGGCGATCCTGATCATGATGAGCAACATAAAGACGCAGAAAATCATGAGGCTAACGATGCGCTCGTACCCGATCCGCACGTGTGGCATGACGCCCGCAATGGCAAAGCGATGGCCACTGTAATCGCCGATCGGTTAATCACGCTCGACCCCGATCGCGCCGGGGATTACAGCGCCAATGCTACCGCCCTCAGCGATCGGCTCGATACGCTCCACGTCTGGATCGGCGAGCAGATGGCGACGATACCCGAAGGCGATCGTCAACTGGTAACCACGCACGATGCCTTCGGGTATTTCTCAGCGGCCTACGGTTTGACCCAAAACAGCGCCCTCTCAGGATTAAGCCCCAATGAAAAACCCTCACCGGCAACATTAGCCGCGATCGTTGAGACGGTGAAGGCGAGCGGTGTCCCGGTCATTTTTGCGGAGAATACATCGAGTGCGACGCTGATCGAAGCGGTGGCGAACGAGGCCGGGATTGCGGTCGCCGAAGAGCCGCTATTGGTCGATAGTCCCGATCCGGCGATCGCGGATGCGACGGATTATCCGGCCATGTTGGCTTATAACACCTGTGTGATCGTCAGCGGGCTGGGCGGTCAGTGCGATCGTCCGGCGCTCGGGTTTTAGGGTTTGGGTTTTGGGGGCTGGGTTCTAGGTTGGGAGAGCTACAAATCAGGCATTGGCCGCACGATCGCGCCGATTTGAGCCGGACGTGCTGACCGATAACCGGCATCGTTTACCATGTCTCAATGCTGTCAGACCTGTCGATCTCCCTACGTTCCCTAAATCAAGCCCTACAGTGCGGCGAGCTTGAGCGCGTTGGCCTAGAGTCGATCGCACTTTATGATCGCACCCTCAGTCTCGACGCGCTACAGTTAGCCCGCCAAGCGGGCGATCGCGCCCTCCATACGGGTCAGTTTTCGCGTGCCGTCGATATTTTGGCCGCGATCGTCCAGCGAGATCCGCACCAGCACACCGCCCGCTGTCATCTCGGGATGGCGCAATTATCGATCGGCGAGTTGACCCAAGGCTGGACGAACTACGACGATCGTCCGACCCGGCGGGGCTTCATCCAAGATATGCAGCGCCATCAACCCCGTCTACCACTATGGGACGGCAATCTAGCGGCGATCGCGGGTTTGAACGCAAGTCTAACGACAAGCCAAAACACGGACTTAAAACCGTTCAGCTTGCTCGTTATGGCCGAACAGGGATTCGGCGACGCGATCCAGTTTTCGCGCTACGTGCCGCTCCTGATCGATCGCGGCATTCACGTCACCCTCGGCTGTCGTCCGCCCTTAGCGAAACTGCTGGCAACCCTGCCCCAATTTGACGCCGATCGCCTTCTGCTCCCCGGTCAAACACCACCACCGCTCAACGCTTTCACGCTACTGATGAGCCTGCCCGGTGTCTTCCGCACCACGATCGACACCATCCCCCAGACCGTGCCGTACCTCAAGCCGGGAGCGCTATCAACGGCGGGGCGAGATTTATTAATGTCGTGCGGGCTGGGCAGTGCGCTGCGGGTGGGGATTGTCTGGTCGGGAAGTGCGACGCGCGATCGCGATGATGAGCGATCGTCTGGCCTGGATGCGCTGATACCGCTGCTGGACACGCCCAAGGTCACATTTTTTAGCCTGCAAAAAGATCCGTTACCGTGCGATCGACAGCGCCTACTCTCGTTGGGCGTGATTGACCTTGATCCGTTTTTGCTTGACTTTAGCGACACGGCAGCTTTTATTGCCGAGCTGGATTTGGTGATTAGTGTGGATACGGCGGTGGTACATCTGGCGGGGGCGTTGGGTAAGCCGGTGTGGGTGGCGCTGGCGGCGGTGGCAGATTGGCGGTGGTTGACCGATCGCGAGGATTCGCCCTGGTATCCGCAGATGCGGCTGTTTCGTCAACCGCAGGCGGGAGATTGGCGATCGGTGGTGGACTCGATGCGGCTGGCCTTGGTTGAACTGGTGCAGGACAGTAAGCCGGATTTACGTTTGATGGGGCTTGAGTCGGAGCTTGAAATAGATCTTGAAACAGAGCATAAAGCAGGACTTGTAAAAGAGCTGGAAATAGGTCTTAAATCGAAGTCTGAGCCAGAACTAATAAACACGTTTACAACAGGGCATAAACTGGAACAAAAAGAAGAACCAAAGCAAGCATTAAAAATAGAATTAGCACCAGAATTAACAACAGAACTAAACGCCACGATCGCCGCGTTTCAAAATAAAGACTTTGAAACCGCGACACGGCTTTGCGATCGCCTCCTCCATGTTTCGCTCCCCTCCGAAACAGCGCAGACTCTCGCGGTTTTACGCGGTTCGATCGCCTACCAGTGTCATGATTTGCCCCTCGCGATCCACTGGTTCCAGCGATCGATCACCCTCAATCCCCAATCAATTAGCAGTCAGCTCAACCTCGGCAATACCTACCGCGATCTCGGCCAGATCCAGGCTGCGCTTAACTGCTATGCCCAAGCCGAGGCGATCACCCCCGTCGGGAGTCGCTCCGGGTATGACGTGCGCTGGGAGCGATCGCTCGTCCTGTTGCAAGTCGGGCAGTGGCGCGACGGGTTCGCCGACTACGAAGCGCGGCTCGATCGCAAACCCTGGCCGTTGCATATTTGTCGTAACGCCCCACCCCAGTGGGACGGAGTCATTCGCCCAAATTCCACGCTGATCTTACGGATGTCCCAAGGCTACGGCGATGCGATCCAGGCCGTGCGTTATGTGCCGTGGCTCAAACAGCAGGGAGCGAGCAGTTTACGGATCGTGATCGAGTCGCGTCTACCGTTAACTCGTCTGTTGCAGACGCTGGAGGGAGTGGACGCGATCGTTAATGTGGGCGAACCGTTGCCAGCAGGGGATTCGCAGCACGACCATCAAGCCTTTTTGATGAGTTTGCCGCACCTGTGCTGCACGACGATCGACACCGTTCCCGCCGCCGTGCCGTACCTGCGATCGCCGGGATGGCGCGATGAATCGACCCGGCAAGCGGTGGCGGAATTGCTCGATCGCGTCGCGATCGCATCGCACGAATCGGCATCGGAGAGTCGCCAGGAAACTGACTCGCCGATCCGCTCTGAGTCTTACACCGCGAAACCGTACAAAATCGGCGTCATCTGGTCTGGCAGCCCGACCCATGCCCAGGATTTTCGGCGATCAATTCCCCTGCGCGAGTTTGCCACGTTATTTGAAATCACCACCACCCATGACGATCGCCCCGTCCAGTTTTACAGTCTGCAAACGGAAATCCGCGATCGCGATCGGGTGCAATTTGATCACCTTTGCGCCACGGGACGCTTGATCAATCTGGGATCATTCGCCCGCGACTTTGGCGACACCGCCCACTTACTGACTCAGCTCGACCTAACGATCGCCGTCGATACCTCCGTCATCCATCTCGCGGGCGCACTGGCGAAACCCGCCTGGGTCTTGCTGTCCGCCGCTCCCGATTGGCGCTGGCTCCGCGATCGTCGCGATACGCCGTGGTATTCCACCGTGCGATTATTCCGCCAAAACCAATTGGGGAATTGGCACACGGCTCTCGACAAAGTGCGTTGTGAGATCGAGAATGGGGAAGAACTGCAAACTCCGCTGCGATGTGATGACGCAGCAATGACCGAGTTTTAAGGTTCGCTTCTCTGATTCCTCGAACTTGAGGTTAGCTCTGCGTAGTTGACAAGCGCGTTTTGCTCGATGAGCAAAACGCGCTTTTTCGTGTGAACCATTTAGATAATAGACCTCTTGCACGAATCAGAAGGAGAGAGAAAAGTCAAAGTTGAGGATGCCAGCGAGCAAGTGTAGGCGAAGC
>JAABST010000087.1 GCA_011390275.1 Geitlerinema sp. S16
CCGGTATTACCAAATCGGATTTGCTGGTGATTAATAAAATTGACCTCGCGCCGATGGTGGGTGCGAGTCTGGAGGTGATGGAGCGCGACACGCTCGCCATGCGCGGCGACAAACCGTTTGTTTTTACCAATCTCAAAACCGGCCAAGGACTCGATCGCATCATCGAATTTATCGAACACCATCGACCACCGCAGTCACAGATCACAACGCCTCAAACCGTAACCTAAAACCCCAGCTCAAGCTGCCAGCGTTTGAGCATTCCCACATCACCGACGGCGCGATCGACCACTCGCAGCGTCCAGATCCCCTCGCCGCTGCGACCGCAAAATTGCGCGAGGGCGGGGTTGGTGGTCTCAGTGTAGGTTCGTTCGATCTGGGTGGTGGTTCCCAGGGTGCGGCCTTGGAGTTGGATCGTGGTGCGATCGGGCGCAATCAAGAACAGTTCGAGATCGTTGGGAAATTCATGATCCAGCTCGATCGTGACCTGCACATCCAATACCGGACGGGTTTCCACCACGCGGATCTGACTGCTGACACCACCCGGTTTATCGTCGGGGATGGTCATCGCGCGATCGTTCGTACCGCTCACCCGCTTCCCGGTACTTTGGGGCGCACTTTGCAGCATCTTTTGCGCCATGCGGACGGCTGACCCGGCGTTCACTTTGCCGTAGCCAAACCAGAGAGAATGCCCGCTTTTATCGTAGGTTCCGTAGCGTAAACCGAGCTGCGGATCGGGGTTGGGATCTTCGATTTTGTCGGCGCTGTCTTGCAGGATTTGCTTAACCTGGGCGGCGGTCAGATTGGGGTTAACCGATAACACCAGTGCAGCAACTCCGGCCACCACCGGGCAGGCGCTGGAGGTTCCGCCAAAGGTTTCGGTAAATGAGCCGACGGAGTAGCCCGCTGCACCGAGGCGATCGGTGGTAAAAACTCCGAGGCCGGGTAGGCTGGTCTGGATTTTGGGCGCGGTGTACAGGTAGCCATCTTGGGGAAACCACATTCCTGGCGGGGCGTTGTTGCTCGGGGCGCAGACCGAAATGTGTTTGCCCCAATTGCTGTAGGCGGCTTTGCGGTTGAGGCTGGTGGAGGCGGAGACGACGATCGCATCGGGATGGGTCGCATAGCCCGCGAGCCACTGGGTTGGCCCCGAAAGCGTGCCTTTTGTCCAGCCCTGCTCATCGATCGTGCCTTGGGTGGGTCGGTTGGCGTTGCCCGCTGCGAAGACGACGACACAGCCTTTGCCATTGCGTCCCTGACGCGCCGCACGACCGATCGCCGCCTGCTGCCGCATCGAGAGGGGAAACGACACGGCACTCGCCCCCCAGCTACAGGAAATCACCGCCGCCCCCTTATCGATCGCCCAGTTAAATAAATCCTCGATCGAGACGTCATCTAGATAGCCCGTCGTCCGAATTGGCATCATCGCGCAGCCCGGAGCGACTCCGACGACCCCATCGCCGGTCTCCTCCGCTAGACAGACCCCCGCGCAGGCCGTGCCATGATTGTCGCTTTCCGCTTCCGGCAGGGGTAAAAAGTCGCGACTAGCCAAATCCTGGGGGGCGACGATCTTGCCCATGCCCTGAAAGTCGGGATGGTCGAGATCGATCGAGTCGTCAGTAATCGCCACCACGATCGAGCGATCGCCGCGCGTCACGTTCCAGGCGGCTTCAATATTGATGTGTGATCCCTCAGCGAGCTGGGAGCCGCCTGCGTTGTTGAGATACCACTGGCGCGAGTAGAGCGAATCGCTCGGGCGATAGTTGGGGGTCGAGCGAATCACGATGTTCGCTTCGACATTGACGACCTCGGGCAGAGTCCCGATCGCATTGGCGAGCTTGATCGGATTGGCCTTCGCCTCGGAGGTAAGCCGATAGACAAACGCATCCGGCAAACCGGCGATCGGGCTGACGAATTCGATCTCAAAGGCTGTGGCGAGGGCTTGACGGCGATCCGGGTCTAGATCGGGCTGAAACAAAATCGACAGCTCATCGGCGAGATACACCTGAGACCCCGCCGACTCAGCGATTTCGTAAACATGACTGACAAACGCCACTCCCGGCAGACCCCGCGCGGCCTCCATCGCCTGATCAAGATCATGCGTCGCGGAAAATTCGAGCAGCTTGAGCGACTGATCGGAGCCGACGGCAACGTCACCGCAATAGGTCGCCAAACTTGCCGCCGTGGGACTATCGACGATCGCCGCGATCGTCATTGCCTCATCCGCCGTCTCGTCAAGACGCAGCGAAAACCGATCCCCATGTTTAACGAGGGGTAGCACCTCACCACCACGATGGAGATCGATAATGGCAGGCGATCGCGCCGGATTTGGGTTTAGATTGGACGGATCAGTCGAGTCCGAGGCGGGAAAAGGCGTCATAATCTCGGGGAAAACAAGGTGCAATCAACGGGCGATCGGCTCGGCAAAGGACAGAATTTGAACTGGACAATCCACCACAAGTCAGACGTCAGTGAAGTGCTAATATACGCCTTGACTTCTAGGGCAGATTGCCGTGAGCTATCGATCAATTATCGAGTCTATTTGATAATAGCGAAGCACCCGCCGTGACGTACCGCTAAACCAGTGCCGTTGCAGAGTTTCCCTGTCCCAACATTGCCCGAAACCGGTCACGGGGCGGAACTCTTCACCACAGCGGGTATGCGCGAACAGGCTATGACGCCTCGCTGCGGCGTGATTGATGCCGGTCACCGCCGAACCTGAGACGCCTTCCCCAGCATTGTCTAACATTTCCTTTTCGTCCCCACCCCCCACGCGACGCCGTTACCCATGACCGTTCACTTTCCTCATCGTTTGACGAAATACACTCCCCAGCTTGCGGCCATGATCGCGGCTACAACCTTGGGCTTTATCGTCCCCACGATCGCCAGCGCCCAGACCGGTGACGACATGGTTGTCCCCGAGACCAGCGAAACACCCAGCGCAGAAGACACAGAAATCGTCCCGCTCAACCCGCTCGACCTCCGTCCCCTCGTCAGCGGCAGTAACCTCAGCATCCCCGGACTCGAACGGGCGATCGCCCAGGCCGACGCTGAAATCGCTGCCGAAGACTATGACGCCGCCTACGACACGCTAATCACCGCGCGTGAAACCAGCAACGCCCTCGCCAGTCACTACCAAAAACTATCGGGTCAGTTTTCCGGCATCGATAACCGCATCTACGAGGCACACCGAGGCCGAGCCTTAGCCGCTGCTCAAATGCGCGACGCGGCCACCTACCGTCTCGCCTTTGTGCACCAAGCCCGTGGCCAAGCCGAACTCGCCGTCCCGCTACTCCTACAGGTCATCGCGTCCCAAAGCCCCACCCGAGAGCTAGGCCGAAACTCCTATAACTTGCTGTACGAACTCGGATTCGTGACCTTGCCGTACATGCCGGAGATGGCGAACACGGCGGATGACGCCACGGATGACGCCACAGACGACGCCACGGACGAGGCGAATGTAAACGCCAGCGAAGCGGATAATCCAGAAACGGACGAACCGATCATTCGCCCCCTCGAAGGCGGTATTCTTTCGACCAGTGGCCTCAGTCGTCTGATGCTCGATGCCGATACGGCGGTGAGCATGGGGGACAATCGCGCCGCGATCGCCAAGCTTCAGGAAGCGCGTCAACTGGCCAACGAGCTGTCCGGGTTCTATCAGCAGCTCACCAGCAGCTTTTCCGGCATCGACGACACGATTTACCAAATTCATCGCACCAACGCCCTCGACACCGCCCAGGTTCGCGATGAAGCCACCTATCGGTTAGCCCTGCTATTCCGTGCCTCCGAAGCTCCAGAGCTGGCGGTTCCGCTCTTAATGGAAGTCATCACTTCCCAAAGCCCCACTCGTGATTTGGGTAAACAAGCCTACCGGCAACTGTTTGAACTCGGCTTTGTGGATGAGAACTACCCGCGCGGTCAGGTATAACGGGATCATCGTCGCCATTCTGTTGGAGGTTTCGCCATGCTTGTCTTTGTCGTGATCACGATTATCGTGCTGGTGGTCGGTTTCATCGTGCTACAGCAAGGACAGCTTGGCGGCAGCGCTCCCGCCCCAGAATTGCCCTCGCTCGATCGCAATGTGTTCACGCTTCAGATCGGCGATATCGTCCAGTACGATCTGCGCGACTGGGTGGTCGAGGGCAAGCTGATCTACACCGAAGATGGGTTTTCGTGGTGTGAGTATATGGTGCAGGACGGTGATGATATTCGTTGGCTGTCGGTGTCGGAAGATGACACGGTTGAGGTCTCGTGGCTACAAACGGTGACGGATCTCGAAGTTAGCGGCACGCCGCCGAAGACGATCGATTACAACGGCGTCACCTATGAGCAAGAGGATGACGGTACGGCGAGCATGAAGCGGATCGGCACGGTTCAGCGCAAGCGTGCGGAATCTTGCCGGTATTACGACTACGAAGGATCTGGGCGGCTGGTGATGTCGATCGAGAATTGGGATGGGGATATTGAGGTGTCGATCGGGCGATCGATTCGCCCGTCGGAGCTGACCTTGCTGCCCGGTTCCGGCGAGACCGTGTACCGCGAGTATTGAACGCGAAGATGAAACGCGAATATTAAACAAACAAAACAGCCTTAATAGCGCGGCAAGCTCGCATCGACCCGCACGGCGTAGGCATCAATGCCGCCGCTGACGTTATAAACGTCCGTAAATCCTTGGGCTTGCAGCCACTGGCACAGGTGCAACGATCGAATCCCGTGGTGACACATGACGATCGTCTTACCGTCGCGATCAAACTGGGTCATCACGCGATCAACCCAGTCGTGCGACTCACTCATCGGCAACACCCAAAACTGTGGAATCGCCACAATTTCCACCTCTTGCCGCTCACGCACATCGATGAGCTGTACGGGCGTTGTGTCATCGGCCAGCACGAGAGCCAGTTCTTCCGGCCCGATCGAAGGAATCATCGGCATTTTGTACGTTACTTTGTACGTTAAATTATGTACTTTTTGTCAGGTTTGCCCCGACGGTTTGAAGCATCCAAACCTCAGAGACCGCTACCAATTATTGCTGTAGCGCTCTTCTGCAAACGGTTCACCGTGGGAATGATAGCCGTTACGCTCCCAAAACCCTAACTCTTCCTCGCTGAGAAACTCCAAGCCATTAATCCACTTCGCGCTTTTCCAGGCGTACAGATGCGGCACAACGAGACGCAGCGGCCCGCCGTGATCCGGGGGCAACGGTTCGCCCTCTAGCTCGAAGGCGAAGAAATTATCGGCGCGATCGAGATCCGCTAGGGCGATATTGGTGGTGTAACCGCCATAGCAGTGCTGCATCACGTGCTTGGCCGTGAGGTCAATCGTCAAGAGCGCCAGCAAGTCTTGCACCTTGAAGCCGCGCCATGTCACATCTAGCTTCGACCAGCGGGTCACGCAATGAAAATCCGCTGTCAATTCATGCTGAGGGAGCGTCATCAGGTCGTCCCACTTCAAGATTTGCGTTTCAGCCAAGCCCCACACTTTAAACTCCCAGGTGGCGAGATCAATGTCCGGCGTGCTGCCGTAGGTCATGATCGGAAAACCGTTCGTCAAATGCTGACCGGGCGGGACGCGATCGCCCATAGATGAGTCCGGCTTTTTAAAAAATTTTCCTAGCATGGGTAGAGCCTAAAACAATTGCTGAATCGATTGTTGAATCTATTTTCGATGATTCCTTGCCATCAAGCATTCCCTAAATTAAGCATTCCCCAAATCAAGCATTTTCTGCCCGTAGCATCGGACGGCGCGTCGAAACTTTGGCCGTATTAAACCGCTGGGAAATTTCCGACACGATTTTCTGGTCGGTGGTGAACAAGCCCGGATCGTTCGTGCCGTGACCGCCGATATCGCAGAGGAAATGCTGACCGCCCAACAGCGCCCAACTGCGATCGCAGACGATCAGCTTTTCGCGCGTGCCGATGAGTTTTAGGTGAAGACGCTTGTAGCGTTTGCGAAGGCGCAGCAGTTCCGGCAGTGCGCCGTATAGCCCTTCCGGGTCCCGATCGGGCTGATAGCGCCAGCCGCCATCTTTCAGCACGATCGGGCGAGAACAGTTCGCGCCCTTACCGATATCGAGCCGATCGCCCCAGCCAATGCTGACAAATAAATTCTGATCGAGAGCTTCGGCGAGAACCGCCAGGAAGCGCGGCAATTGCGGCTTATTCGGCAGCCAGGGCGTCACGATGATGAGTCGATCGTTCGCTTCACGGATCGCCTTAAATAACAGATCGGTCCGATCGTTTTGGCTGACCTGATACTGATAGGGCAACACCTGCTCTAGGCGATGATCAATTTGTTCGATCCACTTTTGGGGCGAATTCTCGCGCATCTGACGGATGTTATAAGCGAGGCGCTGAATCTGCGGCTGCACCGTGCCTTGGTACTGCTGTTCGAGCAGGTCTACCCGTTCATCGAGTCGATCGATGTTGTACTGCACTGGCGTGAGATCGATCGTCACCGGCGTGGCCGACGTGGCGGGCATGACGGAACCGGGAGGCTGGCGAATCATGGCGCTTGCAGGCGTCTCGGCCAGACCACGGGGCAAAACTTGAGGAAGGTCGGTGACCGTTTGGCGTAGCTGAGTCAGCTCGCTGCGAATTTCTTCAAAGGTGGCGTTGGTGTAGTCGTTGAGGTTGTAGACCCCTTGGCGCACGATCGAAAACGCCTCTTTAATTTTCTCGCGATCTTCCTCAGCGGCAGCGGCGATCGTCTCCTGACGCTGCTGCATTTGCACCAGGGCGGCATTAACGCGATACAAATAATCTTCAATTTCGAGGACGCGATCGCCGATCGGCAAAGCGTGCAGCGCCGTTGTGAGATTATTCAGGTCGGTCCGCAGGTTATCGGCTTGGCGAACTGCCGCGACGGCATGGGTGCGGGCGCTCTGAATCCGATGCGTACGGTTAATGATATTGAAGCTGATCGCAAAAATGGGCGGCACGATCGCAAATGCCGCCTGCTTAAAAATGAGCGACAGAGCAACCCCAGCTCCGCAACCGATCACGGCGATCGTCTCGGCGGTATCAGCCCAGGTGCGATCGCGATTTGCATTTAGATCGGCATTAGAAAACGGTACTTTTGCGGGTTTGCCCATGGGAGATTTGCTATGCCTGCGGAGTTTGGAAGGGTCGATCGCGTCATGGCGCTCAGCGAAAAATTCGCGTGATCGATGCGTACCTGAATTGCGAGTGAATTATAGCAAACGAACTTTTGAGCGTTTGTCTTTTATCGAACTCAACGTTAGATGCCAGACGACGATCGAAACCTTCGGAAACAGGCAAACATTCACGGGATTTCCCGATCATTTGATCGAATCATGATATAGAATGAGAATCATTCTCGCATTAGACTCGCGATAAAAATTCGCCAAAGAAATCCGCTAAACATCGGCTTAAGTTTGTCCTGCGTTCGCTGTCCTGTTTCTCTACAACTTCTTACCCACTGATCATGCTTGATCTCTGCTGCGTCTCCGTTCACTATCAAGGGATTCGCGCCTTAACGGATGTGTGCCTGACCCTGAATCGCGGTCAGCTCATCGGTTTGGTGGGGCCAAATGGTGCAGGGAAAAGCTCCTTAATTAAGGCGATTCTGAATTTGGTCGATCGTAGCGGGACGGTAACCCTCGATGAACGCCCGGTGACCTGTCAATCCAAGCGCATCGCCTACGTTCCCCAACGATCACAAGTGGATTGGTATTACCCAATTTCGGCGAAAAATGCTGTGCTGACCGCGCAAACGGTGCACATGGGATGGTGGCGTGGTTTTTCGCCCCAGGCGAAGGCGATCGTCCGCGCGGCCATGGAGCGATTAGAGGTTTGGGATTTACGCGATCGGCAAATTGGCGAGCTATCCGGCGGTCAGCAACAGCGCGTGTTTCTGGCGCGGGCGTTAGCGCAGCAGGCCGATGTTTTTTTGCTGGATGAACCGTTGGGCGGTGTTGATCGGCAATCCGAGCAAATCGTGCGAACCTTGCTGGCGGAGTTGCGCGATGCCAACAAAATTGTGGTGGTGTGTACCCATGAATGGGGCGACGAGCTGAGTGCCTACGATCGGCTGGTGTTAATTGACGGTCACGTAATCGCAGACGGCACACCGGAAACCGTTCTAACGCCGGAACACCTCACGCGAGCCTACGGACGTGGTTTGCGCTTAGTCGGCTGCACCCATCCCACCTATCCCACCCCTCCCACCCAAGCCCTGAGCCAAACTCTGACCCCAAACTCTACCCATTCCCCAAACTTCACCACAAGCGCAAACACGGTTCCCGTTCTGGGACATGACACCGATACCGCACGAGAGCGATAGCCCCAATAGCCTGCCTTGTAGCGTCGTCCTCCAGACGTCTCCTTTTCCCCACTTTTCAGCTTCAAAATTTAATTATCAGAACTGCCCCGTGCTCAATGTTGTGCTCGATCCGCTGCACTACGAATTTTTTTGCAACGCCGCGATCGTCGGTGTCACGATCGGCATACTTTGCCCGATCGTCGGGAGCTACCTCGTAGTACAGCGCATGACCCTCTTGGGGAATGTCATTTCCCATGCGGTGTTACCCGGTCTCGTCCTCGCCAACTATCTCGGCCTCGATCTGATCCTGGGCGCATTTCTGGCCGGATCGTTCAGCACGGGTCTCATGTCCTGGATTCAGACCCAACCGCGCATCCGCCCAGATGCCGCCATGGCGTTGACCCTGTCCGCCTTTTTTGCCCTCGGCATTGCCCTTAGCTCGCTGCTCGACTCACGCCTCGACCTCGAAGCGCTGCTGTTCGGCGATCTGCTGGGCGTGACAACCCGCGACATGATCGAAACCGGCGTGATCACCACGATCGTGATGACCGTGATCGTCCTGCATTACAAAGAACTGCTGTTTTATACCTTTGACCCGATCGGTGCAAAAGCCGCCGGACTGCCGACCCGCCGCATTCATATCGGACTGGTGGTAATTGTCACCCTGACGATCGTCGCTAGCATGAAAACCGTTGGTGTTTTACTGGTGGTGTCGATGTTGGTTGGCCCTGCGGTGACGGCCTACCTACTCGTGAAGGAACTGCATCAGATGATGATTTTGGGCGTCATCCTCGGAGTGCTGGCGAATCTTGTTGGTTTGCTCTTGAGCTATCACTTGGATTTGCCCTCGGGCGCGGCGATCGCGATCGTCACATTCATGCTGTTCGTCATCGCCTTTCTGTGGACACACTGGCGCGATCGTTCCAATTAACGCCCCACCCTATAGCAAAGAATACGAAGCTGAGGACACCCGTAGCGCAGGCATCTTGCCCGGTTCTAGATCCAAAAGATCCAACAGATCTAAAGCTTACACAAGAGACCATAGACAAAAGCACAAAGCTTATCGTCTCTGACTTTTAAAAATATTCTGTATCCTTAAGCCTCAGTACGGGGACAAAAAGTGACGGTGAAAGTCTGTAAGGTTTTCAGGGAGGGGGATTGACGGCTGACAGAAAGA
>JAABST010000088.1 GCA_011390275.1 Geitlerinema sp. S16
AAATTTTTTTTCAGGTCGTACGATCAAAAAACTATTCTCAGATGTTTGCATGTTTAAGTCCACAATTTTTCTGTAATGCTGAAGAAATTAGAGTGTTTTGATCAGGATGGGGAAAAAAGGAACTTAGACCCGGACATGCAGGAAAACATTCTCATAACTATCGGTATACAGCGGCTTTAGAAGTCGTGCGATATGGTTCAAAGATTGTGTTGCACAGAGTTCAGGGTTGTAGGTGTTGATCGGATATTGTGAAACCCCTATCTAATTTCAATTTCGATCACCCAAAATATATCCTAAATAAATCTCGATCGCTAACTTTTCCCTTCCAACGCCATCTCTCCCAAATACCGCGTCAAAAACGGCGAGAACACCTCATAAATCAACGTCAACGGCTCACCATCATGCCAAAACAAATAATACCGACCCCAGAACGGCCCCACATAGCCAAATGCCTGCTCTAATACCGCACTATTACCGTACTGAATCCCTCGCACATCACGGTATAACTCCGCGTGAATCTGCGACAAATTATCCCAAATTGGCGCTTGACGATTCTGTAAATACGCATCAATATCGCTCGCCTCCCACCACGACGCCGCATAGGCCAACCGCTGACCCGACGCTGTCCGTAACCACACCTGACGCCGCAACCGTGGCCCCGGAACCATCGCAATTAAGGCCGGAGCCCGATCGCGATCGTCTCCCACCAACGACATATCGATCACATCCACCTCCGTCGGCTCCCCCGTCAATAACTTCAGATGCCGCGTCGGTGACCCATCCCCCAACATCAAAATCTGCCACGCCGGAGCAAGCTGAGTATGCGGTAACCCATCCCGTACCGCCTGTTCTTGACCTTCCCACAGAACATCAAGCGCATTCCAGGTGGTGCGAGACCGGAGAGAATAGGGCATACCGGAGGGCAAGCTAGAGGGAAAACTGGCTGTCACAATTGTGTTACGTAACTTAATAATCGTTGATCCTCATGATAGCGTTCGCCTCCAGTCAGCGCTAGATTGAGCCTTATCTAGCCACTGCTAGGCTCATTTTTCTTTAAATATCCCAACCCTATGACTGTCCTCGATCGCCTCGCTGGAAACCTCATCGTCTCCTGTCAAGCCCAAGCTGATTCACCACTCAATACGCCGGACGTGATCGCCGCGATCGCCGCCGCCACCGTCCAGCGCGGCGCTGTAGGTGTACGAATCGAAGGCCCCGATCGCGTGCGTGCCGTGCGCGATCGCCTGCCGGATATTCCGCTGATTGGCCTCTGGAAACAGCAAATCGGTGATTTTGCGCCCTATATCACGCCGCAATACCACCACGCCGCAGCGATCGCCAGCGCCGGAGCAGACATCATCGCGATCGATGCCACCCCGCGCCCGCGTCCGGACGGCGAAACCGTCGCGGATATCGTCCGCCAACTCCACGACAATTTTGGCTTGCTCGTGATGGCCGATATCGATTCGATCGCCGCTGCTGAATTCGCGATCGCCGCCGGTGTCGATCTGGTCGGTACGACCCTGTTCGGCTACACCGACGAGACCCGCCAGCAAACCCCGCCGGGATTTGACCTGCTCGCTGACCTGGTGGCGTGGCACGATCGGGCGGATCGGTCTGTGCCGATTGTGTGTGAAGGGGGAATCGCGACACCGGATCAGATGGCGCAGGCGTTCGCGATCGGGGCGGATTCGGTGGTGGTCGGGACGGCGATCACGGGGATTGATTTACTGGTTGATCGTTACCTGCAAGCTGTGCCGGTGTAACTGGCGGTTACACCGATTCGCGGCCATCGACGATCGCCGTCTACAGCCTTACCAACTCGGCGATCGGGCATCCCCATAATTCACATAATCGTACAGATCCACAATTTGCGGCTCCGGGAACCGCTCCAACAACCGCCACCGCACCTGATAGCCACCGTCCTCCGTTGCCGCCACCAGTTCCACCGCAATGACCCCGTCAAAACTAGGAACCACCAGCCGCCGCGCCAGATCGCGCCGCTCCGATGGATACAGTGCCCGACCCGTCTCGACAAACTCCGGTAACCCATACTGAATCGATCGAAATAAATAAACCCGATCCGCGATCGCCGGTAGCGAGGTCGTAACCCCGGTGTCAATCCCAAACGCGCCATTTTTCCCAAGGCGAGCCCGTTGGCGATCGGCGTGAAGATCGGCGAATAACTCCGGTGGCCGATAATCGGTGAAGGCCGAACGTAGGGACGGATCAAGCCGATCGAGCGCCGACTCGATCGATAACCCGTCCAAATCCACTGCCCCCAACTCCGCGATCGCGCCAAAATCAAACCCCAACGACACCACCTCCAGCCGATCGCCCGCCATCTCCAGCAACAGCGACGGTACAAACGCATCCGCCTCGATCGCATTCGGTAAACCCGGAACCGATGTATAGGGAGCCGCCGACACCAGTGGCGCATGATCGCTGTGGGTCGCTAGGATACGATTTCCCGTGGGGTTGGGGCGGGTGGTGTTGATGGGGGGGAGATAGGTGAGGAGGCGATCAGGTTGTGTTTGGAGCGGTGTTTGAGATGAGCTGGTGGTGTCGGTCGGGGTGGCGAAGCTGGCCGCTGGGGTTGCGCGATCGGCGATCGCGGTGTCGTCGTCGGGGAGCGAGATCGCAAAGGCGGACGGCAGGGCGAGGCGAGCGTCACGCAACGGGGCGGTGATCGCGTCGAGCTGATCGATCAAGGCTGGTGGTGGGCTGTAGGCCGGGGGGGTGTTGCGCTGAAGCGTTCGGGCGAGCGGTGGTTTTGCCGTCACACCGGGGAGGGGCGTCGCCGCATCGAAGGGCTGGCCAGGTTGGGTTGCGAGGCGATCGGGTTCACCGGGTGTACCGACAACGATCGTACCGGGCAAAAACGTACTGGGTGGCAAGTCGGCGATCGCGTCTTGTTGCTGACTGAGGGGATCAAAAAGACTCTGGATCGCGATTTGGGTATTCGCCAGGGCGCAGTACACGCGGGAGCGATCGTCAAGCGTCACCGCAATACCGCGACAATTGGAGAGTCCATCGGTGTTAACATCCGCGTCGAAGAGGGTGGCAAACTGGCGTAGAAATCGCTCAGTTTCGAGGGTGTTGCGATAGAGGTCAAAGTCGATCGCGGCGATCGCTTCGGGGTCGGGCAGTAGCAACGCGCGGCGAATGGTGGCGATCGTTCGTAGCCGTTCAGCCAGTAGCCGACGTGCCGTCCGCCAATAGTCGGTTTCACGTTCGGCGGTTTCCAAGCTTTGAGCCAGGGTTTCCGCGATCGGTTCAGCCATCCGTTCCGGCGATCGGGCGACGGCTGGTGCGGCTGATGCGGCTGGTGTGGCTGGCAACTCAGCAAACTCAGCCCGAACTTCGGTCGCACTCAGTCCAGCGATCGCCGCAAACCCGAATACCATCGCGCACTGCCAAGCGGTTCGAGCAGCCATCGCCAGCCATCTCCTAAGCGTTGAGGTCGTTTCGTCGTACGGTCTACTCACACTATATTCGACCCGATTCATCTCTATTCAAAAGATACCGCTCGAAAACTGATGTTCAGTGATCGGTCGGCGAATTCGGACGTATGCGATTAATGCCAATGGATTGAGATTTCCCGTAGCTCAAGCGATCGCGTCCAACTCGGGACGAATCTCGTCTAGCAAACCACCGCAGGCGTCAAACAGCAGATCAATCACGTTATTAAACCCGGACTCGCCACCGTAGTAAGGATCGGGGACATCTTTGAGATTGTGTTCACGGCAAAAGTCGCACATCATCATGACCTTATCGGCATACTGACCCGATCGATCGAGCGCCAGGATATCGCGATAGTTGGATCGATCCATCGCCAGAATGCGATCGAACGCCTCGAAATCCGCCACCTCAAATCGGCGAGAATGACCAACCAGCTCGATGCCCTGACGCCGCGCCGCGATCGCCATACGTCGATCGGGCGCACTCCCGACGTGATAGCCCGATGTCCCCGCCGAATCGCACAGGACGTGATCGCCCAGTCCAGCCTCGTCAATTAGATGACGCATGATATTTTCTGCCGATGGCGATCGGCAAATATTACCGAGGCAAACGAACAGCAATTTATAGGGGGTCGAACTCATGGTGAACTATCCAAGACATCACAAACAAAGACGAAATTATGACCAACAGATCGCGGCGATCGTCTCGATATTAGATTGCGATCTAATATCGCGATATTTAAGTCGCAATATTACCCGTCAGATTGTCCAAACAACGTATTAAACAATCAACAGGCCGACTCTACATATTGGCGCGAGCATCTTGCACCGCCGCATAAAACGACCAAGCCGCCAGCGGTAAACTCAGCCCTAAAATCGTCGCCGTCGCCGCCGTACCATACTGCGGCATTCCCGACGATAGTTCAAAGATCGAGCCGACCGCCGCGATCGTCAGGACGCAGCAAATCATGAGCAAAATGCCGGATTTTGGAGTACCTACCATCGATAAAATCGTTCCTTGGTTGAAATGTTGGAGGTTGAAATGTTGGACTGTTGGACTGTTAAACTGGCGATTTACTTCGCTTTTTTGACTGATCGGACGTGCTTCACCGCAAAGCCCTCTTGGGTTAGCGCTTCGGTCAGTTCGAGATCACTCTCAACCCGATCGACAAACATGACCCCATTGAGGTGATCCATTTCGTGTTGAATCACCCGCGCCGGTAGACCTTCAAATTTACGCTTCTGCGGTCGGCCATACTCATCTTTATAGGACACCTCGACCATCGCCGGACGCTTCACATCGAGAAATACGTTCGGGATACTCAAGCAGCCCTCTTGACCGACAGAAATCTCGCGGCTGGAACTGACAATTTTGGGGTTGATCAGCACCAACGGCGGTACATCGGGTTCGTCGTACGCGCAATCGACGACCAATAATTGTTTGTTGAGTCCCACCTGCGGCGCGGCCAAACCGATACCGTCTTGGGTGTACATCGTTTGTAGCATTTGCGTAATCAGTTCACGCAAGCTGTCATCGATTCGCGAGATGCGCTTGGCGGGTTGCCGCAGGACGCGATCGCCCAGATAGTGCATCTCAAGCGGGGCTTTTGCAAGCTTTACTTTTTCGACGAGGAGAGGTGCCGTCGTAGCCATAGGTCATTGGGGGCAAGCTGTGTCGCTCGCACGGGGAATGGAGCAAGGGTTAATCGTTACGGCTTTAAAAGAGCGCACTTGGATGGCGCGTTTTAAACCAACGATATAAAGAAAGATATCTATCTCTACCTTAGATCGTAACGGTTTGTTGCCAGAACGATCCGCTTCAGAGGTGAGAATTTGGGAAAATGTCTGATAAAACGAACGGTGAATGTCAGGCGAGTGGGTCAATTTGTCTTCGGTTCGCCCGATCGATTCGTGATGGTTGTCGGCAAATGCTGCCCTTAATCGTCGGGTAAGAGCGATCGAATCTGATCGACGAATTCTTGGTGATCAACAACGGGTTTCGAGATATAGCCATCGGCTCCGCTTTGGGACAAAAACGACTCGCGATCGCCTGCCATAGCGTGCGCGGTCACCAGGATGATCGGCAAGCTCTGGGTATTCGGGTCAGCCTTCAGCATCTGGGTGATTTTGATGCCGTCCACCGGTTCCCCTTGATACATACTGTGAGCAAGGGACACATCCATCAAAATAATGTCTACCTCGTGAGCTTGAGCGATCGTCATCACCTCCTCGACGTCTTCGGTATGTTTGACGGCTAGGCCGCCGCGCTTGGCGAGGATTTTGGAAAATACACGCGCGTTGACCATATCGTCTTCGACGATGAGTACGGTTCTCATAAGTTCAGACCTGGCTTGCAGTAGCGTTAGCGATTAATGGTGGTAGCGATCGAGTGAAATTAGGCCGCAAAGTCAAAGTTTAGAAGATTCCGGAAGACTAGCCCGCCCTCGATCATACTCTGAAGGTTCAATTCGATGTGATGACCAACCCAGTCTTCCGATGGCGTGATCGCAGTATTGCGAAGTTCCGGTTGCTTGAACTAGCACGATCGCCTGTTTTTGGAACATCTCGTTCGCGAGACGTCTACTCACGAACGGGGTCGCCATATCGCTGCATTAGCTGTTTACGAGCCTGCTTTGATAGTGGCCAGCGCCAGGTTTTGGTGAATAGATCGCTGAGGTTGCGATCGGCTCCGGCAGATGCGGCGAGGACGAAATTATCCACGGCATCTTGAGTCTTGCGCGTGTTGGGCAGACGCTGGACTTCCCAAAAAAAGCGCTGGGTAAAATCGTCGCCGTAGCGATCGCGCAAGTCAAGCCAAAAGGCCGCCAGAAGATTGGCGGGCGATAAACAGAGCTGTCGGGCTTCACAGTCTGAGATTTCGGGAAATTCGTAGACTTGCAGGGTGTTTTCCCAGGTCAGGCTCGGATCGGCCAGATAAATATCGAGATAGCGGCGAATTTCATCGTGGTATTGCTGAAAGGGCAGGCCGCGAAAGGGCGCTGGGGTCACGTCGGCGGCTTGCATTGCCTGAAATTGCATAAACAAGGCAAACCCTTCGGCGACGACTTTATAATCCTCACCTTCGTCGTAATAATCGAGCTTCTGCTGTAGGGTTTTGCTCCAAAAATTACGCCCCAATTCGTAAAAGATTAGATGATGCAGCGTACCGGACTGTTGGTAGGCCAGATACAGCTCATCGAGATATTGGGGCTGGATTTCGATGCCGTTGATGCCCAGTCTGCCGCAGCCTGCGCCGCAAGTGTCGCGGACGACGGCGATCGGGAGTAAGCCGTTGTCGTCGTTGTCGGGGGAGGGGAGGGGGACGTTTCCGGTGATGCGAAGGTAGTAGAGATAAGCGTTGTCGAGAATGGCGAGAATTTCGTCGATCGTCTCGGGTTCAAAGTGGCGATCGTCGGCGAGCAGCAGCAGGTTACGGCTTTCGTAGGGGTAGCGCTGTAGGGTTTGCGATCGAAAGGAAATGTACTCAAAACTTTGATGACGCTGTGTCCAGAAGCCATATAGCCCTAAGGCTAGACAGCTTGTGATTGTGATCGCGATCGCGGTGGTGATGGGAATATGTAAACGTGCTTCGAGTTCATGCAGTCGGCCATGTCGCACCACTTTCCCCTTGGGAAATTGTGGCGATTTTTCCCGTTTCTGGGTTGGCTTGGATTGGGACGAACGCGGTTGAGGACTCAAGCGGGCGCACATTTAAGATGACAACAGAATGACAATGAAGGCGAAAACCGTGGACGTTGTGCAAGAGTTTGGGGCAATCGATTTCGGGCAATCGATTTCGAGCAATCGGTTTCGGGCTAGACGCATCCCTCTAGCAGCAGTTTGAACGATGGATCTGCGCCGTACCCGAAGTTTAACAAATCAAAAATAATGACCCGAGGTTCGATCGGCCATAGAGATGGCATGACGAGTATGGCGTGACGGGTCGTAACGCCAACGGTGTGAAAACATTTTTGAAAACATTTGAATTGAAACTTTGAAAACAGTTGAAAACAACCGATACAATCGAACGAAAGCGGGTTCCATCCTGCCCTTCGAGCGTCGGTTTCGCTTCATTGCTTCGCATCACGATTTCGCTATTCTTTCTGCGATCGCCCTGCCGTGCTAGCCCCAACCCCAACCAGCGACATTGTCACGACCGATCGCCTCTTGGCGGTGTTTGCCGATTTCCTCGAAATCGATGTCAGCGCAGGCGACGCAGCCAGCGACACCCTCAATACCTATCGCCGCCAGCTCGTCCAGTATGTCCAGTGGTGCGAAACCCACCAGGTCGAACCGGCGACGGCGACCAAGGAAGATATCAAGCGCTACCGTCGCTGGGCGATCGAGACGCGCGGCTTTAAACCGGCCACGATCGCGCTCAAGCTTTCCGTCGTGCGTCGTTTTTACCAAGCTGCCGTCGAACGCAGCCTCATTCCGCTCAATCCCGCCGCCGGAGTCAAGCCACCACGGGAAAAACGCGATCCCGCCGAGCGCATCACCTACCTCGAATCGATCGAGGTCGAAACCTTGCTCGCTGCCGTCAAACGCGACGGCAGCCTCAAGGCGGCACGGGATTTGGCACTGTTGGCGATCATGGCATTAGAAGGGCCTCGCACCGTGGAAATGCATCGCGCGAACCTTAGCGATGTGATTCGTCAGGGGCAAAATCTGGGCGTGCGGGTCGAAGGCAAGCGCAATATTCGCGTTGTGCCGTTAACGCCGCAAATCGCGACGCTACTGATGGATTACACCGAGCAGCGTGAGTTTCGGACCGCGACAAAACCGAGCGATCCCCTGTTTGTTGCCGTGGGCAATCGCGCGGGCGGGCAGCGTCTATCACGACGCGGTATCCGATCGATCATCGATCAGTACCTCACCCAAACCGGCCTGAAACACGGCGCAGGACGGACAATTTCGGCGCACAGTTTACGGCATACGGCGGGAACGTTGGCGCTGCGATCGGGGGCGGATCTGCGACAGGTGCAGGACTTGCTGGGTCATGCCGATCCGCGTACGACCTGCATTTATGCCCACGTGGGCGATCGGTGGGACAACAATCCGGCCTTGCGTTTGGGGATTGCCTTCGATCGGGGCGAGTCGTCCAAGTGATCAAGCAAACTACGAGCAGACCCAAAATACGAGAACAATTACGAGGAATGATGCTGGTCACGGTGGGGCATCAGCGAGTGTGGTTTTTCCAGACCGTGCGCCTCCATTAGCTCTTCATCGCCCATAATCTCGCGCGGCGAACCATCGGCCACCACATGACCCTGATCGATTAACACCACCCGATCGCAAACCTCAATCAACAGCTCCAAATCATGAGACGAAATCACCATCGTCTCCTCCGACTGCTGCAAAAAATCAATCAACCGCCGCCGCGCCCGCAAATCTAAATTCGCACTCGGCTCGTCATAAATCACCACTCGCGGCTGCATCGCAATGATCCCCGCGATCGCTACCATCCGCTTTTGTCCTCCCGACAGATGATGCGGCGGACGCTGCGCCAACTCCGTCACTCCCGTCACCTCCAGCGCCCGCAGCACTCGCCGTTCGACTTCTTCGTCCGACAGCCCCATATTCTGCGCACCAAACGCCACATCATCCCAAACCGTCGCGCAAAACAACTGATCGCTCGGATTCTGGAACACCA
>JAABST010000089.1 GCA_011390275.1 Geitlerinema sp. S16
GATCCACAACTGGCGAATCGCCTGTTGACCTATGCCCAATCTCGCGGCTGGCAAGCCAAACGATCGGACATTCGCCAGCGACCGATCACCCTCTGGTCTGGCGATCGCCAGCTCCATCGCGCTCATGCCGTGATTGTTGGCGACGCCGCCGGACTGTCCGATCCCATCACCGCCGAAGGTCTCCGCCCCGCGATCGATAGCGGACTGCGTGCTGCGGAGGCAATCATTGCGGCTATGAATCATCAGCCCAATGCTCTAGCGACTTACACCAAAACCATCCACCAAACCTGGGGCGTCGATTTTGCCTGGGCGTCTCGCCTTGCCCAAATTCTGTATCGCGTACCGGGTCTGGCCTACAAAGTTGCCGTCAAAAAGCCGATCGCGAACAAGCTAATGGCGCAGGTACTTTGCGGCGATCTACGCTACTCCGATATCGCTGGCAAGGCGATCGCGAAACTGAGCAAAAAACTATTGCCCTGGGGCTGATCAGTACGTATCCGTGTTATACGAAATCCGGCTGTGTACAAACTTAGATCGCCGCTCTGAGCGAACACCGCGCTTCGACTCCGCTCAGTGCTCATAGGCGTTCTTTATTTTTCTAATACAGAACCGGATTTCGTATTACTTACAATCAATATAAATAAAAATCAAAAAAAAGAACGGTAAGTACAACACTTACCGTTCTTTTCGACAGGCCTGGAGGGATTTGAACCCCCGACACCGTGGTTCGTAGCCACGTGCTCTAGTCCACTGAGCTACAAGCCTTTATGCTCTTGGCGTGAGAACTAATATAACAGTCCGATAAAAAGATGGCAAGGGCTGAACTCAAAAAAATCTTCATCCCCTGAAACCCCAGCATCGCCCGACCCTCTCGTACGTTTGAATTCCGCTGAATTTTTCTGGATTTTCCTGAAGTTCACCCACAGACAGATGTGGTCGTGACACTTTACGAAGTGACAATCGTAAATCCTCAAGCCGGAAAAATCCCAAACTAAGATGGGGCTAACCTGTATCAAGGTTTACCCTATGTCTCTCTATTTTATGAACCTCCGTTCTCTCGCTATCATCAGCTTTACCCTGGCCGGTTCGATCGCGCCGAGCTTCACCGCCCCAGCCAAAGCGTCATCAACCGTAACCGCAACTGCGCCGCAGTCGAGCCCAGCCCTTACGGCCAGTGCCGCCATCGGCTCGGATGCATCCAACATGATCGTTGCCCGTTCCGGCGATCGCACTATCGTTGTCTCCGTCACAGATAGCGCCAGTACCTCAGTCGAGCAGGTGCAAATGAAATACAGCATTTACGATAGCGGTTACTATGACTACCAAACGGAACTGTATGTTGACGCAGAGAAGCTCCCGGTCAATGAGATCGAAGCGGCGGTGATGGCAGCGTTGGGACGAGCTGGCATCCCCCCCAGCGATATTGATCTGAACTACATGGAGATGGGGACGTACGGCAACAACGAAGTCAGCGTGATTGTGACGCTTCCGGCATCCCATACGGCGATCGGCAACGCAACCGATGCCGTCTCATCGATCGCCAGTCAATTTACGGATTTAACCGTGCAAACCATCGGCGTTCGCTTAGGAACAAATCGCTGTGATGTTCTCGCCGGGGAAGCTCGCCGCCAGACGATCGACCTGGCGCGTGAGCGAGCTGCACTGATCGCCGAGGCGATCGGCGCAACCCTCGGTGACATCACCAACGTTTACGAAAGCTATCAGGATCTGATTCCTTACAGTGCTGCGACTTGTTTGGAGGCGTCGGGAGAATTTCCGCCCGTACGTCTATCGAGCTATGGCGGCGAGTGGACTCTATATATGGAGAATGCGCCTCTAGATATTGAACTGTCCACCACGCTGGAAGTTACTTTCTCTGCCGAATAATTTTGGTTGTTCAATAGACCTCAAACCTCTTACTCCCAAACCAGGAGAAGAGGTTTAAGGATGATCAAATAAATTCCAGTCAAAATTAAGCATCTTGAATGCGTCTACCTGTCAATTTTAATTTGATTTTATTGGCGGGACTCGTCGTTCTCAAGAGATCGGTGATCTCATCAGCGGAGGATAGTTGAGTATAAAACTGTCCTTGCGCTTCATGGCATCCTTTCAAACGTAGAAAATTGGCCTGTTCCTCTGTGTTTACGCCCTCCGCGATGACCTGAATTTTAAGGGTTTTTCCTAGGGCAATAATGGCTTCTGAGATAGCCATATCGTTCTTATCTTCTGGAATATCTTGAATGAATGATGATGCAATTTTCACTTTATTGATTGGCAGTTGTTTGATGTAAATTAATGACGTATAGCCCGTACTAAAATCATCAATTTGAATTTCGATGCCCATTTCTTGTAACTGCTGTAGTTTCATGAAATCCTCTCCCTGCGGCTCCATGATCAGGGTCTCAGAGAAACTCAGCCCAAGGTAGATCGGCGGTAGGCCGCTCTCTGTAAGGGCTGCATGAACATCTTGGATAAAGTCTGTTCTGTACTGATAATGTTGATGTCCTGCAATTTTGACGATGATTCTGCCAAAGTCTAAACCTTGACTCAACCACGCTTTTGCTTGATGGCAGGCGCATTGCAACATCCATTGATTAATGTTGGGAATGAGGTTGCTTTGTTCGGCGATCGCCATAAACTGCTCGGGATAGAGCAGTCCATTCTCGGGATGTTGCCAGCTTAATTTCGCCTCAATACTGACCCAACATCCAGATTTCAAGTTAATTTGAGGCTGGTAGTTTAACCGAAATTGATCCTGTGATAGAGCCGATCGCAAGGCATTTTCCATCTTGATCTGCTCAAACGCTGCCGTGGTCATCTCAGCGGAATAAAAGCGGTAGGTCGCCCGTCCGGCGGCTTTGGCTTCATACATCGCGGTATCGGCATTGCGTAAGAGCATCGCGACATCCGTCCCATCGTTGGGAAAGATGCTAATGCCCAGGCTGAGGGTAATGTATAACTCTTGCCGATCGATGATGCACGGAGCCGCAAAATGTTTGATCAGGTTGTCGATCGTGACGGTCACATTGCGGGCATTGCCGATATCATCGAGCAAAATAACAAACTCATCGCCGCTGAGTCGTGCGACCGTATCATTGGCGCGAACAGCTTGTCGTAGGCGTCGTGCGACCTCTTGCAAGAGAGTATCTCCGGCAGCATGACCCATCGTGTCATTGACGTGTTTGAAGCGATCGAGATCGATAAAAATAACGGCGAGTTTTTGGTTTTGGCGTGTTGCACGATGCACGCCTTGGTGTAGCAGATCATGAAATAGCAGACGATTGGGTAAGTCCGTGAGCGGATCGTGGTGCGCAAGGTAGTGAAGCTGTGCTTCGGATTGCTTCACGGTGGTGATGTCGGAAAAGACGCCCACATAGCCCAATGGTTCACCATCCTCCGCTTGGAACGTGCTGATATTCAACAGTTCGGGATAAATTGAACCGTCCTTACGTTGATTCCAGATCTCGCCTCGCCATCCCCCTTCGGTGATCAACTGCTGCCACATGGCTTGATAAAAGTTTTCATCGTGACGCTTAGAACTCAGTAGGCGAGAGTTTTGACCAATCACTTCGTCTCGGCTGTAGCCCGTAATGGTCGTGAATGCGAGATTCACGTCTAATATATTGGCCTGACGATCGGTAATCATCACGCCCTCCGCCGTACATCTAAAAACAGCAGCGGTCTGCTGAAGCTGTTCGGCGGCCTGCACGTGTTCCGTCACGTCCTGCACTGTTCCGACCGATCGCACAGGCCGACCGTTCGTGTCGTAGTAGGTCTTGCCTCGTTGGTGGACGTGCTTGATTTTGCTGTTGGTAACGAGTCGATGGGTTACGTCATAGTCGGTTCGATTCGCGATCGACTTGTGATAAGCTTGCTCAACTTTGTCTAGATCCTCGGGATAAATCAACTGTCGGCACGCCTCTTCTGAGGAGACAAACTCAGACGGATCAACCTCAAAAATCCGAAAAACCTCGTCCGACAAAACCAGATCTCGCGTCACAAGATCAAGATCCCAACTGCCCACACGAGCGACACGCTGCGCTTCACGTAAACTCCGCTCACTGGCCGTCAGCTTCGCTAACATCTGGCGTGTTTTAAGGGTTTGCCAGATTTCATTGGCAAGAAGCTGGAGCGTTTCCAGATCGTTTTCGTTATAGTCCGTGATCTTGTTTTGAGCCATGACGAGCAAAACAATCCGACCCCGCTCAAAGGCTGGGACGATCGCCAGACGTTCCGGGTCTGATTCCGGTTCTGAGTCCAGCTCTGACTCCGAGCAAAGCAATCCATGATCCTGCACATAGGCAGCATAGTGATTCACAATTAAAGCCTGACCCTGGCCTAGGATCTCGGCGTAGATGGGGCGGGGAATTATCGGCTGTGATGCGGAGCCACTTTGAAAAGCAATCGTGTCGATCGCCGTCGATCGCAGTTCCAGCGGCTCCCCCAGAATCGTTTGATCAATCACCTGGATCACCGCTGCTGCACTTTGGGTTAACCCCGTAGCCAGCGCCTGTCCCCAGTCGAGCAAGGCTCGATTGTCGAGGTGTTCCGCGATTTGGGGCAGTTCGAGTAGCGCTTCGGCTCGACGAGCCTGTAGAGCAAGCTGAGTCTGGGCTTGATGGAGCAGCGTGAGATCGCGAATCGTCACCACCGCCCCAACGGTTTCGTCTTCGTGTTGGCATGGAAAATAGCGGACATCGAGATAGCAGGCACGATCGTTATATAGATGAAATAACTGTCGAAACTCGACCAATTCGCCCGCAAGGCAGCGCTTTAAATTCGCTTCGATCGAGTGAGAAAACGCCTCTCGACCCACCACCGTTTCCACGGATTGTCCGATCAGTGACTCTGGTGTGGTTTGAAACAGGTTGGCATACGCCTGATTCACAATTTGATACGTAAGATCGCGGCTGATAAACACCATGCCATCTTGCGTCGTCGAAACAATGCGCTCGAACATACATAATCGCGCTTCAGCTACTTTTCGCTCCGTAATATCCATCACGATTCCACGCACGCGAATCGCCTGACCCTGACGATCGCGATCGGCATTGCCCGACCCATAAACCCATCGCACCGACCCATCCGGACGCAGCAAGCGAAACTCAAGATCGTGTTTAATTCCAGCTTCAATACAGGCTTGAATATTCGTCTCCCAGATGGGTAAATCATCGGGGTGAATGCAAGCTGTAACTTGATTGAGATCTCCCCGAAAACTACCGGGTTCTAATCCCCATATCGCTTCAATCTGTTCTGACCAGAAGACCGATTGAGTCTTAACGTCAAATTCCCAGGAACCCATATTCGTAACCTGGAGGGATTTTCGGTAGTGATCTTCGCGATCGTGCAACATCACCTCCATGCGCTTTTTGGAAGCCATCAACCGTCTGACCCACTTCACCCAAAAGATAGATACGGCAAGGCTTATAAATATGACAAGACCAATCCAGATCGCACTCACCCCCAGACTGAAGTAAGTCTGTTGCGCCTTCTGCCATAACTCAATGGCCTTATTCCCGGCGAAGGCTTGCACCGGATCAATACCCACATCCGCATACACCAAATTGGGCTGCGCCATCTCTTGCGTATTGCGCTGCGCGAAATCATTGATCGGATAAACAACGTGAAGACTTAGTACCGCAAACACACTCACAAGCAGCCGGATACTAACCCTGAAATGTTTGTCTAAATTCGTCCGAAGGCATCGTTTAGGGAGTTTCCTAATAAATTGGATGTACGACATAGCTCTTATTTTGTTGCTAAGTTGCTAAATAAAGTTCAGTACACAATACACACCTAGACCGTCGCCCAGGCCGCCCCAATAACATGAAAGAAAGACAAACGATTCTCCGCGATCAGTCAACTGATTTCACGACCCGCCCCAGAGCATCCAGCGAATAATGTAGCGACCTTAACGATATTTCCTTGCTAATCTTGCAGGGATTTTAACTACCTTTCATGCAGACAGAATAAGTATATACGTAGGATAAGCTCTTTCTCCTGAAGATCAAATTAATTCTACGTTATATCCCTGAGTCCGATATGTCATTTGTTGTAATGTTTTAGATCGTTAACATTAATTTTGAGTCTACGGCGATGACAGTATCCTCCTGCTAGCACGGGTTCGCGTCGCATCTGTTTTTCTAGACTGTGCTGTGCTTTAGAGGAGGCGGATCAAAGCGATTGTGGAATAGGATTTCGGCTGAACGAATATTGCACGCATTACCTAAATCCTTCGCTAGGAAAGGATTTGAGGCCATTTTTACAGGCTTTCAACGATCAAGGCGTGCGATCGCTCATTTTTTTTATACGACATACGACCAAACTTAACATTACGTTACTTCCCCTCTGGGATGAAACCTGAAAGGTTGTTAATCAGAACTAATTTGTAAGGATTAAAAACTGATCGATCGCCCGCTTTAAATTAGCTTGTAAGTTTGTCGTTGACTCAAAATGTGCGATCCGTCCGGTGTCGCGGTATTCCAGGGTGATGGCGATCCACTCTACGGGTAAATACGGTAAACGTTCCGCCCACTCGATCGCGGTCAATCCCGGCTCGAATTCGAGACCCTCCCAGTACAGTTCCGGCTGAAGCTGCGCCGCGCCGCTGGGTTCGAGCCGGTATAAGTCGAAGTGATAGAGCGGGATGCGGCCATCGTCGTATTCCACGATGAGCGTAAACGTCGGGCTGACGATCGCGTCGTCAATTCCCAAACCCGCGCCGATGCCTTGGGTTAAGGAAGTTTTCCCCGCGCCGAGATCGCCGTGGAGCAGCAGCACCGCCCCGGCGGGCAGGGTTGCGCCCAGGGCTTGGCCGAGGTTATAGGTATCGACAGGATTGGCGAGAAAAAGGTCGTGGTTCATCGCGATCGAAGCTTGAACAGAATTGCAGGCAGATGGGGGGCGGATTTGTAAACTAATGTAATATTCGCTCTCCATTTCAACGTTACATCATGAATTTGCTTTCTCTTTGGCGTCGATCGCTGCTCAGTCTGGCGATCGCGCTCATCTTTGCCCTATCGAGCTTCGTCGGCGGTGATGCCTTAGCGATGGGCGGGACACTCCCGCCACTGGACGCACCCGCGCCGAGTTTTTCCCTGCCAACCAATACGGGCGACGGCGAAATTGCGCTGGAGGACTATCGCGGTCAGTGGGTGGTGTTGTATTTCTACCCGGCGGATTTTACGTCCGGTTGCACGATCGAGGCGCGTCGGTTTCAGCAGGATTTACCGAAGTATCTTGATCGCAATGCCCAAGTGATCGGCGTGAGTGCGGATGATGTGGCGTCGCACGAGGAGTTTTGCGATTCGGAGGGGCTGCGCTTTCCGCTGCTGGCGGATACAACGGGCGCGGTGAGTCAAGCCTATGGGTCGTGGATTTATTCGCGATCGGTGCGTCACAGTTTCATCATTGATCCCGAGGGGATTGTGCGCGATCGGTTCGTTAAAGTCAGCCCATCGATCCACAGCGCGGAGGTGCTGGAGCATTTAGAGGCTTTGCAAAATGTCTAAAAATCAAAAACAATAAGCAGTGGCTTCAGACCTTTGAGGTTTTGGAAACCTCAAAGGTCTCGCTCCCCACGATCCATCCAAGTTTTGGCTTGCTCATGGAAAATCTCCGCTGAAGATCTTCATAAAATAGGCGTATCCCTAGCTCGATCGCCATGCTCGCCCAAAATACTCGCCTCACCCCCGACGAATACCTCGCCCTCGAAGCGGACAGCTCCACCAAACATGAATACTTCGATGGCTCGATCATGGCGATGGCCGGAGCAACCGACGCCCACGTCACGATCGCGCTCAACCTCGCGACGGAACTGCGATCGCACCTGCGTAACTCCGGCTGCCGTGTCTATATCTCCGACATGAAAGTCCGTATCGACGATCGTAACCGCTTCTTCTATCCCGACCTGCTGATCACCTGCGATCGGCGCGACATCAACACCACCACCTACAAGCGCTTCCCTAAACTCATCGTGGAAGTGTTATCCGACTCGACGGAATCGTTCGATCGCGGTCAAAAATTTCGCGACTATCAAACCCTTGCCAGTCTAGGGCGTGTCATCAATTAGAGGGGATTGACAAAGAAGACACAATCAGGGGTAACTATGCGAGCCAGATGAGCGAC
>JAABST010000090.1 GCA_011390275.1 Geitlerinema sp. S16
ACCCCCGTCCGTTTCGCCACCTGCATCAGCGCCGACGTACACTCCCGCACCTGTGCCACCGAACCCGGAGCGGAGGCCAGGGCTTTGAAGTAAATTCGCTGAATACTGTCAATGATGGCGACCTGGGGCTGAAGCGATTCGAGTTCGGTGAGGATGGTTTCGAGGTCAGTTTCGGGCAGGAGGTAAAAATCAGCGGCACTGGCATCCCAGGCGGGCATGTCACGATCGGTGTTTTTTTGTTTACTCTGCTTGCTCTGTTTATTCGGCGTACTCTGCCCGATCGCGAAATCTGGCGTCGATTCGGTCTCATCCTCGATCGCCCCAAACTCCTGCAAATCCGCCAAAATCCGCTGCGCCCGGAGCTTCACCTGCTGCCCCGACTCCTCCGCCGACACGTACAGCACTCGCGATCGTCCCGCCAACTGACTCGCCGTCTGCAACAGCAGCGTAGATTTCCCAATCCCCGGCTCGCCCCCCACCAACACCAGCGACCCTTCCACAATGCCACCACCCAAGACACGATCAAACTCCGCATAGCCCGACGACATCCGCGTAATTCCGATGTCGGACATTTCCGCCAGTCGTACCGATTGCGCCGGTTTGGCTGGGGCGGGCGTCGCGCGGCGTTGGCCGGGTCTCGGTGCTTTGACGGACGCCAGATCGATCGCCCGTTTACTGGCCGCAGGCGGCGGACTGGTCTCCACGATCGATTCAACTAGGGTATTCCAGCTACCGCAGTCCGGACAGCGCCCGAAATATTGTCGTGCTTCGCTGCCGCAATCGGAGCAGATATAGGTTGTTTTTGCTTTAGCCATAACTGCCGTGTAGCACTGCGGAGCGCGATCGAAGACTGTGCGATGTTAACCATCTTAGAAATGCATTACCATGCCGAAATCCTCGTATCATCTCTTAATATTTTAAGCTTTTGCCCATCTAGCGGTAAGAAACCGTGAAAGATATAGCGTGCAAGGATTTGACCAACACAACATCCCAGACGATGCGCTAGTATCCTAAAGGAACACACTCAAAACGAAATCAAGCTTTAAATAGCCAAGCGTTTAGGTTAAGGGGCGAAAAGAATCTTGGATAATCAAAAAGAAAGAATCCTAGTGGTTGATGACGAGGCGAGCATTCGGCGCATTCTCGAAACCCGACTCGCGATGATCGGTTACGACGTCGTGACCGCAGCCGATGGCGAAGAGGCACTCGAAACCTTCCGAGATTCTTGTCCCGATCTCGTTGTCCTCGATGTGATGATGCCCAAGCTCGACGGTTATGGCGTGTGTCAGGAACTCCGTAAAGAGTCGGACGTGCCGATTATTATGCTGACGGCGCTGGGCGATGTGGCCGATCGCATCACCGGTCTGGAGCTAGGCGCGGATGATTACGTCGTCAAGCCATTTTCGCCGAAGGAACTCGAAGCGCGAATTCGATCGGTGTTGCGCCGCGTGGATAAAAATGGCGTGACGGGCATTCCCAGTTCGGGCGTGATCCAGATCAATAACATCCGCATCGATACGAACAAGCGCCAGGTCTATAAAGGCGATGAGCGTATTCGGTTGACGGGTATGGAGTTCAGCCTGCTGGAGTTACTGGTGAGCCGATCGGGTGAGCCGTTCTCGCGATCGGAAATTCTCCAGGAAGTGTGGGGCTACACGCCCGAACGTCACGTGGATACCCGCGTGGTCGATGTCCACATTTCCCGCCTTCGCGCCAAGCTCGAAGAAGACCCGAGCAATCCGGAACTCATCCTGACCGCACGCGGTACGGGCTATCTGTTCCAGCGCATTGTTGAATCGGGCGACGAATAAAACACAGCATCAATCGTCGATGACCCGCGATCGCCCCGACCCACCCGACAAAAATACTCGTGATGTCAACGCTGTACGCCTGCTACCGTTTTGGGCGGGCGGCATCGCCGGGACGGCGCTGTTTCTCAACCGTCTGTTTTTAACCCCGCAAATCACAGACTCCCAGGCGCGATCGGACGTAGTCGGGACGATCATTGCGGCGGTGTTGATTTTGATTGGGCTGCTGTGGCAGCGGATTCAGCCCGTGCCGCCGGACGCGGTGGAACTGGACGGCCAGCCCGGTTTCGCGATCGCCGAGGATCTCCCCGACGCGATCCAGGTCGAACTCGCTTGGGCGTCACATTTGCTGCTCACCAATACGGTGACCAAATCGGTGGCGGTGCTGTTCGACGGGCGGACGATATTACGGCGCGGTGTGCTGTCCGAGGTCGAGACGGTGACGCCGGGGACGATCGTCGGGCGGGTGCTGGAGCTGAAAAAGCCGGTGTATTTGGTGAAATTGGCGCTCTATCCCGGTCGCGTTGAGTTTAATTATTTTCCCGAAAATACCCAGGGGATTATCTGTCAGCCGATCGGCGATCGGGGCGTGTTGATTTTGGGGACGAATGTGCCGCGTAGCTATACGCGCCAGGATGAAAAGTGGATCGCAGGGATTGCCGATAAGCTTGCGGAAAGTATCGATCGACTCATGCCGGTGAGCTAAGGCCCCGACGATCGATCTCCCCAATCCCCCATCGTTAGGACTAGCTCGAACGATCAGCCCCGATCACGTTCGCCAGACTCTTGCTTTGGGCATGACTGATGATGCGATCGCCAACCCGCACATTCACCCCCGCTTTGCAGTATTTGAGGCAGCCGGTTAACTGGCATTCCACTCCCGCTAAACTCGAATCGCGATCGCGTTCAGCCTGCCATTGTTGCAACAGATCTAAACTGCCCCGCTTTCGGCAGGTTCCTTTTTTGCAAATTTGCACCGTTGGGAATTTCGATGATTTTTTGAGCGATCGTGCCGTTTGTTGAGGCTGTTCTACACCATGGTCTACCGGCGACTGGGCTGGCACTTGGCGTCGGGATTGATCGGGAATATCGTCGCGTGCATCTGATGACTGATCCATCACCGGGGGATACATATCGTGAGCTACTTTCATGATGTTAATCGCCACAGCCTTCTGTTTTTTTTCCTCGACCAACACACGCAACAGATCGCCAGGTTTAATCTCGCTAACCATCAACAGGCGCAACGGTTTCGATAGAGCGATCAACGTTTCTTGCCCCTGAACATCCAGAATCAGGCCTTTGGTTTTACAGTTCGACCCACGCCAGACTTTCACATAAACGCCGTCGAGCTGAACATAGCGTGATGTTGATTGGCTCATGGTATTGTTCAAATAGATTGTTCAAACGTAAGGGTTCAGATTCGACCCGCTGGATCAATGACGATCGCTGCGATCACAGCATGTCGGGCTGTTCCGGCGATCGCCAACACTTTTCGAGATGGGTCAGGAGCGCACAGCGGGGTGCGGTCACCTGTTGCACCACGCTCCAGATCTGAATTGCATCAGAACAGTTCTTAATACAGACCCGTAAATATTGGGTTTTACAGGCTTCGCAGCCGATAGCCAGTTCTTTAAGTCGATGCGAAATCAACAGTCGATCAATGGGCGTTAATGCTAGGTCATTAAACCAGCGAGCCGTTGGACTAATAAATTCCATGCTGAAAGGATCTCCAAAGTAACGTTCAAACAAGCGAGATATCCGTCATAATGACGTCCCTTGTTCTGCGGGACTGTCGTAGGCCGTCATGGTCGTAAAAGCGGGTACGACACCGATCGCAAACTCGCGACTCACCACATACGAGCGCTATCAGGACGGCGAAAAGCGGATGCAAGTCCATGCAGTCAGTCTTGTGTGGTGTCTAGCTGGCACATTCACAGTGGAACAACCGCCCAAGATAACCAGACTTCATGTTTTCCCTGGCTTTACTTATTAGTAAAATTTCTTAATAACTAGAAGCTCAAGTCCTTGAACTAGGTTCGTTGAACCTATGGCTTGACCTCAGCTTATGGATACTGACTCGCCGTTGCGTCGTCAATCTCGTCGATTCGTTTGAGAAGAAATAGCCAAAAGGCGATCGCGCACTGACTAAAGTCGGTTGCCGATTGGCTATAACAATTCGTCGATTAAGGTTCAGGAATGCGAGACGTCACATGTTTAATGACACTAGGCCGTGTTTAGTGTGTCCCGACAAATGCCTGGGTCAAACTATCATGTGCGAGGAAGTGGTCGGCATGGGCGGCGCGGTCTTCGGTTTCCAGCAGGATTTTTTCGTAGAGGTAGCGCGTCGCACGATCGCCAAGGCTTTCGGCTTGCGCTGCCAAACGACGCAGCGACTGGAGCATGGCTTGTTCGGCAGCGAGATCGGACTCGATGGACGATCGCAAACCGAATACACCATCGGCTTCCGGCGTGAAACAGCAGAGTTCGGCTAACCGCGCAAATGAGGCCACCGGAACACCACCGAGATTATTCACCCGTTCGCCCAGTTCGTGAACATAGCCACGCACTTCACCCGCGCTCTCCCCAAACCATTCATGCGCTGAATAGAATTCGCTTCCTTCAGTGACGAAATGGTGTTTTTGGTACTGGATATAAAGAGCCTGGAAGCTCGCAAGAGCGACATTCATCCCCTCACAAACCGCAGATGTGACGGAGCTGTCGAGCAAGACAACATTTTCCGTAACATCACCCCAAGCCAAAATGGGTTCTGTAATCGTAGTCATAGAAAACTCCCAATGAGATGACTTAGCCAATTAGACTCCGAGGTTTGAGTTTTCCAAGCATGGGGATCAAAGCTCACCCGGCCACCGCCGTGATCAACCAGATTGACTTCAGACCCTACGGTTAGATCGTCGAACTGGCCGATATCGGGAGACCAAAGCGCCAGATCTGGCCGTCCTGGAATTTCAAAAACACAGTAAAACCGTTTGCCCTGGGGCGTTGACATCCGTTCGATCGAGCGCACATGAGCGCGTAAGGTGTTGAGCATATCTCAATCACTCCTAAACAAAAAGATTCTCAATTAAACAGAAACAAAAACACAGAGCGGTAGAATATCGACTCTGAATTTTGGCCAAAGTCCGACACCAGAGCATGGAGGGTTTCACGCCAGATCAACTCGATACACCCACAGGTGAGTGCTGATCGTGGCGGAATCCCAACGCAATGACAGGTCATTACTGCACGGAGTCTTAATGGCATTGAAAATTAAGATAAACGCCCGCCGTTCTTTTTGCAAGTAATTCTCAGTAAGAAAAAAATAAAGATTCTGTATCCCAGCAGTTTCCTGCTGGGCGATCGCTCTCGCGAGCCGATCAGCGAAACTCGATCATCACATTCGCGCCGGTCGTGGTCAGCTCGATATCGATGTCGTTCTCAACCGAGCTGACGATGAAATTCACCGCCTCGCGACTCAAGCCCGATCGCTCCGCCATCACCCGATCGAGTCCCGTCTCGATCGCCAGCTCACTTAACCGCTTGCCATTCAAAACTCGCAACTGCTGATCCACCACGCTACGGGCAATGCCCTCTAGGTCGCCACTGCCAAAGATCGGCACATCCAATACCAGTCGCGTTTCGCCCGCCTCAACACTGAGCAACCCGTTATCCACCGACGCCATCACGTCCTGAAACACCCGCACATCGAGAAACCCGAGCAGCGGATTATTAACCCCGAGATCAGCGCGAACTCGTACCCCACCCGCGATCGGCTCGTAGTTGATCGTCCGAACCTCTAGCGGCACATTTCCCGCACTTTGCGCGAAGGCATTCGCCCGATCGCGAGCATCATCGATGATCTGCGCTAGCCCAAGCCGATCGTCGAGGCAGTTTTGCGGCACGGTGACTTCCAGGCGGCGATTGCGCTGAATGTTGGAATCGAGCTGGCAGGTGGCGGCATCGATCGCGATGCGCTCGGGATCGATTAATGGTTTAGTGGAGGCTGGAAGTGCGGCGATCGGAGTGCTGCGTAGGCCGATCAAGAGGGTACAGGTGGCGATCGTGCGTAAGCTCTGGTAGAGCGAAGGTTTCAGCCAAACAAAACGAGTCATAGGGAACACTCAAAAATAGAAAAATATGAAAGCAAACGGCAGAGATTGAACATCCAGCTAATCGCCAGTCAATCGCTGCATTTCCATGACGTTGATGCCTCCAGAATGGCCGAGCTTTGCGCCTTCATGGATCGAAAACATCCATTTTGCGATCGCAATTCCACCTTCCAGCACTGCAAATATCCTCCGTGTAGGGATATTTCGCCTCATCAATCCCAAAGATTGTGGGATCAAATTGTTACAATGCGTAAAGCACTTTGACCATTGTTCATCAAACGTTCGATCGCAACTCCGATCGAAACTTGGTTGTATGTGCGAAGCAATAGAGGTTCATCATGACAGTCTCGCCTCCTACTATCCGTAATCCCATCGGCGACCCCGTCGAACTCGCGCCCGCAGACCTTGCATTGCAAGAAGCCTCGCAGTCTTCTCAATTTTACGATCGCGTCCAAGCGACGATGTTGCGCTACGACCCACAAGAACTCGCTGACACCTACAGCGGCAAGTTCTTTCGGCTGTTTGGCCGACTCTGGACGCTAATCACAACCTTTCTCGGGTTTGCGCTAGGGATTGTGTGGGACAAGCGATCGAATTCGATCAAGAAAAACGAGGCAAAACGGGCGATCGAGCTGCGCGAATTGCTCACGAGACTCGGCCCCGCCTATATCAAAATCGGTCAGGCGCTTTCGACCCGTCCCGACCTGGTTCCGGCGAGCTATCTCGATGAACTGAGCAAACTTCAGGATCAAATTCCACCGTTTCCGAACGAAATTGCCTTTCAGTTTATTCGGGAAGAACTCGGTGCCGATCCCGACGAGATCTATGCCGAACTGTCACCGAATCCGATCGCAGCGGCGTCCCTCGGTCAGGTGTATAAAGGCCGATTGAAAACCGGCGAACAGGTCGCGGTGAAAGTGCAGCGCCCTGATTTGGGTGATTTAGTCTGCATGGATTTGTATTTAGTGCGCAATCTGGCACTCTGGGCGAAACTCAACTTCAAACAAATTCGCAGCGATTTAGTGGCGATCGTCGATGAATTTGCGACGCGCATTTACGAAGAGATGGACTACGCCCACGAGGCGTACAATGCCGAGCGCTTCGCCACACTCTACGGTCATTTGCCTGATATCTACATCCCAAAAATCTATCCGGGGTACACCGGGCGGCGCGTGCTAACGATGGAGTGGATCGAGGGGACAAAGCTCACCGATCTCGAAGCGGTCGCCGCTCAGGGCATTGACGCGACGTACTTAATCGAAGTGGGTGTTGAATGTTCGCTGCGTCAGTTGCTCGAATATGGCTTTTTCCACGCCGATCCCCATCCCGGTAACCTGCTGGCCATGTCCAACGGCAAACTGGCCTACCTCGACTTTGGCATGATGAGC
>JAABST010000091.1 GCA_011390275.1 Geitlerinema sp. S16
CGTCAATATTCAAACTAACCATTGCTGGGATAATTACCCCACCAATAATCGTAACCATCCGTAGACGAAGGTGTTTGCGTTGCGATTCACCGGCTTTTTTCTCAAGCCACATCATCTGGTCGAGCCAGCGGCTTTTAATAAACTGCTTCTGTAACCCAGAAATGTTTAGCTGATCAATTAGCTCGCCAAGCTGGTTCTTGAGGTATTCGGTGTAAGAATCTTTGGCCATCTCAGGCTTCCTTATTACGGATTACGGTAGTGCCAAACGGTTGCAATAGTCAGTCAACCAAAAGATTGACCGGTACTGAAACTAAAACGGGCTTTTTAGGCGGTTCTGATCGCGATCGCGTTCAGGCCAAAAAGCTATCGCGGGAGTATTCGCTCTAAGGTGCATGGAGTTGTACAGATAGACAAAACCGGTGAACCAACGAACGTCCGCACTCAGTCTACCCTAACGTTACCGAGCTAGCGGCAAACTCGGAGATATTTTGAACTGAATGGTCTGTCGTTATACCGAGGACGTGGCGATCGAATCAACAGCGAGTAGTTTTTCCAAGAGTATTTCTAACGCTTTGGGATCGTGATCGATGTCGATCGCCTGGAGTAAGCCCGAGGCCACCAGGGGAGCCGCCCGATCGTCTGCGGGTTCATCGTTAAGCTCGGCGGCTAGCTCGTCAGCGGCACGGCCACTCCCTTCCAACACAATCGTCTGGCGATTATCCTCAACGCTCTGAGCCACGTCTTTCCAGGTAATCTCACCTCCATTAACGACGATCGTGCAAGAGGGAGTTGCGCCAGAGATGACGCGGGCAGCCTCTGCAATCCATTGACTTTCATCCCCCCAATTCGATCCAGGAACGAGGATAAAGTGGCTGTGGTTGGGTTCTAGGGTCACGCCGTCTTCGTTCTCGCAGGCCATGCCGGGATAGCTAACGGTACCGATCGCAGAAACGCCGATCAGTGGAAATATCCCGCCGATCGCAGCGCGGGCCTGTCCGATCAGCTGCATCACGCCCGAATCCGTACCGCCGTCCACCACGACTGCCTGCAACCGTTCGACCACAGGAGCCACGACATTTTTAAACAGCAGGTCGAGGCGAGCCAGATCTTCTGGGGAGATCTTGCTCGCGCCGCCAACGATGACCAGGACGGGGCGAGGGGTGTTCAGTTTTAGGGTTTCAACGAGAGAGGGAAGCTGCGCGATCGCTTCGATCGTGTGAAGATCGGCGGAGTTACCGTTGGAAAAATCGCACTGTGAGGGCGTTTGCATGGTCGCAGGCATAGAGCTGAAATTGTATGTTTGGATCATCAACCGAAAGGTATCGTGTTGCGGAATATACCCATCAGAAGCGCTAATATCCGAAGTCAATCTTAGCCCAGTCGTTTCTCACAGATTGTTTAATGTGCGATCAGGCTTAATATTCCGTTAAATCCGGCCATTTCGCCTGTTGTAGTGATAGGCGATCAGTACACGTCACGCAGGAAATTGCGGGAGCGTGTAAAGATATTGTAACAATATCGCCCGGTTCGAGATCGCCGCTTCTCTCTACGTGACTGCACCTATCTCCGCACCACCTGTCCGTCCCGATCCCGATCGAATCCCCCCCGAAACACGCCGTGAGCTGGTCGTGTTGTTCGTAACAGGCTTGCTTTTTTGGACCAATATTACAGCACTGTTACCGACGATCCCACTCTACATCCGCACCCTGGGCGCAACGGAAGCCCAAATCGGAATCGTGATGGGAGCCTTTGCGATCGGCTTGCTCCTGACCCGACCACGCTTGGGCAAGATTGCCGATCTGCGAAGTCGGGTTTTGGTTCTGCGGATTGGCGCGATCGTGGCGATCATCTCACCATTGTTCTATCTTGCCGCCTCGAACATTACGCTACTCTTCTTCGTGCGTGTGTTTCATGGCGTCAGTATTGCCGCTTTCACCACGGCCTACAGTACCCTCGTGACCGATATTTCGCCTGCCAATCGGCGGGGCGAGACGATCGGCTATATGTCCCTGGTGACGCCCCTAGCCTTGGGGTTTGGCCCTGCGATGGGTAGCGCAATTGCCACGCAATACGGTTTTCCGCCGCTCTTCATCACCAGCACGATTCTGGGAATTCTCTGTTTTGGGTTAGCTCTGCGGGTTCATGAAGCTCCCCACGTTCGAGCCAATCGCGCCCGTCGAGCCCGTCGCGATCCAAATATGATCGATCGTCTCAGCGGCCAGCCTCAAACCTCGCTCAAATTTTGGTCGCTTCTCTTTGAACCGCGTTTGCTGGTTCCGTCCTTAACTTTGCTACTCGTCGGTACGATTTTCGGCACGATTACAACGTTTATTCCGTTATTTATCGACGACCTTCAGTTTGATCTCAACATTGGCCTGTTTTATTCCGCTGCCGCCGTTGCCAGTTTTGTCGTCCGTCCGCTCGTCGGGCGCTTGTCCGATGGGATGGGGCGCGGTCCCTTCGTTTGCATCGCCCTCCTGTGCTACATCCTCTCGATGGCGCTCCTGTCTCTGACGGTCAACCCGCAAATGCTGCTGTTTGCAGGTTTTATCGAAGGAGCCGGAGCCGGAATGCTGATCCCCACCACCTTGGCGATCGTCTCCGATCGATCGTACGCCGAAGAGCGCGGGCGACTCTTTGCGCTGTGCATTAGTGGCTTTGACCTGGGCATTGCCCTGGCAGGCCCCCTGTTCGGCCAGGTTGCGGGAACCTTAGGCTATCGCAATCTGTTTGCCATCTCCTCTGGCCTCGCCATTCTGGCCTTACTGTTGTTTGCCACACGCAGCAGCAAAAGCCTAGGTCACTCTCTCCGGTTTGCGATCGGACGTGAGCGGGATGTCTATGCCATCGACGATTCAATTTTTTAATCGTTCGATCGCGTTTGAACGCTCACAAATGATGTCAAAGGAGAAATCAGATATCTGGATTGCGTCAAGGTAATTTGTTAGTCTAACCTAAATCACTTTTGGGAACAGTAACGAAACGTGGATATTGTAATTGGACGGGGCAAGCGTGCCCGCCGTGCGTACGGCTTCGATGAAATCGCCCTCGCTCCCGGTGGACGAACGATCGACCCGAGCCTCGCCGACACGCGCATGACCATCGGCAACCTGACCCGAGATGTGCCGATTATCGCCAGTGCAATGGACGGTGTTGTGGATGTAGGGATGGCGGTACGGCTATCTGAGCTGGGTGCGATGGGAGTGCTTAATTTAGAGGGGATTCAAACTCGCTACGATGATCCCAATCCGATCCTCGATCGCATTGCTGCGGTCAATAAAGATGAGTTCGTGCCGCTGATGCAAGAGCTTTATGCCGAACCCATCCGCGAAGATCTGATTACCAAACGGATTCAAGAGATCAAAACTGCCGGTGGCATTGCGGCAGTGAGCTTGACTCCAGCGGGAGCCAGCAAATTCGGCAAGATTGTCGCGGATGCAGGCGCCGATATCGTCTTCGTCCAAGCCACGGTGGTCTCGACCGAACACCTCTCGCCCGAGGGTGTCATTCCCCTCGATCTTGAGAAATTCTGCGCCGAGATGCCGATGCCGGTGGCTCTGGGGAACTGCGTCACCTATGACGTGACGATGAAGCTCATGCAGGCCGGTGCTGCCGCCATCATGGTGGGGATCGGTCCGGGTGCGGCTTGCACGTCGCGCGGCGTGTTGGGCGTCGGTGTACCGCAGGCAACGGCGGTGGCCGACTGTGCGGCGGCTCGCGATGATTATTTTGCCGAAACCGGTCAGTATGTGTCGATTATTGCCGATGGTGGCCTGGTGACGGGGGGCGATATCTGTAAATGTATCGCCTGCGGTGCGGATGGCGTGATGATCGGTTCACCGATCGCCCGCGCTGCCGAAGCGCCCGGTCGTGGCTATCACTGGGGCATGGCCACGCCAAGCCCGGTGCTGCCTCGCGGTACGCGGATTCGCGTCGGCTCGATCGGCACGATCGAGCAAATCATACGCGGTCCGGCCAAACTCGACGATGGAACCCATAACTTGCTCGGAGCGCTGCAAACCAGCATGGGAACCCTCGGCGCGAAGGATATCAAGGAGATGCAGCAGGTGGATGTGACGATCGCGCCGTCGCTGCTCACGGAGGGCAAGGTTTACCAAAAAGCACAACAGCTTGGCATGGGTAAATAACCTTATCGGCTCGTTAAATAGGCGAGACAAACCCGATCTAACTGGATATTGAGATCACTTGAAAACCGTAGAGGCGACATTGCACACCTCTACGGTTTTTAGGTTTTATAGTCAGTTCAATCATTTTCAGAACATGCCGAGAGCGTTGAGCGGAGTCGTGGGCGTAGCCTTCGCGCAGCGAATAACGCGGTTTTCGAGCAAGCAGGACAGAGTCAACATGTCTCGTTTTTTATTGAACTGACTATAAATCTCCTTTGAGCCTGTAGTGGATTAGAAAGTGCGCGTCACACTTCAGGCGATCTCATCCCCGGTTTCAATACGGCTAACGTCGTAAGTCACAATGGAGTCACCGCAACGGTGCGGTGTCATTTCGGTTCGTTCGTGTTTTTAAACTAAATCCATGCCAGACCTGTCCCTCGAAAATAAAAGCATCGTCGTCACCGGAGGCGCGGGCTTTCTCGGTCGCCAAGTCGTCGCCCAACTGATCGAAGCCGGTGCGAACCCCGAGATGATTTCGATCCCGCGATCGCGCGACTGTGACCTGACCCAAATGTCCGCCTGTGAAGCCGCCGTCAAGGATCAAGACCTCGTGATTCACCTTGCCGCCCATGTCGGCGGCATCGGTCTCAACCGCGAAAAACCCGCCGAGCTGTTTTACGACAACCTAATGATGGGGACGCAACTTATCCACGCGGCCTATCAAGCTGGAGTAGAAAAATTTGTCTGCGTCGGCACGATCTGCGCCTATCCCAAATTTACGCCGGTTCCATTTAAAGAAGACGACCTCTGGATCGGTTACCCCGAAGAAACCAATGCGCCCTACGGCATTGCCAAAAAAGCCCTGCTCGTCCAACTTGAAGCCTATCGCCAACAGTATGACTTCAACGGCATTTACCTGTTACCGGTGAATCTGTACGGCCCCGAAGATAACTTCAACCCGCGCAGTTCCCACGTGATCCCCGCGCTGATTCGCAAAGTTTACGAAGCACAGCAGGGCGGCGATGCCGAGATTCCCGTCTGGGGTGACGGCTCACCCAGCCGCGAGTTTCTCTGCTCCACCGATGCCGCGCGGGGGATTGTCATGGCCACCCAGCGTTACAACAACGCCGATCCCGTCAACCTCGGCACGAATAGCGAAATTAAGATTCGTGATTTGATCGAAACGATCTGCGACTTAATGGAATTTAAGGGCAAAATCGTGTGGGAAACGGATCAGCCGAACGGTCAGCCACGCCGCTGTCTCGATACCCAACGAGCGAAAGATCGCTTTGGGTTTACAGCGGAAGTGGGTTTCCGTGAAGGTCTCAAGCAGACGATCGACTGGTATCGCGAACACGCGACCGAAATCGATTAACTCCGATCAAAATAGTTGGGTTAGTGTTGCGGCACAGGACATGGGGCAGAATTGAGCGCATGATCGATAATGCTTCACAGCCGTAACGCACCCTAACCCAACTTTTTTGAGATGACGGTGGTTTGTTTTTGGGTTCTGGGTTCTGGGTTCGGTGATCTCGCTCTACAGGTTTAGCTATGGCCGATCTTGAAGTGGCGCTTGAACGCGCGATTCCTGAGATCAACTTTTTGACGATCGCGACCCCTGACATCAGGCCAGGAGCGCTACTCGAATCACGCCGCGTCGATCACTACATCGGGCGAATCGAGCCGTTTTTGGTTCCACCGCTAACGCCCGAAGATTTCGAGACCGAGCGTCAACCTGCCGCGCTCAATCTTCGATCGCTCTCCACCGAGCGATCCGGACAATCGGCGATCAATCTCTTGCAAATGTTTGGGCTGAATTTGGCGGGGATCAGCGCCAGCACGACCGCCGCGATCTCGGTTCAGCTCCAGCTCGAAGCCGTGACGGTGCAGCGCTTTAAGTCCGGGATTGGCAAGTTGCAGTTTGAGCGAGCTTTGCGATCGCTCAAGGATCGTGACATGAAGACCTTTCGCCTCCTCAAGCGACACTTTCTCGTCATGGCAACCTACTACGCCCGTGATTTTCGTCTCACCTTTGGGAAAGAGCTATTGAACGCGATCGATATTGATACCAAATTGCGAGCATCCGCACGCACGAAAATCCAGCGTCGGGGCAATACCGTCTGGGTCGGCCAAAACGAAACTCTCCCCTTCGGCGTGTTCGGCTACGAGATCACGCCGGGGCGAACGATTTTAGAGATCGACTAAATGCAAATGCCGTCCCATCGTCTTGCGCGATCGCCGCATGACGATAGCAGTTTCGCTCTAAGTTGACATCCACCCAGCGCTGAAGCGACGGGGATTCCTAAGACTCACGACTTAGGTTTCTGTTTCTTCCCATTTCTGGGGTTTCGCAACTGCCTCTACCCTCAAGGAGTTTTTCGGTCTTATGTTCGCTCGGCAGACTTTAGGCTTTAGCCTTCCCGCAAGCCCTGCGGTATTCAACAAGTTAAATTTGGTAGCTAAAAACTTGGTTATCGCTCTTAACTTACTATATTTTACAATATAGAGCCGCCCTAGAACGGCGGGGTTTTAAACCCATTTTTCTGATAAACCAGGGTTGACGGGGTGGGGTGATGGACTATTTCGCCAGCGAGACGACAGCCCCCACGATTCTGACGTTTGCCCGCAGCCTATCAACGCCATTCAGCACAGGAGTATGTGATATGTCTTTTGTTGGTCTTCAT
>JAABST010000092.1 GCA_011390275.1 Geitlerinema sp. S16
GGCTTTCAACGATTTTGACTAGGGGGCGACGGTTCAGGTCAAGCTCAACGGCGAGGGCTTCGGTGACCTCGTCGATTACGTCTAGACAGTAGCCATCGAGGCGACCGTCGGGATAGCGAAAGCTGAGGGGAACGGCACGACTGGCGATCGCCACGTGTAAGATGCCCGTTGCACGAATTTCGTCTAACACTGGGGTTGCTGCCTGGGCGTTAGCCCCGATCCCATCGAAGACTAAGCCGGGGACTAGACCGACGATCGCAGCGGTAAATGCAGTCAATGCCGCACGATTGGCTTCGCAAAGGCGACGCCAACGACTCCGCTCAGCGATCCAAGGCTCGACCTGTTTGCCTGTTGACTTGAGTATGCGTTTGACCTGGGATTTGAGGGTCTGCAAACGTCGCGCCATCGGGTTTTCCTCCGGCTTGATTCCGGCTTGATTCCGGCTTGATTCCGGCTTGGTTCCGGCTTGGTTCCAGCTTAATTTCGGCGCTGTGGCTTCCAGGCCACATCTTCTGCATCGGGGATCAGCGAGTCGATCGCGGTATCGTCGGTGTCGCGACCCTTGACCTGATGCTGTTCGTCGAAGACCATAAGCGCCGTACGCCAAACCAGGTAGCCCTGCTCGTTCAGGTGCAGGCCGTCGGTGCTGAGTTCGGGGCGTAATCGACCGTCTTCAGTCTCGAACAGGTCAAAGAGATCGAGAAAGGTCGCGCCTTCGTATTCTGCGATCGCGGCGAGGCGCTCATTAAGGTGACGAATCCGATCGTTGGTCACGCGCTCCAGTTTGGCTTTACCTTCCCAGGTGACCTCTTTGCCGCCGTGGGGCAAAATCGACTGGACGATAACTTCCGCGTCGGGATGAATCCAGAGAATGTCTTTGACAATGCGGCGCTGTTGCTCCAGCAAGGTGTCGTCATCCATACCGCGCACGAGGTCATTGATGCCAATCATGACGAAGATTTTTTGGGGCTTCGTATCATCAAGGAAGGTCAGGCGATCGTAAAGACCCTGCGCTCCCTCACCGGAAATTGACTGATTTAACCAGGTGGCCTGCGGTGGGAGCAGCGTTTGGGGAAACCATTGGGAAATCGAGTCGCCCACTAAAACGTACAGCGGGTCGGGCTGGGTCTTGGCGATTTCGCTGGCTTCGCGCTGAAGAATATCGAGCCAATCTTGATAGGAAAAGTGGCGTTGACTGGCTGGTGCGCCTCGGGCGATCGCCATCATGCGCGAGTCCATGCGTTGGCGATCATCGCTATCTTCGACGTACTCCACCACGCTGGCGGGCGCGTCATGATCCACAAACAGCCGATCGCGAATCGCGCCGATCCCCCAAACCGCGACAAACACAACATTGGCAGCGAGAGAGGCGAGCAACCAGGGCGATTCAAACCAAGGGCGAAACTGAGACGCCATGCCCAGGGGCGGGACAAGGTGTACGCGGCTAGAGGAGCGTTGGCGTCGTGAAGATGATGTCAGCTTAGAGGGGTTTTGCACGATCGAACGGAAAAACTCAAGCACAATTAGCAAATCTGACCTCGATCGTACACTGTCTCGCCAAGGTTCGGGGGATGGCGCTGATGGAAGCTGATTCGCAATTGATTCGCAATTGAAATTGAGCCTGAAAGATCGAACGGAAGAACACGAACGGAAAATTAAAGATGAGTATTCTGACGGCGGCACGTTGTTCGGTGAACGCGACATAATAAAAACCGGATTACTAGTGTCTCGATCACTAGTGCATGGACAACTCCGTGGGCTAGACGTGTCACTCCCCAGGGTGTGTCATCAATTAATCGTAGAACCCTTATCGGGTAAGCTGTTGAACGCCCGACCCAATAAAAAGCTAGGGGCTGAAACCCTTGCTGGGTAAGCGCTAGAACTTTAATTGATGACAGCCCCTAGTATGGGTCATGAGTCTTCATCCCAGTCTTGGCGATCATCCGAATCAACAACCAGAGCATCACACCCAAAGAATTGGTGGAATTACGTTATGAAGCGCTTCGAGCTGTGGACAGGATTATGGGTCTTCACACTGAGCTTGGTGTTGGGCTGGGTTCCCGTCGTCTTGTCTGAAGATGTCCCGACCGATGATGGGGATAGCGACACCTCAGAAGCTGTGGAAGAGAGTATCGGTGAAGAGGCCGTCAGCGAGACCGACTCAGCGGCGGAGGAGGATGAAATCAGCGATGATGATGCCGAGATCTCGGATGAGGAAGCGTTTGATCTAGCGATCGAGGATACCGAGAAGCTCAACGGTTTGATTGACCTGTACTACAACGAAGAACAGGGAACGATCTTGGCCGAGATTGATCCCGATCAGCTCGATCGGTTTTATCTGCTAGTTGCGACACTGTCGCACGGAATTGGCGAATTGGGTCTCGTCAACGGGATGCCGATGGGGGATTTTACCTTTCAGTTTCAGAAGCAGGGCGAAAACATTCATCTGGTGCTGCCCAATATCAATTTTCGCTATGACCGATCCGGCGATCGCGGCGTTAATCAAGCCATCCTCGATCGATCGTTTAGCGACTCGACCCTCTACTCCTTTCCAATTATTGCGACGCATCCCGATCGCGATTCTCACCTGATTGACTTAACGGATCTGCTGGTCACGAGCGATATTTCTGGGTTTCAAGGCTGGCTCGGATTTTTCGGCTACAGCCCCGATCTCATGACCTCCTATCTCGGCGATGTGCGGGCGTATCCCAAAAACCTCGAATTTGAATCGATCGTGGGATTCACCGGCGAGCCGTGGATCTTCCCCGAAACCCTGCCGGACTATCGTCAGTTTTCCCTCGGTTTTCGCTACAGCTTGTCGGAATTGCCCAACAATCCTGACTTTCGACCCCGCGAAGCCGATAACCGCGTCGGCTACTTCCTATCGGCCTACCAAAATCTAGATGAGACCCGCGAGTCGGATCGGTTTGTGCGCTTAATTCAGCGCTGGGATCTGAAAAAACGCGACCCCGAAGCCGAACTATCACCGCCGGAAAAACCGATCGTCTTTTGGATTGAAAACACCGTCCCCCCCGAGCATCGCCAAGCCGTGCGTGACGGCATTTTGTCCTGGAATGCCGCCTTTGAGCAGGCCGGATTTATCGACGCGATCGAGGTGCGGCAAATGCCCGACGATGCCGACTGGGACCCCGAAGATGTGCGCTACAACACCGTCCGCTGGCTCACCACCGAAAGCACCAGCTTTGCAGGCATCGGCCCCTCGCGCGTTAACCCGCTAACTGGCGAAATCCTCGACGCGGATATCTTAATTGACGGCGGCATTGCTCGTTTAGCATCATCCCAAGTCGCGGCCTATTTTGGGCGCGATGAGCTGGGTCTCGAACGCATGGCCGCCGATCTGCTAGCGCCCCGATCGCAAGCATCGCGATCGCGATTGACCAATGCCCTACCGATCGACCTCTCGCAACTCCAAGCCCGCTGCGAGGGCGACCAGTGTCGGCGTCTGGCCGAAATTCCGGCCTTTGTACCGCGCGGCTGGAGCCAACGCAGCGGTTTAAGCAGTTTGTGCAATATCGCCAACTCCCAAGCGGCGATCGGCGCGATGGCGCTGCCCTTACTCCAGGGAACCCTGCCCTATCGTGAAAACTTCGATGAATACGTCCGCCAGTACATTACCCACGTGGTGTCCCACGAAGTCGGCCACACCCTCGGGCTACGCCATAACTTCCACGGCAGCACTCATCTATCTCCGGCGGAACTCAACAATCCGGCGATCGTGGCAGAACGTGGCCTAATCGCGTCGGTGATGGATTACACCCCCGTCAATATTGCACCGCAGGGAGTCGATCAGGGCGAATTTTACGCCACCGAGGTCGGGTCATACGATCGTTGGGTGATCGAATATGGCTACCGTGATTTTGACGATCAAACCCCAGCCGCCGAACGCAATGCCCTTGATGCGATCGCCAATCGCGCCCAGGCCAGTCCCGAACTGGCCTATGGTGCTGACGAAGACGCCTGGATCGGCAACGACCCAGAGATTAGCCTGTTTGATCTGAGTAGCGATCCCGTCGCCTTTGCCAAAATTCAGTACGACAATGCGCGACTGATGTGGGATCGGCTGGATTCGAGCTATCCCAACGCGAGCGGCGCAGCAGAGGAACTGCGTGAGCGTTTCGATCTCATCTTGATGTACTACTTCCGTCAAACCTCGATCCTACTAGAGCAGATCGGCGGTCAATCCTTTACGCGCACCGCCCCCGAAACCGGCGATCGCCGCATCCCCTTCACGCCCATTTCTCGCGATCAACAACTCCAAAGCCTGGACTTGGTGATGGACTACATCTTCGCGCCCGACGCCTTTGAATTTGACGATGAGCTGCTCAATCGTCTCGTCCCTTCTCGTTGGTCACACTGGGGGATGCCCTGGTCGTCTCAGCTTGAGTACCCCGCCTTCGATCGCATCTCATTCATCCAATACGCCACCCTCGCCAGCCTCATGTCACCTGCGCGGATGGAAAAACTGCGCGAAATCGAGTTTAAATCCGCCCCTGGCACTGCCCTAACCCTGCCGGATTTATTCGATCGTCTCGATCTGAGTATTTGGAATGAGATACAAGCCGCCATCCCGAGTAATGTCACCGGCCTACGGCGTGAGCTACAGCGTAACTACGTCAAAATGCAAGTAGACATGGTACTCGAACGAACCTACGCCCCCGAGGACGCCCGCACCTTGGCACGACGCAGCCTCAAGCGCACCCGCGATCGGCTCGAAACCACCCTCAATCGATCCAGCCAGCTCGATACCTACACCCAAGCCCACCTCGAAGACACAAAAATCCAGATCGACCAAGCCCTCAATGCCGTGCGCCTCACCGATCAGCCCGAATTCAATCCGTTTTTCCTCTTTGGGTTTTAGGGCGTGTCATCAATTAGCACCAGACCCCCTACGGGGTAAGCTGTTGAACGCCCGACCCAACAAAAAACAAAAGGGGCTGAAACCCTTACC
>JAABST010000010.1 GCA_011390275.1 Geitlerinema sp. S16
CCGAGGCTTCAACCTCGAAGCTACTCATTTTCGTCACGCCCACAGCCTCTGTAAGCTACTGGCGCTGCTCGCCATCGCTTTCACTTGGGCGATGCGAGCTGGGCTCTGGCTGCACCAGAAGAAGCCGCTCAAGTGCAAAGCGCATGGCCGAAGAGAGAAGAGCTTGTTTCGCCTCGGCTTCGATTTTCTACGCCACCTCTGCTTCGATTTCGCCCTTCACCGTGCCGACTTTCGACACGCTCTGCAACTTTTGTCCCCGTACTGAGAATGCTCATTAGCTCAGGCGGGTGTCGGGGTATCCGGTGGCGGGGAAATGCTCAATGAGCACTGAGCGGAGTCGAAGTGCGGTTTTCAGCTTGCTATGGATCAGGTCGGGGTGTTGGGCTGGATTGATCGCGCTTGCCCGAAGACCGCGTTTCGACTCCGCTCAACGCTCATTGGAGGCGGGAGCGGATGAGGTCGCCGAGGGGGTGGTTACGGAGGCGGGTGTCGGGGTGTCCGGCGGCGAGGGCGGTTTGGTAGAAGCCTATTACGTTACTCCAAAGAGTTTGAATCTCAGGATGAAGGTGAGTACCGCTCGTCATATTTTCTAATGCCTCAAGAAATAATAATTCTGCAGAATCATATTTTTCTTGCCAGCGACACACCCCAGCAAGATTGCTGAGAAGGGTTGCTAGATCAAAATGTTTTCCAGGTAGACTCACACGACAGATCTTCAAAGCTTTTCGATAATAATCTTCAGCTTCTTTATGTTTACCTTGCAATTCGTGCATAGCGGCCAAATTATTCAAGACAGCAGCTAATTGCGGATGAGTGGGCGATAGACTCTCTTGGCAAATTTGTAGGGCTTGATGCAATAAAGATATGGCTTTTAGATTTTCACCTTTAGCCTTGAGTACAGCGGAGAAGTTTATATATATTGGAATAAGGGTAGGGTGTGTAAGAGGCAAACAGTTTTTGGCAATAGCTAGTGCTTCAGACAAAGTCTCTTCAGCTTTCTTATACTCATTTTGCGAAAGGTGAAGCATCGCACGATTGTTCAGGCCGGTTATTATGTCTGGATGACCTTGCGGAAAATTAGTACGATCAATTTTCAATGCTTCATCGTAGTATCTTTTTGCTAATTCATGCTCTCCTTGAACTCGGTATATTTCTGCGAGATTATTGAGAGCCGTTGCTAAGAAAGGATGATCATAAGGTAACTCTCTTTTCTTGATTGCCAAAGAAGCAAGATAGAAATATTCAGATTCTTCGTAGTCTCCTTGTAAATCACATATCAATCCCAAGTTATTCAGAATAGGAGTCAAACCTAAACTATTCGCAGGAAGTTGTTTTTGAGCAATATCTAAAGCTTTCACAAGACATGCTTTAGCTTTTGTGTAGTTGCCTTGCAAACGACTTAACTCCGCTGCATTGCTCAGAACTGCGGACACAAGAATATGTTGGTAGCCTAAGCGCTCACATACTATAGCAAGACACTGTTCAGACCATGGCTGAGCTCGCTCATATAGTCCTTTTCCAATATAAAACCGCGTTAGCCCAGTACACGGTGTAACAACTTGCTCGTCTACAACCCAAGGTAATAACGTATTAGCGATCTCCACTAAGTGCGGAACCCAAGGCGCATACTCCTGCGTCTGTTCCATCGTGCATGGATAATCAACCCTCTCTCCCTGCTCCACGATCGCCGCCGCCACCTCCCGCCGCAACTCATCCCCCGCCTCCGCCGACAGCTCCAAACCCAACCGCCCCCGCACAAACTGCCGCACCAGCGGATGTAGCCCCACCGTCGCCGCGTCGCGCTGCACCAGATTCAAACTCACCAACCGCTGCAACGGCTTGCGCCACTCCTGCCGCCAGTCCGCCAACACCGGAATCGGCGCAGCCCCAAACAACCCCAACCGCAACGCCAGCCGCCGTGCCGCCCGCCCGTCCTCCGAGTCCAGCCGCGCCCAACTCACCGCGATCGCCGCTTCCACCCCATCCGGGTAGCGCATCTCTGGGTTCTGCTGAAGCGACTCATGGGTTAAATTCAACTCTGCCATATATTCCCCAATCTCCAAAAACTCATCCAGCGCCAAATACCGCGCCGCCAACTCCAACCCCAGCGGTAACCCGTCAAACCAGCGCAACAGTGCTTCGATCGCGTCCGGCTCGTCATCGAGGCGCGAGGCGTCGATGTAGCTCGCCAGCAGCTCCCGCGCCGCGTCATCGTCCAGCTTGTCCAGCGGATAGAGCCGCACCCCCGACCAGCGATCGCGCGTCGTCCACAGCGTCCGAAACGCCCCGCTACCGGGCTGCAACCCCTGAAGCTCCGACGCATCGCGATCGCGAGCCACATCGTCAAACACCACCAAAACATCACCCGCCCGCCAATTCGACCACTGCTGCCAGCAGTACGCCACACGCTCGGCGATCGTCGGTAGTTCCGGCACTTCGATCGCAAACTCCGTCTGACAAAACAACAGCAACTGTTCGCCCGGATTTCCCGCCGCCACATCCAGCCACACCACCCCGCCCGGAAACCGCCCCGCCGTATATTCCCGGTTCGCCCACTGCCACGCCAGTTCGGTTTTACCCAGCCCGCCCATGCCCGACACCGCCGCCGCGATCGCCACCGTTCCCGCATCCGCCACCAGCTCGCTCAGTTCCCGCATCGCCCGATCACGCCCGACAAATTTCGGGATCGATCGGCGGTAGCGGTTGAGGTTGGTCGGGGCGCTGATGCTAGCAAGGGCGCGATCGGTAGCGTCGGCGGCGTTGCTAAAGTCGTGATCCGGGTTGTCGTCGCAAAAGTAACGATACAAATCCGGTAGCCGCTTCTTCGCGTCCGCCCAGTCCACGAGCTTAAACACGACGATTTCTAGACCTTCATTGCTGCCGATAATTTCGCCCAGATTTTTTTCTAGTGCATCGTTGACGAAAATCTTCAGCTCGCTGTAGTCGCGATAGACATCGAGCAGCGCCGCACGGAAGGCTTTTTGGCGATCGTTATTCCAAATGTATTGCACGTGCTTAACCGAATCGACAGCGGGAAATTCTCCCTAATGGTAGCCCCGTATTACCAAATTTTCGCCATCGGTAGCTCAAACCCTGCCAACTCCGGATCAGCCTTCACAACCTCCGGATTTTCCAAAACTTCCACCGCACAACTCGGACGATAAACCGACACCGTACGATTATCGCGATCGATCATCCAACCCAACACCACCCCATTCTCGATATACTCCACCATCTTCGTCCGTAAACCCGCCAACGTATCGCTCTTCGATCGCAGCTCAATCACAAAATCCGGGCAAATCGGCGCAAACGACGCCTGCTCCGCTGACGAAAGCTGATCCCAACGCGATCGGCGAATCCACGACGCATCCGGCGATCGCACCGCCCCATTCGGCAACGTAAACCCCGCACTCGAATCAAACCCCAAACCCGTCCCATCTCGTTCACTCCAAACCCAGAGATAGGCAGAAAGATTAAAATTACGATTGCCCGTATCTGAAAAAGCTGGGGGATTCACGATGATATCTCCTGTCGCAGTGCGCTCGATGCGTAGCTCCCGATTCGCTCGGCAAAACTCACCGAACTCCGCTGAACTCATGGTCGCCAGCATCGGAATGGAGACCGTCAACAGAGTCGTTTCACTTTGGATGAAGAACGTAGTGGTCATCGCATCACTCACCAAGGTATGGTCATTCCATCTTAGCGAGACCTCCCCGCCACCATCCACCTATGACCAGCCGCCCGATCGCCGATCGCCTGACGCCCTACCTATTTTTGCTCCCCGCCGCGATCGCCCTGATCCTCACCGTCTTTTGGCCGACCCTCCAGGCGTTCTACCTCAGCTTCACCGAATACGGCTACGACCTCACCCAAACCCCAAAATGGATCGGCACGGCCAACCTCGAACGGCTATGGCGCGACCCCCTCTTCTGGAAAACCCTCGGCCAAACCCTGCTCTATCTCGTTTGCGCCGTACCGATCCTGGTCACGGTTCCCCTCGCGCTCGCCGTCCTCGTTAACCGCCAACTGCGCGGCATCCGCTGGTTTCGCGCCGCCTACTACACCCCCGTCGTGATCTCGATGGTCGTCGCCGGTCTCGCCTGGAAATATCTTTACGCCGAAAATGGCTTGCTCAATTCGGTACTCGCGGCGCTGGGGTTTGCGGACGGGATTCCCTGGCTGACGAGTCCGGATCTAGCGCTATTTAGCGTCATGATCGTCACGGTGTGGAAGGGATTGGGGTATTACATGACGATTTATCTGGCGGGGTTGCAGTCGATCCCGGAGGATCTGTATGAGGCGGCAGCGTTGGACGGGTCGGACGGCTGGCAAAAGCATTTGGATATCACCGTGCCGTTAATGCGGCCTTATTTATTTTTGGTGGCGGTGATCTCGTCGCTGTCGGCAATGAAGGTGTTTGAGGAGGTGTTTATCATGACCCAGGGCGGGCCGTTGGATAGCTCAAAAACGGTGGTGTATTACCTCTATGAACAGGCATTTTCGCGGCTGGAGATGAGCTACGCTTGCACGATCGGCTTGGCACTGTTTTTGGCGATCTTGCTGTTGTCGGCGCTGAATCTGAGCTTCACCTGGCGGCGCGAAACCGATCGCTAATCCGGATTCCCAGGGTTTACGCCAAGCTTGAGCGCATCAATTCTGACCGCAGGTTTCGCGCAGTCTTGTTAAGGCTCAGTGCTAGAATCTGAGCCGATCATCTTCGCGCGATCGGCGTCGGTCAAACATACACACGAGTTGGCCATAGAGTTACGACAGCACCGATCGCAATACCTGATTGTTACGTCACGCTGACATCATCTCTTTCGGCAACCCATCGATGGCACAACCGTATTCTGACGCGCAGACCTCTAATCAGCGCAATCTCGGTCAATTCCAACACTCTTTCCCCCGTTCGCGATCGTCCTACGGTCGGCGAGTTTCGGTGCAAGTCCTGGCGGCACTCTTTAGCCTGGGCTTAGTGGCTTGTGCCAACGATGTCGCAGAAGAAACGCTGACACCAGCGCCCGCACCGACGCCTGTTGCTGCCGTAAGCCCAACCCCGGAACCTGTCGCCTTCGATCGCGATACCCTTTGGGATACCTACGATCGCGACACCGCCGAACGCCTCACCGCCGTCTCCCGCATCCTGGCCGGTCTCGCTCCCGAAAGTACGACGATCACGATCGACTCTGCCGCCTGGACGAACTACGCCGCTGAAATCGCCTCCGCCTGGGGACAGCTCGAAAGCACCCAGCTCGAACCGCTCCAAGCATGGCGCGATCAAAACCTGGCTCAGGTTCCCAGCGATGCGCCCGTGATCTACCCATTTAGTGGCCCCGATTTCCTCTACGCCTCATCCTTTTTCCCCGACGCACCGGTTTACGTCATGGTTGGCCTTGAGCCGATCGGCGCATTGCCCGACCTCGAAAATGCCTCCGAAGAGGAATTGTCCTCAGTGTTTGAATGGGTGAATAAATCGCTCTACGCGCTGCTCAATTTCAGTTTTTTCCGCACCAGCGCGATGGAAAAAGATTTGAAAGATCGCGGTACGCTGCCGCTGTTGATGCTGTTCGCGGCGCGGAATGGCTATGAAGTCCTCGATTTGGCCTACGTTGGCATTGATGACAAGGGCAGTGTCAAACGTCTCGAAGCCGGGAACCCGGACGAGTTGATCCCAGGGATACGCATTGATCTGTTGGGCAGTGAGGGTCAGCCACCCCAGCAGCTCTATTATTTCTCGATGGATTTATCCGATGCTGGCTTTGATTCGCGTCCGGGTTTAGAGGCATTTTTTGGTCAGCTCGATCGCCCCGTCTCCTACCTCAAAGCCGCGTCATATTTGATGCATAACGAGTATTTTTCGATCGTGCGCGATGCCCTACTAGAGCGCAGTCAATTCATTCTGCAAGATGACTCGGGGATTCCGCTGCGGTTCTTCGACGCGAACAACTGGACACGATCATTTTTTGGGCAATATAGCAAACCGATCGACCTGTTCTCCACTCGGCTTCAGGCTGACCTCAAGGCAGAATATACCGCCGATCCCAGCATTGCCGCGCTCCCCTTTGGGGTGGGTTACAAGTATGAGGGCGATTCTAACCTGATGCTGGCCGAACGGCAGGGTGATCCGCCGTTACGGGGCGAGCTAGAGTCTCCCTACGATTTGATGCCGAGTCCCTCTCGGTCTGCAACTCGTGATTCCGCTCCTAATGATGACGACGAAAATTCTGACGAGAATTCTGACGAAAATTCCTCGGAAAAAGCAGCACCGGTTCGACGCGATCGCAACGATGACGATAGCGATAATCCGGACGATGAACGCGATCGCCCCCGATCCCGCTCAAATAATTCGGATGACCCAGATGACGATTCGGCCAACGATCGCAGCGGAGATGGGGTAAATCGTGTACCGAAGCCGGATATCTTACGCGAACGGGAAGCCGGTAATACCGACGATCAAGAAGGCTCGACCACAGAGAGCGACAACGAGCCTGATGCTGAGGCCGAGTTTGAGGCTGAAGCGGATAACGAGTGACCGATACCGGAACCTTAAGCGGATTCAATCAGTGGATTAAATTAACGTGAGTTTGGCCTACAACCGACTCAGCTACGGATCATCTGACAAGTTCTGACATTCCAGTCATTCCAGACTTCTGGCAATTCAGATGATCCTAGCTACGATCGCAAATCGCGATTCGCCTGGAGCGCTTTCACTTGCTTATGCAACCGTACGATCGCTCGTGACTGCTGCTTTTCGGTAAATTGCAAATCGTCGAGACGCTCCTCGATCTGAGCGCGTTGGGTTTTGAGCGCATCGTGCAGCTCTTGAATTGAGGTCTCATACGTTCGCAGGCGATCGACAGTCTGGCCGAGAGGTCGTGCGACCCGTCCCTGTACCTCCGCCTGAAGCGCCTGATTTTCAGCCTTAAGCTGGTCAATCTGAGCCTGCATTGCGGTTAATAGGCGAGCATTGGCGCTGTTGTAATGCACTTGACGAATCAAGAGCGGCTTGAGAATTTTTCGCCAGACGCGACGTGCCAGACCGAGGGGCTTACCAAATTTGTGGGTCGAGTCCAACGAGACGTGATAGATATCCGAACCGCGCCGCAGGATATCGAGATCTTCGCGATCGAACTCCTGAGGCGATCGGGCGGCTGGAATCGGCGGCGAACTGCTCACGCTTAAACGTGGCGTCAGCGATTGTCGTAGCCGATCGGCGATCTTGCCTTTTTCTTCATCGTCTAAACCCATGACTCGCGCTTCCCCATATGCTCATCGTCCCTAATTTAGCGGACAATCGCACGCAGCGTCATACATTCGGAGCCTAAGAGTACTGCCAGGAAATAATTGTTCACTGTTCGCATGGATTCCATACAAGCTAGACAATCCTCAAATGAGTCAGGACGTTTATTTTGCTGGAGTACTCTTATGGTTTTGCCGTTTGAGACGGAAGATGCGGAGTGTGCGGCGATCGTTCGTGCGGATTTGCGGCGTTGCGGCCAGCCGATCGGGGCTTACGATCTGTTGATTGCGGCGACGGCGCTACGTCATGGGCTGATTGTTGTGACGGCGAATCAGAAAGAGTTCGATCGGGTTTCAGGGTTGGTGACGGAAAGCTGGCGAACTATTTAGTGAAATAACGATCGTTCTCACACTTTGCGTGGGAATGCCGTGGGGACGCTCTGCGTCTTGGTGGGTGGTGCTGGCAGGATACGCGACGTGGAGCGTCGGGGGTGCGTTACCACGCGGAGCGTGGGAACGATAGACAGAAAGGTGGGCATTGCCCACCCTACCGCTCTCCGCTCAGTGCTCTCAGCTTTTTTTGATAAGTCCTAAGCAAATCGTTTTTTGCTATATTAGTCACCTTAAGATGTGAAATATTCTGAAAATCAAAACAAGAAGTAAATCATGAATTTCATCCTTGGATTATTGATTGGCCTCACGGCTGGCACTGTGATCACCTGGTTCTTACTTAAGAACAAACATAAATCTTACGCTCCTCCCAATGTCGACGCACTGGAGAAAGCGAGAAAAGATTTTAATTCAGAGAGACATACGCTTCAGGCTCAGATAGAAAAATTCTTAACACAAAAAGACGACTTAAACGATCGCCTCATAACTGCGGAATCTTCAAGGGCTGCCGCAGAATCTCAATCCTATGAAGTGAGCAAGCTAGCTGAGGAGAGAGGTGTACAAGTTCGCGCTCTACAAGAAAAAAACACTCAGTTAGAATTGAGGAGCGTTGAAGTTGAGACACAACTGAAAGCAAGTCAGAAAAATCTCGAAGAGCAAAAAAAATTAATATTAATAGCCGAAGATAGATCGGCGAAAATCTTCAAGTCTCTTGCTCGAGAAGTTCTCAAAGAAAATAAAAATGGTATCTCAGAAGAAATTTCAGGGACGTTAATAGAACCGCTGAGAACGAAAATCCTAGAATTTTCACAATACATGGAACGTGTTGAAAATTCTCGAACGGAAAGTCATGGCGAATTAAAAAGCCAGATCGGTCTGCTTATGCAGGTTCAGAGAGAGATGGGCGTACATTCCGACAAACTAGCCAGAGCTCTTAAGGAGCCATCTGGTCGAGGACGTTGGGGGGAAATTCAGCTTCGACGTGTTGCAGAGCTTGCTGGTATGCATGCACACTGCGACTTCTTTGAACAAGAGAGTGTAAATATAGAGGAGGGTAAGCTCCGGCCAGACATGCGGGTTCAGCTTCCATCAGGAAAGAACATTATTGTCGATTCAAAAGTTCCATTAGATGCGTACCTGCGATCTTTAGATGCAGAAACGGACGAAGAGCTTAAGGCCAGCATGAAGAAACATGCATCACAAGTTCGCAGACACATTCTCGATCTATCTCGAAAGTCTTATTGGGAACAGTTTCAGCCCTCACCAGAGTTTGTTGTTCTCTTTCTTCCAGGAGAGAGCTTTTTTAGTGCTGCATTACAAAGCGATCCAACTCTGATCGAAACTGGTGTCGAGAATAAAATAATCATTGCTACACCAACGACTTTGATTGCACTTCTTAAAGCTGTTTACTATGGATGGAAGCAGGAAAAAATAGCAGAAAACTCACAACAAATCCTTGATGTTGCTCAAGAACTTCACAAGCGATTGGCAACAATGCTAGGGCATTTTTCTAAACTACAAAACTCTCTTGAAAAATCGGTCGATTCTTTTAATTCTGTTGCGGGATCGTATCAAAGAAATGTTTTACCTCAAGTTCGACGCCTAGAGAACCTTCAGGTCAGCAGTACGAAAGATATTGCAGACAGCTCGCTTGATGAGATTGACGCATCACCAAGAAAATTTAATCCGCCGTCTTGAGATTGTGGCAAGTACTGTATTGAGTCCCGTTCTGCCGTATCGCGACGTAGGGCGTCTATTAGTGGTTCTAAGCATCGCCCGCCATGCTTCAGGTAACGCTAATCATTCAGGCCGGTGGGCAATGCCCACCCTACGGCTCAAGACAGCTACCAAAATACATTTAGAAAATTTCGGGTTCAGACGATTGAAAAATTGATTGCGAACCAGAAATTTCAGGCACGAAAACATTAACGATTAACGTTCTCGCGCAACACCTCCAAAACCCAGCGATCGAAACGCAAAATCAAAACACATCCCCCTCAATGCGACAATCTCAACAGTCCGCTCCAGCTGGGTTGTTAGGCTGCTGTCGCTGTGCAATCTGGAGCAATAATCGTAGTGCTTCATTTACAGATGCATCAGTCGGAAAAGCTTTGGCAATATCAGGATCTAAGAGAACCAAATTTGTTCCCACTCGATATTTTTCAACATACTTGCCTCTGACCCCTCCCGCCATTTTGGAGAAGTCATACTCAGGACGCAGTTCATCTTCTAGCTCGTCAAATTCCTTCTTCATAAAACCTCCTTTCTTGGCGAGTAGCTCTTCGGGCACTGATAATTCGAGTGCGATTTTCACGGTCAGTATGAGAAACAACCAATAATTGCCCTAACCCAGATGTTCCAATAATAACGTAGCGGTCTTCTCCAATGGAATGATCAGGGTCAGGAAATGTTACAGATAAAGAGTCGTCAAATACGGTTGCAGCTTCTTGGAAAGAAATGCCGTGCTTCCTCAGATTGATAACCGCCTTATCTGGATTCCACTCGAATTCCATGCAAAAGCTCTCACTATCAAATGACTTCGGCAGTTTATCAGGTTGCCGAGTAGTTGTAGGGTGGGCATCGCCCACCATTCTTCAGGTAACGCCAATCATTCAGATCGGTGGGCAATGCCCACCCTATGGCTCTCCATCCTCGCTTCAACAAAATCCCCATTATCCGCGATCGAAAAAATAACCCCGGTCTCTTCAAGAAACCGGGGCTCTCACTGATCTCAGTCGATCGAAAGGGAAAATTAACCCTTAACCGCCATCTCCGTCAGACGTGTCAACACCTGGCTCGATCGCGACACAAAACTCGTCATCGAATTCGCATCGAAACCCTTCTGCGCCATCAACGCCAGATCATAAATGTGGCGACACATCATATTCGCCAACTCCTGACTTGGCGATGACCCATCTTCCGTAATGATCCCGCCCTTGCTCAGATCGCCCAGATTCTGAATCGTCGGATGCGCCGTATTGATCACCAACACATGCTCATCCGGGAAACCCGCCGTTTCCTGCTGAAGCATCGCTGTCATATCGCGAATCCGGCGAATCTCCTCCGGTAACAACACCATCGCCGGAGGCGCACCTGCCGGATCATCCGACTTAATCGCCTCCGTACGAATCGTCACCTTCGGCAGATCCAGCGCCTTTTCAAACAGCGCCTTCACCTGCTCACTGCGGGTCTGATTCGTCGTCGGATCGACGATTTCCGTATCTTCCTCCTTGTCGAGCAGCGTTTCATCCAGGTCAGAGTCAACCCGCGAGAACTTCACATCGCTCTTATCGCGCTCCAGGCTGCTAATGAAATGCGTGTCGATGAACGAATCCATGAACAACACTTCGAGACCTTGGTTTTTATGCAGATCAACGTAGGTCGCTTGGCTGGTCGGGTCGGTGGAGTAGAAAACGCGGTTTTCGTGGTGCTCTTTGTTGCGATCGAGGTACTCCTCCAACGTGGTGTAAGAATCACCATCCAGCGTGAAACCAGTTTCACCCTCAGCGGAAACATCCTGCCACGCATCACCACCCTCGGTTTCCACCTGGACAGCGGGCGCATCCTCGGTTTTACCCGATAGATCCGCCGTCGTGCGATAGATCAAAATATCCTCAACTTGGCTCTTGAATTTGTCATCATTCATGTAGCCAAACTTGACGAACGTGCCCAGGTCTTTCCAGCACTTGACGTAGGTTTGGGCGTCATTTTTGTAGAGTTCTTTGAGCCGATCGGCGACCTTTTTGGCGATGAACTCAGCGATCTTGCGGACTTTGCGATCGACCTGAAGCGCACTGCGCGACACATTCAGCGGAATATCCGGGCTGTCGATCACGCCGCGCATCGGTAGCAGAAACTTCGGCACAATCTCTTCGCAATGGTCGCTGACGAAGACCTGATTGCAGAACAGTTTGATGTTGCCCTGGCTCACGTCCACGTCGGGGCGCAGTTTGGGGAAATACAGGATGCCGTTGATGTCGAACGGATAATCGGTTTTGAGGTGAACCCAGAGTAGCGGCTCATCTTGGAACGGATAGAGGTAGCGGTAGAACTCTAGGTAATCATCGTCCGTTAGGTCGCGGGGCGATTTGCGCCAGATCGCTTCCTGTTTGTTGAGCACATCGCCGTCAAGCTCGATCGGCACGGGCATGAAGTCGCAGTAGTTTTTGACGAGCTGCTTGATGCGAGCTGCTTCGGCGTATTCCTCTTCGCCCTCCATCAGATGCAGCGTGATCGTCGTGCCGTGTTCGGTGCGATCGGAACCACTCAGCTCAAAGGTCGGCGACCCATCGCAAGTCCAATGAACTGCTTCAGAGCCTTCCTTATACGAAAGCGTGTCGATATCAACACGTTCAGCGACGATGAACGACGAGTAAAACCCGAGGCCAAAGTGACCGATGATCGGCTGATCGGCGCCACCTTTATATTTCGTGACGAATTCCTCGGCACTGGAAAACGCGACTTGGTTGATATATTTCTTGACTTCGTCGGCGGTCATGCCGATGCCGGTGTCGCTGATGGTCAGCGTTTTGGCTTCTTTATCAACGGCGATCGTAATTTTTGGGTTGTCGGTGTCGCCGTCAAACTCGCCCGCGTAGGCGACCATTTTCAGCTTTTCGATCGCGTCTACGGCATTCGAGACGAGTTCCCGCAAAAAGATTTCGTGCTCGGAGTAGAGCGACTTTTTAATAATCGGAAAAATATTCTCGGTATGAATCGAGATATTGCCTTTTTCGAGGACGGTCATAATCGTGTTCTGAAACCTTTCGAGACGTACGAATCGGATGAGCAGGCGCGGCAACGACGTCAGGGCAGACCGATCTAGCACGCGCCGAGCGTAATTACTATGGTCGGAGCGATCGGGCTGTGGGGCAAGATCGGCTGGGCGGGCGATTTCCCACTTTGGCGGATCGGGTTTTACGACTGGGATGGAATTTTACCTTGATTGCAGGCTTTTTTCCTGAAACCATCAGTAAAAACGCTGTATTTCAGTAATAGGCAGTGTCATTTTGGCTGCCTCTATTGAGTTAGATCGATCGCTCTTTGTGGGATATCGCAATTTGGATCGGTTGAGCTGGCGATCGATCGCCGATCGCTCGATCGTAGGACTGCGCGATCGGTTTGGAATTAAGCTGGTGGCCTGTTCGTCTAGCCATGACACCGATCGTTAAGACCGCGACACAGCCATGCATTGCCATGCGCCCCGATGAGCTTCAATATTTTGCATCAGTTCTCACCGTTCAAAAAAAGCGGCGGTTGATTGTCTATATATTGTCTATATGTAGCAATCAACCGCCGTTTTTTTAGGAACATCAGGACTCGGCGAAACCGATCGTCTCAGTCCTAAGTCGCGATCGCTACACCGCCGACAGCGCCTTCTCGTCCGCCGCTGCCTTCGCATCCGCCGCCGCCTCATCCGACTTCAGCGATGCAAACACATCAAGCAACCGATCGCCCCAATACTTGACGTCGTACTTCGTTACCGTATCGTGCAGCTTCGCCATGCGTTCGTTTTGCTCCTCGATCGGCATCGCGATCGCCTGCTCGATCGACGCATCCATACGCTCGGTCGAATACGGATTCGTTAACACCGCCTCCGGTAACTCCACCGCCGCGCCAACAAACTCCGACAACACCAGTACACCACCGTTGCCTTTACCCTTAGCGATCACATACTCCTTCGCCACCAGGTTTAAACCATCGCGCAACGGAGCCGTCCAGCAAATATCCGCCGCACGATACAGCCCGAACAGCTCGATCTTCGAGAGTGGCTGCGTATAGAGCAACACCGGTGTCCAGCCGATCGTTGCAAACTGACCATTGATCTGGCCTGCAAGCTGCTCAATCTCTGACTGTGCATCTTGGTAAATCTGCATCCCCGCCGCTGCCGTCACACAGGTGACCAGAAACTGAACCTTGTCATGTAAATCCGGGCGGCGCTCAAGCAAGCGCGAATACGCTTCGAGCTTCTCTTTATTACCCTTAACATAATCAACCCGCCCCGCTGCCACAATCAGCTTGCGATCTTTAAACTCCGCCTTTAGCTCCGCGTAACGCGTTTCGGCTTCCGGCGTCGCGAGGATCTCTCGAATGTAGTCCGGGTCGGTTCCTACTGGGAACGCATCGATATTGACAATACGTCCTTTATATTCGAGCTGTTGCACCATCTCTGGCTCCGCCAAAGCCGTCCCAATCCGTGTCAGATGCTCCGGCGGCTCGCCGGTTTTCACCACCGTCACCGGCTTCAAGCTTCGCGCTACATTCACAAAGTTCTCGGAATAGCGCGGAATATGAAAACCGACCACATCGCAGCACAGCAAACTTTCCACAATTTCGCTGCGCCATGGCAGGATATTAAAGACATCTACCGACGGGAACGGTGTATGGTGGAAAAAGGCAATCTTCGCCTTGGGCTTGAGCTGGCGAATGAAATATGGTGCTAGCCAAAGGTTGTAGTCATGCACCCAAATTAGGGCATCATCGGCGGCCTCTTCACAAGCTGCTTCGGCAAACAGGCGATTGATTTCCTGAAAATTTTCCCAGTCAGAGGTTTCCGAGGTGAAGTGCCAGGGAAACGAGTGAAGAATCGGCCAGCAGGCTTCTTTTGAGGTGACGTGGTAGAAGTGCTTGACCTGATTTGCGGTCAGGGGGATACGCGAAACGGTGTAGTTTGTATCATCTTCAACTTTGACGCGGGTTTGAAAAGACGCTTTTTCTGTGTCTTCAATTTGCTTCCAGGCGACCCAAGTCCCGCGATTCACGTGTTTAAAAAAGCTCTTGAGGGTCGGCATGATGCCGTTCGGGCTTTTTTTCGGAAGGTAGCGAACCTCCCCGTTCTCAACCACCTCGTCGTAGGGTTCACGGTGATAGAGGATAACGAGTGAGGATTTAGTATCAGTCTTCATAGGAAAAATCGAAAGAAAGAACAGAAACTTGAGCTGAACCCAGATCTAGATATGAATATCTAGAAAAGCCATCAAGGTCTGGAACACCCTGTATCTGAATATTGTCAAAAAGCATCATTAAAGAAAAATCAACACTCAAGTCAAAATTGGTTTCAATAACGAGCAATGTGAATGATCTGAATTCTGAGCTGAGGGTGCTTACTTCGTAAGGTGATGACCTAACTAGAGTCCGGCAACTGCAATTTTAGCGCATCATCTGATTTTGAGGCTTGATCGCACTGTGGGCGTTGTAGGGTTATCCGCCTATTAGAATTCGATCGCGATGTAAAATGAGGTGACCTTTTTATTAAAGTTGATCGTCTGAAAGCTTAGTATGAAAGGCTATTTGAGGCGATTTCCCCCTCAATAATAGTTCGATCACTTTTATGTTTTGAAATTTCAATATAACCAAAATCCTGGCGTGAAGTCAGAATTGATGATGTTCATCATGAGCTTTCTTGAGCGTCAAAGAGGTTAGACTTTAAGAAAATGAAAGTTTTGAACCCTCATCCGGGACTCGGTTAAGTGAAGCTTAATCTCGCCGTAATAAAGTGGGTAAAGCTAGTTTTTGGAAATGAGATAGAGCTGAATGAACAGTGTGTCCCACGATTCCATTTACGCCATCGAGCTGTTGCTGCTCGTGGAAGAGATGGCCGTACCTTCCATTGTTACCAAGGCAAAATGCCCCCCATGTACGTCGTCATAGATTGAGTGAGATTGTAGATGGAGCTGCGCTGCGATGTGCCACGATGCACACAGGCTTGGATGTGATACGGCGATCGCAATCAGGCAAACGCAAGTGCAGCAAAATTTGTGTCTAACGTTGGTAACGATTGTGTCGATCGCGATATTAGGCGTGATGGTCTAATAGAAGTCAATAGAACAGCAACGTTAAGCTCCTGAAGGGTCTGCGTTGGGTAAGTGGGCGGTTACAGTCTCGACCAAAACAGGCTTGGAAGGAATGCCAATACTGGCGTTACACTGACAAACATTCACCTTTTGGGAGAACCTTTGCATGGTCGTTGCCATCGATACCCGTACTCGTGTTCGTCTTGTGGAGGACGAGACTGCCAAACTCATCGACTGGGCGCGACAGAATGAGCAAGCTGACGCAACTATCTTTGAGAAAAGCCAAGCGTTTGCGCGTCGTATGGGGGCGCACTACCGCTCGGATGGCTTGACGGAAGTGGTGTTTTGGGCGCCGCGCCTGCTGTCGGAGGTGATGCAGGAACACGATATCTATCTAGAAGTGTTGACGCCGATCTCGCCGATCAATCCCAGTAAGGTACGGCAAACGATCGAGTTTCATCGTGATCGCGTCTACCTCGTGCAGCACAATGAATTTTTCTGGGGTGTGGTTGAGGGAATGGAAGCGGGAACGCGCGATCGTTTTGGCTCGTTTTACTGGTTGCGCTACGTCGATCTCGATGAACGACTTCGCGCCATCCGCGATGTGATGCCCTACTCGCTCCCGTTCGGGATCTTCGCCCCTGCTGAGCTTTATGATGTCGCCCTGCTCGACGCCCATCGTCCTGACCTAGACTACTTCCGTCGCACCGGCAACGGCGATCCCACCGCGTCCTTTGAGAAAATCCCCCGTGTGGGCGCACCGCGAAATATTCTCGAACTCCACATCGGCACCGCCTCACGCGCCGGAACGTTCGCGGGATTAACGGAGATTTATCAAGAAATCGCCCGCAAGCTCGAAGCCGGTGAAGAGCTGACCCATATTGAGCAAAACTATGTGGGGTATGACGCGATCGAGCTACTACCCACTGAGCCGCCGATCGAGTACCGCGACGAGTACAGCCCCGAAAGCGAGTTTTTCTCCTTCATTCAGGAAGAGGAAGAAACCGTCACGATCGAGCTGAGTAAGCCCAACACAGAAGACTGGGGCTACGATGTCCCGATCCTCGGCTCCAGCACTACTAACCCCGCGCTACTTGAATCCCTGCGCCCCGATGAAGTCGTCGACTTTATCGCCACCCTCCACAACTTTCCCACCGGCCCGATTCAGCTCATCTACGACCTGGTGTATGGTCACGCTGACAACCAAGCCGAACTGCTGCTCAATCGTCCGTTTCTCAAAGGGCCGAACATGTACGGCCAGGATCTAAACCATCAGTTCCCGACGGTTCGCGCTATTTTTCTGGAGATGCAGCGCCGGAAGATCAACACCGGAGCGGACGGCATTCGCGTCGATGGCGGTCAGGATATTCGCTTCTTTAACCCGCTTTCGGGTCAGGTGGAACACGATGATGCCTATTTGATGGAAATGGGCGATGTGGTGCAGGAACTCGGCGGCAGTCGTCGATTGATGTTCCTGATTTATGAAGATGGCCGCCCTTGGCCTGCGGAGGGCTGGGAAGAGTCTTCGACGTACCGCGAGCTGGCGGAAATGAAGCCGGGATCCTACCAGTGGGGGCCGCTGATTTTTGCCCACAATACGCCGACGCTGAAGGGATTTTGGGAGCGGAAATGGCGGCGGGTGTGTGAGGTGATGCATCAGGGTGAGGACTGGATTACGGGTTGTGCCAATCACGATACGGTGCGGCGGGGTAATCAGGTACTTACGGATGCCGATATTGACTGGAGCTTGGGATCGACGATGCCGGAGGTGTTGCGCAATGCCTACGATAATCCGGCCATTATGCTCTGGGTGTATGGCTTCAGTCCGGGTTTGCCGATGGATTTTATTAACTCCACCATGCGATCGCCCTGGATGTTTTTCCGCAATACGGACGAGCGCTACGGCGTCAAGGTGGTTTCAGAGGAGGCGGGTTTCCTAGAATGGCAGTTAACCCATCAGCAATACGCCCACCGCAAGGCGTTTCGTCGCTTGAAAAAACATGGGTTTAAGCAGCTTGAGGAATTACAGCTTTTTGTGCGGACGCTCGAAGCGATTTTGCAGGATAAAGAATATAACCTGGCGGCGGTGACGGATGCGCTGCGAGCCTGTCCGGGCAGTATTGCGAAAAACGATTGCAATTTGCCGGTGAGCAAACTGCATCGATCGAGCGTGATGCGCTTTTTGGCGAAGATCGACATCGATCGGCTCAAGGAGTTTGCGGCGGATTTCATGTCGGACTGTTTTGAAGAATGCAACGTCTCCTATTACAACCACAATCTCGATCCACGGCACACCCGGTTTAACCTGTCGATGCGCGAGTTCCGCCACGCCCATCCCTGGCTGCGTCGCAACCTGCAAAACATCGATCGCTTTAATAAAATCAGCGATGGCAACAGCACCGTGTTTTACGGCGTGCGTTCCAATCCGGATCATCCGCAGGAACGGATCGCGATGGTGACCCATCTCGGCGGTGAACCGATGAAGGCCACTCTCGGCGATTGGCTACAGCTTGATTTTCAGCAGGAAGATTGGCAGGTGATTCACGCCACACCGGGATTAGACATCGAAAATCTGGAACACTTTGAGCTAGCTAGTATGCAAGGGGTGTTGCTCTATCACTGTGATCCAAATTTGGGCTGTGTAATCGAGCCGGATAGCACGGTTAAGCCGGAACCGGCGAGTGTGTTTGCCTATGCGCCGGAGAGTGCTGGGGTCTTTTGCGATACCGATCGCGCGGATGCCGAGGAGGTCGAAACGCCAGCGAATCCGATCGCGGATGTAACCGCGATCTCGGAGGAGGGCAGCGGCAAGTCAAGCAAAACCACCAAGTCGAAAGCGAAGAGTAAGGCTAAATCGTCTACAAAGGGCAAAACCACCAAGACCAAAGCTAAAGCCAAGCCAAAGACCAAGAAAACCAAGGTCGATCCCAGTCCAGCGCCCAGCTCCGAGTCTGATGCTGATTCATCGTCTGAGTCATAAGCATGGCGAAGACTCCCAACAGATCAACTAGCGGCTAACCTTCCGCCGCATTCGTAAAACGGGCTGGATCAATTCAATTGATCCAGTCCGTTTTTGACGAGTCGAGGAGTGATACCAAATCCGTTTGTGTCTAGGCTCAGATGAGAGTGTCCTAATCTAATCGCTACGTGCTGTGGCATCGTTGCGAATGGAGGGCTAACGCTGAGTCACCACAAGCATGACGCCGAAGACGATCGCCGCTAGCCCGATCGCCTGGGTTGCTGAGATCGTTTCGCGAAAGACAAAATAGCCGATCGCCACCGATGTCACGTACGCCAACGCGGTCGCCGGTCCAGCTACACTCAAATCCACCCGCGACAGCAGCAAAATATAGGCGATCGATCCGCAACCATAGAACATTAGCCCCGCGACTAAAACCGGCGTTGTTGCAATCCCGAGGATAGCCGCAAGCAAAGAGGCGGGCGCAGCTTTTCCCAGTTCGTTCGCTCCGGCCTTGAGCAAAAGCTGACCGACGGAGTTCGTTGCGATCGCGATCGTAAAGAGGCCGAAATCTCGCGGATTCATAGTTGTTCTCTCTGGAGTCAGAAATGTATCGATCGGTCGATCGGTCAATCAAGCGGACTCTGATACTAGACGATCCCCAGCCCGGTAACCCAGGAGAAAACCCAGCGCCGATCACGCCGATCACTTTAGAATCCCGAAGCTCATGCAAGCCGGGGATCTCGACACCGAGCCTTAACCCGTATTTGCTAGAGTAAATCTAGTGGTACAGGTCACCAATCGCTCAAGATTCCTGACCCTCGAACGACACAATAGTCTCGATGTGCGCTTGGCGCTCTGAGATGGTCAACTCTGGATTTTAAACATGAGTGCAACCTTGAATGCTCCCAGTACAGAATCCCAAAGCTCTGCTTGGCTGCGCGGCTTGCTGGCGATCGCCTGGGCGGATGGTGACTTCGACGTAGAAGAACGCCGCCTAATTGCTGAAATTGCCCACGAAGATCAAATTGACGATCTGAAGCCGATCTCGCCACAGGAGTTAGCCCAAATTTTTGGGACTGATACCGGCATCGCGGAAAATTTTCTTCGCACCGCCGTGATGGTGGCCGTGGCCGATGGCGTGTATAGCGAGCCAGAGGATGCGGTACTCCATGATTTTTGTAACGCCTTCGGTGTTGGATTTGCCGCGATCGATTCCCTGCGCCATACCCTCGAAGACCCAGACAATTTGGACGATGCCGACCCCTCCACAACGACGCCACGCAGCAGCACGTCTGCCCCTGGACTCCAACCGCCGCAAACCCCCACTGTACAAACCCCCACTGTAGACGTACTCGCTCCCGTGCGAGGCTGGCTCGATCATCTCGAAATGAAAGACCCTAAAGTGGCGCGATTCCTCTGCAAAATGATCCCGGCACAATGCCCGTTTGAGCGCGATGTCAAGCTCTTTGGCGATAAAGTTGTACACATTCCACCCATGTGTAAACTCAACCCACTCTACGAGCAGCTCGTCGGCTTACGCTTCCGCGCCATGTCCTATCTCGCCGATGACTGTGGCGAAGATGTAACGCCCTATTGTTAGGAGATGACGAGGAGATTGCTAGGGCTGATTGCGATCGTGATTATCTCGATCGCAGCGCCGTGCGACCCTAAAGTAATCGCGATATCCCGACAACAATACCGATAACACCGTGACTGAACCGACGAACTCGACGGCTTCCACTCCCAACAACCGTGACGATATTCGCGCCCTACGCGATCGCGCCCTGGCAGACAATCGCCCTGCCGACTGGTTTGATCCGCTCTACGTCGCCGCCGATGGCGATCAAAACCAAATTCCCTGGGCGCTGGAAGGCGCTCATCCAGCCCTCAAATCCTGGATCTCCGAACGATCCCTCACCGATATTTTTCAGATCCCCAAAGCAAAAGCCCTCGTCATTGGCTGCGGTCTGGGTGATGATGCCGAAGCGATCGCCCAGATTGGATTTCAGGTCACGGCGTTTGATGTTTCGCCCTGCGCGGTTGGCTGGTGTCAAGAACGGTTTGAACGATCGCAGGTCAACTACTGTACCGCCAACTTGCTAAATCTCGACCCCCATTGGTACGGTCGCTTTGATTTGGTGTTTGAGTGTCGGACGCTGCAAGCTCTGCCGCTATCGGTGCGCGATCGGGCGATCGACGCCGTTGTCGCTCCCGTCGCCCCCGGTGGTCGTCTCGTCGTGGTCACCCACACACGCCCAACCGAAGCTGAACCCGATGGCCCCCCCTGGCCGCTTTCTCCGGCAGAACTCGATCGCTTCACCCAACAGCACCCCCTCGAACTAGCTTGGGAACGTGAGTTGGCATCGCCCGAAGGGTCGCCGCGTCGTTGTTTGGAGTTTGTCCGAAGCGGTTCGTCCTAAGTCGGCCAAGACCAGACATCGTGAATATACTTTGACCTCAGACCTTTGAGGTGTCCAAAACCTCAAAGGTCTCGCTTCCATGACGCTCCGATGAATCGGTGTTGCAGGTTGAGCTTGCTTCTACATCGGGCAGCTTAGATCGCCGGATTTTTGCGAAAAGCGGGCATTCTCGCGATAGTCGATCGGGCAATCGATCACCGCCGGAACATCCTGCGCCATTGCCTCTTTCAGCGTCGGGATAAACTCCTCCGTTGTACTGATGCGATATCCTTTTAACCCCATACTTTCCGCAAGTTTGACAAAATCGGGATTGGTGAACTTAATAAACGAAGCGCGACCGTGTTGGGCTTCCTGTTTCCACTCGATCAGACCGTAGCCACCATCGTGGAAAATGATCGTCACAAACGGGGTTTTCGTTCGCAGCGCCGTTTCCAGCTCCTGACAGTTCATCATGAAGCCACCATCACCGGTCACCGCGACGATATTACGATCGGGATAGACCAACTTCGCCGCCACCGCGCCGGGAATCGCAATCCCCATCGCCGCAAACCCGTTGGAAATCAGGCAGGTATTCGGGCGTTCGCAGTGGTAGTGCCGCGCCATCCACATTTTGTGTGCGCCAACGTCGGAAATGGCGATATCGTCGGGGCCCATCACTTGCCGCAGATCGTAGATCAGCTTTTGGGGCTTGATCGGAAATTCGGTGTCGTTGGCGTATTGTTCGTAGTCGGCGCGAATGTCTTCCCGCAGGGCGATCGCGTGGGGCGGCTCCTTGTGGCTGCGATCGCTACGGCGCAGGATTTCATTGAGCGCATCGGTCATGTTGCCGATGACTTCCACCTGGGGAATGTAGCTGCTGTCGATTTCCGCGCCGGTGGTGTTGATGTGAATAATCGGAATCTTACCTTCGGGGTTCCATTTCTTCGGCGAATACTCCACCAGGTCATAGCCGACGCAAATCACCAGATCGGTGTTATCAAACCCGCAGCTAATATAGTCGCGCTGCTGGAGGCCGATCGTCCAGAGCGACAGCGGATGCGTATAGGGAATCACGCCCTTACCCATGAAGGTATTGACCACCGGGATATTGAGCCGCGTGGCGAACTCCGTTAGGGCATCGCTGGAGTTGTCGCGAATCGCGCCGTTGCCGACGAGCAGGATCGGATTGGTGGCACGGGAAATGGCGGTGGCGGCGTCGTTGAGGCTAGCGTAGGAGGCGTATTGCGTTTCCTTGGTGTTGATGGTGAGGGCTTCACCATCAGCGGGCATCGCGGCGATGTTTTCGGGTAGATCGATGTGTACCGCGCCCGGTTTTTCCTGCTGGGCTTGCTTGAAGGCTTTGCGCACCACTTCCGGCACGATGCTCGGACGAACGATTTGTTTATTCCATTTCGTCACCGGGGCAAACATTGCCACCAGGTCAAGATACTGGTGCGACTCGATGTGCATCCGATCGGTGCCGACCTGACCGGTGATCGCCACCAGGGGCGCACCGTCGAGATTCGCATCGGCAACACCGGTCATGAGGTTGGTTGCGCCGGGGCCGAGGGTCGAAAGACAGACGCCCGCTTTTCCTGTCAAACGTCCGTACACATCGGCCATAAATGCGGCGCCCTGTTCATGGCGCGTCGTGATGAATTCGATCGGCGAGTTGCGTAGGGCTTCGAGAACTTGGAGATTTTCTTCGCCAGGAAGACCAAAGATATACTTAACGCCTTCATTTTCGAGGCATTTGACGAGGAGTTCTGCGGTATTCATGCGATAAACCTCCAAGCGGAGATTGAGTTGAGGGGTGGGAGCGAGAAGTGAGGAGCGAGAAACGAGTCTTGTAGGGTGGGCAATGCCCACCATCAGCCGGTGTGGAATCGTATCGATCGCGCATTCGACGATCAGATTGCGGTGGCGGAATACGGTGGGCGATGCCCACCCTACGTACAAACTACGAACGAGGACGGATCAGAGGATTAATCTTAGTCTCCGATCCATACTGTTTTTATGTTGACAAATTCGTGAATTCCTTGCCGAGCCAGTTCGCGACCATAGCCGGATTTTTTGATACCGCCGAAGGGGAGGCGCGGGTCGGATTTGACCATCCCGTTGACAAAAACGGCTCCGGCGTCGAGTTGATCGATCGCCTGTTTTTGTTCGACGTCGATCATCGTCCAGGCCGATGCACCCAGCCCAAACACCGTGCTATTGGCGAGATCGATCGCCGCTTCGAGATTGGGAACCCGGAACGTTAATGCCACGGGGCCAAAGAATTCTTCGCTGTAGGCAGCACAACCGGGGGGGAGATCAGTCAGAATTGTTGGCGCAAAATAGTTGCCGGGGCGATCGAGCCGTGAACCACCGATCGCCGCTTTGGCTCCTGCGGCAAGACAGGCTTGCACTTGGCGATCAATATCCTCCAAGATCGTGGGCGTCGCGAGGGGGCCAATATCAGTGGTGGGATCTTTCGGATCGCCAATGGTTAAGGCGGCGAATTTTTCCGTCAGTTTGGCGAGGAATTCATCGGCGATCGTCTCGTGCAAAATAAACCGCTTGGCAGCGATGCAGGATTGACCGGTGTTGAGCAGCCGCGCGATCACGGCGACACTGGCCGCTTTTTCCAGATCAGCGCTGGGCATGACGATAAACGGATCGCTGCCACCAAGTTCCAACACCGTGGGCTTGATGCACTCGCCCGCGATCGATCCCAGGCTCGCCCCCGCGTGTTCGCTACCCGTGAGTGCCGCTGCTTTGACGCGATCGTCGCGCACCACATCCGCCACCTGACTCGCACCAATCAGCAATGTTTGAAATGCCCCCATGGGAAATCCGGCCTCCAGCAAAATCGATTCGATCGCCAGGGCGCACTGCGGCACATTCGAGGCGTGCTTGAGTAAGCCCACATTGCCCGCCATCAGCGCCGGAGCCGCGAAGCGAAACACCTGCCACAGCGGGAAATTCCACGGCATGACGGCCAAGACAATCCCGAGGGGCTGGTAGGCCACGTAGCTAAATTTAGCGTCAGTGTCCACGGGCTGATCGGCCAGAAACTCCGGCGCATTATCGGCGTAGTATCGGCAGACGCTCGTACACTTTCGCACCTCGCTGATCGCCTCTTTGATCGGTTTGCCCATTTCTAGGGTGATGATCGCCCCGAGTCGTTCGGCGTCGCGTTCGAGGATATCGGCGGCGTTATGGAGCCAGCGGGTGCGTTGAACCAGCAGCGTACGGCGGTAGGCGAGAAAAGCTCGATCGGCGCGATCGAGCTTTTCGGTGATTTCAGCGTCCGTAAGTGCGGTAAATGTTGCGACGGTTTCGCCCGTTGCCGGATTGATGGTTGCGATCGCCATTAGCTCAACTCTCCCAATTCAAAAAATTTATGATCCGGTGGAGACTTAGGGCGTGTCATCAATTAATCGTGGAACCCTTATCGGGTAGATTGTTGAACGCTCGATTCAACAAAAAGATAGGGGCTGAAACTCTTACTGGGTAAGCGCTAGAAATTTAATTGATGACAGCCCCTAAGATCGCATCGTCCCGGAATCTTGAAACGATGTGTTCTTCGAGTCTGACACAGACGTTCTGACAGCATGGATCTATACCTTTTCATTGTCGAACTCTGGTTTCGCCCTCGGGGTCGCGTGTAACAAAAATCAATGTAAGTTTTGTCGAGATATTTATATAAGTTTTTATTATTTTACTTTCGTATTCTAATCAGTTTAAGATATGAGCAACGAGAACACCTCTCTCGAAACCGAGAGCTAAAACGATGTCTATCACTCGCATCTTTTCCCAGCCATCGACGACTGCAATCATGACCGCCACCGCTGCAAGCGTCGCAAACACCGCAAACGTCGAAGCGGCTCCTCGTCGTGCCATCACTCGCAGCCGCTCGATCGACACCGAGCTACGCGCTTCACGTGAGCACGCCCGCCGTTTGACTGCGCTGTACGGCCCGTGTACGCCCGCCACCGCTGCGGCCTGGGATGCCGTGGAGGAAATTTTAGCGATGAAGGCCAATCAACGTGTTGAGCGTCTCACCGCGTTTCAAATCTACTGCCAAGAAAATCCCAGCGCTCCGGAAGCCCGCATCTATGACGTGTAGGCGATGCCTACCGATTGATACGGACTTGAACATCTGGAACCTCAACACGACGGATTGGGCTTTCGCAATCCAAACCCTGGCTAAAGCTCAATCCTCCAATCCATCCAATCTTTTCCATCCAATCTTTAGGGGATCGCGATCGCGATCCCCGTCTCGCGTTTGTTACTATCAGGAAATCCCCCCACGCGACCTCCTGAGTTCATGCGCCTTTCCCACCTTCGTCGCCACCTCGCCGCCAACCCGCTAGCCGGTCTCGGACACGCCGCGATCGCCCTCTCGATCGCCGCCACCACGATCAGCCACGCCCAAACTGCCACCGCCCAAGCCGCCTACGGTAGCTACGTCGGCGTCGGAACCAGCATTGGCTTTGGCGACGAAACCGAAGTCGCGGGAGTCGTGGCCTTTCGCTACAACATTCTCGAACTCCCGATCTCCCTACGCGCCCAAGCGTTTATTGGCGATGGTTTCGCCTTTGCGCCCACCGTCTCTTACGATATCCCGCTCAACTGGCAAACCGATATCTACGTCGGTGCGGGCGTTTCTTTTGCGGGCGATGATTCTGTCCTCGGCGATCAGACCGCCTTTGCTATTCAGTCCGGTATCGATCACATGCTGTCTGATAATAATCTTGCCGTTTTCGGTAACGCGATCGTTGCGTTTGATGCGTTCCGCGATCGCAATGCGGCTGCCGTCTCGCTCCAAGGCGGTGTCGGCCTACAGTTTTAGAGGGTCACGATCAGAAAGGGTCACAACTTTAGAGGGTCACGATCGCGACTCTGGCTCAGGGGCATTAGTCGGAATCGCCACCGAATCGCCACAAAATCGCCACAAAATCGCCACAAAATCACTAGCTTAAGAGCGTCGAGACCTCGTTACAGATGCGTATCTTGCCACGGCTAATGGATCGCAGCAGCCGATCGATCGCTCGGCGTTCCTCTTCTGTTAGGGATGGGTCAAGAATTGCGGCTTGGAGACCGTGGCGGTCAGCAAGAGATAGTGTACCTGTGGTCTGAGCGGCGACGAGGATTTCACCCAGTGCGCCGGGTAAAAGTAGTGGAGAATCGGGGACAGACATCACGGTTGCCATGTGAGCCGGTTGATGTGAAAGAAGTTCAACCACCTTTTAGTTTCGATGATATTGTTTGACTCCTCCGTGATTTTTTCGATGATTTCCTGTGTGATTGATCACATTTTTTCTTGATCGTGATCATGGCTCGATTCTGATCTCTACTGATCATCGTGTCAGCGGCTGTCGCGCGGGCAGACAAATCGCCGATAGTCGTATTCGCGCACATCGGGTCGATCGCGCGGATCAACTTCGCAGCCGGTTCCATCCCAGTCGATCGCCGCGCGAAAGTTGAGCGGCCACACTTCGATCGTGGTCGATCGCGCTAGGACGATCTCGCGTAGGGTGTCGCCAGACGTTGGTGTTTGCGGTGTTTCAGACGCGATCGCGTCGCGATCGGCGTAGCGAGCTAGCAGATAGCGTATGTCACTCGTCTGCGGGTCATCAAAGCTGAGAGCAGTTTGACCTGTCTCCGCGAGGCGTCCCAACTCCCAGGCGACGCCGATCAGGCGTCCGGTTTGGCCGTGGTGTTTGTGGCGGGTAGCGAGTAACACCGGCAATTCGGCGCGATCGGCGATCACGTCGGCCATGTGATCGGGGCGATGGTGTTGCAGATAGGTGAGGTCGAACATTGTGGAGGTTGCGCCGATAAAGCCTGCGATCAGCACGATCGCGATCGGGAAATGCTTGCCCTGCTGCCAAAAGTGACCTAGCCCGATCGCCACCAGTAACACCAGCGCTGGGAAATAGGGATAGCTAAAGCGAATCGCGAGGGTGAGATCGCTTTGAAACCCAAAGGTTAGGGTCAGGATTGCGGCGAGACCAAACCCGACGAGACCCAAAATGATCCATAACGTAATCGAGGTGAGCGGGTCGATGGTGGCGACAGCGGCATAATCACTGAATCGGCGCGACGATCGGGATGACATAATTGCAGAGATGCCGATCGCCACCCAACACACCAGCGCCACCAATAACGCCAATAACACCAGCCCATTCGCGATCACCCAGCCCAGCGGCAGGCTGAGATCGTCGGTCGGCAACGCGAAAAACATCGCCGTCAGCCAGCTCAGGAGACGAAAGATCGCATCCCACCCCGGCGTACCGTCGTACACCCAATCCGTCAGAGTATTATCGCTCAACCCTTGCCACGCGGGAATCCAGACGATCGCGCCGATGATGGTCGGCACGGCTGCCATGATCAGCACGCCCCAGCCGCGCCGCCCCAACCACCGCCGATCGACGCAGCCCCACCAGCCGATCGCGCTGAATACCGTCGCCGCCTCGATCGCCAGGGTCAGACCAAAAAAGTAATGCGTAGCCATACCGCAGGCGTTGATGAGTCCCCAGGCGAGGGCAATGGCGTAGGGTTTGGGTCGATCGAGGGGGGACGGGTCGTGTTGAGGTTTGGGGGAGGTTTGGGTGGCGAGGTAACGGACGATCGCGATCGTGCAGGCGATCGAGCCGATGACGAAAAGTAGGACGAGGGTGTAGTGTCGGGCTTCGCGGGCAAGGGAAATCGCGAAGGGGGAGACGGCCATCAATGCTGCTGCGATCTGCGCGATCGCGATCGCGCCAACACTGCGCCCCAAGGCCAGCCGCGCCAATCCAAACATTGCCGGAATGCTCGCCGCTCCAAGCAGTGCCGGAAGCGATCGCGCCACCCACAGCAGCGCCTCGCGCGACTCCCAACCAAACCCCGCCGCTGGCGACCACAGACGCATCCAGTAATGCGCCAACAGGAAATAGAGCGGGGGATGGGTACTTTCGGTGCGGAGAAAATGCCAAACATCGCGGGCGCTGCTGCTCGGATCAAACCATAGCGGCGCGGTGAGTTCCGCCGTCGTGATCAGCCGATCAGTTGGTACATCGAGAAAACCCCGTCCGGCGCTAAAGGCGATCGTGGCGCATTCGTCCGTCCAGGGGGGCAGCGCCGCGAGATCGATTACCCGAAAGGCCAAACCAATGACCGTCCAGAACGCTAATAACAGTAAGGAAAGTACAGAGTGAGGAAGTTTTGCAAACACATTCACGCGCATTAGGGGCGTACGGCTGCACGCCATAGGATCGTCGATTGGTCGATTGGTTGATTAACGGGCGGGGGAATCTCGCCGTTCCAGTCGAGCATTGCGCTCGTGATCGTACCAGCGAACGATCAGTCGCCCGAGGCGTTTCGAGTTGTGACGTACTGCACCCGTCAGGCGGTCTTCGGACATGATCGGCGCGGCGACAACGGTGCGGCCTAACGCGGCGAGTGCGTCGCGATCGATATCGACGGGGTGGGACGAGCGCTGGGCATAGCGAATCAAAGCCATTGCGGATGGGGATCTGCGCTGGACGATCACGGTGTCGAATAGGGCGCGATCGCCCACAGCGCGATCAATGGATCGCACATGATCGGCGACGCTATAGCCATCGGTTTCGCCCGGTTCGGTCATGATGTTGCAGACGTAGACCTTGAGCGCGGAACTGAGGTCAATGGCTTGGGCGATGTCCGGAACGAGCAGATTTGGAATAATGCTGGTGTAGAGGCTACCGGGGCCAATGACGATCACGTCCGCCTCGGCGATCGCTTTGAGGACGCGCGGCAACGCGGGGGGATTCGCCGGGGTACAGCCCACGCGCACGATCTGGCCTCGGGCTTCGGTGATGTTCGATTCACCTTCGATCCGTCTGCCATCTTTGAGATCCGCCCAGAGGGTCACATCCGCTAAGGTGGCCGGAAGCACCTGACCGCGCACCGCTAGCACTTTGGAACAGGCGGCGATCGATCGTTCAATATCGCCGGTCACCGCTGTCATTGCCGTTAAAAATAAATTCCCGAAACTATGACCGCTTAAGCCTTCACCCGCCTCGAAGCGATACTGAAACAGCTCCGTAATCAGTTTTTCTTCGTCAGCGAGTGCGGCGATACAGTTCCGAATGTCGCCCGGTGGAATGCCGCCAATTTCGCGACGCAGCCGCCCGGACGAGCCGCCATCATCGGCCACGGTGACGATCGCCGTGATATTCGAGCTATAAACCTTAAGCCCTCGCAGCAGCGTCGAAAGACCCGTCCCACCGCCGATCGCCACAATCTTCGGCCCCCGCAGCAGACGCGATCGATCAATCAGCGCATCCACCAGTTCGCCATCACCATCGGGATCGAGCGCATCCTGAATCGACCCCATCGTGCGGATCTGCCCCCACAGCATCAGCCCCAGACCGGTCAAAATCACCACAGGGCCGCTGACGTAGTTCGGAATCCAGGTGGTGAGATTGAGCAGAACAATTTTGATAAATTCGAGGATGTAGTAAACCGGTGTGAGCTTTGTCCAAATTGCCAGCCCCATACTGATCAGCAGCAAACCGGCCAGACTGATCAGCAGCCAGCGCTTGACCGAGAGGCCGGGGGATAGCCACTTCGACCACTGCCGTGCGCGATATAGCGTTCGCGTGCGGGAGGTATCGAAAGGGGAACGGGTCTCGTGTTTCATTCAGGGGCGCGGGCGAGGGGAAGGACACTGGCGACGTTGAAGCATCTCGAACAAGTCAGGACGGACGCATGAATTCGCGAAAACCACGAGAGACCGTGAGCGAAGAGCCATGACCACCGTTTTATTTTGATGTTTTGCGTCAGTCCTGCAAGTGCGGTCAGGATATTCTACGTTGCTTCGATCAACTTAATAGTATGTCGAGTTTTTTGAGTGTTTGGTGAAATCGCGTAATCAAGACGGCGGGACTGATGCAGAAGTCCGCCTTCTAAACGAGCCGTCGCCGTTTTAGCTCTCTGGACAATCTGGAACTCGGATTTCTGGCTCACTGGCGTAAGTCCTAGGCGGCAAGATGAACACCATCAGACTTTAGGAGCGATCCGATCGCACAGATCCGATCGCACAGATCCGACCGTTTTGATCAGCAGAATGAAGCAGTTTATAGAGCGGCTAACCGCTCGGCCAAAGTTTTGACGCGCGTTTAAGCTAAAACAATGCCTTGTTTCAAGCTCACTTAGATCGATTCTGTTTAATTGGATTTCAACCCATTGAATGTGACAAATATGACATCGAATATGACCACAACCACTCGTTCTCTAACGTCCGCGATCGGTGCGATCGCGACGATCATCGCCCTCCCGCTGTCCGCTAGCGCTGCGCTGATCGGCCATAACCTCGGCAAGCAAATGAGCAGCGACTTCGATGCGTTCAATCGAGGCGAAACCAATATTTGTCAATCCTGCGATTTTCGCGACTACCGTTTTCCGCCGACCCCGGAAGATGACGCGGAGTTCTATCACAACTCACGTTTACGCGGATCTACGTTCCAAGATGCCAGCCTCTCCGGACTTGACCTAACCGGCTCCTACTTTACCTGCGCGGCTCTACGCGACACAGACCTGAGCGAAGCCAATCTAACCAACACGGATTTCATCTACGCTGATCTGCGCGGCGCAAACCTTAGCGGTGCGAACCTCAGTAACGCCACCTTTCGCGGCGCACTGATCGACAGCACCACGGATCTCACCGACGTGACGATCAATGGCAACACGATCGCGCCGAACTCCAACTTTGCCCAGCGCAATAGCGCCTCAATGGCCGATGTCGCCCCGATCGCCTTCGATAATCGACTCTTCTGCCCTGGACGCGGACGCGATCGTTAATCTGTCAGGACTTACGCATTAATCGGCAAAATGCGCACGGTATCGTGGGCGCATTGCCATGACGCCCCTACGAATTCCGACATTTTGCGTAAGTCCTGTCTGGGCGATTATTGGGCTTTAGCGCCCGTTAAATGTGAGCGCTAAAGCCCAATCACAACCGAGAACAATCAACGAACAACCGGCTGTTATTCCAAATCAAACGCCGCCGAACCACTTTGCACCATGAGTTTCAGCATCGATCCAAGCTGAAGCCACATTAATAGACCCGTCAGACCCACGATCGGCAGTGCTGCACCGTAGGCCATCCAGTTCGGAAAACCAAAGGTCGAAAGGCTCGATCCCATACAAATCGTCGAGAACAGGCAAATCCCGAAATAGCTCAGTTTGATTTGCGACGTTTTGTAGTTCACCTCGTCGGAATCGTCGGTCTTCCAGACTTCGAGGCGATATTCCAGCATGTCTTTGAAGATGATGCCTGAGACGATCGCAAAGAACGTACTCGCGAGAACGACGACGTATACGGGAGCAAGAACGAGAGGTTCTGGATTCATGCGGATGGGTAAGGGAAAAGGGTTGGTGTTACAAAGCTTAACAATAAATCAAAAACAAGAGCGGGCGATCTTCTTAGAGATAGAGATCGCCCGCTCTTGGCTTGATTGGCTTTAATCCAGGTTTGATCTGGGTTTTAGCCGAGGAATTAGGATGCGAGCGCGACTTCAAGCATTTGTTGCAGTTCGCCGTTGTTGTACATCTCGATCGCAATATCCGATCCGCCAACAAACTGACCATCCACATAAAGCTGTGGAATCGTCGGCCAGTTGGAATACTCCTTAATGCCTTGGCGCACGTCGGGATCAGACAGCACATCAAACGTCTCGAACGGAACGCCAAGCGTGCTGAGGATCTGCACCATGTTGTTCGAGAAGCCGCACTGGGGCATCAGCTTTGATCCTTTCATGAAGACAACAACTTTATTGTCGTTGACCAATTTGTCGAGTTTGGCTTGGAGTTCGGGGGTCATGATTCGAGTTGAATGGGTGGGTAGGGTTTAACGAAAGCAAAGAGGGGCAAAGGCGTCGAGACCTAGGCTCAAAACGCGATCCGATGCTGGACGGCGATCGGTCAATCGATCCTAAACGCGGCTAGCCGTCTGCCACTTGTCGGGCGTGTAGGTTTTGAGCGCGAGCGCATGGATGGCTTCTGAGGCTAGCTCAGTTTTGAGCGCACCGTAAACGAGCTGATGCTGTTTAACTAAATTTAGCCCTTCAAATTGGGGCGAGACAACGATCGCTTCGAGGTGATCGCCACCGCCCGTAAGGTCGCGGACTTCGACGTGAGTGGCGTCGAGTTCGCGATCGATTAATTGCTTGACCTGTTCTAGGCTAACCATGTCTTCTCCTGAGTCGATCGGGGTGAATGTTTGCAACGCAGTGCCTCACATTCAACGGTAAAACATCAATAACGTTGAGCTTGACTGTCGCAGACCATTTTAGGTGAGTCTGGAGAGCTTCGGCGTAACCTTTGGCATTCTATGGGCATGGGATATCCGTACCGGCACTCAAGATCCTTTATTTTGGTGAAATCCACTATAATTCGATCACACCGATTTGAGTGATGTTCGATCGGTCGTTTTTTCCTTCAGTTTGTCTTTTCGTTTTGTCTTTTCGTTTGTTCGCTTCCGCCCAGATCCGACGACGCTTCAGCCGTCCGTAACATCGTGTTTACAACCGCTACCCGCCCCGCCTCTGCCCCGATCGCCCGTGACTTGTTCGCCGAAATCGACGAGCTGAAACGCGATCTCAACGCGATCGTGCTGGCGCACTACTACCAAGATGCCGACATCCAGGACGCCGCCGACTACATCGGTGATTCCCTCGGTCTCGCGCGTCAAGCCGCCGAAACAAACGCAGACGTGATCGTCTTTGCCGGGGTTCACTTCATGGCGGAAACGGCGAAGATTCTCAATCCCGACAAGCTCGTTTTGTTGCCCGATCTCGATGCGGGCTGCTCGCTGGCCGATAGCTGCCCGCCGGACGAGTTCGCCCGGTTCAAAGCGCAGCATCCCGGCGCGATCGTGGTCTCCTACATCAACTGCACCGCCGCGATCAAAGCCTTGAGCGACGTGATTTGCACCAGCTCGAATGCGGTGGATCTCGTCAATCAGCTTCCCGTCGATCAGCCGATTATCTTCGCGCCCGATCGCAACCTTGGGCGCTATGTGATGGAACAAACCGGACGCGATTTAATCCTTTGGGATGGAAGCTGCATCGTCCACGAGATTTTCTCGGAGAAAAAGCTGGTGCAGCTCAAGGTGCAACATCCCGAAGCGGAGGTGTTGGCGCATCCGGAATGCGAGCCGCCGGTGTTGGCGCACGCCGATTTTATCGGTTCGACGACGGCACTGCTCAAACGCGCTCAGGTGAGCGATCGTCAAGCGTTCATCGTCGCCACCGAACCGGGCATCATTCACCAAATGGAAAAAGCGATGCCCGATAAAACGTTTATTCCCGCACCGCCCGAGGGCAATTGCGCCTGTAACGAATGCCCGCACATGCGCTTAAATACGCTGGAAAAACTGCGTGATGCTATGGTCAACCGTCAGCCGGAAATCACGCTGGCAGAGGATATCCGGGTGGCGGCGTTGGCTCCGATTCAGAAAATGTTGGAGATGAGCTGCTAGGGGCTGTCATCAATTAAATTGCTAGCACTTATCCAGTCAAGGTTACAGCTCCTAGCTTTTTTGTTGAGTCGGGCGTTCAACAGCTTACCCGATAAGGGTTCTACGATTAATTGATGACACGCCCTAGGGTTGACAATTCATGACTAATCCCAGTCTTTGATCGAGGAGATGGCATCGGTTGGGCTGGCTGAATTAGTTGAATTCGCTGAATTAGAACCGGTGGACGAGTCCGGGGCGGGCTTTGCTTCTGCTGCGATCGCCGATGTCGCCGACGATGTCGCCGCTGATGTCGTCACGGCCTCGGTTTTTGTCTCGTTCGCCGCTGGATCGGTGCGATCAGATTCACGGGTGGATTCACGGACGGATTCGCTGGCCGGGGCGGAGTTGGTTGGAGTCGAATCGGTCGGTTTTATGGTCGGTTCAGTGGGTTGCGAACGGTTGGTTTTAGGGCGACGTGGCGATCGTCCCTGACGTTGTCGAATGACTCCGAGGACAAAGCGACCTAAGACGATCGACCCCAGGACTGCACCCGCGCCCAACATCAACAGCGAGAGAATGAACCACACCCAGGAATCCACCACCGGGTTGTGTTGCATTTTTCCGGCTTGATCCGTGTCGTCGGCTTCGTCGGCGGCGGTCGCGGATGTATCGCTGCTGGCTGGCTCGTTTGATGTCGCCTCCGTCGTGGTGTCCGCGTCGTCCTGCGCGTCGCCCGGTCGTGCCGTCACGTCGTAGCTCAGTTCAAACGCCTCAAACGGCTCCGCTGCCGTCGCGCTGGGTGTGCCGCTGAGTTTGACCGCGTAAAGTCCCGCCTCGGGAAATACAACCTCAGCGCTGGGAATATCGGTGTAGGTTTCCACGTCGATCGCCGTTAATTCCGGCGCTTCGATTGCCTTGGTTTCGTCTTGGGTATTGACGATCGACAGCGTGCAATCGCAGTCACTGAGCGGGATCGTCTCGCCGCCATCGCGAGTTAAGGCAAACCAAACCGTCGCGGGTTCGCCGGACTTGGGGTTGTGATCCGGTTCGAGGTGAAAGGTTGCGCCAACATCGCCGTCGGTTTCGACGTTATGGGCGAAGCTGGCCGGGGTAACACCGGGAACCGCAACGATCGCGGCGCTGACAATGACCCATGAAAAACGACGACGGACAGACGAGCGAAGTGGATCGGACATGACTGAAGGGAATGATGGGCAATGGTTAGCGGCGTGTTAACGAAGAATACAACTCTCTCAACCTTAGCGATCGAGAGTTTGTACTTTTGGCACGTTTAATCGTAATCAATCTGACCCGTTATCTGAATCGTTAACCGATTATTCCTGATCGTCGGCTCAAGCTGGTTCTAGCTCGGGTACAAGCGTTGCCGCTCTCACGCCGCTCCAGCGATGAACCCTAATCAATCAGCTCAAAGCTCGTCATGACTCCCAGCTCGATCGTCACTTCTGGTACGCCGATGCCTCCATCGGGCGCATTGCACGAGGATGACACGGGCATATAACCATGGATCTCGATCATCGACAGGATCGATCCCACCCGCGCACCGACGGCACTCGCCATCGCGTCAATGCGCGATCGCGAGTCGGCGATCGCCTCTGCTCGTGCCTCCGTTTCAAGCGCGGTGAACTCTTCAATGCTGCACGTGCTGTAATTATTGGTGAAATAGAATGAGCCGTCGGCTTCGGTGAACTGACGGGTTGCATCCTCTAGTGCAACGAGTGACGCTTGATCGGGATTGCTAATCTCAAGCGTGACGTACATGTCATAGGGATTGAGATCGATCGTGATCTGATCCTGGGGAATGCCTTGGGCGACGAAAAAGGCCAAAATCTGATCGCGATCGGCGAGAGCAAAGTTACTGACGTCGGTGGTTTCGCTAGGGTCAGAATAGCCATAGGAATAGTCGTAGCGGCTGAAGGTGTAATTCAGCGTGGCGGTATCCGCTGGAGCGGTCACGATGCCGCGCCCGTAGGTGGTCGCCATCGGCGTGTCGCCCATGTAAATCTGAGCGTGGCGATCGGCGTGGCGATCGGTGCTGTTGATCGGAGCGGCCTGGGTCGCGGGACTGATGGCACAGCTTAGGGAGGTGAGCAGCGAAGCAAGAAGTAGACGTTTCATAACACGTACGGCACTCAAACAAAACGACAACAGAGAAACGCCCCTATGCTAACGATCGCATCGCCCGATTGGCGTTAAGTTATCTTGACTTTTGCGTTTGAGTTGAGTGAGACGGTGGGGATGGGATGTGCTTACGTTGCTGTGGACGGGGTGAGCAAATCTGATACGGTCGAGAGTAGCTCCGATTCGGAGTAGGGCTTCGTGAGGTAGGCGGACGCGCCGAGACTACTGGCAATTTGCCGATATTTTTGGCTGCTGTGGGACGTGAGCGTAATCACCGGAACGTTTCCCAGTTCGGGTTTTTGCCGGTAGGTTCCGAGAAATTCAAACCCATTCATACGCGGCATTTCCACATCACAAAGAATTAGCTCGATCGCGGGGGTTTGCTCCAGTTGCTCTAGGGCTTCGACGCCGTCCCGCGCTTGTACCACCTGGTAACCCGCCTTTTGCAAGGTGAGCGACAGGGTATGCCGCAGATTGATCGAGTCATCGACAATTAGAAGCAGATGGGCATCGTCTTGCGATAGGCGGGGTTCGGACGGGCTAGAATCGAGGCTCGACGTCGGCGGTGTTTTGTTGAACGCCAGGGAGCTTGACGAGGTGGATGGCACATTGGAGGGCAAATCACAGGCCGGGGCGTTGATCGCATAGGACGCGAAGCTCGAAACGGTGGGCGATGCCGATCGCATGGGCGTCAGGGCGCGATCGATCATCTCGCCACCGTCGATCACCAGACACAGACGGCTATCGCTGAGAATGCTACAGCCATAGACATAGTTCGGCGGTGCGATCGCAGCACCCAGAGGACGAATGACCAGTTCTTGCTCACCGATGATGTGATCGACCTCTAGACCCAGATATTTATTGTTGTGACGCAACAGCAAAATCGGTGCAGAGATATCGCGCGAAATTGACATCACGCCTTTGGTTGGTTCGGCAGTGCTAGAGACTAGCGAGGAGGTGTAGTGCATCAAGTCAGCGAGCTGGCGCACGGAAACCATGGTTTTTTCGTCCCCTTCGCCAATTTGCAGCACTTTGCTGTTCTCAAACAGGCGGGTTTGTCCCGGTAGGGGCATGACGATTTTTTCGATCGCATCGAGCAACAGCGCATAGGCCGATCCACCGGCTTGAACCACGAGCAGCTTGGCGATCGTCAGCGACAGCGGGATACGCAGCGAAAAAATCGTGCCGCCCCCGAGTTCGGATTGGACAGAAATCGAACCCTTCAGATTTTGAATTTGCGTCCGCACCACATCGAGACCGACGCCACGTCCGGAGATTTCGCTCACCTTGGCAGCGGTGGAAAATCCCGGCTCAAACAAAATATCGAGGCGATCGGAGGACACGAGGCGATCGGCTTGTTCCTGGGTTAAGAATTTTTTCTCGACGGCTTTGCGACGAATGTGATCGACATTCAGGCCGCGCCCGTCGTCGCGCACTTCGATCGTCGTTTGTGTCCCTTGGTTATAGGCACGAATCTCGATCGTCCCCACCTCGGGTTTACCCAGGCTGCGGCGCGTATCGGCATCTTCGATCCCATGATCAAAAGCGTTACGAACTAGGTGCAGCAGCGGATCGTAAAGCCGTTGGGCAACACCCTGCTCGATCGCCAGTTCGCCGCCGCTAATTTCCAGGTTGACCGTCTTGCCCTGAAGCCGCGAAAGCTGACGCAACACCAGCGTGAAGCGATCGAGGATTTCCTGAAGCGGCAACATCCGTACATCGACTAAATCGTCTTGCATGACCGAAAGCAGTTGTTTTTGTTTTTCCATAGCCTGACCCGACCCACGTACCAGACGGTTAACCTCACCGGTTTTTGCATCGAGTTCGAGGGCTTCCTGAAGCGCGGTTTTAATAGTCAAGTGAAGGTCGGCATACCCATCAAAATCAACGCCACCGAGCTGGGTCATGGTGAGCAGCTCATTACCCTGCGAGGCTTTGCCTTCGTAAGCTGCGCCCGCTCGCTCCATCAGACTCATGATCTGCTCCGACCATTCGAGCGCCTGCACCATCGTTTTGCTGTGCTGTTGAATCTGAACGCGCATCGTTTTCGTCGCCTCGAACAGATTTTCCTCGTCGAGCGCGAGCCGATTTTGCTCGATGAGCAGTTCACCTAATCGATGGTTCAGTCGTTCAATGCCTGCCAGGTCAACGCTGACCAGTTGCCGCGTTTCGGTGGTGGTTTTCTTGCGGTTTGGTGCGATCGCCTCGGTTTCTGGTGTTTCCGTTTCCGCAAACTCGCCGTGACTGATGTGAGGTTTGATCCGATCGCGAAATGGAGTGGCGGTCACGCTCGCCATCACGGTCGCCGAGGCCGCATCGTTAGAGGGAACGGCGACCGCATACAGCGTCGTTGGGCTGGGGTTTGAGTTGGTCGTCGGGATAGATTGGGGCGGTGGCGGCAGCGGTGGGAGAGATGCGACGGAGAGATGCGGAGAGAGATCACGAGGGTGTGCTGCTGATTCGGACTCTGTCGATATTTGCGGCGGTGTTTGTAGCAGAGTTTCGGAAACCGGGGTTGGAGTCGGGTCTGGCGGCGGAGTGACGGGCGGGATGCTGGGGTCTGATGCGATCGGCTCCGCAATTGACTGATTCTTCGACGGATCAATCGGCTCCGCGATCGACTCCTCACGGACGGACTCCGCACTAGGCGCGGGAGAGTCAACAGGAGGAAGTGGGATTTGTGGCAGTGGCGGAACCTGACGCGCTTCGGGACGCGAGGTTACGACATCTTGTGGGAGAACGTAAGCAACATCAGGTCTGCCGCGATCGAAATCGAAACTCGATCGTTCCGGCAATTCCCGTTGTTTCGGCGTCTCGTCTTCCGCAGGGCTGGGTTCAGTTGCGGGACTGACGACGATGTTGGATGGATCGGGGACAAAATCTTCGTCCTCGAGATCGTCATCTCCCCACACGGATTCGAGCAGTTCGGCATCATCAAGATCCGTCGGAATGGGCGGACGGGGTTGTAGCAGTTTTGCTACCGCTGGAGTTTCGAGCCACTGCCGATCGCGAGCCGGAACCGCAGGCAAGGTTTGATAGCGATCGCCGGTGTTTTGCGCCAGTTGACGCAGGGCGACGACAAAGAGAATGTCCTTAAAAGATTTGGGGTATTCCGTGATTTCGGCGTACTGGCATTTGGCGATCGCCACCATCGCGGACAGAAATGTCCATTTTCGGTACACCTGGAGACTTTCGCTATCCTCAGGCGTCGTGATGGCAGCCAGGAACTGATCGCCGAGATCGCGGACGGTTTTGACCGCTTTCAGCGCCGCTTTTTTATCGTTCAGTTGTGCCTTGCTTAAGCGTGGTACGAGGAAATCTAGCGTAAAGTCAGCGGCGAGACATTCCGTTTCGCACTCGTGCCAATGGGCGATCGCCTGCACAAGCTGAAGAAAAAACTCGCGAATTTTGCCGCGTATGGGTGTGCCGTGGCGATTATCGTCGAGAAACGACTCTAAGCGCTGTCGTTCAAGGTCAAGGGGCGGCGGTGGCGGCGGTTCCGCTGCCTTTTCCAGTTCATCCATGGCTTCGAGATCGTCGAGTTCATCGAGATTGATCGGACTCAGCGCCTCTAAATCATCGAAGTTGTCCGGCTCATCAAACCCCTCAAGTCCTGGAATGGAACCTGTGAGCGAGGGATCATCACTGATCGCAATGGAATCATCCGGAAGAGGGACGACCTTGGGAGTGGTAATGGGCGGGGATGGTGGGGGAGTGGGAAGTTGCGGTTGGGTGGGGGATTCGAGCTGGGGTTGGGTGACGGGTTCTGGTTCCGGTTCGGGAAGGTAGGGAACTGCGGGTGCGGGACACGCGAGGTCAAGCAATTCGGGCGATGCCTGCCCGCCGGATTCGCGATCGCCGCCGAGTACAAGCCGCTGTGACGCTTTGAAGTCCGCCAGAGCGATCGTCCCAACCTCCAAAATGCGATCGCCATTGAGTTCAAGCGCCTTGGCCACCGTTTTAGCCAAGTCACTCCAGCCCATCAACCCGAGAGATTCTCCGAGGCCGACAAACACCTCACAGCTCGATGACAAAATGGTCGCGATCTGGGTTAGGTCGCTGGTGTTGATCGCCTGACTCAGTTCATCAATCCGCTCCTGAACGCCCATCTCGAAAATCGATTGGGTAATGTCAAAGCCTAATTCTGCCGAGCTGGGAATATAGTCATGTTGCCCAAAATCATCGCCGAGCTTGTCGCGCAGTTGCTGAAATAGCTCGGTGGCGCGATCGAGGACTTGACCCTCGTCACAGCTCGAATTGGATAGCTCTGCCGCCAGGGGAACCCGTAGACATTCATAGCCTTCGAGCAGCAATCCCTCCATCTCGGGATCAATCACAATCTCTTCGTTATACAGCGCCTTAAACGCATCTTCGAGAGAGTGAGCGACGGTCTCGATCGTCTTCAGTCCGACATTGGCCGCTGCCCCCTTCAGGGTGTGAGTCGCCCGCATCAAGGCGTGGACGTTCTGGACGCGGGGCGCATCGTGAATTTGCAGCAGGCCATCTTCCAGCGTTTGCAGCAGCTCGGGAGCTTCGCTGAGGAAGTAAACGTAACCTTGATCTCGGATTGTCGGGTCCATAGCGCGTGCGGTCGGCGGAAGATCTACGAAAGGTCAGGATATCAAGCCGGGATCGAAAGCTGGGCTGATCCCGGCTGCCCGTTAGTCCACCTTGAACTGACCGGCGCTGGCCTGTAGCTCTTGTACGGTGGTCAGGGCGTCTTTAAACGATTGAGAGATCTCGATCGAGTTGTCCGAGGTGCGATCGGCGATCGAGGCCACTTCTGTCATCAGTTTTGTGACCGACTGCGCCTGACGGGTTTGCTCGCGGGTCGCCGCCGAAATCCCCTCCACCAGTCCGGCAATTTGACCGGTCGCCGCCACGATGTCGTTGAGCGTTTCCCGCGTTTCGCCCACCAGGGTCGTCCCGCGCGTCACCTGCTCCGAGGCCATCTGCATCGCCAGGGTGACTTCTTTGGTCTCTTCCTGGATGTCCTGCACCAGTTTTTCAATCTCGGTCGTGGCATCCCCGGATTGACGCGCCAGCGATCGCACCTCATCGGCCACCACTGCGAACCCGCGTCCGTACTCGCCTGCCCGCGTCGCCTCGATCGCTGCGTTCAGCGCCAGCAAGTTGGTCTGAGTCGCGAAGTTGTTAATCAGGTTCACCACCTTGGCAATATCCTGCGAGGACTGGGTCAGGCGCTTGATGCTCTTGGCCGCTTCGGTCACGGTTTTACGGATGTCCATGATGCCGTCTACGGTACGGTTCATGGCCTCGTCACCGGATTGCAGGGTTTTGTTCGCCGTTTCGATCGCGGTTTCCACCTGGAGGGCGTTTTTCGCGGTTTCTTCGGTGAAGTTCACCATGGCCTGAATCTGGCCAAGAGCATTGGTGATTTCCTCCACCTGCTTTTGCGCCTGAGACGACAGCTCAATCAACGATGCGTCGCTGCTTTCGGAGGTATTCACCACCTTGGCGACCGCGCCTTGCACCTGAACCACAATCCGCCGCAGACTTTGCAGCGTGTTGTTATAGGAGTCGGCCAGGGTTCCGAGTTCATCCTCGGTCACCGGAGCCCGCACGGTGAGGTCGCCATCGAGTGCCGGACGGACGGCCATCAGCAGATCGAGCGCTTTGCGCTGCAAATCTTCTTTCGCGGCTTTGTCCCGCTGTGCGGCGGCTTCCAGCTCCGAGGCTTGCTCTTCGACTTTTTTCAAATATTGACCCTGTTGGATCGCGACCCCCAGTTGGACGCCGATTTGAGCCAGCAGTTGCACTTCAGCATCTTCCCAGTCGCGCGGCCCGCTGTTTTGGTAGGCGGCGAGCAAACCCCAGAGCCGATCGCCCTGGAAGATCGGCACGATCGCGTAAGCGCGACATTGATACTGTTCCAGGATTTCCAAATAGCAGGGCGTAAATCCGGCGGTATAAATATCCGTCACCGAGAACGTCTTCTTCTCGGCAAAGCGACCCCCTTCGGTTTCTTGGAGATAGGTATCACCGACTTGAGGCTCCACATAGGCGGAGGCGTCAATCAGGGGTTTTAGCGAGTTGCAGTCGCTGACGTTGCGCTGCAAGGCGGGTAGCTCTTGCTGACGGGTGACCAGGGAAATCCAGGTCGCACCGACGGACTCAGCGACAAACGCGCCACTCCAGTCTTCGTTAAACCGATAGACCCCGACCCGATCGCACTTCAGCAGCGTGCGGACTTCCTTCGTGGTCGTATCGAAGATCGTTTCGACATCGAGGGTGCGACGAATGCGATCGATCACCTGGGTGACGGCGCGATCGCGAATCGCTGCTTTTTCCAGCTTGCTGGACTGCTGGCGCAATTGCTCCAGGGTTTCCGCCTGCTGCAACGCGATCCCGAGCTGGTCTGAGATCCGGACGAGCAAGCTCACCTCGTTATCTTCCCAATCCCGTGGCCCGTCGTTTTGGTAGGCTGCGAGGATACCCCACAGTTCCGACCCTTGGAAGATCGGCACCAACGTATAGGCTCGCGCTTCAAACTGTTCGAGCAGCTCGACGTGACAGGGATCGTGGCCTTCGGTGTAGATATCCGAGACCGCATAGGTTTCGCGATTGGCGTAGCGTCCGCCTTGGTTTTCTTCGAGATAGGTATCTTTCCAGACGCGCTTAACGTTAGGGCCGACGAGTTTACCCCAGCCCTGGGCGACGGATTCGGCGACGAATTCACCGCTATAGTCCGGGTTGAATTTGTAGACCGAAACGCGATCGCACTTCAACAGTTGCCGTACTTCCTGCGTGGTGGTGTTGAAAATATTCTCCACCTCGAAGGACTGACGAATGCGGCCAATTACCTGATCGATCGCGCGGTCTTGGGCAGCAGTCTTTTCGATCCGTTCGCTTTGTTCACGCAGTTGTGCCAAGGTTTCCGCCTGTTGCAGCGCCACACCAAGCTGATCGGAAATACGAACCAGTAACCCGACTTCATCGTCATCCCAATCGCGCGGTTTGTCGTTCTGGTAGGCGGCCAAAATGCCCCACAGTTCCGACCCTTGGAAGATCGGCACAAGCGTATAGGCTCGCGCTTCAAACTGTTCGAGCAGCTCGACGTGACAGGGATCGTGACCTTCGGTATAGATATCGGAAACGGCGTAGGTGTCGCGATCGGCGTAGCGTCCGCCTTGGTTTTCTTCGAGATAGGTATCTTTCCAAACCCGTTGGACATTCGGACCCACCAGCTTGACCCAGCCATCGGCCACGGATTCGGCGACAAACTCACCGCTGTAGTCCGGGTTGAATTTGTAGACCGAGACCCGATCGCATTTCAGTAGCGATCGCACTTCGCGCGTCGTCGTCCCGAAAATCGTCTCAATATCGAAGGATTCGCGAATCCGGGCGATCACCTGACCCACGGCGCGATCGCGAACCGCTGATTGCTCGATGCGCTCACTTTGGCTACGCAACTGCCCCAGGGTTTCCGCCTGCTTGAGCGCCACACCAAGCTGATCCCCAATCCGGGCGAGCAAACTGACTTCGGCCTCTTCCCAATCGCGCGGCCCATCATTCTGGTACGCTGCGAGAATGCCCCACAGATCCTCCCCCTGGAAAATCGGCACGAGCATATAGGCTCGCGCTTCAAACTGTTCGAGCAGCTCGACGTGACAGGGATCATGACCTTCAGTGTAAATATCCGACACCGCATAGGTTTCGCGCAGGGCGTAGCGTCCGCCTTGGTTTTCTTCCAGATACGTATCTTTCCAAACGCGCTGGACATTCGGCCCGACCAAAGCGCCCCAGCCCTGAGTGACGGATTCCGCCACAAACTCGCCGCTAAAATCGGGGTTGAATTTGTAGACCGAAACCCGATCGCATTTCAGTAGCGATCGAACTTCCCGCGTAGTTGTATTGAAAATCTCATTGAGGTCAAGCGACTGACGAATCCGGCTCATCACCTGAGCAAACGTTTGATCCCGTTCAGCCGCCTTCTCGACTCGTATTGACTGCAACTGCATCTGGCGAACGGTTTCCGCCTGCTGGAGCGCGAGGCTTAACTGGTCGGCAATGCGTTGTAACAGCGTGACTTCGGCTTGTTCCCACTGTCGTGGCGCACCATTTTGGTAGGCCGCGAGGATGCCCCACAGGGTTTCCCCTTGGAACATCGGTACGAGCATGTACGCCCGCGCTTCAAACTGCTCTAGCAGTTCGATATGGCAGGGATCATGTCCCTCGGTATAGATATCGTCAACGGCGTAGGTTTCATGTTCGGCGTACCGTCCGCCCTGATTCTCTTCGAGATAGGTATCTTTCCAGACGCGCTGAACATTGGGACCCACCAGCTCAACCCAGCCCGGTGCAACGGATTCGGCCACAAACTGGCCGCTGTAATCGGGGTTGAATTTGTAAACGGAAATCCGATCGCAATTCAGCAACATCCGCACTTCGCGGGTCGTCGTTGCAAAAATTTCGTCAATATCGAGGGATTGGCGCACACGTTCAATCACGCGCGAGACGCCATTATCACGATCCTGGCCACGCCCAAGCGCTTCACGCAAATCGACCAAGGCGGCTTCGACCTTGGCTTGCGAGTCCAGCACCGCACGATCGAGATCAAACTGCTGCATCAGCACCGTCATCTCCGTCACCACCTGACGCAAAAAGATGATCTCACGCTCCGCCCACTGATACGAGCGATCGCACTGCTGCACCGACAGCAAACCCCAAAAGGTATCCCCTAAACAAATCGGTACATTCAGGCTGGCTTTCACCTGATAGCGTTCGAGGATTTGGCGCTGATAGGGCGTCAGATTGGTACGTTCGGTATCCGCGATCGAGACGAACGGATGGGTTAAATAATCGTCCGGCGTATCAAACCCAAACCCCGTCAGGTGAATCGTTGTGCCTTGGGTCGGCGTCCAGCCCCGCGCCAAGGATTCCGCAACCACCAGGCCGGTATAGTCCGAAAATTCATCGCTCTCGCTGACGGTGACATCCGCTGTATCAGGGTCACTGGCTCGACGACCGCCCTTGCCGTTACCGCTTCCATTCCCGAACCCCACGCCGCTGGTATTGCGCGAACTGTAGAGGTAGGACGCCACCGATTGCCCGTCATGGGGTTGCATCAAACCGGCTGGCATCGACGGCGCCATCAAGCGATCGATCTGTGGCTCCAAAAACCGCAGCATCAAGACGCGATCGACCTGTAAACTTTGGCGGATCTGAATCGCCGTCATCTTCAATAAATCTTCCGGAGTTTTGGCGCTGCGCATCTGTTCAGCAACGCTCGTTACCTGCTGACGCAGCTCCTTGAGGGACTGCTCGAAGGTTGATATTTCTCGGGACGATAACTCTTGAGGGGCCATGTTAACGATCTCCTGCGGAATGACGGAGGGTCTGGAGTGAGTGAGGCAGTGAAACGAACGGACGAAAAACGGAGGGATTAAACCGGCTTATGCGGGTTTATGGGGATTTGTGCGGATTGTGCAAATTGAGGCAAACTGCAAGCTGCAAAGTTGAGGCAAACTGCAAACTTAGGCGAAGAGCGGTGGGCTAAGCCCCCGAGAAACCATTAAACGGCAGCACATATCGATGAAGCGTGAAGAAATAAAAATCAAAGCGATCGCCATGAGCTGAAGTTCATACAAGACAGCCCATCCGAGACGTAAGAGACGACCTAGAGACCCTGCTGTAAAACTTGAAAAATAGACGGCACATCGATCGCGATCGAAATCTCGTTGCTTTCATCGATAAAATAGCCCGACAAAAACGGCAACACACTGGCGGGGAAAAGCTGCGGGTCTGGCTCCTGTTGCTGCTGTAAGTTGTAGACCTCCAAGTCCAGTACCTGAGGCACCACAAAGCCGATCATCTGCTCACCTTGCTCGATCGCGATCGCGATCGCCGTGTCGGGCGGACGTTTCCCGGCAAATAACGACGGAAACCCGATCGCTTCACCCAGATCGACGATCCACAACATCTCCCCACGCCAGTTATACACACCCAATACACAGTCGCGCATCTGTGGCACCGGCAACACCTCCGGCACACGTATCGTCACGATTTCCGAGATCGTCTCCACCGGAATTAACGCCCGATCGCCTTGACGCAGCAAAAACTGTAAAAACTTTTGAACAACCTGCGGGTTATCGACCACAGAGGTATTGTAGGCAACCGTTGCGGCTCTCGATGTAGCCAATAAACCAGGCGGATCACGACGAGGAGAAAACCCCGAGGAATCAGACTGGCGATTCGGAAAAGACGCGAAAGACATGGTGCAAAGGGTGCGAACTGAGCGCAGTCATTCTGTGAATAGTCGTGCTGTGGGAAAAGTGAGTGAGTTGGGTGAGCTTGATGGGCTTGATCAGCTTTGAAGCAGACTCAGGAACATCAACGATCGAGCAATACCACGACGAAGGGGGCAGGAGACGCTTCTGGTCAGGCACGTCTAGGCATTCTCGGGTCTTTGCTCGGAACACGATCCCGAGCCGAAGCCGAAGCCTAAAGCGAAGTCGATATCGATAACCCTGCCACAGGCAAGCCCGCCCCTCCAAAGTTAACCGAGCAACTGTTTTAACGTCGTCGTTAACTCAGACTCATCAACAGGTTTCGTGAGATAAGCATCTGCCCCAAGCATATTTCCCCAGGTCTTATCAACATCTGTCCCCTTACTCGAACAAATCATGACCGGAATCGCCTTGGTCGTATCACTGCCTTTCAGCTCGCGACAAATCTCAAAGCCACTCTGCCCCGGCAAAATTACGTCAAGAACGATTAGGTCAGGCTTCTTACCGTCAAGATACGTAAACGCCTCATCACGACTCCCCACATTAGCGACAGTATGGCCAGCTTTTTTAAGAAAACGATTGATTCGTTCACGATCCGTTTGTCCGTCTTCGACGACTAACACAGTTCCCATCCTAAAAAACCCCAAAAATCTAAAGCAAAATCGAACTTAGGACGATATCCCCACGCAGAAACAGAGATCATAAAAAACGTGTTTCTTGCGAATGGTTTAGTCTTGCTTTCGGGGAAAGCACAAACAGCATTTTTCGCTCTAGATTAACCATGATCGGTATCCAGAACGCCCGAAATTGTTCCTACCTAAGGCTAACAAAAAAAACTGTATCTCTCACTTATGGAATGATTGCAGTTCTTTACGTGGTGTTACAGTTCTGCGATCAGATCGGCAAAGCGTGAAGCCCCGCCCCTAAGCCTGCTGAATCTGTCGTACACTACAACCCATTATTTAATTGATTTGCTTGATTGATTTGTTTGATTCGGCATAAACGGATCTCAATCCTTGAAGCCGACCCAACCTAGATGACCGGTGTCTCCGCCGCCTGAAGTAGACGCTCGATCGTCGATAGCACCTTGCTTTTATCCACGGGCTTACTCAGAAAGTCAGACGCTTTCACCATCTTGGCTCGAACCCGATCCACCACCCCGTCATTCCCCGTCAAAATGACGATCGGTGTCGTCTCAAACACGGACATGCGCCGTAGCTGTGTACAGACCTCATAACCATTCGCCACCGGCATCACCAAATCGAGAAAAATCATATTGGGATGTTTCTCCAGCAACACTGGCAGCGCTCGCACGGAGTCGGTAACACCAATAAAACGATATCCCGCCTCCGTGATAATTTGCTTCATCAGCGCACAAACCTGCGGGCTGTCGTCGATACAGGCGATTAAGGACTGGCGACGATCTTCGGCGCTGGGGATTGTTGAAACTTCGGCGATCGGCGGCTGTGGGCGAGGAATATCAGGCGCAGGCACGACCGAAATCCACCCCTTTCGGATGTAAGCCAAGAGCGATCTTGACAGGCGCACCAAATCAATTTTCATGATCAACGACAGTTCGCGCAATGAAGTCCGCCCATCAATACGCTTCATTAACTGCTGAAACACCTTCTCTGGGATATTGGCTTTCAAGGCAGTGCGATCGGCGATCGACGGGATCGCATCCGGATCAATCCCGGCGAGTTTAGAGTCATTCCACGCATGGAACATCGCCTGTGCTTTTTTGATCAAAGCAACAACATTGAGCGCCACAAGCTGCATTCGCAACATGTTGAGCGCTTCATGTTTGAGCAATTTAAACTGGAGCGCCCCCTGCTGTTCGTGGCGCATGATGTCAAACATACAATCGACGATCGTCTCCTTGATCGCCGCTCCAGTTTGTTCCATCGAAATCACTTTGCGTTTTTCGAGCACCCACAAAACCTGATAGTCCCACGCAAAAAACTTATCGGCTTCACGCACAATCAGGTTTTTAAAGTCCAGTTCTGGACAGGCACTGAGAAGGTGATAGCGCAGCGCCCGAACATTGCGATCGTGGTGAGTCGCCCACAGGATGCGACCCACACAAAAATAAATGCTCCAGCGCTCACCATTAGTGGCTTGGATATCGAGCTGTCCGGTCAGTTGTTTTTTGGCCTGTTGAACAAGTCTTGCAATGAAAATACTCGCGTGTTGCTTAGGTTCGACAGCTACAGTCATGTGAAATTCCTTCGCCTTGCCTCGTTACCAGTGTTAGATTCTCTAAGATTAACGCGGGTGTTACTGAATAGTGCTCCTTAAAGCATACCTAGACCAGTATCAATACACAGATCGCGTAACCATATTGTTTTTTTACAAGCTAGACGCTTGCACCACACGGACTCTAATTCGTCAAAGAATTAGCAGAATTCCCGTGAGTAGTCCGTACTTTGATTTAGAGATCCTCTTAAAGTCTCGTGATTTACGTTTAGTTAAGAGGGCTTACTGCTACGATGTTATGCGAACCAATAGCACATGTGTCCAAAAAAAACGATAATCACAATCTGTAAGCTGGAGTTTCATTTAAGTTCAGGATCATAAAAAATGAGCTTTCAAGCTATGTTTATATATCTGTCATTCAGCAGATAAACGAGTAAATTGGAAGTCTTTCTGGTCTTGTCATATGGCGTTAAGTCAATCATTTTTTTCATTCAGCGAAACATCTCGCTCTTAGGAGTTACCCAGACAATGAAGAGTCTCGGGGGGTGAAATTCTTGAGGGGGATAGACAGACCCTTTAGATGCTCCCATCAATATACAAAGCATTAAAGACTAAAACCGTAATGTTTGAAAAATCTATTTGCCTCCTGAGGGACAATATTCGAGATTTTAGATGTATCGGTTTGATCTCAATTATTACCTTTGATGCTCTGATCATATCTTCTCCACCGACATCAGTTACAAAAAGCCAAGAAAGTCAATATTTCCAGGAGTTTAGATCGGCAAAATGCGTTACAAACCTTTATGGATTTGTATTGCAAAATCTCCCCGAAATTGCTAGCAGTTAGGGACTGTGAATTGAGAGAGAAAACCACGTTTAAGATGGGACAAGAACGACAAGATTTGATGTGACCGTCATTCTTGAAGCACTCTCTAAAGCCTTCCCAAAGCATTAACTTAAGACAATCGTAATTCTCGGCAAAGTCGGTGGCCTAGAGGTCATTAAAATATCTGCGTAGGTTACTGAGAAAAGAACGTAATATTACGCACTTTGCTGCTGTTGCAGTGAGTGCATATGTTCAAAGAGTTTCCAGCAATACTGCTCGGACAACCCACAGGTTACGGCTCCGCGTAGAACCACATTGAAATACCAATCATTCGGAGCAAGTTCACGCGGTAGCTTATCGACAACGCTGTAGGTTCGGACGCTGGTATAGACCCGATCGCGGCAACTGACCTCAATCGTATCGCGCTGGTAGCCACGGGTCGGAATTTCTTCGCGTTCGTCAAGACGATCGCTTAATCGCCAAGGCAAGCGATATAACACGCCCTCCACGTGACTGGAGCGATCGGCGACGATATCGAGGACGCCGCAGTCGCGGTGTTGCGATCGACGGTTGAAGGCGAGGCGGTAGCGATCGAGGCGAGCTGTGCCGATGACGTAATCGCGGGTGTTTTCGCCAAGGGTGCGCTGCAAATCGACCGGACACATGCAACTGCCGTAGGCGAAGTAGTAAAACGTCGGTTCTACGGCTGGCAGGATATCGCTATCGTGTCGATCGGTGCAGGAGCAGTTCGCGGGATTTTTTCGGCTATCTGGAGGTGCGTGATGGGGGAGGGCGATCGTGGACGGAGCAGGGTGTTCACTGGGTTGAGTCAGGTGAAAATGCGATCTTCCTGTCATGGTGGGCGTTCCTTCAAACGTGGGTTGCGATGAAGCGGGGAAGCGACTTGGAGAATCGCTGGATATGATGCGTTGTCAGTCTTCTTGAACCGAAAGCTAGCGCTGAAGTTGCGCCTATAAATACCCTAATATCTTGGCTGATGAATCGGAAATAAAGTTTTGTTTTTGTTTATCCCTTCGTGTTACGGTTACCTGTCTTTGCGTACACCGTCAGGATGATCGCTATACTCGAATCGAAACGTTAAGCTGAGGGGATGGTGAGCAGAGATGGAGCGTGACAAAGTGCTGTGGTTGACCAAAGGTGTGGTCAGCTTGTTGTTAGTTGGTGCGGGCTTGTGTGTCTTTGGTGAAGCACTGCTCCAAAAAATGCAGGAGGGGAGATGGTTTGGTCTGGGGACTCTGAGTCTTGTGATGATAAATTTTGGACTATGTATGATGTTTGATAGTCATAACCATCAAATTCAATACCAATTGCAACAGCAATTTCAGCAAACTGAAGCACAAAAAAAGCAGGACAATTAGGTGCAAAAGATTTGGGTTGTGAGGATTTAATCCCTCGATCCTTGCAATTAATACGAGCTGAATTTTATCTGGGCTTGACTCAAGATCAGACTATTCAAGATCGTTGATGGGACGATCGAGCCTAATCCTGGGTTGAATTGGTAGCCCAGGAAAAAGAGAGGTCGCCGATCGCGATTTGACCGTCAAAGGCGGAAAACGTGACGCCATAGATCGCCGGAGCCATGACGATGAGGGGATGATTGGCGGGGATGTCGGAGTTGCTGCCGCAGAGGTTGCCGCTCGGGATGCGCGATCGGGCAATGATTGCGGCATCTTTATTTTTGGCGGACATCGTCATCGGGCGCGAACTGGTGACATAGGCGGTGAGCGTGGAGATCGGTCGATCGAACTGAATTTCGAGTGCGCCATTGCGAGGGGCGCTGACGATCACGAGTGCGTTTTTGGCCGTGGGGTAGCTGGGATTTGACGGAACGAGCGCGATCGCGTTGGAAAAATGTAGCCCGAGGTCGGCAAAACGATCGGCGACGTCTTCAAAGCAATGCAGTCGATCGAAGGGAAGAGTCGTACGCCCAGTGTGCGTGTGCGAAGGTGTCGCATTCGGCGAGGACTCAAGCTGTGGAACTGGTGAACCCGACATCAACATCAAAGAGTTGAGGGGCGAGCAATCCGGTGATGGGTTGACTGGATTGACTGAGTTGGCCAATGACAGTCGATCGCGAGCCGTAGACCGACTCGCGTTTGCATTTAACCTTGACGGCATCCCGGTGCTAAGGGGCGTGGCCGAATCTACATTCGTGGCTGAGGTCGGTGGCATATGCAGTTCGGGGTGTAACGTCTACCCTCGTCTGTCTGCAACCCCATTGCTGTGACATGTAACCGCGATCGGGGTTGGTGCAAGTTACGGGGAGACGTGAAACAGAACTCGGGCGGAGTGATGGGTCTCACCCCTCATTTCGTTCAGTATCGTAACAGATCGACTTATTCTTTTCGCTGCTATTGCTACGGTTGACAGGGCAAACGCATACTCAGCAGACCCTCACCCTAAATCCCTCCCAGGACGGGAGAGGGACTTTAGATCCTTAAAATCTGGCTCCCCTTCTCCCAAAATGGGAGAAGGGGCTGGGGGATGAGGGGCAAGTTGCATAAACGGGATGCTCCAAAAAAATACTCATTCGATTGCCGTTGGGTGCGAAGATGACAATCGATTGCGCTCGTTCGGTTCAGGTTTGCTCCTGATAACGTATCTCGGCTGCGATCCTTGCTCTCTATTGACTCGACCGATCTCATCATGCCTCCCCTCTGGCCTCGCCAACCCGATCGCAGCGATCCCGATTTTCGTCGCTTTGGCGATCGGCTTAATTTTGCCTTTCATGTCGCTGTTTTTTGTGCGGGAAATAGTTTTCTCTGGTTTTTGGCGGCACTCAAGGGCTGGAATGATCCACGCTTGGCTCAGCTAACGACCACCTGGGCGATCGGTGTGGTGGTTCACGGCGTTTACGTCTTCAAAATTGCGACCTATCCCGGAGCCGTTGGCACGAAAGCTCTCAAGAAAAAAGAATTGAAAGAGACGGGATACAGGCTCGCGGATGATGCGGCGGAATCGGAGGGAGAGAATCCAGAAGAGGGTTGACCTGGTCAGCAAGTGGACGCATAACCTTTAAGTTCGATGAAGCCCGGTCTCTACCCGGAGGAAACCCGTCCTGATACACTATCTGTTGGTTTATTAAGGATGTTTATCGAGCCGTCATGGAAGTAGGTCAAAAAGTTAAAGTCGTCCGGGTTCGCGATCGCATCGACAACGATACTGTCGCCAAACTCAAGCAAAATCCGGTCGGCACGATCACCAGTTACAAAATGGTGGATGGCAGTGGTGTCGGTGTTGTTGTCCAGTTTGATAGTGGTTTTTCGATCTGGTTTTTCGAGGATGAACTGCAACCGGCCTAGGGGCTGTCATCAATTAAATTTGTAGCCTTTATTCAGTAAGGGTTTCAGCCCCTTTTATTTTTGTTGGGTCGGGCGTTCAACAGCTTACCCCGTAAAGGGTCTAGTGCTAATTGATGACACGCCCTAGGTTGTGATGACAACATCTGATGACAACATACATACCTACCCAGGCCAATTGAATTGCACCCGTCACAGAAGAACGTGAGCGGCTCGCTGCTTCGATCGTCTGCTGTCCGTTTTTTCAACCAACCTTTACCAATCAAGAGCCGATGATGGCCGTCGAATGATGACTGTCGTTCGCGGCTCTTATTTTGTGCCTGTTGTGCTGTGTGGCTGTAGCCCATCGGGGCTATCGTTCGGCGATCGCGATAGCCGAATCCAGTGAGAGTCGGCCACGAATGCGTTACCGTGATGAACGTTCGATTGCTTGCGTGGCTGTCGGATGGCAACCGATTAGATCGATCGCAAAAGACCCATGGCTTTTATTCTTACGTTTCTCGGCAAAGGCGGCAGTGGCCGTACGACTCTGGCGATCGCAGCCGCCAAACAACAGGCTGCGGACGGTCGGCGCACACTTCTGGTTGCCGCCAATCCAGCCCCAGATTTTGAACTATTGCTCGGGCAAACCCTGAGCAACGAACCGACCCAAATCGCGACCAACCTCGCAGCGGTGCGCCTCGACACAACGCAGCTCCTCGAAGCGAGCTGGGATCAGGTTAAAAAATTAGAAGCGCAGTACGTTCGTACGCCTTTTTTTAAAGAAATCTACGGCCAGGAACTCGCGGTTTTACCCGCGATGGATAGTGCCTTCTCGCTCAATGCCCTGCGAGATTACGACCTCACCGATCAATACGACACGATCGTCTACGACGGCCTGAGCGACCTCGAAACCCTGCGCGTCTTCGGTATTGCCGAGATTGGCGGTTGGTATCTGCGTCGCTTCCGCAGCGTTTGGGAAAATTCGGACTTTGCCAAAACCGTGATGCCATTTTGGCAGCCAATTAGCGGTGCGGTGCTGAATACCGATTTTTCCAAAACGTCGTTTTCCCCGAACAAAATGGACGAGCTGCTTGATGAGGGTCAAGCCATGCTCGGGAATCCATCGCGCGTGGCGGCCTATCTGGTCACGACCGCCAATGCCGCCGATCGCGCCCTGGCCGCCTACCGCTGGGGACAGGCACAAATCATCGGTCTGACGGTCGGTGGCGTGTTGCTCAACCAATGCGACGATGCCAGCGTGGTGGGGGATGAGTTTGAGTCGTTGCATGTCGCGACCGTGCCGACGATGTCCGGCGACAACTGGCAAACGGCGATCGAAGCCTTGCCCGATTTTGCCAGCCTTGCCCAGCACGCGCCGCGCCCGATGACGGTCGATGCCGCCAGTAAAACCGTCACGCTGTTTCTTCCAGGCTTCACGAAAAAACAGGTGAAGCTAATTCAGTCGGGGCCTGAAGTGACGATCGAGGCCGGTGGTCAGCGCCGTAATATCTTGCTGCCGAGTTCGCTCCAAGGACGATCGGTCACCGGTGCGAAATTTAACGATCGTCATCTGACCATTTCGTTTTAGCCCACCGCTGGCGGCGACAGTTTCCAAACTTCCCGCCCTGCTGCCTGTCCCGCCTCAACTGTCTTTTTTTCGCCGTCACCGTGTCCCAATTTTCCGATCCCGCTGACCCAATCGCCGACCTAGCCGCCGACCCCACCGCCGATCTAACGCCGTCTGATTTCCCTACCGAATTCGTCCCGATCGAGCATGTTTCCGTCCTGCCCGACGAAGCGATCGCCGGTCTCGTCGATCTCGAAGCCCATCCCGGCGGCCACTATCTCGATTGCACTGCCGGAGCCGGTGGGCACACGCGGCGCATTCTCGAAGCCGACCCGGAGGCGCGGGTGACGGCGATTGATCGCGATGAACAAGCCCTCGAAACCGCGAGACGTAAGCTCGCTGACTTTGGCGATCGGGTCACCTTTTGGCACGGTAACTTTGCGGATTTTCCCTACGCAAAGCACGCGGGCGAGTTCGCTGGAATTTTTGCTGATTTAGGCGTCAGCTCTGGACAGTTGGATCTCGTCGATCGCGGCTTTAGTTTTCGCAACGATGCGCCGCTCGACATGCGGATGGATCGATCGCAATCACTCTGCGCCGCCGACATCGTCAACCACTGGAACGAAACCGATCTCGCCAACGCAATCTATCAATACGGCGAAGAGCGCCTCTCGCGTCGCATCGCCCGCGAAATCATCGCCAAGCGCCCACTCTCTAGCACGACTCAGCTCGCCGATGTCATCTCGCGATCGGTACCAAAATCCTACCGCTACGGACGCATTCACCCCGCCACACGCACCTTTCAAGCTCTACGAATCGTCGTTAACGGCGAACTCGATAGCCTCGAAACCTGGCTAGATGCCGCCCCGATCGCCCTCGCACCGGGCGGACGCATCGGTGCCATTTCGTTCCATAGCCTCGAAGATCGTATCGTTAAACACCGCTTGCGTGAGTCAGACCAGCTTAAGGTTTTGACGAAAAAACCCATCATTGCCAGCAAAGCCGAAGCCGATGCGAATCCACGGGCGCGATCCGCAAAAATGCGCTTCGCTCAGCGTCTGCCAGCAATGATTGATTCTGATGTTTGAGCGAGCTTTTGATGCGTGTTTGAATAACCCGCATCATTTCCGTTCCCAGCCATAAGATACGCCCGTATTCCTACGACCGTATACTGATAAACCGACAACATAAACAAGGATCAAGTTCTACATTTTTAATGTTTAGATAATGTGTTGGTATTTCGCCGATCGCCTTGCCCAAAGAAGACTCGAAACTCCAACATCCCCCGTAATTATTGACTCGATCGACGGTATGCAAGATCAAACGTCCGGAGAATCACTCTGGTTTTAGGAAAGTACACATCAAAGGTAAATTGAGCGACAACAGGACGGGTAAGTGTTGCCAGATTTCGACAACGGAATCGCCATAAACTGAATACATCTAGCGGTAAAAATGTTGGCTCGTCTACCGCAATGGGATGCTCGATCGGAGACGGTTAATCACAATCACCTTTCGCCCAGCGATATTCTCTCTTGGGAAGAAAATTAAGCAGGTTTTTGACATTTTTGGTACTATCAGAACCAAAATTAACAAGAGTTAATACTTAGGCGCTAATATTCACACGTGATTCATACCGTGCGGCCTGCCCCAATCATTGCCGCTCTATACACCTCTGATATTGCGCAGCGTTTCCCGCGCCGTTTCGATCCGTCTTCACCGCTCTCTTCTGGAGGACAAGTCCATTACTCTCTCCCTACATTCCACTCAATCTATGGTTCAGTCGGCTTCACAGCAGGACGTACTGGAAATCGTTGGTCGTTCATCCCTGAGTGGCCACGTCAAGATCGGTGGTGCGAAAAACGCCGCGCTTGTACTGATGGCCGGGGCGCTCCTGTGTCCCGATGTGTGCCGTCTGCGCAACGTCCCGAATCTGGCGGATGTCACAAAGATGGCGGATATCCTCTCGACCCTGGGCGTTCAGATTCAGCACCACGAAGACATCCTCGACATCGACGCGCGAGAAATCTCGACCGCCCAAGCGCCCTACGAACTGGTCAGCCAACTGCGGGCGAGCTTCTTTGCGATCGGGCCGCTGCTCGCACGATATGGCGTGGCGGAGATGCCGCTACCAGGGGGTTGCGCGATCGGAGCGCGTCCGGTGGATCTGCATGTGCGCGGGCTGCAAAGTCTGGGGGCTGAGGTCTCGATCGAGAGCGGTGTTGTCCATGCGGCGATTCCGGGCGGGGGTCGTTTGCAAGGGACTGCGATTCACTTCGATTACCCCAGTGTTGGCGCAACGGAAACGCTGATGATGGCGGCGACGCTGGCCGATGGCGAAACGACGCTGCACAATGCCGCTCAAGAGCCGGAAGTGGTCGATTTGGCGAACTTCTGCCGTGCGATGGGTGCGCGGATTATTGGGGCGGGGACGAATACGATTCGGATCGTGGGCGTCGAAAAACTTCACGGTGTCGAGTATTCGGTGGTTCCCGATCGCATCGAAGCTGGTACGTTTTTGCTCGCCGGAGCAATTACGCGATCGGAAGTGAGCCTATCGCCCGTCGTGCCGGAGCATCTGACCGCCGTGATCGCCAAGCTGCGCGAGGTAGGCTGCACGGTGGTTTCGGATACGCCCAATAGTTTACGCGTGCTGAAAGCTGATCGGCTCACGGGCGTGGATATTCAAACCCAGCCCTATCCCGGTTTCCCGACGGATTTACAATCGCCGTTCATGTCGCTGCTGAGTATCTGTGAGGGCAGCAGCGTCGTCGAAGAAACGGTGTTTGAAAACCGTTTACAGCACGTCGCCGAGCTACAACGTATGGGGGCGAATATTCGCGTTAAAGGCCATGTGGCGGTGATTGAAGGTGTGCCGCTGTTGTCGGGAGCGCCGGTCGAAGCGACGGATTTACGCGCATCGGCAGCGTTGGCGATCGCAGGTTTAGCCGCAGACGGCACGACGATTTTGCAAAATCTGGGTCACATGGATCGTGGTTATGACAATTTCGTCGGCAAGATGCAAGCTCTCGGCGCTCGCATTACTCGTAAGGCAATGTCCTCTTCTTAAGCGAATTCAGGTTCAGACTCTGATTGATCAATATCCAGGTTTCTCGTCCTTCTGCGAGAGTCTGGATACACCGAATTTCAGCCTTGCTAATGCCAGCTTTAGGCGATCGCGCTTACGATCGAGATTGTTCTCTGTCTCTTGGTGAACTCTTTGCGAGTTCTAATGCTCCTGACCCATGCGCGATCGTTCTCCCCGCTGGCTGCAATACGTCATCCTTGGCCTGCAATTATTGCCAGTCGTGGCGATCGTGGTCGCCCTGATTGCACCGGGTTTACTGGCTTATTTGCTACTGCCCTGTTTGGTGGTGATGGCGCTCTTGTTCCCCATCCTCGGCTTTAAGTTTTGCCAGCAAGCCTTCAGCGATTTTGGGCGCGAGATGTACCTGAACAGCCGCCAAACCACGCAGTTTAACCAGAATTGGTACGATGAGCCGGTGACGATCGACGAGCCAGAGCCAGAAGCGCCCATGGATCGCGAGCGGGCAGAATTGTGGAGCCATTTGGACGTCTTAAATTTAGGCTGGCCGGTTTCACCGGCAGAATTGAGCAGTGCCTATCGTCAACGAGCGCGAGAAACGCATCCCGATTTAACAGCGGGCGACGAGACCGATTTTGTGCGCGTCAATCAAGCCTACGAGGCGGTTAAGGCGTATATGGCGAACGAGAAAGACCGCAAGATTTAACGTTGCATCAGGGCAAACGCATCACTCCAGAAGTCCAACTTTTTGAAAAAGTCCGACTTCTCAGCACCGACGAGAACACTGATTTATTGGGAATACTCTTACAAGCATGGGTCACGGCGTCGGGCGGCTCTAGCCCGAACAAAATGCAGGTTAAATCATGACCATGAGAGCGCGATGTCGTGCCATGCTGGAATCAGAAGTTTCGCGTAGTTGAGCAGGTCAAATATCATGGCAGGAAAAGGAAGCGGTACATTTCTCAGTGGCGTTCTCCTCGGTGGAGCGATCGGCGCGATCGCGGGGATGTGGATCGATCCGCGCACAACGCGACGGGTGCGCCATGCCGTGCGAGAAACGGTCGATCAGTTGCCCGAACTCGCGCATCAAGTCGGCGATACGACGATTAAGCTATCCGAGCGGCTGCGTCATCGCGTCACGCTGCTCTCGCAAGACTTACAGGACGATTGGCAAGGAACATCGGAGCGAATGCGGGATGCGGCTGCCGCAGGCTGGGATGCGTCGCGTCGGGAATACCAGGCCGTAATCGATCGGCACACCGATCGTGATTTCGATACCGCGAACAAAGCCGATTAATTTAAGCGCCATTTCGTTGCTATTTCGACCTGCAATTCGAGATTGGCCTGCCCCAGTAACGATGCCGTTTGCACGATCGACAATCGCGATCGTCTGTCCTTATACGAAATCCGCTTGTGCATAATCTTAGATCGTCGCTCTAGGTGGACACCGCACTTCGACTCCGCTCAGTGCTCATCGATGTTTTTGTATTTTTCTGATACAGAACCGGATTTCGTCTTAGAGAGGCGGGGGGCGCTATGCTGTGGCGAGAGAATCGAACGAAAGTAAAGCGAGAATTGTGACCGATCCGATCTTTTGGTTGGGGCTATCGTTGGGCTGTGTGGCGCTGGGATTGCTGCTGTTGTGTGTGGCAATGTTGCCCGCTGCGCGAGACCTACAACGTGCAGCGCGTAGCCTAGAACGTCTAGCCGACACCCTCAACCGTGAGCTACCCGCAACCCTGGAATCGTTTCGGAAAACGGGTCTCGAACTGGGCGATTTAACCGAAAATGTGACGAGCAGCGTTCGCAATGCCAGCGAAACCCTTGGTCATGTCAACGATAGTGTTTCAACGGTGCGCCGCCAAACCCAACGCGCTCATGGTACGGCTCGGGGGGCGATCGCCGGGATTCGCGCGGCGTGGCGGGTTCTCCGCGATCACGATCCATCGGATTTTCCCCAGGACGATCGCTGCGATTCGCCAGCGGATTACGACACAACTGACCCAAGCCGTGTGCGTCGCGATCGCAAACAGGAACGTGAACCCCGCTATCAACCCGACTCCTATGACGATGATGTTGAAAACTGAGGCCATATCGAAGAGTTTGTTGTGTGGTATTGATGCGCGTGAGCGTTAATGTGGAATTTCGATGAACGTGCAAACGAGGCGATCAGTTGCAATCGCGATGAACCACGGGCTGGGCTTCAGGTTTGATGACTTGAATTAACGCCTCGATCGCATGGTGCGCCGTCAATTCGGGCGATTCTGCATTGGTGCTGGTGATCCGCGCATCCGCCTGGGCATATCGATCGCGGCGTTCGGCGAGCAGTTCCGCCAGTTTGGCTTTGGGATCAGGATTGTCCAATAGTGGGCGATTGGCGTCACCACAGACCCGATCGAACAAATCATCGATCGACACATCTAGCCACAACACCGACCCCTGGCGCATTTGCCCCCAATTGCGATCGTCCTTGACAATGCCGCCGCCGGTTGCGACCACCGTGCGCTGAAAGGCCACCACCTGACCCAGCACCTGCGCTTCGATCGCTCGAAATCCTGCCTCTCCCTCAGCAGCGAAAATCTCGGGGATGGTCGTTTGGGTGACCTGCTCAATAATGGTGTCGGTATCAACAAAACGGTAGCCGAGATCGCGGGCAATCAACTTACCGATCGTGCTTTTGCCTGAACCCATCATGCCCACTAGGTAGACATTGATTCCTTTTAATCCATGGGCGAGCAGTGTTCCGGAGTCTGACATAGTGACGCTGGGCAGAGTGTAATGGTGGTTCGTAAGCGAGATTGAATCTCGGTTGAATATCGTAGTATGCCGAGGGGTTAGACGCCCGTTAGTCGAAGGGTGTATCGCGATCGGGGTTGGATTCGATCTGTGATTTGATCGCGTCCGCTTCGTAGAGTTCGAGCGGTAAATCATCGGGATCGTGAAAGAATGTGAAGCGGCGATCGGTGAGTTCATCTAGGCGAATCGGCTCCGTTGCGATGCCTTTGTCGGTGAGTTGTGCCACGGCGGCATCGAGGTCGGTGACGCGAAAGGCGAGGTGACGCAGGCCGCAGGCTTCGGGGCGGGTTGGGCGCGAGGGCGGATCGGGAAAGGAGAAGAGTTCGATTTGCGTGTGATCGCCGACCTGCAAATCCAGTTTGTAGGATTGGCGATCGGCACGATAGGTTTCGCGTATCACCGCAAAGCCCAAAACTTCGGTGTAGAACTGCTTCGATCGGGCGTAATTCGAGGCAATAATGGCGACGTGATGAATATCCATCATGATTCAAAACTGATTTTTTGAAGTGGACGTTATTGAATATTAAAGAATATTAAATGAGCGAAGGATTGAGCATTCTCAAACACAATCAAACACAAAACAACACCTCTGATTTGATCATGCCTCAGAGGTGTTGATGTGGAGATATTGAGTTAAGCACGCCGGGTAAACCCGTGGCTAACGCAGTAACCTTAGAGCTTTGAGGTTTTCAAATGAGGTTTTTAAAACCTCAAAGGTCTCTAGCCTCGTGATCCATCTCATGCTTGACTTGGGCGACTTAGCCGATCGCATCAAAACAAAATCCAGCCAAGATCAAAAACGGCACACCGGGCAACACAGGCATTACCAAGCCGACCATACCGATAACAGCGCAGACCGCACCGACCACGCGGAGGGCGTGATTTTTGAATTCATTGATCGGTTCAGGTAGCGAAAAACCAGCGTTGTTCATTGTTGTCGTAGACATGGGAAATACCTATAGAAAGAGTGGATTTAAAGATAATGTTTCGCTAATTTCTGAGCTGACCATATTAGCTGACACGTAGATCTTCAAAGGTGACAGGATCGCCAGAGTCGCGATCGCTCCCATTTGAGGATTGCCCACCGTGGGTTGAACTCAGGACGGAACCCTTGCTTGAACCGTTTCGCGCTGAGCCTTTGGCTGAACCGTTCGACCCGTTCGACCCGTTTGTCGCGGACAGAGCGGCCTCGGCACTATCTGCCGATGTATTGGAAATCTGCACCGATGCCTTTTGCAAAATGCTCGGATCTTTGACGAAGTCCGGCACATTGTCGGGACCCAGCAACGGACGCAGACCATTGAGTTCGGCCAAGATCGCCGAGCCGTTATTAATCGCGACGGCCAACACCGGATCGAGCACAAAGATAACGCCCAGGATCATCGCCCCGAGGTTCGGCACAGCCACGATCGCCGTGTTCTGCCAGACCACATCCATCGTCTGCTTCGCGATCCGGATCGCCATAATCAGGCTGGCGATATTGTCATCCATCAGCACGATATCCGCTGTTTCCCGTGCCATATCCGTCGCCGACGCGAACGAAATCGAGACATCCGCGTGAGCCAGCGCCGCCGAATCGTTAATGCCGTCCCCGACAAAAGCGATCGTCTTGCCGCTATCGTGAATCGACTTCACCACCTCGACCTTACGCTCGGGGAAGGCTTCAGCGTAGACATTTTGCGGCGGAATGCCCAGCTCGGCAGCGATCGCCTCGGCCACGGGCTGCACATCACCACTGAGCATGAACGGATTGATGCCTTCACGATGGAGATCGTCGATCACCAGCTTGCTTTCGAGACGCGGCGGATCACGGTAGAGAATCGCGCCGATCGCCTCGCGATCGGTCGAAACGTAGACCACGGAGCTACCGCCGGTCGTAATCTCGGGATGGGCGCGATGCAGTTTCGACAGATTGATATTTTGCTTGTCCATCAGACGACCGCTGCCAACATACACCGGCTGCTGATCGATCCGCGCCGAAATCCCGAAGCCCACGAGATAATCCCAGTCTTCGCATTCGCGTAAATCGATGCCGTTTTCGCTGGCATGACGGACGATCGCCTCGGCGACCGGGTGCGTCAAACCCTGTTCAGCGGTGGCGGCGATTGCCAAGATATCGGCATCGGAATATTTGCGATTGAGGGTGCAAATATCGACCACCTCGGCGTGGCCTTGGGTCAGTGTGCCGGTTTTGTCGAAGACGATCGTATCCACCCGCGCGAGCATCTCGATCGCGCGACCGCTGCGAATAAATACGCCCTGACGCGCCGCATAGGTCAGCGCCGACAAAATCGCCGTCGGCACCGAAACGCGAATCCCCGTCCCAAAATCGAGCGTAATCAGCGAAATACCGCGTGCTGCGCTGCCCGTCGCCGCCCAGACCGCACCACCGAGAAATAGCGTCGGTAAGACCGCTTGATTGCCGATTTTTTGGGCGTAATTTTCGATGCGCGTGTCATGAACCGGCGCGGCTTTCATCAGAGCGACGACCAGGCCCGCGCGGGTATTTTCGCCCGTCCGTTCGACGTTGATGCGGATTGTGCCATCGACGATGAGGGTTGAGGCGTAGACTTCATCGCCAGGGCCACGGGTCACGGGAACCGATTCGCCGGTGAGTTTTTGCTGATCAATCGTGGCGGTTCCGGTCGCGATGCTGCCATCGATCGGGATTTGGTCACCGGGGAAGACGACGACAATATCGCCTTCAATGACGTTTTTCAGTTCGACTTCAATGGTTTCGCCATTGCGCTCGACCCGTGCCGTTTTCCCCAGGCAGTCGAGCAGATCGAGGTTGGCGCGGGCTGTGCCACGTGCCGTCAGATCGCGAATCACTTCACCGGATTCGAGCAAACCCAACATAAAGGCGGGCGGGAAAAAACGCCCCTCAAAGGTGTGCAGGACGATCGCCAGCGAGTCAAGAAAATCAACGTTTAACTCGCCTTCTTCCTCGATGCCTTCCCAGGCTCGCAGGAAGGCCGGTATTGATCCCACCAAAATCACCCCTGCAATCAGCCATAGCGGGATCGGTATCCCGACGATCGCCCCCAAACTGAGCACCAAACTCAGTACCGGCATCCCCAGCCGTTCGGCGTAGTCGATATCGCTACTTTCTGCCGACGGTTCCGCAAGGATAATTTCGGTCGATAGTTCGGTATTGGTCGCCTCTTCCAGGCAAGCGATCAGATTGTTCTGTACCTTGCGAGTCGAGACGATCGTGCTGTCATAGCAAACGATCAGCGATTTGGCAGGCGGATTCACCCGCGCTTCGGTCACGCCATCGATATTGCTCGCCAACCATTCCAGGCGTGTGGCGTAATCTTCGTCCCAAGTCAGTTGCGGGACTTGTAGGCGAAATCGTCCGGGGATTGCATGGACGATTTTATAGTCGGGCAAATACAGCGTCGGGTTGGTGATCGAGGTACTGCCCGTCACCGCAAGAGAATGGGGTCGATCGGCTAACATATCGCGGGCTTGAGTGTCGTGGAGTGGCAGGAGCTAAAGCGGTAGAGCATTCCCTCCGGTCACAAACGATCGACAGAACGACAAGTTGCAAACTCAACTTGAGAGCTGTGGATCGATGTGACTGGCTATCAGAGGGCAAAATGGGCAAAATTCGTCTTGAGGGTCAACCGTCATCATTGACCCTCCAGGCCGACTAGTTCGAGGTGATGTCAACTTGACGGGGCGCGTCACTATTGCGCGTCCGAGCGGCTTCTGCGCGAGCATCTTCAACCAAACTCTGAAAGTTTAGATTGGCTTCGTCGATCGCGGCTTTTGTATCATCAAACGCTTTGACAGCGCAAACAAGTCCACCTTTGGTGGCTTCGCGAATGGAGTCCGAAAACTCGTCGCAGGCTTTTTGCGTTTGCTCTTGGGATTTACCGAGGAGCGAGCTGATTGCACCAGCGACAACGAGGCCGATGCCACCAAAAATTGCGATTTCTACGGGTTCCATGTTGGTTCGGGGATGAGTTCTGGGTCGAGATGGATGTGGTCGCTGTGGGATCGTAGGCGCACCGGTTAATCGACACGCCAGGGATCGCGACAACACGATCGCTTGCCCCATTGTAGCGGAGGCATCCAGCTCGTCCATTCCTAATTAATTCTACGTACATCTCAACCAGATCCGCCATAAAAATAGGCATGTCTGAAACAGGCCTAGATTCCGAAATATTAAAGAGCAAGGAGTCCAAGTGAATGAATGGAAGCCTTTGCTACGCATCGTAATCCATTCATTAGATTGGGCTACTTAGAAGTATTAAAAGATATGAAGTATCAAATACAAAATACATTAATCTAATCCGCCTAATCTGAGTCGATCTCAACCTCTGTCGGAGATGACGCCGATGATGCTGATGGATCACCCGTACGACGATCGGCCTGAGCTTCGGCAACGAGATCTTGAAAGGCTTCGCCGAGTTCAGAAAAGGCCACTTTTGCCCGATCGGCGAGTTCTAAGCTGAGGACGATCGTCGATTTGGCAAGATTGCGGGTGGTATTGGCGATCGTGTGGCCGAGTACGGAGTCGATCGCGTTGACGATCGGCGCGAAGACAAGGCCGCCGAGGAGAAAGGCGAGAAGAAGTGGGCCGAATTCCATTAGTAATCGTGTGCGGTGTCCTGGCGGTGGTTGCGGTCGCATCGCGAGCCGTTGGCGCGATCGTCACTGTACAGGACTATTCAACGATCGCGATCAGAGATCGGCAAATTTTCCAGATCAGCGAAAAAGACCGTTCAACACTGCCGGTTTAAACGATCGAATCTTTAAACGTTCGCTCGTAAAAGTCTGATCGTCAACGTCCGCTCGCAAACGCCCGCTCGCAAACGTTCGCGCCTTGCGGTCGCTTAATCGGCTTCGATTTCCACTTGGCTTGGGGGCTGCGATGATTCAGAGGAAGACCGCTTCGACTGATTCGCTTCCATTCGCGCTTCGGCCATTAAATCGTTAAAAGACTCACTCGCTTCCGCGATCGCGCCTTGAGCATTGTCCATCGCCTCCATCGACCAGGCCAAACCCTGCTTCATCGCCGTCCGCACGGGATCATCCGCGTCATTTCCATCTTTGCCGAGTACCGTGCCAGCGGCTCCCATAACTGCACCCGCGCCAAAGGCCAGTGCCGATACAATTGCGAACTCCATAGGTCTCCCAATGCTTAGACGTTACAACGCTTACCGTTCTCATGATATCGCAAGGTTTTGAGGATTTTGAGGAAAGTCAGTTGAGTCTGGGTTTGGGGGTTTGGGTTTGTCCTGTGGTGGGGTCTGCGGTGGGGTCTCGATCGCGCGATCGCCAAACAGTGCTTCCAGGTCACGATCGCTGAGGGTTGCTTCGTGATCGCCAGCTTTCACACCATCCTGCGACTCACGACGGGACTTGGATCGACCTCGCCGCAGTTGCAAGCCGTTAAACTCCGCCAGCAACACCGCGCATTGGTTGATCATCACGGCCAGCACGGGATCGAACCCGAACAGCATCCCGGTTAACACGACGCCAAGGTTGGGCATAATCACCGTGGCAGCATTGAGGGTGGCCATGGTGGCGGCCTGTTGGGCGATCGCGATCGCGTGGGGAAGATCGCGCAGGTCACCATCGATCGCGACCAGATCAATCCGACGATCCGCCAGACTCACATCCAAAGTTGTACCAATTTCGGCGAATAATCCTTGACGATCAATCGGAATTTCAAATTCTTGATCGCGACTGATCCATAACAGTTCACGGGGTTCGCGATGACGATCAGTGTTTGGTAACCGGCTTGATCGCAGGTTATGACGATCGCTCAATTCATCCCACACATCGAGCCGATCCTCTGGGGTCGCGGCAGCGATCACGCACTCGGGCGCGATCGCCAGTTGTCGAGCGATCGCCGCGATCACCTGGGCGCGATCGTCGCCGATGAGATAGCCGGTGATGCCCTCGGTCTGTAAGGTCGCGATCGCCTCCTCTGCCGTCGGGCAAACCTGTACCCCATAGCCCACCGCGCCGAGTAACTCATCCTCACAAACGACAAAGAGTAAACGCTCAAATTCGTGGTGCAGGTCTGAATCGGAGGGAGCCGGGGGCTGAAAGAGTTCGGGATAGCGTTGGCGAAACGCATCGCCAGGAAATCCGCGCTGAATCAGCCACGCTTCGGAGCCGATCAAAATGGTTTGCCCGAGAATCTCCGCTTCAATGCCGCCGCCAGGGATGACATGATGGCGATCGCAGGCGAGTTGCGCGGCGTCGATCGTTTCGGCGTAACCGGCCAAAATGTCGCTGAGGGCGAAATCGAGATCGTGATAGGCCGATGCAACAAACGAGATCAGGATCGATGGCGGCGTCTCGGATTTGAGGGGATAGACCTCGGTGACGGCCATCGGGATCACAACACTCGATAGCTCAAACACGGCGATTTTCACCCCGACCAATCGTTCTAGGACTCGCCCATCTCGCAAATAAATTCCCTGACGTGCAGCGCCGATCGTGGCGCTGAGTGCGGTGGTCGGTAGCGTCACGGCGAGACCCGTACCGAAGTCGAGCTGTAATAACGGCAGCGCCCGTAGGGGAAAGCCCAAGGCGAGTAGCGATCCTGTTCCGATTAGCGTGGGCGCCACGATCGCCCCCGAGATCGCATTAAGCCGATCGCCAAAACAGGTGTGGGCGATGGTGGCGGTATCGGCCAGGTGTCGGACGATCACCGCGTGGGTGGCGTTGCCCGATCGTTGCGCCCGCACACGCAGTTCGCCGCGCGTGACGAGGGTTCCCGCGTCGAGGCGTTGCCCGATCGCCAGCGCTGAGATCGAACCGGGTTCGCACCATAACGGTGCAACGACCTGGGTTTGCGGCGCGATCGCCACAATTTCACCATCGATCGGCACGCGCTCATCCTGACCCACAATCACCACATCGCCGATCTGCAACAGTGGAACCGCGATCGCGATCGCCTCATTGCCGCGCTCAACCCAGGTTTGACCCCGCATTTGATGATCGAGCAGGGTCGATAATTCATCGCGCTCTTCTTGGCCGGTGCGATCGCGCACGATGATCCCGACTTCGTTCAGTGTGGCCAATAGCGCCGGAGCAATAAACTGGCCTTGGGCAAGCTGCCCCGCCATCCAAAGCGTATCGAGCAGCTCGACTTTGAGCTGCCGATCGCGAGGTTCCTCGGCGGTTAATCCCGCTAACCCCCGTGAAACAATCGGCCATGCTGCAAGGCCGATCACGCCTGCTGTTAGCGCGATCGGCAATTCGATTAAGGTGGCGAGTCCGGCGAGTCCTAAGCTGGCGATCGGCGTGGCGAGCTGTTGCCAATCGTCGCCCGTGGGTTGCGTGTTGGCGCGATCGTCTTCAGGCTGATCCGTGCGCGTCGTGGGTGATCCCTCGTTGATCGCGTGACCGAATACCGGCACGATCGCGATCCGGGCGCTGAGATCATCGAGAAATGACCGGTCAGACGTATCGGCTTCGGCATGACGCGGATCGGTGACGTATTCGATCACCGCCGATCGTACCGTCGGATTAAACCGTAAGGATTTGAGGCGGGGGAGGTTTTCCAGCTCGGTTTGTAGGCGTGCGAAATCGTCCGCTGCGCTCAGTTCGGGGAGGCGCAGGCGCAGGCGTCCGTGGATGTGATGGATAACGTGGTGCTGCATACGGGACGCGCGGCGATCAATCGGCGATCGCAAGATTGAGTCAAATAGGGATCAAGATACGAGTTGGATCGATCCTAGCGGGTTCTTGGGCATTCTCAAGACAGCGATATTCAGATATTCATCAAAAAACCGCTCAATTTGAGCGGTTTCAGGGTTTAAGCGAGGCTTAAGTATTCTGGTTACTTGGATCGCGTGAATCGCATAAGTCGCGTGAATCGTGCGGCCTAATACTGAGGCACGGACGAATCAACCTCTTGGCTCCAGGCGTTAATGCCGCCTGTCACGTTCGTACCGTCGATTCCGGCTTCCTTGAGGATGGCCAGTGCCTTCGCCGATCGGCCACCAAGCTTACAGTGTGCGATCAGCTTTTTGTCGCCGAGCGCGTCCTTCACCTTGGCCAGACCGCTACCATTTTCGAGATCGCCGAGGGGAACCAGCAGCGATCCGTCAATTTTGCCGATTTCGTACTCGTGCGGGTTACGCACATCGAGCAGCAGGATATTATCGCGATCGCTATCCAGCGCTGCTTTCAGTTCGGTCACGCTCATTTCTGGGATGGTACTCACGCTGGCGGCCTCCGCTGCTTTAGCTTGGGGAATTCCACAAAACTCTTGATAATCAATCAGCTTTTCAATCACCGGACGCTCGGGGTTCGGGCGTAGCTTCAGCTCACGGAACGTCATATCCAGCGAGTTGTACAGCATCAGGCGACCGCTGAGGGTCGTACCTTTGCCGATGATGATTTTGATCGTTTCGGTGGCTTGAATAACGCCAATCATCCCCGGCAAAATGCCTAGCACGCCACCTTCGGCGCAGGACGGAACCATTCCCGGCGGCGGCGGTTCGGGATAGAGGTCGCGGTAATTCGGACCGCCTTCGTAGTTAAAGACCGTCGCTTGGCCTTCAAAGCGGAAAATCGAGCCGTAGACATTGGGCTTATCCAGCAAAACGCAGGCGTCATTGACGAGATAGCGCGTCGGGAAATTATCCGTACCATCGACCACGATGTCGTAGGGTTCGACAATCTCTAGCGCATTCTCAGAACTGAGCGCGACCTCGTGCAGCTCGACGTTACAGAACGGGTTGATCTCGTGGATACGGTTTTTCGCCGATTCGATTTTCGGCTTACCGACCCAGGATGTCCCGTGGATTACTTGGCGTTGCAGGTTGGAGAAATCGACGACGTCAAAATCGACAATCCCGATCGTGCCGACACCAGCAGCGGCCAAGTACAGCAGCAGCGGCGAACCAAGCCCGCCTGTACCGACACACAGAACTTTCGCGGCCTTGAGACGTTTTTGTCCCTCAACGCCCACCTCGGGCAAAATCAGGTGGCGTGAGTAGCGTTCGTAATCTTCTTGAGTTAACTGGATATTGTCCAGATTTGGGTTGAGCATGACAGTCCATGTAGGAGCGTTATGTGATGCGATCCCGGAGTGAGCGTTCGTTTCATGCGAGCTTGCCTCAGGTTCGCAAGGCCGTCATGTCGGGATAAACAAAACTCTGCCGCCGCACATAAGACCAAGGTTTAGACGATGGCAGAGTTATTTCGCGTCAAAAGGATGCTTCTCGGCCTATTATTTTACCAAGAAATGCGGATCGGATGCTGTGGTGCGATCGAAAAGATTTTGATACAGAAAAATGCGACACCCTTCTCGGATTCCAAACCGTAAACCAAACCATAGCGGCTAGGTCGAACCGGGTCAGTTCAGGCCGCCATAGTGCTGAATCTTCGTGAGGAGGGCATCGCTAGGAGGACATTGTTAGAAGGATGTGCCGCCAACCAATAAAGCCGGAACGACGGATTGTGCGATTTGCAGCAGGAAAATTGCCAGAATCGCCGATAGGTCAATGCCACCGATCGGGGGAATCAGCGATCGAAAAAGATTGAGGTACGGATCGGTCAGTTGACCGAGAATCGAAAACGGTGGATCGAACCAATTGACACTCGGGAACCAGCTCAACAGGATACGCACGATGAGCAGTGCCAAATAGATGTTGAGAAACGTGCTGAGGGTTTGGACGAAAAGTCCGACAACAGGATTCATAAAACTTACAAATTCACGAGGTTACGAGGCTGTAGGACGGTGTCACGTCGAGACGTCGAGACCATGACCCGGTGTCTATTGTGACCAGTGTACTTTATTGGCCAGAATGACCGATAGGAGTATGAGCAGTTGAGATTGCCGAACCGACATGAACCCTCAAGACTCTCATCGAAGACATCAAAAGGCTCACGTTAGAGCTTGACTAAACTCGTTAACCTCACGTTCAAGCTCAACCGATCAAGTCTCATCAACGCATTTAGGCTCAATACACTCAGGCTTGAAAAAGACTATGCAGGGTAGACCTAGTTGTGAAGCTAGGAACCCGTGAGGAGCGAATAGGCACAGTGACGGCGGACTGAAACGAGCCGATACTATGCACAAGACCCAAAGATCAGAAAAAGCGCCGACGACTGACCGTGTTTCGTCTCGGCGCTTTTTCTGGTTCGCTCCTCACACATACACAAATATACTGACATCCCCCCTAGTTGTCACGTGTTTTTGTATAAGTTTATCGAATCACATTGATGGCAATTGATTTATGTCTGAGGCGCGATCGCGCCGTGGCCGCGTGGATCAGTGCTGGGCTGGAGGCGATCGGTGGGTTCGTCATTAAGGCTGGACGTTTTGCCCTGACTGGATTCGAGCGCAATGGCTTGCCCGTCGATCAGGCTGACGAGGGTTTGCTCAAAGACGGATTTGGGCTGCTCGCCGATCGCCTGGGCGATCATATTGTTCGCACCATCGAGAAAGACGAAATGTGGAATACCATCCACGTCGTACTGTTCCATCTCGGGTAGCCAGTTCGTATTGTCGATGTTGAGCATGACGAAGTTGATCCGATCGTCGTAGACGTCTTCCAGTTTGGCGATCGCCGGAGCCATGGTTTGACAGCTCGTACACCAGTTGGCGTAAAACTCGATCATCGTAGGCTTGTCGTTGCTGCGGGCAACATCGAAGGCGATCGCGCGATCGGCGAGGGTCGCAAGGCTGGCCGTGCCGCTGGGGGCGTTGATGCCCAGTGCGAGAACGACACCGAGGATGATCGCTGCGATCGCAACGATGATGTTGCGGCTGCGGGTTGCGAGATTGGACGTTGTAGTCGGCGTATCACTCATGGGGTCGGGCAGACAGAATTCTTACTAAAAGTATGGCCAATTAAATCGTACTGATTGAGGGTGTGCGTCAATCAGTTTCATCCGATCCACTTCAACAGGACTTCCGCACGTGGGTTAGAAGTCTGACTTCTCGCATTGTCTTGAATGCTAGAACGGCGACAGCTCGTTTAGAAGTCGGATCACTGCGTCAGTGTCTGTTCAAACACAATCGCAGTTGTCGGGTCGGCAACGGGTCAGCAACATCCAGAAGCGAGGAAATTGTGACATTCGGTTGACGGGTCGCAATCCGGGTTTAATCTTTAGTGTAGTGAGTCGAACGCGCACGGCGCGATATTTCCCGTGAAAAAACGAGTGACGCTCACCTTTCCCCGACAGTCGATTCATATGCCCGTCACCTATCGTCTGGCAAAGGACTTTAACGTGGCGGCCAATATCATCCGCGCTCAGGTGACGCCGAACCAGGTCGGGACGTTGGTGGTGGAACTTCTCGGTGATATTGATGAAGTGAACGCGGCGATCGACTGGATGCGATCGCAAGATATTCGCATCTCATCGGCATCGGGCGAAATCGTGATTGACGACCAAATCTGTGTGGACTGCGGTTTGTGTACCGGTGTCTGCCCCACCCAGGCGCTATCCCTTGACCCGAAAACATTTCATTTACACTTTAACCGGAGTCGCTGCATTGTCTGTGAACAGTGCATCCCGAGTTGTCCGGTACAGGCGATTTCGTCGAATCTTTAGCGATGGTTACGACGGGCGATAACCGCTGCCATACCTCGCTAGATTCTCTTCTATTTCGACTTTCTGGCGTTCATCGGGCTCCCGCATGTCTCGCGAATCCTTGCCTCCCGTCCATCCCCCATCCTGTCCTTTACAGGTACGACCCCGCTACGGGCTTTCGTTTTCACTGCTGTTGCTGACCTATATCAATTTTGGCTGGCTGCTGGCAACCTGGGCGACGAATAGCGGCTCGTGGGCGATCGCGATCTTCACGGTTTTGCTGTTGTCTGAGCTATTGGCCTCGCCCTGGTCAATTATTCGTATATTTACCGTGCGCTGGCTCAATTCCGATCGACGCGCCTTCATCACCTCGATGCTAGGGGGCATCATCATCGTCTTCTTGCTGGTTCATATCGACTGGCTCGCCAATCTGCTGCTGTTAATGTCAGCAGGGCTATTGGTTCGACTCGATCTTCAGGTGGCGAACCTATCCGGCTGGAAGGCATTTCTCGTGTTGCTCAGTGTTGCGGGCTTGGGGATTAGTGTTGGATGGTTAGCTCACTACGCGATCGTGACGGAAAATTTGGCGCTGGGTCACGTCTTGTTGGACTCTTTTAACGGTATTTGGTCTCGAATCCGATCGATCATTTCAGGCTAAGTAACCCCAGTTGAAAATGGGATGGATCGCAGAGAACGAGACCTTTGAGGTTTCTAAAACCTCAAAGGTCTAATGATTTGAAAGGAAACTGACGCACCGATCGCAACGTTAGGTGATCGGATGGTAGAAGAAGGCGATGCCTAAAACCGCGTAGGTCGCAAGCAATAAGGCTCCCTCCAGCCAGTCCGATCGCCCGTCAGAGCTAACAGAATTGACGATCGCCACGGCCACGGCCACGGCGACCAACTCAAACGGATTGAAATTCAAATCCATCGGCTGACCAAACGCCCAGCCCGCTAGTACCAAGACCGGCGCAACAAACAGCGCGATTTGCAGACTCGACCCCATCGCGACGGCCATCGAGAGATCCATTTTGTTTTTCATCGCCACGGTTACCGCTGTCGCGTGTTCGGCAGCGTTACCGATGATCGGCACGAGGATAACCCCGGTAAATAAAGGTGTCAGACCCAAGGCTTCGGTGGCCTCTTCCAGGGAGCTAACCAGCATCTCCGATTCGTAGGCCACCGCTAACGTACAGACCAGTAAAACCCCCGTCCAGAGCCATACATTTGGCTTTTCGTGTTCGGGTTCGCCCTCTGTTTCGTTTTCGGCCTCGCCCACGTCGCAGAGATAGGCGTGGGTTTTCATCGAAAACAGCAGGGTTAAGCCGTAGACAATAATCAGCACGATCGCCACCGCGCTTGACAGCGTACGCATCGTATTTTCTTCAATGCCGCTGGAGGTCGCCGAAACCGCCGTGGGGATCAAAATCGCGATCACGGCGAGGGTCATGGCGGATGCGTTCAGGCGTGCCATGACCGATTGAAAGTTTTGCTCTTTAAACCGGAGTCCGCCGAGCAGCATCGATAACCCCATCACGAGTAACAGGTTACCGATAATCGAACCGGTGATACTGGCTTTCACCACTTCGAGCAATCCGGCCTGAAGGGCAATCAGAGCGATGATGAGTTCCGTCGCGTTGCCAAAGGTGGCATTGAGTAGACCGCCAACCGTGGGGCCGACGACGACGGCGAGTTCTTCGGTCGCGGTTCCCATCCAGGCGGCAAGGGGAACGATCGCACAGGCTGCCGTCAGGAAAATGGCGGTCGCGCCCCAGCCTAAACTATGGGCGGCGATCGAGACGGGGATGAACCCGAGCAGAATGATGAAAATTTTGTCTTTGGTGGACATGGCTCAGTAGTTCGAGAGTAGAGACGGAACCGAGGCCGATCCGAGCGATCGAAAACTCTCTCGTATCCTAGCGTTTGCCCAGACCATGACCCATTTTTGTGGATGGCCTGGTTAGGGCATTCAAAAAAAGTTTTACAAAAAGGTTGACATTCGTGAAAACCGCTGGCAACATAGATTATGCGCCTGAAAAAGCGGGCGTAAACAACTGAATCAAGCGGGTGTAGCTCAGTGGTAGAGCGTCACCTTGCCAAGGTGAATGTCGCGCGTTCGAATCGCGTCACCCGCTTTCAGAAGTTAAAGAGGAGAGTCAGGCCATCCGGTCTGGCTCTCTTTTTTGTTGTTTTTTGAATGTTCTGAATCTGTAAGTAACAGCGAAAATGGGGAGAGAGAAAGTAGTCATAAGCCGGGTTCTGTTCCGATCGCCGATCGCGTCAGATTGGGATGTTGCACCCGCGCCGATGATTGACCGAAGGATCGGGGCAGTTATCTATCTGGGACGTACGTTACCGCACGCCTCAAGCGGTACACCAAAGTGGAACGGGTAAAAGACCAACCGTTATTCCGCGACCTTGCACCCAACCGGGGTTTACCGAGCCAGCACCTCTCGATGCTGCTGGTGCGCTCTTACCGCACCTTTGCACCCTTACCGGCCTCGTCAGACGAAACCGAATGACAAAACCGGCGGTATTTTTCTGTGGCACTATCCTCACGATCGCTCGCACTGGGCATTACCCAGCAAGTCTGGTCTTTCGGGTGCCCGGACTTTCCTCAGAGCATTGTCCCGATACCGGCAGCGGCTTCAATGAGTCAGACTCCTTCAAGCGTCCCGATATCATCGCCATGCCCCGCAACCGCCTCACCTACTTTCTCTCAGGCTACTACTGTGGCAGGGTTAGGGACATTGTGACAAGTGTTTGGTCTGGGGTGGGGTTCAGTAGACCAAGCTAATTAATGGATACTATGCGTAACACAAGCTTCTAGCTTGTCTACAACCAAGATGCTTGAGTTACGTGGCTTAAGTCACTTTCATTTTTGGGACTACTTATGATGACATGTGATAGATGTAAAAAATAAAGCTACTAATAATTGAAACTGCACCGATCGGACCACCAAATAAAAATGCGACTCCAAAGTAGCCCACAATACCGCTAATTACCCACCAAACTGATTCATCCATATAGGTTTGAACTACGATCGGGAATACAAATCCGGGTAGTTCCTTGACTTCCATTGTCGAGACGTTTTCGGTAGACTGTGGCCAAAATTAGTGAATCGGGTGGATATCGTTACGCAACGCTTTGAAACAACACATAGCCCTCTTTTTTCACTCTTCAAAAATAACGGCTGAAACCCTTATTCTTTTGTTCTCGCTCTCATTTAAAACATGGCTAAAATAACGCAAATTCGTTATCGAATCGGAGAGTGACAAACGAGGGATAGTTTAAGAGTCAGACCCAGGATATGTAGACGGACTGCCAGTTCTTTGCTTCAATCGACTGTCACGCGATCGCACTATCCCCCTCTTCTGCCACGCCATGAACGTCACCTGGGAAACCGCCAAAACCTACGAAGACATCCTCTACGACAAGACCGACGGCATTGCCAAAATCACGATTAATCGACCCCAAAAACGCAATGCCTTTCGCCCGCAGACTGTTTTTGAGCTATACGATGCGTTTTGCGATGCCCGCGAGGATACCTCGATCGGGGTGGTGCTGCTGACGGGCGCGGGGCCTCATACCGATGGCAAATACGCGTTTTGCTCCGGGGGCGACCAGAGTGTGCGCGGTCATGCGGGCTATGTGGACGATATCGGGATTCCGCGTCTGAATGTGCTGGATTTACAGCGGTTGATTCGATCAATGCCGAAGGTGGTGATCGCGCTGGTGGCGGGCTACGCGATCGGCGGTGGTCACGTGCTGCATTTGATCTGTGATCTGTCGATCGCGGCGGATAACGCCATCTTTGGGCAAACGGGGCCGAAGGTGGGCAGTTTTGATGGGGGCTTTGGTGCGGGCTATCTGGCGCGATGTGTCGGTCAGAAAAAGGCGCGGGAAATCTGGTTTTTGTGTCGGCAATACGACGCACAGGAGGCGCTAGAGATGGGCTTGGTGAATACAGTGGTCGCGATCGATCAGCTCGAAGCGGAGGGCGTGAACTGGGCGCAGGAGGTGCTGCAACATAGCCCGATCGCGATTCGCTGTCTTAAATCCGCGTTTAATGCGGACTGTGACGGGCAAGCCGGGGTGCAAGAGTTGGCGGGTAACGCAACACTGCTGTACTACATGACCGAGGAAGGCGCGGAAGGCAAGCAGGCGTTTCTCGACAAGCGCAAACCGGATTTTCGCCAATATCCTTGGCTGCCCTAAGGCGTGTCATCAATTAATCGTAGAACCCTTATCGGGTAAGCTGTTGAACGCCCGACCTAACAAAAAAGCTAGGGCTGCAACCCTTACTGAGTAAGCGCTAGAAATTTAACGGATGACAACCCCTAGTCCTCTAGCCTGTTTTGAGTAAGTCCTACCATTGCCTATAGCCCGAATGAGTTCGGATTCGGAGTCAAGCGATATCTATCTACGTCCAACAAACAGTTATCCAGCTTCTCCAGCACATGACGCCAAGCTTGAGCGATCGCAAGCCGAAACGTTCCTGCAACTTTTCTTGACGCTTTCACAATATGGCCGAGATCGCTCTACAGTTTCCGGTAAGGTATCGTAGATACCATTAAGGTGACTCTCCTTCGGTTTTACCAAACAAGCACTGAGTCCAGTGTTTACACGGTTATCCATTCCCCCACATTCTCGATGGTGTCGGCACGACGTCGATTCACGATTTAAATGAGGCTAAACACTTCCATTCTGGAAGACTTGCTAGCGGCGTTGCCGCATCTGAAACCTCAGATCTACTTCAAATCATCGCTGGTGGCGCTGTCCCATGCGATGGAAGATCAGATCTTGGCCGGTTCGAGCGACGATATGCCGCTGGCGATCGCCACGTTTCAGAGCGAGCGCTTCTATCGCCTCGAAGCGGGTCGTTATGCTCGCATTGCCAAGCAGACGCCCCAGGTTTACGTGCTGTCTGCTCCTGAAACTGAATTTCAGAGCGGTACACGCAATTACGAAACGATCGCCTTTGATCCCAGTGAACCGCTGAGTCGTGAATGGAATTTGGTCGTGCTGTCGGAGCGCTACGGATCTTGTCTCGTGTGCGAAGAGCGGACGCATACGCCGACGGCCTCCGCTCCCCTGCTCGCCAACTCTAGCCCTGACGCCGATCCCGTACGACGATTTGAAGGGATTTGGACGTTTGACCGCGATGTGGTGATTCGTGCAGCGGATTTACTGCTACAGCGGGTTGAAACCTATCGCCCCGAATTAGCCGAAAAGGTGGCCGAAGCCCGTGATCGCTACGGCATTACCCAGCGCCTTGACTGTCTGGCTGCCAAAACCTGCGATCCAGCTCGCCCGCCGGTCGATCTCGATCGCGCTCTGATGGGAATCGACCCCGAACCCTTCGCAGAACGCCTGATTTCGTACCTGCAAGCGGGGCAATACAAACTCCTCAAAGCTTATCGATCGATCTCAGCGCAGGAACTCAAGGAGCGATTGATTAATACGATCGTCTCGACGATTCGGAGTTCGCTCGATACGGGGGCAATTCTCGACACCGCCGTGCGCGAAATTGGTCAAGCCCTGAGCGCGGATCGCTGCATTATCTATCGCTGTCGGATGCTCGATCGTGAGGCGACGATCGAGCATGAATACTGCGCCGAAGCGATTCAATCGCTTAAGGGAAAGGTCTGGACACTCGCCGACAACCCACTCTTTCACGGGGTGATGGACTCCAAAGAAGCCGTTTTTCTCGAAGATACGAGCGGATCGACCACACCCAAATCGCGCATCATAACGCAAATTTTAAATCGGCTGAACAGAACAGATACCTCCTTTCGCCAAACCGTCGATCACTATTCGATTCGCGCCTGGTTAATGGTTCCGGTGCTATACCAAGGCCAGGTCTTGGGGATTGTTGAGCTACACCACTGCCATGCATCGTCGAGTTCCTGGACAGACGAAGAGGTGGAGCTAGTGGCGACGATCGCCACGCAAATTGGGACAGCGCTGATTCAGGCCGAAACCCACGAACACCTCGAAGAATTAAACGAACAGCTCGAAGCCCTCGAACGAACCCGTAGCAACCTGATCGCGATTACCGGTCACGAACTGCGGACGCCGCTTTCCACGATTCAAATCTGTCTCGAAAGTTTGGCGAATGAGCCAGATATGCCCGAAGAGTTGCGACAGGTGATGCTCACGACCGCGCTCACGGATGCCGAACGATTGCGGGAGTTGGTGCAGGATTTCCTGACGCTATCGCGCTTTGAAAGTGGCCGAGTCGAATGGACATGGGAGCCGCTGGCGTTGCAAGAGTGCGTCGATCTCGCGCGGAGTAGTTTGCATACCTACGACCCGAATAAGCCCGTTCCTCGGGTTGAGGTTGATCTGGAAGAGGAGCTACCGTTTGTCAGTGCCGACGGTGAATGGTTGGTGCAGGTCTTGAGCAAGCTGCTCGATAATGCCTGCAAATTTACGCCCACAACGGGAACCATTTCGATTAAAGCCCGCTTCCGATCGCCTCAAGAGTTAGCAAACGCCACGGGTTCAGCGCCCAACGCTCAACCTACAACGACGAAGTCGGCGATGAAATCGGCGCTGAAACCAGCGAAGACATCGGCGATGAAACCAGCGAAGACATCGGAGGAAATTTCTCCGCTTGGACAAATTGAAGTGACGGTGTCCGATACGGGACGGGGAATCGAACCCGATCGTCTGGAAATTATCTTTGAGCGGTTTTATCAGGAAGAAGGGGCGTTGCAGCGTAGCGTTGGCGGAACGGGTCTTGGTCTTGCGATTTGTCGTCAGGCTGTCGGGCGGTGGGGCGGCATGATTTGGGCGGAGTCGGAAGGCAAAGATCGCGGCAGTCAGTTTCACTTTACGCTTCCCGTTGCGGATCTCACCCAGACGACAAGCCAGGAATCGCGAACGGTTGGTGGTACATCGTTATCGCGAGCCTATAGCACGACGTATCGTCAACGCTAATTTTCGTTTTATTCTTGATTACAGGTTTGACTCGTGAAAGCAAAGCCTCGATCGCTAGATTCCCAAGATCAGCGCAGCCACAAAACGTGGCACAAAATTGAACGTGATGCTCAGCGGCAGTTCACGGAAATGTGTCAAGCCCGCGATCCGATCGCCCAAATCCGCCAGTTCGATCACGCTTTAAATCCAACGGATCGATCGTGGAAGCACAGCAAAATGGCGGTGTCAGCGTTTAGCTTCTTTCGCGGCACGAATTATCTATTTTGGTCGGATCTCGGACGCGATCGCCGGTTACGCCGATTTGGCAGCAACAGCACCCGCACCTGGATTCAAGGCGACCTACACGCGGAAAATTTCGGCGCTTACAAAAATGCTGCGGATCATATCGCCTACAGCATTAACGATTTTGACGAGTCGATCGTCGCAGACTATCAATACGATCTCTGGCGTATGGCCACCAGCCTTGCAATCATTGCCCGCGATCATGCCATGAAACCCAAGCGCGGGGCAGAGATGATTGACGCCTTCACCTCCGCCTATCTCAACGAAATCACCGCTCTCATTGGGAACGATCGCGAAACGAAAACCTTTTTCACGGCTGAGAATACCTACGGCAAGCTCGATGATTTTTTGCGCGAGGTGGAAGACGAGAACAGCCACGAGCAAATGCTGGATAAGTGGACGACAAAAGTACAGCGATCGCTACGATTTGACCTGACCTCCGATAAGCTCCAAGCCGTGAGCGAGGAGGAGCGATCGGCGATCCTCACCGCCTTCCCCGACTACGGTAAAACCCTGGCCGGTCAACTCAATTACAGCAAAACTCACTTTCGAGTGATCGACATCGCGCGGCGCGTCAATGCAGGCACAGGCTCCCTCGGAACGCCGCGTTACTACGTGCTGATCGCGGGGCGCAATGCTCGCGATCGCCGCATTCTCGACCTCAAACGCCAAGCCAAACCCACCGCCTACTCTCATATCCGCCAATCCGAGCGCCACCACTACGACACCCGCTTTGCCAATGATGGCGAACGCCACGCGATCGCCTATCGTGCCACCACCCTGCACACCGATGACTATCTGGGCTGGATTTGTCTGGCGGATGGTGTTTACTCGGTGCGCGAGCGATCGCCCTATAAAGCCGCCTTCGACACCACCACCCTAACGAAGCCGAAATCCTTACGAAAACTCTGCGAACAGTGGGGTAAAATTCTTGCCACCTGCCACTCCCGCGCCGACCAAAATTACGATGCGGATCTCGTCCCCCATTCCTTCGAGGACGAGGTTCAGGCGATCGTGCAGGGTTATGAGCCGCAATTTTGTCAGCTTGTGCGCGATGTGGCTTTAAGCTATGCGAACGTGGTTTTTAGCGATTGGCAAGCTTTTTTGGCGAGCGATCTTTGTGCGTAACACCGGTTAGTAAAACACCGGTTAGTAAAACACCGGATTCTAAGCTGTGCGGATCGACCCATCGATCAAGGCATATCGCTCCGCCTTCAGCCGCGCCGCGATCGCCGGATCGTTCGTAATCCCCCGCGTCTCGATCGCCGTAATCGTCGTGCCGATCAGCACGTCGCGAAACGGCTGAAGTTACTCAAACGCGAAGAAAAGGTCGATCACGGTGCGGTTCACTCAGCAGTGAGGCGATCGGCTGCAATCCGAATCTCGGGGCCTTCAGGCATGGGAATTAAGCCGTAACAGATATTGCCTTAGACTAGCGTAAGGGGTAACCGTGAAGGCGAGGAACTTAAGTGTATTGTGGTGGTGGCATTCGATATATGAACTTCTTGTAATCCTTTCAAGAAGCTTGATAGTTATAGCATTCAAGTCATTTAACACCGGAGATTTGGGCGAACAAGTTATACGTTCATGATGTTAAATCTGACGCAAATCTGAAGGTTTGCTATGGTGTTAAGCATAGTGTAAGGAGACTAAAATGCCACCAGTGTCGTGTTAGAACAACACCGATGGCAAGCAAAATTCATGAATTTATCCGACTTTTTTCAGCAGTCATATTTTGGTAACACCACTCTAGATTATTGTTTGGCGATCGCCACTGTCCTCAGTGGTATTGTCCTCGCCCCGATCGCCACGACGATCGTCCGTCGCGGTTTACGCCGCACCCTCAGTCAGTCCCTCGATGACCTGATCGTACCGATCACGAAAATCGTCTCGAATGCCGTCAATCTATTCGTCTGGCTGGCTGTGCTGCGTCTCGCCTCCACCCGGCTAGAACTCCATCCCATCCTGAATGACGGTATCGCCAGCATCACCACAATCATCACCACCTGGATCGGCATCCGCCTGGTGTACAGCACGATCGATTGCGGCCTGCGCTACTATGTGATGCGCCGTGGTGATGAATCGCTCGATCAAATGGTGTTGGCGGTGCGTCCGTTAATTCGGATCGTCGTTTGGTCAATTGGTCTTGTGTTTGTAATTGATAACCTGGGCTTTAATGTCTCGGCTGCGGTTGCGAGTTTGGGAATTGGTGGTTTAGCCTTAGCCTTGGCTTCCCAAGGGGTTTTGCAAGATTTATTTAGCTATGCGTCGATCATCTGCGATCGTCCGTTTGAGATTGGTGACTTCGTGGTTCTCGGCGATGATGCCGGAACGATCGAACACATCGGTATCAAAACCACACGCATTAAACGCATTAGCGGTGAGCAGCTTGTCATCTCGAACACGGAGCTAGTGAGCGTTCGGGTGCGAAATTTCAAGCAAATGGAAAGCCGCCGCATTGTTTTTAATATCGGCGTGATTTACGAGACCGATCGCCAGAAACTCGCGGAAATCCCGGCCATTATCCGCAAGATCATCGAGCCGATCGACGATGTTCTCTTCGAGCGGGCGCACTTTCTCAACCTCGGTAATTTCAGCCTGGACTACGAGATTGTCTATCACGTTCAGACCAGCGATTACCTACGCTACACCGATATTCAGCAGGAAATTAACCTGAAGCTGATGGATGCGTTTGTGGAACATGGTCTTGAATTTGCCTATCCGACTCAGGTTTTGCAATTGCAGGCTGGAGATAATGCCGCTGATGTAGCTCAAAGCTTTATGGGACAAGCTAAAAACCGCGATCACTAGAAGTAATCCGAAAAACAACGAGCGTTGAATGAAGACCATTTACGCTCGGGCGTTGCGGGTTTTGGGGAGGATGAATCTATGTCTGGAAGCCTTGTAAATCAAAGCCGATGGGTTTACGAATATCTCACTCATCAGCAACGCCATCGTTTTTTGCTATATCTTGCAACGATGCCCCTACTGCGGTTCTCCGACAAAGGTAAACGCCGACCAGAAATACGGCTGAGGGAACACCTGCATCGTTTCTAGCATCGCGACTCGTAGCGCCTGAGCTTTATCCAACTCCGTTCGCGACCAGGCATCATAAAACGACCCCATCAACGCCTCCGTCGCCGCATCATCCACATCCCACAACGACACCACCACACTCGACGCCCCCGACGCCACCAACGATCGCGACAACCCAATCACCCCATCTCCCGTAATCCGCCCCCGCCCCGTACTGCACGCACTCAACACCACCACCTCCGCATTTAGATCGAGATCCAGCACCTCACGCGAGGTTAACCAACCGTCGAGATCCGCCGTTGGTGCAAAGGCGATCGCGCTGCGTGACCCGTCGCGCTCATCGAAGGTTCCGTGGGTGGCGAGATGAACGATGCGAGAATTTCCAAGGATGCGGCGGACGGCGGCTTCGGTGGCGGCGTTACCGGTAAGGGGTTGCGTATTCAGGATTTGAGCGACAGTGCGGGCTTCGGCTTCGGCTCCGGCGAGGGGGGTGAGATTGTCGGGCATGGTGGGATTGCCGACGACGAGTGCCGATCGCGTATGAACCGCTTGACGCAGATCGTGGGTGCGATCGAGCACCTGGATCGACGGCGTCATCAGCAAGGTGTGACGCTCAATCAAATACGAACCGCTGGCGTCCTGTAGCGCCGCAAAGGGAACGAGGAACAGCGATCCTTGGGGCGAAATCGCGACACGGGCATTGGGATCGGTGGGGAGATAAGCGGCGATCGGGGTGATCATTAAGTCGTGGAGCTGCTTGAGGTAGGGATTAACCGGGGTTTGGGTTTCAAGGTTGTTAAAGGCTGGAGTCTCGGGCGGACTGGCGTAGGCTTGCTGCGTCTCGCTTGAAACGGCAAAACTGCCGCGCGTACGGCTTAACACCTGACGCAAGCAGACGCGATTTTGACAGCGTGCCGCAAAAATTAAATGTTCGAGCGACATTGCTAATTCGGAGAGATCCACGTCGGCAAACTGAATCTCACCACTGGGGGTAACAACCCAGATCAGCAACGTCTGTTCACGCTCGATCGGCGTATATTCCACGATCGTCGTATCAAGTTTGCGGGCAAGCTGGCGCATTTGCTCCAGCGTGGGCGGTATGACTTCCTGAGTGCGACCCGTTTCAAGCCGTTCGGCGATCAGTTCCACAAAAGCTCGCGCCCGCCCCTGTTCCGCCACTTCGAGCGCCTCGATCGCCTTACCCTGAGCGACTAACACCAATTGCAGCTCATCAAACACATTGGCATAGGTCTCGGCAAACAGCACTTTTAGGCGATCATTCTGCTGAAACTGATTCGATCGCACCCGTTCCTGTACCTCGATCGCCTCGCGTAGCAGCTCCTCCGCCCGTTCATAGTCGCCGAGGGTGCGATAGGCCGCGCCGATCGTCCCCATCGTCCAGTTAAAAAAGTCGTAGTCGGAGTTGTCGGGCGCGTTGTTAATCTCCGTATGGGCGATCGTGTAGGCACGTTCCGCAAAGTCGCGGGCGCGATCGGCCTTGCCCCAGGCGGCGTAGGTATGCGCGAGGTTGGCGATCCGATCCGCCTCGTAGAGCGGGCGGACAAATTTAATCTGATCGGGCAAGACAGGACGATAGGCCGGATCGATTGACTCGATCGAGGCGAAATAGCTGCGCTCATGCTCGCGCATTTCGTCATTCTGCGCGATCGCCAGTTCGAGGGCACGTTCCTGATAGCCTTCCGCAGCGGCGTAGTTTGCCCGTTCGCGCTCAAACCGTCCCAAAGAGTCCGCCGTTTGCAGCGTTAAGGCATCATCCCCAACGGCTTGACTCAACGTATAGCTTTGTTCCACCAGCGCGATCGCCTGATCGAAATTCCCGATCTGTTGATTCACCGCCGCCATTTGATTCCAGACATAGCCCACCCGCCCCGGTGATACCGTGTCACTCTGTTCAAAAAACTGAACCGCCTTGGCATACTCCGCTAGCGCCGCTTGATATTCGCCCAACTGAAACAACGCCAGCCCTTTGTTGTCATACAGCGACCCCAGATTTTGCGCGTCACCGAGTTCGATCGCCGCCGATTCAAGCCGATCAATCCAGCTCAACGCCCGTTCGTAGTCGCCAACGCCGATATGCAGCGCCGCAAACCAGGCCGCATGTTGACCCAGCATTTTCTGATCGCCAAGCTGCTCATAAATCGCGATCACCCGTCCTGCGGCTTCCAGTCCCGCCGCACGACTCCCCGTGTTGTAGGCCGGGATCGCCTCCATCCAGAGCCGGTTTAACTCTTCGCGCAATTCCAGCTCGCTCATTTCGCCGATCGGCTTAGTAGCGGTGGATGCTGCCGAGACGGGCGGTGATTCCGCGATCGCAATCTCAGCCGATCGGCTCCACACCGTCGGCATGGTCGGCGCAATCACGATGCCAAAGCCGACGACTCCCCAGATCAGCAGCGTCAACGTCTGGGATATCAGCGATCGGCTCCGCCTCAGCGTACGCATGACCCACGATCTAATCCAGACGTTGATCATTGACGAAATGACGCAAGAACATCAGAGTTTACCAAATCAATCACGACACGATAACCCGATCCAATTGCCCACTTTGCTTGGAGTACTGCCAGGAAATAATTGTTCACTGTTCGTCTGGGCTGAATACAGGCTAAATAATCCTCAAACGAGCCAGGACGTTTATTTCGCTGGAGTACTCTTGAGCCGCGAGCAGATTGCGCGTAGGTGGGTTTGCGTTTGGATGGGCGATCGGGGTTTGGGTAGACTTTCGTTCGGCCAGGTTGTCAAATCGCTACAGGGGCAAATCGCGCAAGTCCAATGGACTGGGGAGGTTGGAACCGGCATTTGGCAACGGGCACAGCTATCGATTTTCCAGTTTGTACTGAGTAGATCGGCCATACTTTGATCCGTCCCATCCAAATAAAAGCGATCGGCATGATTTGAGGAAATCAGAGACCAAATCCATTCAAAGTCGGGGCTGTATGCTTCTCCCGCAAAGATGGGCGAGGGTAGGTAGTGATTCTGCCCGTCTTCAGAGGAGACCCGTTTTCCGAGCTGAAACCACTGTGCTAAGTAGGTTTTGACTTGAGATGGCGAAGCCATAGAAAGTTCGCTCTATGTTTAGGTGTTCATATCTTTCGATATTAATGCCTCTATCTCGTTTTTTCATATTTCCGCATAGTGATTTAAGACGAGCGATCGAACATAGCGAAAACTGTATTAATTGAACATATTTATGAATATTAGTTTGTCTAACTTAATAGAGTTTCATGAAAATTAGAGGAAACAGATTTTATTAATTGAAAATATCCTAAAAAAATAAATTCGGGTGATTTGAGTAGCCGAAAAGATAAAAAAGCAGCATCTTCAGAGTTATCCGAAGATGCTGTGGGCGGGCTGACCGGCTTGATCATGCGATATCTTGAACGATAGTTCGATCGCTCTCATACTCGGCCTAGGAACGACACCAGACTAGGGTTTCCAGCCCGTTTAAAGTAGTTTCGTCAAAAGGGCTAAAATGTTTCGCGGATGCGCTCGGTGGTGCGGCTGGTGCTGGTGCTGGGCGCTGATCCTTGGGTGCGAGATTTGGCACGGGCAGCACTTTTGCGCAGGGCGTTGAGGCGATCCTGGTAGCGTTGGCGAAGTTTTTTCTTCGGGGTTTGTTCGATGAGCGTTTTGAGGGCGCTGCCGAGGCTTTTATAGGCGTTGGGCAGGGTATAGCCAAACCGGCTGGCGAGGGAGACCGCGCGTTCATCGGCTTCGATTTCGTATTCGAGATTACGATCGCTGTTGTTTTTTTGGTACAGCCGCCAACCCGAAACGCCGCATAGGGTGAGCGCCAACATGAGCAGTAAACCATCCTGCACCCAGAGTTCACCGACCGCACCACCGAGACCGATCGCCAAAGCGGCCATTTCCCAACCTTCTTTGGTAACGGTGTCATTTTGGATGCGGGCGACTTCATGCCAGAACAAGAGATTGCGCTGATCGATCGCCAGACGATCCCACTTGACGAGATCGATCGCGATCTCCACCTCGTCTTTACTAAGTTCTTCGCTTCGCACGAGCGGCGGATCAACTTCCGTGGTTTTCTCTACTGTGACCCAGCTTTGCAGCTCCGGCGGCAGCAGACCACGCAAGCGGCGCAGTTCGTTGATTTCAGCTTTGGCAGTGGCGGCTGCGTAGGTCATAGGACTGAAGGAGGAGGGCGAAAAACTGGGTTAAGCTCGTTTTCGCGGGGAAAACGCAGGCTTGATGAATAGATTAATGATAGACCGAAGGCTGATGGAAACGAATACGGAGATCACCAACGCTGGGAGTTTTGCAGGCTGGCGACGATCGCAACGCCGACGGTTGCGAAAATTCCAAGCCAGATGACAAGGCCAGGAAGGAAGGTGAGGAGGCCGAAACCCCGTAAGACCCAAGTGCCGATCGTCAGAATGAGGGTGGCGAGAAAAAGCTGTGAGTTAAAGATTTTCATGGTTTGAGTGAAAGGGTGGCGGATCGCTGACAGCATGGCGATGTGCGATGAGCGAGAGCAATGTTAGTGCCAAAGTGTCTCTGGGGTTTCCCGAATAGTCTAATCTGTCTAATTCGTCTAATTGTTAGCAGGTTTCACAGCGGTTTCACAGCGGGTTTTACCTCGAATAGCATCTAATGTCCGGAGTCGTACCGTATAGCTGTGGTAGTTCGAGAGTGGATCTTAAGTGCGGCCAAACGTTCAGCGTACATTCAGCTCTATGACAGAATTTAGCGTGATTTTAGCGAGGCGTTGCGGTGTGGCGATCGCCTGTGGCGTCGGTCTGGCGGCGGGCTGGGTATTCCAGACGATCGCGCCGGTACAGGCGGCGGAACGATTGGCCGTGCGCTATCGTGCCTGGGAACGATCGATCTCGATTGCCAGCTTGGCGCACTATGCTGCGACGGGCGACGCGGATGACGAGCTGAGTGCTTATCTGGATTATTTACCGACCACGACGCGCGATCGCCTGCCCGATTTGCTGTCTACTCCGCTGTCGATCGGAGCGGTCGAAGCCTCACAGTTTCTCTATTCGCCCCAGGGTGAATTTTTGCTCCAGCGCTTAAGTGTCGTCTTCTCGACGGATGCTCGCGATCGCAGCCGTGAGACGACGTTTAAAGGCTTGCGCGGTGCGATCGTCGCAGCGGCCAACTCGCCCTCTGGACTCACGCCGATCGCCCTGCTCGAAGCGTTCCCGACGCGGACGTTATATCTCAAAATTGGCGAGGCGATCGCGGCGGTCGATAGCGTGCGCGAGACCCTCGATACCAGTCAGGCGGAACTCTCGCGAATCGCGGCGATCGCGGCGCTAGAACCTCCCGCAGAGGCCGCAATACGAGATCAATGGCAAGTAATTCGACGACGTGGCTCCCATGAATGGCGCATCGAGTCGATCGATATCCGCGATCAGACGCGAAATTTTCCCTACGGCCATCGTGCCAGCGCCGATTTATATATGCCATATCTGCCGATCGCCCAGCCGATGGCGGCAGGGGCAACCGATTCGGCAGACTCTGCCAAATCACCCGCTGCCCCGCTGATCGTCATTTCCCACGGCGTCGGCTCCGATCGTCATACCTTTTACTACCTCGCGGAATACCTGGCGTCGCACGGTTTCGCCGTTTTGGTTCCCGAACACGCGGGCAGCAATGCCAAGCATTTACAGGCATTACTCCGGGGTTCGGAAAATGAGATCGCCAAACCCAGCGAATTTGACGATCGCCCGCGCGATATCAGTTTGCTTTTAGACGAAGTCACCCGACGGCTCGCCTTTGACCCTGACCTTGTGGGACAGATCGACACCTCCCGCACGATCGTCATTGGTCATTCCTTCGGGGGCTACACGGCGCTCGCCTTGGCCGGGGCAACGATCGACACGACCTCCCTGCGTCAAACCTGTACGGATCTCGATCAGCAATGGTCGTGGAATCTGTCGCTTTTGCTGCAATGCCGCTTGCTCACGCTGGTCGAGGATGCGCCACTGATACCACAGTGGCGCGATGAACGGGTACGCGGCGTGATCCTCGTTTCACCGATCGGCGGCGCTATCTTTGACGGTCGCGGCTTGGCCGCCATGACTGTACCGGTGCTGATGCTGGCCGGAACCGCCGATACGATCGCCCCCGCCTATCTCGAACAGATTCCGCTGTTTGAGCGCTTGCCCATGGCCGATCGTCAGCTTGCGATCTGGCAGGGCGGCACGCATTTTTCTTCGATCGCCGTCCCCCCCGGCGAAGAACCCTCGATCGCGCTGCCCAGCATCCTCGTCGGCCCTGATCCGCAGATCGCCCACCGCGATCTCGAAGCCATCTCCCTCGCCTTCATCCGCGCTCACCTGATGGACAATCCCGACGCGCACGCCTTACTTGCACCCAGCGCCCTCGCCGCCCTCGGAAATGCCACGCTGCCGATCGTCGCGATCGACAGTTCTTCGTCAAGTGGCGATGAAATAAATGACGATGAAATTAGCCGTCAGCCACGCGATCCGTAAAGCGGTCAGTACCGATCTGTTATTCCCCGTAATTTTCGTGATATTCCCAAGTATTGATCGCGATCTAGACGGAAAACCTGCGTAATACGCACGTATATTCGCGTCTAATTTCCAGGACTGATCTTCTGTAGCGTCGATTACAGTCAAACAAAATGGGTCACGGCAAAACCGTAACCCAAGGTGAAAACCAGATTGAGGAAATTTAATGAGCCAGAGAAACGAGAATGTTGCGAAACTCGATCGATCGTTGGCTAGAGTCGGCCACGGCTTAGATCGCCGAAATTAGTTTGATTGTGGCGCAGCCGATCGGCTCTCAGCTTTGAATCGTTGCGTTGATGTTGATGAAAGCTTTAGCTGTCGGGCTGTGTTGCGTGATTAGGCGCGATTCCGCACGAGTACGATTCGTTGATTAGTCAACGATCGAGAGGCGACCGCGACGGACTGCGTGCATCAAGCGAGCCGTGACCATGTGGGTTTCTTCATCAACCACGTCGGACAACAGTGCGAACCAGTCAGCGCGGCGAATATAACCGGTATCCCAGGCGTTTGTGAAAATGCGTTCAGATGTGGTGGTGGTGAACATATCGATAACCTCGTTTCTCTTATGACTATCAGTATCCGTGTTTTTGGGGATTTGCGAAGCGATCGCAACCCGTACTTATACGTGATACTGAACGCCAAACTTCCGGACTTTTATCACGGTAGCTGTGTGATTTAGATCACAGGCAAAAGCTGAGGATGTGACGAAACGATAACGTGGGTCTTGTTTCGCGCAGGTTAGCGACTAGCGACGGGTCAGCCATTCCGTTAGGTCACCGCAGAACTGATCGATCGAAATCGGACGAATTCGGCTTTTCGCCATGACCGACTCGACTCGCTCCCGTGGTGTGGAGTAGCCCCAATCGGCAAAGAACAGTTCGATATCGCCTAAGTCGGATTCGCGATCGACGGCCTGCAATGTTTTGAGCCGATCTTCCACAAACCAGATGCGCCGCAAGCGATGGTTAATCGGTCGATCGTGCCGTAACTCACGCAGGGTTTGATATTTCGGGCGTCCCACTTCTTTGCCGAATAGCCGATCGCCGAGTTCAAGGTCAATGCCCCGATCGCCGAGTAAACGGCGAACAAAACGCCCCTCTTTTGTTGTCACAATCCACCAATCAATACCCGCCACACTCCAGGCTTGGAGCTGCTCGATCGTGCCGGGATAAAACTCATGGAGCGCGAGCCAGCCATCGATATCGTCGGCAATCCAGCGATCGCGCAGTTGATCGAGGGCATAGGCCAAGGCGGGCGGATCGATCGCGTCTGCTTCGACAAGGCGATCACGCACCGTGACCCAGTTTGTCAGGATTTCATCGTGGGAAATATCGGCCAACAGCGCCCGCACCAATACCGGCATTTCCCAGCCCGTTTCAATGACCGGACGCAACTTATAAAATCCGTCGCAGATATCAGTTTCGGGTCGATCAATCGGGTTCGGCCAGTATTGCTGATAGGTTTTCCAGGCGGTCTGAAAGTATTCGGCAAGACCGTTGCAGATGACGCCATCAAAATCGAGAGCGATCGAGTCAGGAGGGACAAACACGGTAGGTATGGAGATGATTACTTCAGATGCCGAGGCCGTAGCCAAGAGTCCCGCGCCACGGCCTACTTCAAGCAAGCAGGCCGTAGCGAACGTCACTCCTGTCGCTGATCCAACTTATACAACGAAATCTCAAAAGAGTTCTGGAAGAGTTTCTAAGTAGCCCAAATGAGTGGACACCCTGCGTAACGTAAGCTTCTAGCTTGCCCGCAAGCCGGAAGGTTGAGTTACGCGGCTTAACTCACGTTTATTCTATTGGCGTACTTAATGGGTCAGGATTTACGCAGAAGTCCTGCCTACTTTGTATAGCAAGAACCGATTGTATTAGGACTCACAAAAAAAGCTGAGAGCACTGAGCGGAGTCGAAGTGCGGTTTTCAACTTAGACGAGAGTGTCCTAATTTAATCGGCTTCTGCTATATAAGTCCTATGGGTTTCTGCGTCGGTCTCAAATACGCTCATCAATGTTCTGGATTTTTAGCCAGGTCGTGAATTCTGGGGTCGTGCGAATCGGATCGAGATCACGATCGCCACGGACAGATCGACGAGTTGTATCGGGATTGCAGACCAAGGACTGTTGCAGTGAGCCGATCGCGGCGCTGGAGTTGCCCCCAAGCGAAAAGCAGCAGGCGCGGTTATACCATAGTACGGAATCGTACGGGTCAATCTCGATCGCGTAATCGTAACTCACGATCGCGGCTTCCAACTGCCCGATCTGCCGTAAGAGATCGGCGCGTTTGCACCAGCCCCAAAACCCCGTATCGTCAATTGCGATCGTGTGGTCATAGCATTCGATCGCGGCTTCACGATCGCCTAAAAACGCTAAACAGTCCCCACGACGTAGCCACGCCCAGTAATCATCCCGACGCTGGGCGATCGCGCGGTCATAGGAACGCACCGCAGCACGATATCGTTTGGCGTAGCGTTGAGCATTGCCCCGTCGATACCACGCCCAAAAATCCTGGGGACGCGCATCGATCGCCGCATCAAAACACTCGATCGCGGCGTCAAACTGCTCGAACTCTTCGGCGAGCAAATATCCTCGCCGATACCAAGCCCAGTAATCATTGGGATGCAGACGAATGGCCTGCTCGAAGCTAGCCAGCGCCGCTTCCGGCTCGCCGAGATATTCCCAGAGAATGCAGCCGCGACCATACCAGCCCCAGTAGGACTGATCATCTAGTTCGAGCGCTCTATCCAGGCTTTCGACTGCTTGGTCATAGTCGCCAAATTCGACCAGAACACTCGCGCGACGATACCAGCCATCAAATTGCGTCGGATCGATCTCGATCGCGGCTTCATAGCGAACCAAGGCTTCACGGTAGCGCTCCGCCTGTTCGCAAGCTCGACCGCGCTGATAGCAAGCGCTATAGGTTTCCCAGTACGACTCAAAGTAGCGATCGAGGTCAGTTTCTAACGGGACTGATGATGGGCGAGACAGATCGGAAGTGTTAAATGCGGTCACGGGTCGAGCTGTGGCGAATGGGAGCGATTGGTTCACTCTAACCTGAATTGTTCGGTGTGCAATTTAGCAGCGGGTTAACGATTGCATCATGCGATCGAACCCTGTTATCTAGCCGCGATCGTGATGGCATTCGCGGCATAGATCCGAGTATTCACAGACTCTCTGGTGACTCGGATGCGGCTGACTAAAACGAGCCAATTTATACGTTAATTATTCCATGCGCGAACTATCGTTTTTTGCCGTGGCACTGTTTAAACGGCTTGCCACTGTAACACCAGCAAGGCTGATTGCGATTCGGTCGCACCGGCGGCAACATCTCCCCATCCAGATAAAACCACTGACCCTGCTCCTGGCAAAAACGCGATCGCTCATGGAGCTGCGCCGCTTGGTATCCCTCTTGATAAACGGCGACAAATTCAACGACACCGGTTTGATCCTCCGGTTGGCCTGCACGGGTCGCCACCACCGTTAAGCCCAGCCAGGTGACGCCGTTGGCCGTCGCGGTGATTTGCTTGCGGCTATTGGATTTACGCTGGGTCGGATGGTGGGTTTGGATGAGGTAGTCGATGTTTTTGAGGCAGTAGGCGCTATACCGCGATCGCATTAATGCCTCGGCAGTTGGTGCAGGCTGTGAGCCTTGCAAATAGGGATCGCAGCAGTCGGCGAACGGCTGGCCGCTGCCGCAGGGACAGGGCGTCGATGGGGGGAGAGAATCGGAAATTAGCACGCAAGCTTCTCGGGATGGTGGGCGATCGTATCGTCGAACAGGGTTGAAATCCTGTGACGATCGCGCTGCTTTTCCCGCAGGCGATCGCGTCCACTATCCTATAATCTGCCCATGAAAAATCTCACCATCACTCAACCCGACGACTGGCATCTTCATCTGCGGGACGGCGACGCACTCCGGGCGGTGTTACCCCACACCGTACGCCAGTTTGCCCGCGCGATCGTCATGCCCAACCTAAAACCACCGGTGCGATCGGTTGCCGAGGCGGCGGCCTATCGCGATCGGATTTTGGACGCTGTCCCCGCTGGTCAGAACTTCGAGCCGCTGATGACGCTGTATCTCACGGATAACACCACCCCGGAAGAGATTATCGCGGCGAAGGAGTCCCAGTTTGTCAAGGCGGTGAAGTATTACCCGGCGGGGGCAACGACGAATTCAGATTTTGGGGTGACGGATATTCGCAAGTGCGATCGGGTATTTGAAGCAATGCAGGCGGTGGATTTGCCGTTGTTGTTGCATGGGGAGGTGACGGATCACATCGTTGATGTGTTCGATCGCGAGCGGGTGTTTATCGATCGCTATCTCGTGCCGCTAACGTCGCGTTTTCCTCGGTTGCGGGTGGTGTTGGAGCATATTACAACGTCGGAAGCGGTGGCGTTTGTCTTGTCGGGGGATCGTGTCGCCGCGACGATCACACCGCAACATTTGCTATTTAACCGCAGTCATATTTTTCAGGGTGGTATTCGTCCCCATTTTTATTGCTTGCCGATTTTGAAGCGGGAGACCCATCGTCAGGCGCTGCTAGAGGCGGCAACATCGGGCAATCCAAAGTTTTTCCTAGGGACGGACAGTGCGCCCCATGCCCGCAATAGTAAGGAAACGTTTTGCGGTTGTGCGGGGTGTTATTCGGCGTTACATGCGATGGAGTTGTATGCGGAGGCGTTTGAAAGTGTGGGGGCGATCGATCGGCTTGAGGCGTTTGCGAGTTTTTACGGGGCGGATTTTTATCAGTTGCCGCGCAATTCGGGTCAGGTGACGTTAGTGAAACAGGCGTGGCGGGTTCCGGAGGAGTTGCCGTTTCCGGGGTCTGGGCTTGTGCCGTTGTGGGCGGGGGAAGAGATGACGTGGAAAATGGTCTAAAAATGGAGTTGATATTGATTCACTCCCATATTTTTTTGACAGGATAAGCGTTAAATTTCTGGTCGCAACCTGATTGATCTTTTGTCCGTCAATCAGGTATCGAGTAGTAATGAACTCATTAAAGATACTCCTCAAAGTCTTCTAATGGCTCATCAAAATCATCTGCTAAAGGTAAGGTGAATGTTCCTTTCATTGCTCCAGTTAAGCGACGTTTATCGGAAGGAGTATTGATCGAATCCGTTTTGGTCGAGGCGTAGCGTTCAGATAGAAATTCAACGTAGTGAAGGACTTCCGTTTGCAGGGCTTCGGGTAGTGTTTCCAGTTTTTCTAAGAGGGCAATTTGAATCACGTTTTTGCTCCAGTTCGATGATTGGTTGAGTAATCGTCTAGGGGGATGTTAGCAGGTCGAGTGGGTCGATCGGCATTCGGGGTGGGGCGGTTTTCCAGAGGAGGGCGATTTCGTTGGGGGTGAGTTGGTAGGCTTGGTTGACGAGGTCGGAAAGACGGTGTTCGAGTTGTCGAATTTCGGTGTTGTTTTGGCGAAGTTGGGGGATGGCTTCGTTGTAAATATCGGTGATTTCGCGATATTTTTTCAGGCCGAAGGTTGTCCCTTTGGCGGCGCATTTTTTGACTTCTTTTTTAAAATCTTCGAGGTCAAGGCTGGTGGGATCTTGGAGTTTTCGTGAGCTTTTTTCAAGGTTGGTTTCAATGTGTAACCAGTCGATTAGATCGCGTTGGGTTTGTTGGTTGGTGCGAGTTAGTTCGATCAGTTGACTGACGTGTTCTTCGGTTTCTTTGCGGTGGCTTTCGCTTGGAGGTGGCGCGATCGGGAGTGTTTCCATAAGAAAGTTAGCTGGGTTTAATGCTTCATCTTTCATATGCCCAAAATATCGCCAACTATACCACCAACTTATGGCTGAATTTAGGTATCCTAATATATACAAATCAGAACATGGTAAAAGATATGTTTTGTCGTTTCCATATCTTGATTGATTATCTAGAGAATATTTCGGCCAAAATTGAATTACTTGATAAATTATTTTGGGGTTTTCAAAAATAGTCAAAGTTGCTGGACTAGCTTGTATCTGCCACCAAGGCTGATTCCCTGCTCTTCTTTCTAATTTCCCTTTAAAATGACTTAAGTGAGAGATGATAGGAGGATAGTGATCAATATCAATACCTCTCCATGTAAGAATTATACTCTCTTGAGTTGGGCTTGAATTCCATCGATCAATATTACGACCTCGCATATATGGTTTGATAATCTCTAAACACTTTGAATCTTCATCAACTAATCTTTTCTTTGTTGCTTCATCAATCAAAAAAGCTTCATTGAGTCCCGTTAAAATTCCGCGATAAGGCTTAACCCCAGCAAAATCAACCAACGGCACACCCACCCGGCGAATCTTCGCCATCAACGCATCCACCGCCGGATGCTCCAAACTCCACGCCGACGCCGAAAACCGCCCCGGATCAACCGTAAACCCCTCCTCCTCCACATACCGCTTCAGATCCAACCCCGCCAACTCCTCACGCGGAACCGGACAAATCAAAACCGGCGATCGCTGCGACTTCAACGCCCCATCTAACGCACCCCCGATCGCCCCGATCGGCTTACGCACCACCACGATACACGGGAACGTATCCGCATCCTTGAAAATCGGCGCATGACCAAAATCAATAATTCGCTCCAGCTCCGATCGCTCCGCAAAAAAACGCCGCAGCCCCTCGCCATAACCCGCCCGTAACCACTTATTCGTCACAATATACGACAACACCCCACCGGGCTTTAAAAGATTAAAACCCCGCTCGTAAAAATAGGTATAAAGGTCAGCAACCCCGTCATAACATTCATACTGCTTTTGCAAATACGGCTTAAACGATGACAAAAACTCCTGACGGACATAGGGCGGATTTCCTAAGACCACATCGAACCCATCCGCCGCTAAAATCTCACTAAACTCTTGCTCCCACTTAAACGCATTTTTATCATATTTTTTTACCGCAATAATCGAATTCCCTACTCGAATATTATGATCCAAATCCGTTAATTTCTTACCGGGTTCCGCCGTTTGTAACCACAACGACAACTTTGTAATTTCTACTGATTCCGCCGATAAATCTACCCCAAATAAATTGTTACGCAAAATTAGCGTGCGATCGAACTCTGGATCATTTGCCTCATCCATCTCGCCCGCCGCTAGCTCCATTAACGTCGATCGTACCTGACGATACTGCAACTCCAAAAACTCAAACGCCGCAATTAAAAACGCACCCGACCCACAGGCCGGATCAAGCACCCGCACCGTCGATAACACCTCGTCTCGATACGATCGCCATAGCTCAATTTCCAGCTCGCGACTCGCGCCCGCCAGCGTCTCCCCCAACCCAAACCGCTCGCGTAACATCACAAACTGGCGATCGAGATACCCACCCAACGCCGTTTCAACCATATAGCGTGTCACCCATTCCGGCGTATAAAACACCCCCTGACGCTTACGTTTTCCCTGCTTCGGATTGAACCCATCGATCGTACCCTCTGCAAACGCCCGCAACTCTTCAAGATCCGTCACCGACTGCTCAAAAATATGACCGAGAATATTAACCGAAACCTCCGATTCATAATCGTAATCGGCCAAACCGCTCAATTTTTCGCACAGCCAATCGGGAACCGTTAACATCTCATCGACCAGCGGATCGATCGCAAATAATCCGCCGTTATAGCCCGGTATTGGCTGATTTTGTACCGGCGATCGACGATGCCCCACATCGACCCAGCGAAAAATTGCCGTGTAATTGAGCCATGTATCTTGAGGGTGATAGGGATCTTTATAGTCCGTCGCGTGTTTCAGGGTTTGACGGGGTAATAACCCCTTGTCTTCGCAAAAGGCAATGAAGAGAACTCGATCGAGAATTTTTTGCGCTGCCGAGACGATCGCCGTATTGCGATCCTTCAAATTACGCGGTGCTTTTGCTCGAAAAAATGTTACCAGTGCTTGCCGCACGTCTTTGTATTCCGCATACAGCTGATCGGTAATTTCCTGCTCGCGTTCGTCAGATTCCGTGAGTAATTGATCGATCCGTGTTGTTGTAGAAGCGTCGATCGACTCTGGCAAAAAATTCGGGCGGCACAGCAGAAAATAAAACGTTTTGAATGTCTCTAAATCTGCCAGATCGGTTAACTCAAACCGTTCGTAATCTAGCGGTGTTTTGACCGTGCAATACAGCCGCAGTTCGCGATAGTTCGAGACAATCATCCAGCGACACCCCTCGGTATAATTCGCATAGCGCCAGCCCTGCTCAACAGCACTTTCATTGCCTCTGGTCTTTTTGTCCAGATCGATCGCTGCTCCTTTCAGCTCGATCGGCGCGACCATTCGCCCCGCCAGTTTCGCCGCACCTCGATCGTTCATCTGCGACGTAAATAACCCCAACGCCGCATCCGCAAACCCGCCCCCGTTGCCGACATTCCTTTCTGGGTGCAACTCCCAGGCCACACCACCCGCCTCGACGATGCCCCGATAACCCAACACCGATCGAAAAATATCACTCAAAAACTCGCCGTGTAGCGACGTTTCCTTGACTTGCGTTAACGTTCCCGCCGCTAATGTTTCGATCCACTGACAGACGATCGCCTGTTTGGCCTCCAAATCAGCGGGAAAACGGAACGCCTTTACCGCATCGCGCAGAGTTTTGGGATGAAAGAGTGAATGGGGCATGGTTCCAGTCGAACGAATCGGATTCTCGGACGTGACAGATATTCTAATCGGCGTTCTGAGCGTTGACCGTGCCGCTACCGTGCTGAGTCCTAGACCCGTTCAGGACACACCAGATCGCTCTCATCACCCCGTTGATCGCATGATCGCAGCGTTTCACCCTAGGGCGTGTCATCAATTAATCGTAGAACCCTTATCGGGCAAGCTGTTGAACGCCCGACCCAAGAAAAAAGCTAGGGCGACTCCAGCGCTGTTTTCGCCGATCGCCCTTCGCCCTGAAAGCCGAAATACCACAAACTCGCCGCTGCTTCTGCCCGTGTCACCACCTTCTTCGGCTGAAACAACGTCGTATAACCAAACGTGCGTCGTACCACCGACAGATCCCCATTTTGGAAATCCACCAACAGCGCCCGCAGCGCTAGTGGTGTAATTTGCTCCGTATCCTGAAATCCCCAGGTGTTTTGCAGGGCGTCGATCGTGGCCGTGGGTAAACTGCGACGCCGATCGAGCGGCACTTTCCACATCACCAGAGCTTCGCGCGTTAGCGGGTCATTCGGCTGAAACTGTGTCGTCGCGTCGTTACCATTCAGCGCACTCGGCAGGATGCCCGCCTCGGCTAACCCTTGGATAATGGCAAAATCCGGGTCGGATTTCGGTACGTCCTGAAAGGCGATCGTGCCGCTACTTTCGGGCGCGATCGCGCGGATCTGTTCCGACGGGCGATCGGCATAAATACGATTGTGCGCGGCGAACAGCCAGCGGACATAATCGCGACGCAAGGTCGGATCGCTCGGTGCAAAGCGATCGCCCTCCTTCGCCGTCAGCACGCCGAGCTTTGCAACATCCGCGACGGACGATCGCAACGGTTCGGCGATCGCGTCGAGATTGGTCAGGTCGCTAAAGCGGGTCGTCCCCGATGATGTGGCGGTCGCGTCAGGCTTGGTTGTCGAGGTTGCGCCGGGTTTGGGGTTGGCATCGGCGGTCGTTTCCGCCGTGATCGCGTAGTCGATCGCGATCTCCGTCGGCTGCCCCGCCTCGCCCGCCACAATCCGCACGATCGCGCTGACATTCTCTTGCCGTACCGTAAAACTCGACTCCGCCTGACTGAGCATCACTTGCTGCGTCGTCCAAGCCTTGCGCTTCAGCTCCCGCTTATAAAAATTCCGCACCGTATCGCTTGGGTCGGTGGTTGTCCAGCGGGTTTGCCAGGGGTATGGCTCCGAATTGCCGGAAAGATTGAGAGCGTCGAGAATTTCGAGATTCGGGACAGGATTTTCGGATGACTCAGGGGTTGTAGAGCTGTCCGCAGATGGTACCAGCTCGATCGCATCGGATGCAGCAGAATCGGGGGCAACGACGCCGGTTAAATTGGCTTCGGGATACTGCGGTAGCGCGATCGGAAAGTTGTCTGGCAACACGTCCGAGGTTGTGTTCGAGGGCGTGTCTGAGGGGGTGGGCGAGGTCACCGATTCGGACGGTGGTGTCGCGATCGGCGTCGGCGTCGGTGCTGGCGATGCCGTCGTCTCGGGCGGCGTTTGCAGGGACGGATCGGCACTCAACGAATCCTGGAGCGTCTGACTTCCCGGCAATCCGGCACAGGACGATAGCAACAAAGCCATAGCCAGGGCGATCGCCGACTCGCGAGGCGATCGCGATCGAAGCACACACCACAAATGACAGTTGATAACAAACACGGCACACTCCGTCAATACTGCAAGTTAGGCCGAAGGTACGGACTGGGTTAGGAGCGAATCGAGTTCACCGCGTGCATCCAGCGCGTGGATATCATCACAGCCGCCAACATGTTGATCATTAATGAAAATCTGCGGCACGGAACGGCGACCGGCAGCGCGATCGGCCATGCGTTGCCGTGCCGCCTCATCTCCATCAATTTTATATTCCGTAAATGCCGCTCCTTTCCACCACAGCAGCAGCTTGGCGCGGATGCAGTAGGGGCAGGTTTGCCAGGTGTAAATTTCGATGGCGGCTTGGATGCGATCGTTGCGTTTACCGGACAGGCGATCGATGAGTGTTTGAAACATGAGTTTTATCTAGATTTAGGTCAACTTAGGTCGGTTATCGGGTGAAAAAATAGAAGCGTTAGTGTGATTGAAAAATAAATTTAAAGCGGAACTTTTATCTCTTCAGATCTATCTTTAGATTTGCATTATAGGGTTACACAATCTTCTATCTCTTAGATGCGATCGATGCGACCATTGACCCTATCTGATTTCACCGCAGCGTTGATCGCGATCGATTCATACTCTAGAACAAACCGCTAGACATTTTTTTGCCGACGTTCAAGGGGACGTATCGCTTTTAAATCTGCTATGGCGATCGGCTTCTGCTTTATAAGATAGCGCTCAACAAAAAAGAGAAGCTTACTCAAGCATTTCTATTGTGCGAGACATCCCTAAAATATCTGCAAATAAATATCTACCAATATCGGCTAGATGCCAGACGGAGACTCGGGGAACGTATGATGACGACTCTCCGTAATTTCTCTGTAAGTGTTTGGTTTTTTGTGAGCCTGATTGACACGATGTTTGTGCTTGCGATAGCCCAGCTTTTCCAGGCAGCGCACCATCGTCGTGCGGCTAATCGTCACACCTGTACGCGCTTCGAGTTGCTGACAGAATTCGGCTAGGGTGTTGTTTGGTTGTTCTGCAACCAAACACTCAAGCTCTTTAAGATCGGAGGGAGACAGGAGCGATTTACGCCCAGGACGTGGAGCGGGATCAACACCGCCAGTATTACGATAGCGTCGTAATAAGGTCGTAATAAAGTTGAGACTCACGTTAAACCGAGCGGCTAGCTGCCGTTGGGATATTTGTTCTTTTTCGTAAATTTCGATAAGTTTTCGGCGTAAGTCGTTGGAATATGCCTTCACTGCGTTTTCTGCCTATTGACTTCATTACCATACTATCACTCATAACTTCGGAAGTTTTAGCGATCCCACAGATCTTAATTCACTCGAAGTACATGATCAGATCATACTAGCTCAATATTCTAGAGCATCCGTCAACTCCATCCAAAACTTAGAGAAGCGGGGTCGTCGAATTATTTCATACTCGTTAATTGATTTATTCTTATTTAAGAAAATCAACTAAGATTGACTAATTTTAAGAATGTCGTAACCTTTGTGTTTAAGGCGATCACAATTATTGTTTAAATCTCGTTGTTTGATGTCGAATGGTTATGACTTTGAATTGCGAACATTTAGAGATTTAGCTTACGAGTAATCGTCTCATCATCGCCACGAAAACCAACCATCACGGCGCGATCGCCCTGAACAAATAGCGGGCGCTTCAGCAACATCGGTTCACGCGCAAATTCTGCAATCCAACGGGTATCATCCCACTGCGATCGCGACGCATCCAGGCTGCGATATGCCTGACCGGATGTATTCCGCATCGTCTTGCTGCCCAAGGCGTCCACCCACTGGCCGATCTCTTCCGCCGTGGGTGGGGATTGGCGCGTATCGACGAACGTGTAGGTCACAGCGCGATCGTCGAGCCAGCGTAGCGCCCGCTTGCAGGTGCTACAGGTTGGAATGCCGTAAACAGAGAGAGCGGCCATAGACGTAAACGTATGCGGATTAAGTAAAAACAGTATAAAAGTATACGAAAATTGGCTGGGTTGTAAAAACTCGTTGAAGCAGCGCAACCCAAGTCATTTTGTGGTTAACAAAAGAGAAGTATTGTGGGCAATGTCTTCCCCTTTCAAATCGGGTTAGATCTCGATAGAGTTAGTGCTAAATTGGCTGGCTAGAGCGCTTGAGCTCGCAGCCAAGCTACGGGCAAACACATCGCTTTACGAAAGCCGGACACGTAAGCACGACGGCTAAATACATCGTAATTGTTACGCTCGATTTCGTTCAAAATTTGGCTATATAGAATTGATGCCGTCCAGACCGGCCAACGAGCGTCGATGTGCAAGTCACGAATCCCGCATTCCGCCTCGACATAATACTGACGCGCTCGATTGATTTCAAACTGCATGAGCTGCGACCAACGTTGATCGAGCTTGCCCGCCATCAAGTCCACCTCAGAATAGCCAAAACGATCGAGATCTTCCATCGGCAGGTAAATCCGACCGCGATGGCGATCTTCACCCACATCACGCAGGATATTCGTCAATTGGTTGGCGATGCCGAGCGCGACCGCTTCGTCGATCGGCGACTTACAGGGCTGATCTGGCGACCACGGCGCTCGCGTGTTGGGAGGCTCGCTGCCCATGACGGCTTCGGACATCAGCCCGACGGTTCCGGCGACGCGATAGCAGTAAAGCTTGAGGTCGTCAAAGGTTTCGTAGCGGTTGCGGCGCAAATCCATGCGCTGTCCGGCGATCATGTCGCGGAACGGCTCGATGTTGAGCGGAAACCGTTCGATCGTGTCGGCCAGCGCCACATCAAAGCGATCGCGCGGGCGACCGGCGAAGATGTCTTCTAGCTGGCGTTCCCAATTATCGAGCGTCGCCAACGTGGTGGTCGCCGCTTTGGGGCCATCGACCAGCTCATCGGTACGGCGACACCAGACGTAAATCGCCCAGATCGCGCGGCGCTTTTCCGGCGCCATCAAGCGCGTCCCGAGATAAAACGTTTTCGAGTACTCCGCCGTAATCTGACGACACTCCTCGTAGGCATCCTCGATCGAGGTCATGGGAAGCTGGGTTTGCGTCGGTAGATCAGGCAGTTGCAGCATTCGTTGCAGGTTCGGCTGTGGAATGTCCAGAGGGGGCGGCAAAGTCGTGACGCGAGGCTTTCACGTCCTCATCAATGACCTGCGCTGCTAGCTTACCAGAAAGCACAGCGCCTTCCATACTGCCAAGGTAGCGCTGCATGGTGAAGTCACCGGCGAGGTAAAAGTTGGTGATGGGAGTGCGTTGGTCGGGGCGATAGGCTTGGCGGCCTGGGGTGGCTTTGTAGACCGATCGCGGCGTCTTGACCACGTGGAATTTACGTAGTGTAGCCGGATTGTCGCCCTCGAAGTGCTGCGGGAAAAGTTTTTTTAGTTCTTCCAGAGTCGCGGCGATGATTTCGTCGTCGGATTTCGAGATCCAATCCTTAGCCGGGGCGAGGACTAGCTCAAGCATCGACTTGTCGGGGTCGGCATACTCTTTGCAGGTGACGCTCATGTCGGCGTACACACTGAGCAGGGGCGATCGCGAGAACAGCAAGTGATCAATATTCGTGAGCTTGCGATCGAACCACAGGTGAACGTTAATCACCGGCACGCCTTCAAGTCCTTCCAGCTTTTTAAAGTGATCCATCTCCTTCCAAGGAGCCGGAACCATCGGCTTGAGCGGATCGACGGGCATGGCGGAAACGTAAAGATCCGCCTCGAAGATTTCGTCCGGTGCGCCATCAAGACCACGCAAAACAAAGTGTTTTACGGTTCCGTCGTCGTTCAGCTCGATTTTTTTCAGCGGCGCATTGAGACGAACTTCGCCGCCGCGATCGGTAATGTGTTCAACGATCGGCTCACACAGACGCTCGGTCGGCGATCCATCAAGAAAAGCCATTTTCGAGCCTGATTTTTCTTGCAAGAAGCGATTGAGCGCCGTCAGCAAAATCGTGGCGGAAATTTCATCGGGGTCGATAAAATTCAGCGCCTTGGACATGGCGATAAACACTTCTTTTTCGACGCGCTTGGGAATATTATTCACCTCCAGCCATTCCGAGAAGGAGTATTTATCCATCTCCTCGACGTATTTTTGGCCTTGGATCATCGCAGGCAAGAGGCCAATACCGAAGCGGATTTTCTCCGGCCAGGTGAGCATGTCGTTGTTGCGGAGGATCGCGACGACGCCGTTAATCGGGGCGGGAATGTCGGGAAAATCGAAGCGCGAGTAGGTTCCGGGTTTTTCCGGTTGGTTGAAGATCATCGTGTGCTCTTTCCATTGCAGACGATCTTCAATACCCAACTCGCCGAAGAGCTGAAGCATGTTGGGATACGCGCCGAAGAAGATGTGCAACCCGGTTTCGTACCAGTCGCCATCTTCGTCTTTCCAGGCGGCGATTTTACCGCCCAAAACGTCCCGTCGTTCAAGGACGATCGGCGTGTGACCGAGATCGGCTAGATACTTCGCACAGGATAGACCGGCTAGTCCGGCACCCGCGATCGCTACTCGCATGAACGCTACCTAAATTTCTTAAGATTTTTTACTGATGCTCATTATACGTTGCAATCTGTTACAAAACCGCGAACTCATGGGAGAAGGCCACTAAGTTCGCAGCAAGCTCAGATTTTGTGTCTATTCTCAGAGGGGTGTCAGAGGCCAAGCATTACGTCTCGTTAGTTGTCTTGCAATTCAGCCGTTTTAGTATCGACTCGGACACAGACCGCCCCAAAACATTTCTCCCGAAAAATTACACCTACATTGAGTTCGGTCAGACCGGTCAGGCATAAAGCAAATAGAATGATTAAGAGAATCCACGGTGGTTCTTTGGGTGCGGGAGGTTTGGGCGCTTCATACTCGGAGATGACATACACGTGCTGGCCTGCGGGGGTTCCCATAGGATTCACTCCTGACTTTTAAAGATGCGGTTGCGGTGATTTATGTGCGATCGCGCGAGAACTGAAGACGCAAAAAATCTCAGGTCTGCACATAGATACCATCACGAGCAATTACGTAAATTTTCGGATGCGTTCACAGTTATAGCCAAAAATGGCGAGTTCCAAAGTTATTTAGGACATACCGAATGAGCGATCGTCTTCTGACTCCAAATCGATTTTGCCTATTTTTAGCTCTATTCCTGATAGATTCTCGTGATAAAGGCTCCTGAGAATAAGGCTTCTAGATGATGACGTTAACGGCTTATTGTGAGAGTTTAAGAAGTTTTACGATCGGTTTGAACGACATGTTTGCAGTAGATCTCAATCAGTGGGACGCAAAATTTAAACCCGTCGCCGGTCATTTGAATAATCTCTTTATTCAATAACTTTTTACGGATTGGGCGATTGCTGGGCATCTCGACGCCGTTGAGGATTTCGGTGAGGACTTGGCGTTCGGGGAGACCGAGGGAAAGATTCCAGAATTCGCGGAAGTATTGCTGGCCGCGATCGAGGGCGTGGGGAATCGCAGCGTTGACGAGGGCGGGAGTAACAACGGCGTCGGGGTTGGCGGCGTTTTGGTGTTGGCCGCGTCCAAGGCGGATGTCGTTGAGTAGGGTGATGAGTTCGCCGCAGATCAGTTGGATGAGGTAGGGCTGGCGGTGGGTGAGTTGGACGATCGCGTCGATCGCGTCGGGGCTGTACACGTCATCGGGAAAGTCCGGCGTCGGGTTCACGATCAGGTCGCGGGCTTCGGTGTCTCGTAGGTAGCTCAGGCGAATGGCTTGGGTTTCGATTAGGTAGTCGCTCCAATAGGGCGCGAGTTCGTCGGGAGTGTGGGAGCCGCTGAAGAGGACGATCCAGTTGTCGCTGCGTTGCATGGTGTTACGCAGGAAGTGGAGCGGGGCGTGGGTTTGGGCGCTGAGGATGAATTCGTCGAAGCGCTCGAATTCGTCGATGCACAGGAGGAGTTTTTTGTTGCGGAGTTGGGGTTGTTGGGCGATCGCGTCGAACCAGCGGCGTAGGGCGGCGAGGGGGTCGAGTTTGAGGTCGTCGGGGTCGAGTCCGGGCAGGGTGAGGTTTCGGGCGGTGTGGGCGGCTTCGGTGATTTGGTCGTGGAAGCTGCGGGCGATGCCGTAGAGGGTGGTGGTTTCGGCGAATTGTTGGGCGTTGATGCGGAGGGGGATGAGGTCGGAGCCGACGCGATCGGGCAAATATTTCAAGGTGGAGGTTTTGCCGGTGCGACGTCCGCCGTAGAGCAGGAGGGTGGGGGGTGAGTCGCTGAGGGCGATCGCTTCGATTTCGTTAAAGATGTCCTGGCGACCTTTGAAGCGTCCGGCGGATCGGGTGGGGTCGAGGCTGTTTCCGGCGATGTAGGCGGCGGGGATTTCGCCGGTGCGTTTGGCGTCGTCGTGCCAGGTGGTTTGGGTTTGTTTGAGGATTGCGCCCCAGTTATCGAGGCCGGGGGCGAATTGGGTGGCGATCGCGCTGGGCAAATTTTTGACGTTGGCGCGGAGTTGTTCGAGTTTGGCGATCGGGGGTTTGAGGAGTTCGAGGCGGCGGTAGGGGGTGCTGGCGTCGCTGGCGGCGATGAGGTCTTGGGAGATGTCGCGCAGTTCGGGCAGAAGGTCGATGATGGCGCGGGGTGGGTCGCTAATCCAGGCGAGGTCTCGGCGCAGGTTGATGAGGTCTCGGATATTTTTGTTATTGCGGATATGGTTAGCGGTGATGCCGACGATCGCGCGGTTAACGTCTGGTTTGCGACGGGTATACGTGTGGAGGTAGGTAAGTCGTTTGCGTGTTGCGTAGGGGGCGTTGGGGTAGATTTCAATCAGGATTTTAGTCAGGAAAGGTAGGGGCAAAAAGGTTATTTCATCAAAGTTTGGTGGCAACAGATTTAGGATGGTTTTGGAACGTGATGGGAGTAGGTTTAAACCCACCATCCACAGAACTTGCGGCAGCCAAAAATACACCCGAAACAAGCCAAGAAAATACGCGATCGCAAACGCCACACCGTTCGTCAGGCTGAACACCAAGCCGTACACTACGCCTCCCGCCACGTCGAACACTACGCCGAACACTATGCCGAGCACTACGCCGAGCGCCACGTCCCCTACCACGCCAAACACTACGCCCCCCACCACACCGACTACCACGCCATACGCCACGCCATACGCCACGCCAAGCGACACACCGAGCACCACGCCTCCAATAACGCCTCCAACAACGCCTACCGCCATGCCGATCACTACGCCGTACGTCACACCCTCGACAAAATCGAAGGGTTTTCCGGTAGTGGCGATGTAGATTGAGCCGAACGCGAGGGTACTGACGATCGCAAAGATAGCGGGGGCGATCGTACTCAGGACAACCGTTTGAATGACGTAGCGTTTGAGCTTGGGATTTTGCCTAAGATCTTTGATATATCGGAGCGGCGAGGTTCTGAGCGGCGAGGGATTGAGTTTCAATCGAGGATCGATAGTTTGGAGCCATTCGATCAGCGTGTTTTTCTTAAAGAAAACCCAGTACACCAGCTTGAAACATTCGAGTATGTAGTCCACTATTGGTCGCTCCCCCGCGATCGTGTTGTTCGATCGATATTCCACCGCCGCCGATGATCGATCGCCCCTATTGTTCCACACTCACCCCAGACAATCCGCCCCGCGCTAACCTAAACCTATCCCCCGATCGCGCCGCCACCATGGACACCCTCCTCGATACCATCCTCCAACTCCCCCCCACCGATCGACTTCAGCTCATCCAAAAAATCTGGGACAGCCTCGACCCCAGCACCGAAATACCCCTCAGCGACCCGCAAAACGCCACACTCGATCGGCATCTCGGACAAAGCCCACGCCAAGGTTGGGGCGAACAATTTGCCACAGCAGCGAACGACGAAGACCGCGATCGGGAGTGGATCGACTCACCCCTGACCGATTGGGATCACACCGAATGGGAATGGTGAGATGGCACACTATCCCAAACAATTTCAGGTGTATCTTGCCAGCCTCGATCCGACCATTGGTGTTGAAATTAAGAAAACTCGACCCTGCGTCGTGATCTCACCGAACGAGATGAACCAAAATCTAAAAACCGTCATCGTTGCCCCAATGACGACCCGCAAACGAGACTATCCCACCCGCATCAATTGTCGATTTGAAGCGAAAAACGCGCAGATTGCGCTCGATCAAATTCGCAGCGTCGATCGTAGTCGTCTGATCAAACTTCTAGGGATAATTCAACATCAGACCCAGCACGAAATATCACGAATTCTGGTCGAAATGTTTGAACTTTAAGCCGTCCGCCTCAGTACGGGACAAAAAACGTAGACCTCTTGTTCTGAGAGCATTTGAGCCATCTGAAGAGAGCCCATGTTCGCAAT
>JAABST010000093.1 GCA_011390275.1 Geitlerinema sp. S16
CGCCCCCGTCGGGCAGGCATCAAGACAACGCGTACAGGTTCCGCAGTGCGCCGTATGGGGTCGATCGGCCTCCAAATCCAGATCGGTCAAAATTTCGCCGAGAAACATCCATGAGCCGAACTCACGGGAAATCACATTCCCATTTTTGGCGATCCAGCCAAGTCCCGCCTGTTGCGCCCAGCTTTTATCGGACAAAGGCCCCGTATCAGCGTAATACCACGCGATCGCGCCCTGTTCATTTAGCCAACGCGCAAACGCCTTCAGCTTCTTTTGCATGACGCGATGGTAATCGCGCCCCCAGCCGTAGCGCGAAATCTTGCCGATCGCCGGATCATCGCTGTGAGCTTCGGGCGTGTAATAGTTCAGCGCCACGCTAATGATTGATCGCACCTCCGGCAACACCAAGCGCACATCCGCTCGCCTCGGATCGGCCATCCAGGCCATGTCCGCCTGATAGCCCTTCGCCAGCCAGGTTTGGAGCGCAGCACGAGCGCGATCATCGAGATCCTCCGGTTTGGCAATGCCGACCCGATGAAACCCTAGACTTTGGGCCTGGGCGAAGACCCGATCGCGATCGGGCCAGTCTGGATTGTGATGAACCGACACCGGTAAACCCCTAAGCCGATTTAGCCGCCTGCGCCGTTTTCTCCGCCAAATTGGCCTCCAGCCGCAAACAATTACGACCCTCATCATCAATCTTGAGCGAATATTCCACCCGATCCATCAAACGATTAATGATCAACCAGCCGTAGCCCCCCTCTTGCATCGCCTCCGGAGTCGGAGCCATATAGCCCTCCAGGTCATACCCCGTACCCCGATCCCACACCTCAATGCTGACCTCGGTATTTTGCAGCTCCATCTTGAGCAAAATGAGAATCTGTGGCTGTTCTTGATGGGCATGACGGACGACATTGGAAAATGCTTCCGCCAGTACAAGCCGTAAACGATTCGATTGACGCGCCCAGTCGATACTCTCGCCGACGCCAAGCTCTAGGCAACCGAGGAGCCACTGCTCAACGATGTTGAGAAACTTCAAGTCGCTGGGAATTTGCAGTTCCGTTTTCATCTACAGCACCTCCAGGGAAAGAATAGTTTGGTCATCATCTTGTTCGGTGCTGTCGCCCCGCACGCGATCGAGTAGGCGGGTCAAGCTAAAGGGATACGCCTCGGATTGGAGCAATGTCCATAACCCCTCCTGTTGCAGCATGATGGTTTGCTCTTGGCCATCGGAGTCGAGCGATGTAACCGTCGCCTCCGTAATCCCATCACTGGTCAGCAGGAACACATCCCCGCTCTCCAGAGAGATAGAATCACACTTCGCACTCCACTGCGGCAGAATCCCGACGGGAATCCCGCGAGTTTTGAGGAATCTGGGGTTTCCATCTCCCCCGTTTACGAGGGTTTGATGTGACCAAACGAGCGGATAAATGTGACCGGCGTTGGCGTACACCAGCTCGCGTGTTGCTGGGGTATATCGCGCCACAACCATTGTGATGAAACAGTTGTTTTCGATCAGGTCATCCGACATGCTGCGATTGAGGTTTTGCATGACGATGTTCGGCTCTGGGGGATTATCGATCGATAATTCCCGCCGCAGCACCGACATGGCACTGGCCATAAATAACGCTGCCGGGACTCCTTTACCCGACACATCCCCCAGCGCCAACCATAAATCCCCTTGGGAATGGGCAAACACCTCGAAGAAGTCACCCCCCACGCCACGAGCCGGATAACAGCAGGCTTGAACCCGTTCCGAGTCTGACTCTGGAAAGACCTGACGCAGCAAATTGGACTGAATTTGCCTTGCAACCTCTAGCTCGGCCAGCATTTTTTCGGCCTGCTCTTGGGTGCGCTGATACAGCCTCGCCTGGGAAAGCGCGAGGGCGGACTGTTCGGCGACGAGCTGCATCAGTTCAACGTCAGCCGTTAGCCAAGGCGCTTCGCTACTGACCCGATCGAGAATCAAAATCGCGAGCAAATCCTTTTGATAGGCCAGCGGAATCGCCACCCGCATGAGGCTTGAGTCTTCTTCGGTAATGACTTGACTCTGTACCGTTTCAAGGACGGACTGCACCAGGGCTTCATCCCCGAGTACCGCCTCAGGAATATCGCTCTCGTTGGCGGAATAGGAAAACGACCCGGCACTGCGCAGGCGACCATTTTCGACCGGGTATAACTTACCCGCCGTCGCTTCGAGGCAACTGCCGATCGTTTCCACAATCTTGACGAGCATCCCTTCGTAGTCGAGAGACTCCCGAATGACGCTCATAATGCCGTTTTGCAACGACTCACGCCGTAGGGTGCGGTTGAGTTCGTTGGTGCGCTGTTTGAGTACCTTGTAGGTTTCCGAAGCCTGCTGAACGACGCCTTTCAGCTCTTCAGGATTCCAAGGCTTGGTGATGTACTTAAAGACTTGGCCGGTATTAATCGCGTCTACTAGATCTTCGACATCCGTATAACCGGTCAGCAAAATTCGGATCGTATCGGGAAACCGATCGACCGTCTTGCTGAGGAACTCGGTTCCGTTCATCTCAGGCATACGCTGATCCGAGATGATCAGTGCCATTTCGCCGTTCTCATCGAGCAAACTTAACGCTTCGCTCGCGCTCTCGGCTTTATAGACTTGAAAGTCACGACGGAACGTGCGGAATAACAGATCGAGGTTATCTGTCTCGTCGTCAACTACCAGTAAGCGTAACTTTTTACGTTTTCCCCGACTCATGTCGTCTCCAGGTTTCGGGCTCGCTCGCCGGATTGGGCTACAGTCATGTCATCTCGCCTCGGCGTAGACCTCATGCATGATAGCTATCCTACCTTAAGTTACTGACTCGAACGACACGAGCCGGACGACTTGGAGGCAGAGTCTTGATCAGGACGGGTGAAGATGGTTTGGATCGCCATTTGGATCGATGTTTGAAACCACGATCGCACATTGGTCGCACAGCCCAAAAAATTCGAGGGTGTGATAGTAAATCTTGAACTGATGGGCGTGTTGGAGCTGTCGTTCGAGATCGTGAATCGGACAGCGATCGAGGGCGATCGAATCGCCACATTGCAAACAGGTGAGATGGTGACGATCTTGGTGTGCGGAACTATAAAGCGCTTCGCCATTGGTCTGGGTGCGTACCTGCAAGAGTCCCGCAAGTTTTAGGGCGTCGAGGGCACGATAGATCGTCGCCAAGCCTAGGGACTGGTTTCGCTGCCGGAGTTCAATGAAGATTTCTTGAGCGGAGAGGGCTTGAGGCTGCGTGTTGAGCAACCCCAAGATGCGATCGTGACTGCGAGGGCGCTTGGATTTCACGGGAATCGTAATTGAGGTCGATTAGATCATAAAGAACTGAGACGTGCACAAATCATCGAGATGCATCTCGATTCAGAGCCGCCCGCGAAATTGTGTGGTTCTAACCGATAAATGCGTAGTGGTGTGAGCCGATTACGGTAACGTGTTTAACGTGGGTGTGAATTTAAGTCGCGATTCAGTTTGCGATCCAAGGCAAGTCGGTCAGCCATCGCACCGCTGTTCTCATTGACCACACGCTTCATTGTTCACCGGACTATCCCTGCGATCGTCAATCCAACTCACCTTTCAGCATCTCACGAATCTACACCGTGGCTCAAACCTACCAAGCTCAAGTTTACGTAACCCTGCGTCCGTCTGTCTTAGACCCGGCGGGGACTGCCGTGCAGTCCGGTCTCGCCCAGCTCGGTTTTGATGGGGTCGATCGCCTGCGCATCGGCAAGTATATCGAGCTGACGATCGAAGCGGCTGATGAAGCGAGCGCGTCGCAACAGCTTGACGCGATGTGCGATCGGCTGCTTGCCAATACAACGATCGAAAATTATCGCTTTGATCTGACTCTGGTCAACCCCAGCGCCACGGAGGTCGTGAGCGCATGAGCGGCTTGACGTTTGGTGTGATTGTCTTTCCGGGGTCGAACTGTTCCCGTGATGTGGCCTACGTGACGCGCGATCGCCTCGGCTGCGAGACGCGTATGGTTTGGCATCGTGAGACGGATATCAGCGATCTCGATGTGATCGTGATTCCCGGCGGCTTTAGCTACGGCGACTATTTGCGCTGCGGCGCGATCGCTCAGTTTTCGCCCGTAATGCGATCGGTCATCGACCACGCGAATAGCGGCAAACCCGTCCTCGGGATCTGCAACGGGTTCCAGATCTTGACCGAGGTGGGTCTACTCCCCGGCGCTCTGATTCGGAATCGGGATTTGCACTTTATTTGTGAAACGGTTTCGCTGACGATCGAGCGCCGGGATTTGTTCTGGACGCGCGGCTACGCAGCGACCAGCGGCGCGATCTCTGTGCCGATCGCCCACGGCGAAGGGCGCTACTTTGCCGATACCGACCAGCTCAAGCAAATCGAAGATAACAATCAAGTGGTGTTTCGCTACTGTGATCCAAGCGGTGCGGTCACGCCGGAAAGTAACCCGAACGGTTCACTCGATAATATTGCCGGTATCTGCAACGCCAGCGGCAATGTCGTCGGTATGATGCCTCACCCAGAGCGGGCATCCGATCGCGCTTTGGGAAGTGAAGACGGTCTCGCGATGTTTGCCGAAGCCTTAACCGTCATGGCTTAGTTGATCTCAAACGTTTTCAATACGTCTAAATCGCCCAACTAAACTAATAGACACTATGCATAGCACAAGCCTCTAGCTTGTCTGCAATCAGGATGGTTGATTTACGCCTCAGTACGGGACAAAAAACGTAGACCTCTTGTTCTGAGAGCATTTGAGCCATCTGAAGAGAGCCCATGTTCGCAAT
>JAABST010000094.1 GCA_011390275.1 Geitlerinema sp. S16
TGCTGGCGATCAGTGTGAACTGTGCGGGGAATTCTACCGATTGGCGGGTGCGCGAAATCGTCACGAAGCCATCTTCGAGGGGTTGGCGCAAAAATTCCAGTACGTCGCGCTTGAATTCGGTTAATTCGTCGAGAAAAAGGATGCCGTTATGGGCGAGGGAAATTTCGCCCGGTTTGGGGTAGCTGCCACCGCCGACCAGGGACGGCCCCGAGGCGGAATGGTGGGGGCTGCGAAAGGGACGATCGCGCACAAGCTGACCGCGATCGCGCAAGAGTCCCGCCACGGAATGAATCTGCGTCACCTCTAGGGCTTCCTCGACGCGCAAGGGTGGCAAAATCCCCGGCAACCGTCGCGCCAGCATGGTTTTCCCGCTTCCCGGTGGCCCCACAAAAATTAAGTTATGACCACCGGTGGCAGCGATCTCCAAAGCACGACGGGCTTGGATTTGTCCTTTTACGTCTTTTAAATCGAGGCTGGGGCGATCGCTTTCTGATAACACCGACTCGGGGTCGATGACGACGCGGGCATGGCGACTCGGATCGTTCATCAAGTCCGCGACTTCCGCGATGCTGTTACAGCCGTACACCGCCAAATCCTGCACCACTGCTGCTTCCTTCACGTTCGCCTCCGGGACGACGATCGCGCTCATGCCCATGCTCCTCGCTGCTGCTGCGATCGGCAACACGCCCGCCACCGCCCGCAGACCACCATCAAGCGACACCTCGCCGAGAAATAGCGTATCGCCGAGCAGTTGGGCGCTGACCTGTTCGGAGGCGGCGAGAATACCCACGGCGATCGGCAAATCGAAGCTGGGGCCTTCTTTGCGTAGATCGGCGGGGGTCAGGTTGACGACAATTTTACGCATGGGGAAGGCGTAACCGGAATTTTTTAACGCGGCTTTGACTCGCTCCCGTGATTCCTGCACCGCCGCATCGGGCAGCCCCACCACCACCGTTTTGGGCAGCCCACCGGCAACGTCCACCTCAACGCCAACCTTAACCGCGTTAATCCCAAATAGCGATGCACTCCAAATCCGAGCTAGCACGGCGACTCCCTGATGAATGATGATAATAAAAATGAATGACGAACTGCGGGGTATGGTCGCACGGGTGGCGATCGGAGGTGGCGATCGGGGTCACATTAGGACAAATCAGCCTTAATTCACGACTCCATCCGCGACTTAATTCGACCCAATCGCTCATGGATTAAAGCAGGACAGGCCACTAATTTCGCCGAAATTATTGAACCCGACGATCGCCACCTGTTGCGTTTCGCGATCGGTCCACTGGCGCACCAAACTGAGCGGCAAGCCATCGTCACCGATTAGCTCTTCTCCCGACGAACCGAGGGCTTGTTGGATCGCTTCTAGATCCATATCGAGTTCAATTCGCGAACACAGAACGTTCGGCTCGCCTGGATCGGAGGCAACATCATCAAACGGCGCGGATTGACACGTCACTTGCTCCACGCGATCGCGCCGCACCGTCGCTGAAAAATACGCGCCCGTGTTGCCAATCCAGGAGAGGCTGGTGAGGTCTGCCGCGATGCGGTTTTCTTGAGGCTCGATCGCCAAATCATCGAGCAAATCCCGCAGTTCTGTCGTGCTGGTTTGGTTGGCGAGGGTCGTGCATTGATCGCTGCTCAGGCTTGGATCGTCGGCGGCAATGGCGGCAGTGACGATCAAGGTTTGACCCGCGATCAGGCTGGACAGCATGGCCGTGGCGATCGTGAATTTCGCCGCGCGGTGATGTGAGGTCAAGCGAGTGAAGCGATCGGAAAAATGACAAACCATAGAACACACGACAGAGTTAAGGGTGACGACAAGACTAATGTATGGCAATGCGCCCACGGTTCTGAAAAGACCTGAACGATCGATTACTCAATCTTAATCACACATTTCGAGAACCCGAAACTATGATGAATCCCCAATCGTTTATCGAAAGTTACGCAGGATCGTTTAGCCAGGGTTCAACCGTAGTTAGAACGCTCCCGTTCGTTGTGTTGCCAGATAAAACGGTCGGAAACTGCACAGAGTACGACTTGACGCCCGCGTCATTTTCCGTCGCGTTGACACGGTTGGAACTCGTGGGATTCGCGATCGGGTCGTTTTCTGCACGGCGCAAAGCCTCATTACAGAGGTATGCGAGTGTTTCGAGTTTCGGATCGACAGTATCTAGATAGTCCGCGATCGAGTCTGCTAGGGGTGCGTTTGCGAATAGCATTTATATCTCCTGTGAGAGCAATGGTTAGGGGTTGAACTCCCAAATCCGGACGGTAGCCGATCGCAGCCATCGGACGAATGCGATCGAGTAGTACATTTTTGCACTCCCAACGTAGCCCGGATCAGGGAGTTAGACGAATTGCGCGATCGTCAAATTGGCCGATCGCAGCCAGGGGACGAATGAAACCGAGTATAGGACGGTATATGCACCGCCATACATAGGGTCTGGGAACTGGATAAGATTGGAGCGATTTAGAGCAAGCTTGAATGAGGCAATCTCACATCGTGCCGCCGATCCGCCGGTAAAGTTTGGCAGTTCGATCGCACACCACCCGGCGCGATACCAGGTCGGATCGTCTGTGCTGTTGACCTCGATCGCGAGAATGTTTGAGTCAGCTTGCCCGTCAATCGCGGCTAATTCTCCAGCCGAAGATAACGATCGAGTGTCGATAACTTGCCAGCGAGCCGGATCAGAAAGGCCGATCGGCCAAGTGTAATCGCTTGGTAGCATCAGGAGATATCAGGTAAGCCCGTATCGCCCGTCACACCAAGAAAATCGGTATTTCTTTCGAGATACCGCTCAACCCCAGTGATGCGAATGGCAAGCTGTTGTAGCAGTGATCGCAGGCGGGATAGATTCCGCTCCAATTCGAGCATCGCATTCAGGACTTGTCGAATCACGCCGATCGCCATTGCCAAAATCGCGAGCGATCCGGCAACGACTGCGATATCAACCGCGATCATTAAGAGTAAGCCAGGTTACGCGGTACATAGGCAGACTCGATCGTTTCAGCGCCTAGACCCCACGGCAATCCATTGAGAGAGCCGCCTAGTACCTCCTCAACCTCATCGCGAGCGACGTAGACGAGACGACGACCGGCGGATAGGCCGCTAGGCAAGACCAGCTTGACCGCAATACGGCAAAAGTCCGGATCATGGCTAGTTTTACGATGATCAGAGGACGCCGCCGCGCTGATAGTCGTATCAAGACCTAGCAGTGCGAAAAGTGCGTCGTAAACATCGACCTTGCCAAGGAACCATTTAAAGACGGTGTTTCCGGCGCTGTTCGTATAGGTCACACCATACTTGCGTGTTGACATATTAGAGATAAATGAAAGTTCATCACTATCAAATCAGTTCGCAGCATTCGTTATAGGTGTCAGCATCGATACTGCAACACCCCACGGTCTCCGAGGAAAGTTTAAAGTTTCCGGGCAAACTTTTGAGTGCTGCGTCTGTGCGGACAGTTATCACGGTTACTAACAGGTCTCATCGTTCAAGATATCCTTGCGCCGCCCGCTACGGTCTACCAGAATAACGTCCGGCTGTTGCCAGATTTTCAGTTCGGCGTAAAGAAAATGCACCTCGCCACGTGGCCGCTCGCGTCTACCATTGTCAGGGTCGGAATTAAATTCTTTGTATGGTTTTTCACTGACTGAGAAACGATCGTAATTGAACGAATGATCTTGAATCGATAAAATGTCAGCGAAGACACGTTCGGCCTCCGACGGATCGGATACCAGACAATTCATTCGATAACCTCGATCTGGTTCCCAGTATGAACACTTATATTCACCGCGATCGATTGTGTAATCTTTATCGAACAGAAAATCGATGCGATCGGCCAGAAAGCAAATATCACCGAGGTTTTGCGTAATTCTAAAACCAAACTGGGATTCGATCGGGCGATCAAGCCAGTCGCTCCGAACCCGCTGGCGAAACAGTAAAACGATTTGCGGTTTGAACTGAACCCGATCGTGATAGGTGTGAATGGGGACACCGTAGACGGGCGCGTTGTTTTTGATGGTTTCTACGTCTGCTCGGATCTCTTTTACATCGGTGTATGTTCCGTCAATTTGAATGGTATTGCCGTTGCGATCTTCGACTTCAAACCCATCAATCAACAGCTTTCTTAGGCCATAGGTCGGGCTGACGCTTGAATCCTCAATACCCGCAAAAACCGCCGTGTGTAACTCTGTCGCTTCAACCGTGATCGCGTCGATTTGATCTTGTCTCCACCGGCATTCAGTAGCACAGTCATCAGGGGGCGCGTCTGGATCTGGTCGTAGCATGTCCAGAATTTCTAAGATTGTTTTGATCAGATCGAGGATGTCTTGTAGGCGATCGAGGCGATCGAAGACCTGTAGCAGTGGCAGCAGTTGTGCCAAAATAGCCAGAATTTTATTCACGAGACTTTGATCAACGTCTTTACCTGGTAAACCACGAATGCCGCGAGCGCCGGTTGCACCACGAGCGCCGGTTGCACCACGAGCGCCGGTTGCACCACGAGCGCCGGTTGCACCACGAGCGCCGGTTGCACCGCGAGCGCCGGTATAGCCGCGTTTACCTTTCTCACCCTTTGCACCGCGATCGCCTTTCGCACCGCGATCGCCTTTCTCACCCTTTGCACCGCGTTCGCCTTTAGCGCCGCGATCGCCTTTCTCACC
>JAABST010000095.1 GCA_011390275.1 Geitlerinema sp. S16
CAGTTCACCCTGATCGCCAGCACCAACCCCTGCCCCTGCGGCTATTTTGGCGACACGATTCAAGCTTGCTCCTGTTCACCGCGCCAACGCGAGCAATATTGGTCGCGGCTGTCGGGGCCATTGATGGATCGCATTGATTTGCAGGTGATGGTCGGGCGGTTGAAGCCGGAGGAGATCACCCAGCAGTCAACGGGCGAGGCTTCGGTGCATGTGCGCGATCGCGTGCAGCAGGGTCGCGATCGCGCCTCGGTTCGGTTTCGTGGTGAGCCGGTGCGGTGTAATGCTGCGATGAAAAGCAGTCATTTACGCCAGTGGTGTCAACTTGATGCCAGCTCGCAGGCCATGATCGAAGCGGCGATTCGCAAAATGGGGCTGTCGGCGCGGGCAACTGATCGAATCCTGAAGGTGTCCCGGACGATCGCCGATTTGGCCGGATGTGACCACATCGAAGCCACCCACGTCGCGGAGGCGATTCAATATCGCACCATCGATCGGATGCAGTAGTATGGCCAGTTCAATCATTTTCAGAACAGACTGAGAGCGTTGAGCGGAGTCGAAATGCGGTCTTTGAGCCAGCAGAACAGAGTCAACATGTCTCGTTTTTTAGTCAATCTGAAGCAATACCAAGCCAATCTGAAGCAATCTGAATCAATACCGAGCCAATCTAACCTTGTCGATCTTGAGGCGATCTGTCTAAGCTGAATACCTATTCTTTTGGTCAGGAAACAACCATAATGCCAACGTTTTCTCAAATTTTAGCCGCTCCACAACGCTCGTTCTTCCTTTTTAGCTGTATCACCGCCCTCGGCCTCAGTAGTTGCGCCAGCCCCGAAACCAGCGAAGCTCCCGCGCCGGATGCCAGCCCAGACGCAGCAGCGACCACCGGACAACTGACGATCGCGGCCAATGGCGAAGATTTCGTCAGAGAAGGGTTCACCTCAAAAGATGGCTGGGCGATCGCCTTTGATCAGGTTAATGTCAGTCTCGGTGAAGTCGTGCCGCTGCAAGGCGATGCTCCCGGCGAGGCGATCGCGCCCCAGGGGATTGATCTCGCTGCTGGCGATGAAACCGCCGAGCCGATCCCACTCGGAACTGTTACCGTTCCCAGCGGACACTACAACGGGATTCAGTGGTCTTTTGCCCCCAGTGAAGATCAGCCTTCTCTGACCCTCGTGGGCACAGCAACCAAAGACGATCGCAGCCTCAATTTTGATCTCGCGTTCGCGCCCGATGCCGCCTACACCTGCGGTGAATACATCGGCGATATTCGCAAAGGCTTCGTCGAACCCGACGCACCGGGCGATCTGGAAATCACGCTACATTTCGACCATATTTTTGGCGATGGTAGCGTTCCCGCCAGCGAGGAAATTAACACCAAGGGTTTTGGTTTTGATCGCTTCGCCGCTTTAGCCGACGGTGACTCCGTTGTCGTGACCCCGGCAACCATGTCCGAACAGCTATCGCCAGAAGAGGTTACGCAACTCGAAGCACTCATCGCCGGACTCGGTCACGTTGGAGAGGGACATTGCGAGACTATTGAGACTCAAGAAGAAGCCATTTAAACAATAGAGAACGGATGATAACTGCGCTCGGTAATTAATTTTTGAAAAAATTGTGCTTAACAAATTTATGTTTGATTAATCACCTTAATTAACGAGCCGGTGCTTTTCACGCGTAAATTGATTGAACAGCCTTGAATGATAGGCGCGGCCAAATTCATCATCCCGATTCTCATAGGTCGCGACCCATTCGAGTAGATAGGCCAAGGCTACATTTTGTTCGTCCAGCGTGGCGAATTTATCGGGTTCCCAAGCGCGATGACGACAGCGATCGAGGCAAGTTTCAAGCGGCGGATCAAGCCAATATAAAACCGTTGCCTTCGGCATTATGGCTTCGATTAGCTCGCCGTAACAGCCCTCGATCGCCCAATGTTTAGATTGACGAATAAACCGATTCATTTCCGCAAAACTATCGTCAAAGGATCGCCGTCTGACCTGACCATCGACCGGTTCATCCCAGGCGATCGAGTCGAGATTGAGGATGGCGTGATCGTTGCGATCGTCCGAGGATACATCGCTTAAAAGCTGTCGAGCCAGTGTCGTTTTCCCTGCGCCGGAATTACCAATAATGATGGCTTGCATCGTTATGCGTTAGTTTGCTCAAGTAATGATTAATCGTGAACAGTGATCTTCGAGATGAATTGAATATCCCTGCTCATTTGAGATTAAAAGATCACATTAGAGAACGCAACGCCTGCACTTTTTTTACAGGGCAAACGCATACTAATTTTGCCCGAACGAGAGAATCAGGGCTGTAGCGATTGAGCCGCTCAAACCATGTCCAGACTTTCGCAACAAGGCAATAATTTCTGGCTCGTGTTGCGAAAAATGGGGAGTATGCGTTTGCCCTGAGTGTGGATGCAGGGCAAACGCATACTCAGGAGGTGAACAATGAGAGTAGGAAACGGTCATCCCATCCGGCCTTGAGACGCTTAGCTTTGATCCCTGCTTTGGTCGAAGAGTCACGCCTCAAGAGATTGAGCGCCAGATGCCGAATCAAGGCGAGATTTTCGGGCGCATGGTGTTTGCGAACTCGACAGTCATCTTCGTGGAAGGCCACATCGAGCATCCAGTGAACCTGATTCTCGATGCCCCAATGAGCACGTACCGCATGGGCAAAGCGCTCGACGCCACCATCGAGACTCAGAAGGTAGTAGCGTCGCTCGAAGCTGTGTTGCTGACCGGGGATGCGGCGTTCAGCTTCGACCATGCCGACCCGCTTCAACCCCGCCCAGCGGGACGCACCGTCGAGGTGCTCAACTGAGCCGAGAAGCCAGTGACGACGAATCTCAATGCGACCATGACCATCATTGAC
>JAABST010000096.1 GCA_011390275.1 Geitlerinema sp. S16
TACCTCTTTCTACCCCTCTATTCTCCATTCCCTGTCCATCCGCATTTATACTCATTGCATTAATGAGATGCTCCCCCCACACAGAGCATGGGAATGAGTTGTCCTTCTTCCTGACTAAGAAAACCCGCTACAAACAAGACCCCTCAAACATCCAACTCGGCGGAATTGCCGCAAATCTTGCCAGAGTTCGATCCTTCGGTTGCGATCCTGATAACAGTAAATCCGTGATTTTTTTACTGCGCGAAACCCGCTTCTTCATCGACTGGGCAGCCCCCGATGTGTCCCTCGAAATCGCGATCGAACTCCGCGACCTCCAACGACTGATCACCCGCTGGCTCTTCGCCTGGGAACACATCTGGACAGACGAAACCGAACGCGAAACCGTCCTGCAAACCGCCAAAGCCTGGAGCGATCGACTCCTCGCAAGATCTGGGCTAATTTAAACGTGTAAAGACACCGCCCCGATCGCCCAGACCTCACCCCCAAAGAAGACCTAACCGCCGAAACTCAATTACCGATCAAACACGAACATCATCACGGCAACTTCCCCACATTTCCACAGAAATAAGCGCAGAATTAGAGTGTGCATTTGCCCTGCCATCTAACCTCCGTGTCCCTTGCCCTCGCCCGTAACCTGAACCAACCGATCGAGATGATCGCCGCTAACATCATAGGCCGCGCCAAAACCGATCACGAAACGACCCGATGACGGTACGAGCTGCACGATGCGGAAATCAGCAAGGGGACGAAAAACATCGATAATTTTGCCAAAACGATCGGCAAAACGATCGGCGATCGCCTCCCAGTGCGGCGTCTCGCGATCCAGCTCCCGCGCCGTACACTCAAACGTCAACCGCGCCCGTGCGAACAGTTGCGCGGCTTTAGCTTCATCTTCGATCGCCATAATGCTAGCCTTGCCGGTGGCGGCCAGGTTTTGCGTGTGGGTCGAGAGACCGCTGATGTAGACGTAGAAGTTGCGATCGTTGTCGGTCACGAAAGGAGCATAGCTCGCATTCGGGATACCATCAGCGCTACAGGTTGCCAGGGAGAGGCTAGAGATACCGTCAAGAAATGTGGCGTAGGCAGCTTGGGCTTGTTCAAACTTATTCATGGGTTTCAGCTTCGTAGGCTTAATCGTATCGGAGCAGACCGCGAGCAGACGCGAACATTATGGTCGCCGCTCGGCAGCTTCACGCAGGCGTTTCGTTTCCTGCACAACCAGCTCGACATCATTGGTATTGGAACGGCGAACATAGTTGATTTTGGCCTCTTCTAAAAAGGCAATCAGTAAATCTTCAATCTCGCTGAGATTGCTGGGTTTTTCGACTTCAAGTTTGAGGGCAGCGGCAAAATTTTGGGTAAGATTTTGGGTTAACTCAGCCCCGATCGGATCTTCGATCGCGCCAACAATTCCGTCGTATAGCGCCCCCACAAATTGGGTTGCAACCTCCTGCGATAGCCGCTTGGGTAACTCCTGCATACCCGGTAAAAATTTAACGCTTTGATAGGCGGGGAGTGATTCTACCGTGCTAAAAATAGTGTGATGTAAAAGAGCTTCGAGATCCGGGCGAATCTTGGGCAAAACGTCGTATACGCTGACATTAATCAAACGTTTGGAGAGTTCGCTGACTTCATCAACATTATTTAAATCAACATAAGAATCCTGCTGTTTCTCAATATTTTTCAAGATACTGATAATCGCGTCCTGTCGGATGGACATTTGAAACTGATCAAGCACTTGGATAACAACCGTTTCCGTGATTTCACCCGCAACGCTGGCAATCACAAAATCACTGGCTTGACGACGGATTGGGGACAGGTCGAGAATTTCGGCGCGATCGAGCCGAACGGCGACCGGAATAACGCGCAGCCAGCGAAACGCCGGTAACAGCAAGAATAAATCAAACCAACGCCACAGCATGGCTTCACGCCAACCAATGCCCACCCGGCGTGAAATCGTCCAAGTGCGTGTAAGATATTCCACACCAAAAAAGGCGATGAAAATTAGATCAATCCGCCAAAAATGATTAATAAATTCACTATTCTCACCAATTTGACGAAAGTAATTGGTCTGGAAATTGGGTAGCAACTCCCGATCGTAAAACGTAATGGAGGTTTCCCAATTTTGTTTTAAATAGTCCTGTGACCAAAGTATCTGGAATGAGTCCTTGGCGGATTCATTGTTGATATAGGAACGCACTTCGTTTTTGATGCGTTCAAGATTTCCCGTTTTATTCGCGAGCTGAAACGGATTTTCATCGATCATATCGATGCTGCGCTGGCGCAAATCCGCCAAGATCATTTCGACCTGTGGGGATTCAATCCCGGTTAGCGCGACCTGGGTTTTTAGGTCATTCACACGATCGATATATTGCTGAGTGTCTCGATAGGGTTCAATGCCTTTGAGCTGATCGTAGGTTTCGTGCAGCGCAGCGGGTGCTTTGAGGACGTAGAAATCGCGCCAGGGAATGTAGCTCAAATCGAAAAAGACAAGACCGAGATCGGCAGCGGCGATCGCGGTGAGAACACGCTCAAACCAGACTGAAGCGCGACTGCGAACTTTTCGCGTGTAAGAAGGCATAGGCGTAGGTGACTTGAGGTGAGAAGCAAACGGCTGTTTTCGGTGAAATCAATCTTTGAATCCAGGACTGACGCGAATCACCGAAATGTGTCGGGACATCATGGCAATGCGCCTACGGTATCACGTGCTTCTAGACAATTAGCGTCAGTCCTGTAATCGTTAATCGCGAAGAATTAACAATTTTATTGAATTCACGGTTTGGCCTGAGATGGAGCTAGGGGCTGTCATCAATTAAATTTGTAGCCTTTATTCAGTAAGGGTTTCAGCCCCTTTTGTTTTTTGTTGGGT